>JAAFIH010000059.1 GCA_013297755.1 Cytophagales bacterium
TACCAACTACCAACTACCAACTACCAACTACCAACTACCAACTACAAACTACCAACTACCAACTACCAACTACAAACTACAATCTCCCAACTACCAACTACAATCTCCCAACTACCAACTCCCAACTACTAACTACAATCTCCCAACTACCAACTACAAACTACCAACTACAATCTACCAACTACAATCTACCAACTACAAACTACAATCTCCCAACTACCAACTCCCAACTACCAACTCCCAACTACCAACTCCCAACTACTAACTACAAACTACCAACTACCAACTACAAACTACCAACTACAATCTACCAACTACAATCTACCAACTACAAACTACAATCTCCCAACTACCAACTCCCAACTACCAACTCCCAACTACCAACTCCCAACTACTAACTACAATCTCCCAACTACCAACTACAATCTCCCAACTACAATCTACCAACTACAATCTACCAACTACAAACTACAATCTCCCAACTACCAACTCCCAACTACCAACTCCCAACTACCAACTCCCAACAACTAACTACTAACTACTAACTACCAACTACTAACTACCAACTACCAACTTATTTGAATCTCCATATTTTCTAAATTTATCTAGCACAGTGCTAAAATCTTGTGGCAGTTCTGTACTAAATTGTACCATTTGGTTAGATTGAGGATGCACAAACCCTAGCGTTTTGGCATGAAGTGCCTGTCGTGGAATTATTTTAAAGCAATTTTCGATAAAAGATTTGAATTTGCCTTGTTCAGAATGGCGTAATATTTTGTCGCCACCATACATTTGATCACTAAAAATTGGATGGCCGATGTGTTTCATGTGTGCCCTAATTTGATGTGTACGACCAGTTTTGAGATTGCATTTGATAAGACTTGCAAATCCAAATTGTTCTAAAATTTCATAATTTGTAATGGCAATTTTTCCTTTTTCGGGACTATCAAAATTTGCGGTTACACGCCTGTCGGTGGGGCTTCTATTCAAATAAGTAGTAATGGTAGCTTTTGATTCTTTGGGCACACCCCATATAATTGCATGGTATGTACGCTCAATGGAATGATAAAAAAACTGTGAGGCTAGCTTTGTCATGGCTTCTTCAGATTTGGCAATGACCAAAAGTCCACTAGTGTCTTTATCGATTCTGTGTACCAATCCTGGGCGTATATCACCATTTTTTGATGTTGGCAAATGCCTGAAATGATGTACCAATGCATTGACCAATGTACCCGTCCAGTTGCCATAAGCAGGGTGTACAACCATGCCTGCAGGTTTGTTTACGAGTAATAATTGAGCGTCTTCGTAAATAATATCTAATGGGATGTCTTCGGGCAAAATCTCATCATTTCTTGGGGGATTTGGCAAAAAAAGTGTTATTTTATCCAATGGACGCACCCTATAGTTGGCTTTGGTAGGTTTGTCGTTTACCAAAATCGTTTCTCCATCAATAGCGTTTTGTACTCTATTGCGAGAAGCGTTTGCTATTCTATCCATCAAAAATTTATCGATACGCAACAAAGACTGTCCTTTGTCGGCTATGATGGTTTGGTGCAAAAACAACTCGTCTTCGGCTTCGTTGTCTTCGGTGGTATTTATCTCGGATACAGCCATTGTTCGGGGTCTTGTTTGTCAAATCCTTTCCAAATTTGAAATTGAATTTCTGTAACTTCGTCTTCGTTGGTATATACCTCTCCTATAAACTCTTTGGCTTTTACTTTCTGCCCAACTTTGACCGAGGTAGATTTTAATTTTGCATAAAAGGTATAAAAATCGCCATGTTGAATCATAATAGCATAGTTCATACCTGGCACTTCGGCCACTGCCGTCACTACCCCTTCGTACACATTTCGGGCTTTTTCATATTTATTTGTTTGAATATTTACCCCATGATTGATTACTGTTACTCGAGGCAACACAGGGTGAGCATGCGTGCCAAAAGGCTCTGAAATAAAGCCATGCTCGGTAGGCCAAAGCATTTTACCTTTGTTTCCTGCAAAGCTATTTGATAATTTATTTTGCTCTGGTGTACGCATACTTTTTTTATCAACAGAAGCAGCACGAGCTTTGTCAATTTCTTTTTTGATTAAATCAGTAATCAATTTATCTAATTTTTTTACGGCTTTTTCACGATCTTTTATTTCGTCTAATAGTTTTTCTTCTTGGCTCGACAGTTGCTGCACGGTCGATTCTTGCTCAGATTTTAGCGATTTTAGATTTTGATGCTCGTTTCTGATATTGTCCAAAACCGCCTGTTTTTCCATTCTTATTTGATGCCATCTTTTTTGCTCCAGCCTAAGATTAAAAGTAAATTTGGAAATTTGCTGTGCTTGTTTTTTGCGTGATTGCGAATAAAAAGTAAAATATTGAATACGCATAACCAACTGATTGAAATCTGCGGCCGAAAACAAAAAAAGAAGTTTATTTTGTGCATCAAATGTTTTTGATGATTGGTAAATCATCCATTTATACTCTTCTTTTAGTGCATTTAGTTTATTTATTAACGCCATAATATTACTTTCTGTATTAGAAATATCTTTATTGATAAGGCGAATTTCTTTGATGTAGGTGCGTATAACTTCGTTTTTTTCTTTGATTTGCTCGGTTACTACGTTTAGTTGTCCAATAGTAGCGGTTTTTTTGGTTCTTGTTTCGTCTAATATTTTATTGGTTTCGGCAATCCTGAGTTGGTTTTCTACTTTTTCTTTTTCGAGTTCGTGTCGCTTTTTTTGTGCAAACAAAAATCCAATGCTTATAAAAAATAAAAATAAAAACCAATTTTTTTGATTCATTCTCAAGTTATTGATACTGCAAAAATAGTTTTTATTTAATTTAATTTTGCGATTTTAAAAAATATAGTTTCAAGTTTGTAGAATATATAAGGCAAGTATAGTTTAAAATAAAAACAAGAAAAAGCCTTAACAAAAGTGTAATTTATGAAATTAATAAACAAACCCAAGAGCTTTTGAAATAAATGAAATTATCTGATGCCTAGACTTTTAGGGTTAGGGGTTAAAATATCCACGATTGGCAGAAAAAAGTTTGAATCTTTAACTAACCTAGCTGGTCTAGATTTTGGAAAATCTTTTACGATTTGATACGACAAACTATCATACAACAATGTATCAATACTTATTTTTGAATTTATTTCAGTAAATTTATATATTCTTTCAAATTTCCTATGCAGATAATCAAGTGAAGAATTTGCAAAAGGCGGTAAAAATTGAATTTTGTTTGTTTTAATACCTTTTTGATAAAAAATTGTATAATTCAGCCCACAATATAAAGTTCCAGCTATGTGTATTGTGTCTCTATTATAGTAATACATTTTTTCATCTGCCATTGCAAACAATTTATTTTTAGTTTTTTTATCAATTTGTATTTCAAAACATTCTCTTTTTTCTCCATAAGATGCTCTTGTAATTAAAATACTTTTCCCTGTATCTGAAATTTCGATATAATGCCCCAAATAAAAATGCTTTTTATACCAATTTGAATCAATGACAGAATTACTAGTATCTGGCAAATAAGAACTTCCAAACCAAACTAATTTTCTATTAAAAGAAATTTTTTGGCATGAAAAGTTGAAAAATAATAAAACCAAGAAGAGGTTTTTCATGTTTTAAATAAAAATTTACAAATAGATTCCTTTTTACACTATCTATAACTTAGCTTATCATTATCTTATTACACAAAATATCAAATAGCTATTAACCTGACTTCACTTTATCTATAAATTAAGCTGCATATTGAATATCTTTATGTTGAAAATATTTTTGTAATCTTACTGGATTGTTTTGCAATAATGCTATATAATTTTCTAAATTTTCTTTTAATTTTTCTACATTTCGTGGTGCTGGTTTTGCAAATAAACCTTGTTTTAAATCGCAGTTTAAATACTCATCAGGGTTCTTTTCTGGCGAATAAGAAGGCAAATAATAAAGGGCTATTTTATCTTTATTGGCTTCAGCCCATTCCTTTACTATTTTGCAGTGGTGTACTTTTAGATTATCCAAAATAAGGTATATTTTTTTTATTTTAATAAAAAAATAGTTTAATATCTTACGCTTTCAATGATTGAATATCTAAAACAGCCATTTTTTTATCATCAATACAAAGAAACTGGCCAGATAAATCTAGTGTATCTATAATTACAATTTTATTTTCTATAAAGTTAATTTTTTTCTGAGAAGTATGCCCAACAATTTGTACAACATTGGGTAATCCATCGTCATACAAACTTTGGGGTCTTACCCAAATTGGAGATTGACAAATATCATCGCCATAAGACGACCGATTTTTCCCACTTGTAAATTTAAAACTAAGTGGTTTGTATTTAAAAAGGTCGTTGATAAACAATTCTAGCGCTATTTGAGCATCATAGTCTACATTTTTGAGCCAAGTTTTGGTAATACCAGCGTGTGAGAAAATATAGTTTTGATGTATAAAACACATTTGTAACAAATCTGCATCCAGTGCTTTGTGGAGCGACTCTTGAATATCAATTTTAAATAATTCTTGAAACCCACTATATTTTTCGTTTACATTTTTCAAATAATGATAATCGTGATTTCCAGTAAGCAGCACAACGCTACTTTTGTTTGCTAGTTTAAAATCAATCAAGTTTTCAAAATTTAATATTTGCTCTTTGGCAGAAATAGGCTCAAAAGTATCGAAATAATCGCCAATAAAAATTACTTTATCGTAATCAATATTTTCTACAATTTGTTTCCAATCTTTTCTACCGTGAATATCTCCAATAGCAATAATTTTCATGTTTTTTTGAAATTTTTAAATACAAATAAGGTACATTTCAATTAAATTACAATAAGATTTTTAAGAAAAAATATTAAAAAAAATTAGAATAGTTAAGTTTAAAAAATTGTAAAAAGAGATTTGTTTATAAAATTTTGACAACACTATTTTTAGAAATAATCTTACCATTGACTTTAAATATCAAATAATAAAATCCTGCATTCAAGTTGGTTACATTTTTAAGATTAAAAATGTACTTTTCATTGGGTAAATGTTGATTTAAAATTACATTTTCAAGGATTTTTCCTTCAATATCTACTAAATATACATCTACATGAGCAGGATAATTGAGTTGAAACTTAAAAGTAAGTGTTTCGAAAAAAGGATTAGGAAAAACTTCTAGCATTTGTCCTTCTGTTGGGTAAATAGTAGCTTGTGAGGTTACATTCTGATTTATTGTAAAGTCATGCGTTGCCACCCACCAATTGTCGATATTTTTGGAATAAGACATTATTCTGTCCTTTGCAGCTGGTAATGATGCCCAAGGGTCTGCTGTAATAAGAGCATCTCCAGCAAAATATAATTGGGTGGTAATATTATAATTATCTTTAGAAACTTTGATATGTAAATGTCTTGGTCTACCGCTATATACCCCAGGCAGTACTGTTTCAAAACTGTATTCTCCATTGGCATTGCTCAACGTTTGCCCACGCAGATTATAATTGTTAGAGCTATCATATACACCTGCCGCATTGGCCTGCCATATATCTATGGTTGCATTTTCGATAGGTGTGCAGTCCAAATTTTTGACAATACCACTTAATAATAACCGTTCGCCAGGTTCTGTATCTGTTGCTATTTTGGTACGAAGAGGGGGATTAGTTTTATAAAATGGTCCTTGAATATCAGCAGTGGTGACAGCACATGAAGCTAATTCTTTGTTGCTTCTGGCCCATAGTGAGCTTATTGCTACAAATGGAATGGCTTGAAGTAGGTTTCTGCGTTTCATGGTACATTCATTTATTTTACATCTCCATAATAAACCAATTCTCTATAATTATTAAGCCCAAAATGGTTGCCAATATACAAAACTAATCCTACTTTTTCTGAATAATAATTTTTTTCCATACAGTTGGAGTGCTGTGTTCTCATACCGCTCATTTGGGTCATACACAAGCCATACATTTTACAATTAAAAAGACCTGCTGGGGTGCTTACAGGTTCGTTCTCGTGCAAATAGCCATACCAAAATACTCGGTTTTCGGTAATCCATAAGGTGTCACCAATGTTTTTGTTTGCAACGTATTCTGGAAAATAAGCACTACGCCAACGATTGCAGTTCATAAATTTGTGATGTGGTTTTTTATAATCTTCATCCTTATCTAGATTTCTGCTATATTCAAACAAAAAACCAGCAGAATCGCTCAGAGCATAAATCCATTTTTGAGTTGCAAAATAACCCACATTTCTAAACATAGCCCAACGTCTGTTATTCATTATAGTATCGTGTACACAAAATACAGTATCTGTCCAAGCATCTATCCAACGAATGGGATTTTTGCCTGTGGTATCGCCTGTATCTTGCCCATACCTGTAAATCCACATTTTACCAACTTGGTAGCTGTCAAACATTTTTGCTGCTACTGGTTTATTTTCAATTGGTTTGTTTTCAGTTGGCTTTATATCGTATTTAATATCATTTTTGCAAGAGAATATAAAAAATATTACTATTAAAACTACAAATTTCTTCATTCTTTTACAAATTTAAAAGTTCTACTAGCTCCTGTGCAGCCTTTTTTGGGTGTGGAGCAGCCACAATATTTGGTATTGAGGTAATAAAAACCGCTCGTAAGATGGCTTACATCTAGCTCGTATAGTTCTGTATTATCTACTTTTAGGCTTTTGAGTAGTTCGCCTTTGCTATTGGTTATTTCTAAAGTGTATTTTATAGTTTTGCTCAAAGGTACATTTACAGTGTTTTTTGCAGGGTTGGGGTAAAGTATAGGTGTACTTGTATATTCTATTTCAGCATCATTGATGCCAGTAAGTGAAGAGCCAACTACTGTAAACGAGCCATACATGCTATTTAAGCTGCCATCTTGAATAATTGTATGGGGTTTACACTTATAATCGTATAATCCAGGTTTGGTAGGTACATAGATAAACATTGTATCTGCCCCAGCTTGATTCCATAGATAATCAAAAGGTGCAGCACCTATTGGAATTCTATAAGATGATATGGTGTGCAAATCTGTTTTGATATCGTTAAAACCTTTACTTCCTGTTTCATATTTTAACCATTTAATTGTATCTCCTAAAAAAACACGAGCCAATCCAGAACCAGTAAATTCTGTACTTGTATCTGGGACAAAATTCTGATAAAGATGAAATAATCTAATTGTTCTTACCCTAGGTTTTTGTGCAAATAATGCAATATTTATAAAAATTAATATTACATAAATAGTTTTTATTTTCATTGTTTAATAATTTTGGTGGTTTGATTGAATGATTTTGAATGGATATTAATGATAAATATTCCTTGTTGAAAGTCAGTTGTTTCTATAAATATATTTTGATTTGCCAAAACAGAAAGTTGATTTTTATAAATAATTTTTCCTATAACATCAAAAACTTTTATTTCAACTGATTCTGTGTATGGATATTGAATATATAATTCATTCTTAAATGGGTTTGGATAAATTTTAATTTCAGAAGATATATTTTTTTTCAATTCTATTTCAGTTTCTTGTGTTTCCATTCTTGCATTTTGCCCATTAAATTTACTTTCATTTATTTCTGCACTCATGCTACTGCCCTCTTCTATGCTCGTGCCTGGTAAAAAGGCTATTTCGGTTGCAGAAGTAAAGTTGGCAGTAGTGCCACTAGGGACTACAAAATTATTGCTCACATTGATTGTACCTGTGTAATCGTAATTTTCTATACCAGTGGCAGTATATTTGTTTAGCTCCACTTTACCATTTTCGGCAAACCATACTTTGAGTTTGCGGCTATCGTCCACATCGTTAGATTTCATAGTAGTACTAAGCCCATTAAAATCTTGCTTATCGGCAGGGAATGGTGAGGCATTACCCAAATCTGTCCAGTTTTGCCATATTTTATCTACCATGTTGTGGTGGAGAAAGAAGATTGGATCTCTAGGTGAAGCTATTCCCCCCATCAAACCACCTACCCATACGTGCGCAGAATTGTGGTTGTATGTTTCTAATTCATATCTAAATGAATTTCTACTATCAGAGGAATTTTCAATTATTGTTTTTGCTAAACAATCTGAAACAGTTTTAGAAGTTGGGAGAGTTGCCCACCAACTCTCCCCAACTGTTCTATCAAGGTTTAATAAATTATTAAACTGCCCCATAAAATTATTATCCCATAATGGGGAATTTATCTCTCTATCTGTTGGACTGGTGTTAAAGTACTGCGATGTCCAGTCCCAATAAGGTAATGTGATTTTGTTAGCACCTACAATATTTGAATTTCTAAGTTCATTTTCATATACATAAATAAACCAACGATGCCAAGAAGTAAAACGAATCTCACCGTGAATACCTCTATTAAAAAAGAATTCACTGTGGACAGACCCAAATTGTGATTGCTTATTTCCAGTAATTGGACTATTACCAAAAGTAACAAATCCTAAACTTCCATTATCTGCAATCAATGCTTTGATGGCATCTGTAAAAGTTTGCTTTTCCCACGTTGTCATTTCTCTATAGTTTTTGCGAATGCGCTGGGCATTCGCAAAACTTGCTACTAAAAGCAATAAAATTAATATATTTTTCATAAGTCTATATCGTTTATTTACCTATCAACGCTCTCATTTCCTTATTCTCTTTATCCAAACGAATAAGGTGCAGGGTAAGTTCTTCGATTTTACGTAAGAGTTTGGCATCCATGCTGCCAAGGTCTATGCCATTGGTTTGTACTTCTGTTGAGGTGGGTATGCCCTCGAGGTGTTTGTTTTCTTTGATATATTTTTCTATTTCTGGCAACGATTGCATTTTGTAGTCTTTTTCAAACACATCATCAGCCCAAGCAGTGCTGTTGCCAGCTATCACATACATACTTTGGGCTACAAGTTTACCATCTACTGAAAGTTTATAATTGCTATGAATACCAGTAGTTGGTCTGCGAGCACCTATCCACACATTGCCAGTAGAGAATTTGATATTTGAGCCATCGGCTACCCAAGGCGAAAAAATTGGTATTTGGTTTGTCAGCCCATTGGCAGTTGCCAATATACTGCCATCTTTAAACTTAATAGCGCCATCTGGGGTTATGAGCACTGGGTTGGCATCTGTGTATGATAATTTGAGACCATTATTAAAATCGTTTTCAATTTTACCCATAGTACTGATGGTTACTGGTGGTAGTGCAGCACTTGATACTGATGTTC
>JAAFIH010000006.1:0-84791 GCA_013297755.1 Cytophagales bacterium
ATAATCAGGTACTTACAAATTATTGGTATCGAAAATAAATTAAAAATACTCTAAAATAGATGAAAAAACTAAAAAATTAGGTCAGAATTTCAGGTTTTTGGGTAGGGTAAATACAAGTTGGGTTAAGGAAAAAAATCTGATTCTTTGGTAAATGATATTGATTTAAAGATACAAAACCTAATTTTAAACTTACAAAATCCACCTTTTAGTTTTCAAAAACCATATCCAAGCCCAAGGCATCTCCACCCTCAAAACTTTGGTTTTGTACTTATCAATAGGAAGTCAATAGAGAAGCTTTTTTTGAAATTCGAGAGGGCAACTACTAAAAAAATCATTTTAAAATTAGGTATGATTTTAATACAAATGATTGGTTTTTCAAAATAATTTCAAAAAAATTGAAAAATTTTTTTTGAATCCAAATATTATTACTAATTTTATTTAATAAAACATCGTTTACATGAAAAAAATATCCCTGATATCAATCTATATTATTTGTAATGCTATATATGCACAAAACTACAATTATTTATCTGCGAGTATTTCAGAACCAAGAGTTGGCAAATGGGGACAAGGTAGAATATCAAAAACCGAGATTGAAGTAACTCCAAAAGGTCTTTTTGCTGAAATATCACTGATACTAACTTGCGAACCAGCAAGCAATAAAAATAATTATTACAAATTTTTGGATTCTGATACAGTTGAGTTTAGTCTTTATTTTGGTCTTCCCAAAGAAGCCACAATCATAGATTCTTGGCTTTGGATAGACGATTCATATATTTCGCAGGCTTTGCACCTAGAGCGTGGTGTAGCTTCTCAGACCTACGAAGGCATAGTAAAACGTAGAAAAGACCCTTCAATTTTATACAAAAATAGCAATGGCGACTATGAATTAAGAATCTATCCTATGAAATATAATAGCTCTAGAAAAGTAAAAATAAGCTATTTGATGCCTCTTAAATATAACAATAACAAGTTGACTTTTAGTTTACCCAGCAGTTTTGTTACAGAAAATAATAATAATTATTACTATTATTCAAACCAAATCGATACACTTAATCCAAAGAATATTACCACTAAAGTTATCTCAAATACTACTAATGGCCTACGATATTGTGTTCAAAGTATAAGTGGTACAACTATTACTAACTCTGAAATGAGGGTAGTAGCACCAAATGAAAACATCATTATCAATAGACAAAAATGGGGAACAAACTTACTTTTTGAATTTGACTCGCCTTTTCAAAATGGCGTTTTTTATTCTCAATACCAAGTTGGAAACGAAGTTTTTTACCAATTTGGGTTAGTACCCAATCTTTTGGCTGATTTTCCAAGTACTATGTCTGGTACAAAAAATTTATTAGACTTTGATATAAATACAGATGTTGCTAAGAGTATTATTAATTATAGACAAAAATTTCCAGAAAATTTTTTAAACTTCAAATCTAATACTATGTACTCAGAATATGGCGTATTCAAATCAAAAAGCTCTGGCTTTAAGGCTATTGCCAAATTTACCGATAATGATAACATCATTGAATCTGTACATTCTTTCATAGGTAATAATACTAATATTGTATCAGATTCTATGTTACGAAAAAATTGGGCTGGACTCAGAATTTCTGATTTAGAAAACGATTATTCTATCTATAATTATTATTATTATAATAGCGATATTTGGTCAGATTCAAGCTATATCAAAAACAGAAATCAAGTATTATTTTTGAGTTTAAAAAACAGAGTTTTGGCCACCAATACCTCCTTTTTAGCATTAGAGCCAGGCATGCAAAGCCCAGATTGTATACCTTGCTCTACTTCTCACACCAGTCAAACGTATTCAAATGCTACATTTAATCTCGAAAAATCAAATTTTAGTAGCTACAATGATCAAAATAAATTGTTTTTTCCACAAAATTTTAGTGCAATTACCCAAAGTGATAGTCAGAAAAATATCTCAAATGATTTTGAAATATATCCTAACCCAATAATTGATGAACTAAATATAAATATATCAGAAAATATTACTATTTATAAAATACAACTTGTAGATATGGTAGGTAAAGTTGCCTTTGAATTGGATAAACCAACAACTGAAATAAACGAAACCATAAAACTGAATCTATCAGAAATATTAAATGGAATCTACTTTCTTAAAATTTACCATCAAGGTGGTATTTATATCAAAAAAATAGTGATAAAAAAGTAAAATAAGTATTTATCTTACTTTATATAAATTTTAAATACTCATAATCGGAATTTTTTGTCAATTTTACTTGAAATATAAATTTATAATATTTTTATTTTTCGATTTAGCTATATTTTTTTCGAGTGATTCTTGATTTTAAATTCAATAAATAACCTCAGCATAAATTTTAATGACAAAAAATGGAAAATAAAATAGATAAATTACTAGAGCAAGAAAGCCAACAACTAAAAAAATTACAAGACATTGTAAAAAAATCTATCATTGAAGAGAATATTTTGATAGATAATTTAATGCACCCACCAAAAGAAATTCTATCAAAAGGTCAGAAAATATCTGATAAAGTGGCCTCGTTTGGGGGTAGTTGGTCTTTTATTATTTCTTTTTTTATTATACTTGCATTGTGGATAACTTTCAATGTTTTGGCTCCTTTTGAGAATCAGTTTGATAAATACCCATTTATTTTGATGAATCTAATTTTGTCGTGTATAGCAGCCTTACAAGCACCCATTATAATGATGAGTCAAAATAGACAAGAAGAAAAAGACAGAAAAAGAAGCGAAAATGACTATTTAATAAACTTAAAAGCTGAATTAGAAATTAGAGCTTTACATCAAAAAGTAGATTTATTACTAGAAGAACAAATTAAAATTTTATTTGAAAGCCAAGCAAAACAACTTCAGATTTTAGAAAATATAGAAAAGAAAATTCAATAATTATATATAAAACTATTTTTTTATTGTAAAAAATAAATTATTTTGGTAATTTAAAATATTTCTTACTATTTATTTACTGGATTTAAGCCCATTTCTTGAGCGATTTTTATCATATATTGGTAAGATTCCTCATAACTATTAGTGATTTCTCCCTCCAAAATGGCCTCTCTTATGGCAGTTTTGATTTCGCCAACAGCCTTGCCTGGCGGCAGATTAAATATATCCATGATTTGTTGGCCATCTATCACAGGTTGAAAATTGCGAAGTTGGTCTTTGGCCTCTACTTCTATCAATTTCTGCTCCACTCTTTCAAAATTTTGTATATATTTTTTTACTTTGTCGTTGTTTTTGGAGGTTATATCACACCTGCAAAGTATCATCAATGATTCTATGGCATTGCCAGCATCAAATAGCAACCTACGAATGGCAGAATCTGTCACTTGTTCTTTGACAAGAGCAATAGGTCGAAGATGTAGCCTTACCAATTTTTGTACAAAAACCATATTTTCGCCCATAGGTAATTTCATTTTTCTGAAAATATTTGGGGTCATACGAGCCCCTTTTTCTTCGTGTCCATGAAATGTCCAACCTTGTTTTGGAAAGTATTTTTTAGTAGCTGGCTTGGCTATGTCATGTAGTATGGCTGCCCACCTAAGCCACAAATCTGGCGACATTTCGGCCACATTATCCAACACTTGTAAGGTATGAAAAAAATTATCTTTGTGGCCTCTTCCATCTTGGGTTTCTACCCCTTGTAGTGCCACCAATTCAGGAAAAATAAGTTGCAATAAACCACTGTAATACAGCATTTTAAATCCATACGATGGTTTAGCAGAAAGTATGATTTTATTTAATTCTACAATAATTCTTTCTTGCGAAACTATTTCTATTCTTTCTTTATTTTGCTTTATGGCTTCAAATGTATCTGCATCAATATCAAAATTGAGTTGTGAGGCAAATCTACACGCTCGCATCATACGCAATGGATCATCAGAAAATGTAATGTTGGCATCGAGCGGTGTTTTTAGTAATTTTTTTTCAATATGATGGATTCCATCAAAGGAATCTACTAAAAATCCAAAATTTGTATTATTCAAAGAAATGGCAAGAGCATTGATAGTAAAATCACGCCTGTTTTGGTCGTCTTCTAAGGTGCCATTTTCTACCATAGGTTTCCTAGAATTTCTGTTGTATGACTCTTTTCTAGCTCCAACAAACTCAATTTCCATGTCATAGTACCTAACCATAGCTGTGCCAAAATTTTTGAAAATGGTAACATCAGCTTTTGGCACCAATGCGTCAGCAAAATTTTGAGCCAAATCTATGCCACTACCCACACACACAATATCTATGTCTTTGCAAGGTCGTTGCAAAATAGTATCTCTTACAAACCCACCCACCACATAAGCCTCTACATTAGTGTTTTCAATACATTTTTTTAAAATATCAAATACAGGAAACTGATTTAATTGGTCTGCAAAATTCATCGTTTATATTTATACACAAACATAGGTGCAAAACTTGATTTAAAAAAATAGAGGTTCTTATTATAAGCACCAATTATATAACTAAGACATTGAATAAACATTTTAAAAAACAGCAAGTATTCAAACAACTTTGAGATGAATAAATTTCTAGGATCAGTAAATTATTCATCATAAAAAATAGCAAAAATACTTATAAAATTTATTATAATTGCTATTATTATTACTTTTATTCGTTCAATTATTATGATTTAAAATATAATTTTTTTAATATTCTAACCTATAAAGAATATTGCAATAAAAGTAATAATATACATTTATCCAAACAAATCAGATGACAAATATCTATCTCCTCTATCACAAATGATACAAACAATGATACCACTTTGAAGTTGGTTGGCAAGTTGCACAGCCGCAAAAGCTGATCCACCACTGCTCATGCCTGCAAACACAGCCTCTTCTCTTGCCAATCGATTGGTCATGGCTCTAGCATCTGCTTCACTTATGTCTATAATTTGGTCAACTCTGTGGGCTTCAAATATTTTGGGCAAATAGTCTGGTGTCCATCTTCGTATGCCTGGTATTTTTGAGCCTTCTGTTGGCTGGCAACCTACTATTTGTATAGCCGGGTTTTGCTCTTTCAAGAACCTAGATGTACCCATAATAGTGCCAGTAGTGCCCATTGAAGACACAAAATGGGTTACTTTGCCCATAGTATCACGCCAAATTTCGGGCCCAGTAGTTCTATAATGAGCCAAATAACTATCAGGGTTGTCAAACTGATTTAGCATAACATAGTCTGACGATTTTGTTTTATTTTCGGCATAATCTCTGGCTTCTTCCATAGAGCCTTTGGCAGATGTTAGGGTAACTTTGGCACCAAAAGCTTCCATAGTCAAGATACGTTCTCGAGTAGAATTTTCGGGCATTACTAGCTCCATTTTTATGCCAAACAGGCGAGCTATCATGGCCAAAGCAATGCCAGTGTTGCCGCTGGTAGCTTCTATTACAGTAGTTCCTGGCTGTATTTGGCCTCTATCCAAAGCCCCTTTTAGTAAACTATATGCAGCTCTATCTTTGACACTGCCCCCTGGGTTGTGGCCTTCTAATTTGCCATAAATTTTGACATTAGGATTTGGATTTATTTTATTTAACTCGACTATGGGCGTATTGCCCACAAAATCTAAAAGCGTAGCCATTGTATTATATGTTTTTAAGTATTAGATCGTTATAATTTTAAAAATTGAGCATCAATTTTAGGTAAATAATTGAGTTTGGCAGTATAACAAAAGTATGCCTTTATTTCGTTCAAAATTAATTGGATTAATGAATTTTACAATTTTATAAAACAAAAAATTAAAAACATTCAAACCATTGTATAATTTTGTAGCTTCAAATTAGAATAATATGATTATTACGCCTGCCAATACTTTAAATGAAACAAAAGAATATTATTTTTCAATTAAATTAAAGGAAATAAAAAAAATGCAAGAGCAAGGCATTGATGTAATCAATGTAGGGATTGGTAGTCCTGATTTGCCCCCTTCAGAAAATACAATACAAAAATTAGTCGAAAGTGCTCAAAATCTTACTACACATGGGTATCAAAGTTATGTAGGATTAAAAGAATTTAGAAAAGGTTTTGCAGATAAATATTTGTCGTTGTATGGCGTAGATTTGAACGTAGATACAGAAGTATTGCCACTTTTGGGATCTAAAGAGGGCATTATGCACATTTCGCTTACTTTTTTAGATCCTGGCGATGCTGTATTGGTGCCCAATCCTGGCTACCCTACGTATGCCTCGGCAAGTAGGATTGCTCATGCTACTATTCTTACATACGATTTGGTCGAAAAAAATGGATATTACCCTGATTTTGAAGCCATCGAAAAACAAGATTTATCAAAAGTAAAATTGATGTGGCTCAATTATCCAAATATGCCCACTGGGGCTCCAGCTACAGAGGAGGTATTTAAAAAATATATAGCTTTTGCTCATAAACACAAAATATTGTTGGTACACGATAATCCATACAGCTCTATTTTGAATCATAATCAACTGAGTATTTTGGCATATCCAGGTGCCAAAGATGTGGCCATAGAACTCAATTCTATGAGCAAATCTCATAATATGGCTGGCTGGAGGGTTGGTCTTGTGGTGGGAGCAGCTGATTATATACAGTGTATTTTGAAGGTAAAAAGCAATATAGATTCTGGCCATTTCTTACCTATTCAATTAGCAGCAGCCGAAGCCTGCAACAATACTCCTCAATGGCACGCCAATCAAAACAGGATTTATGGAAGACGCAGAGAGATAGTGCGACAAATAATGGATTATATTGGTAGTGATTACGACCGTGAACAAGTTGGCATGTTTATGTGGGGAAGTATTCCTAAAAGATTCAAAACTTCCGAAGATTTTACAGAATATTACTTACAAAAAACACATATATTTATGACACCAGGCTTTATTTTTGGCTCAAATGGCGAGGGATATTTACGTATATCGCTATGTACAAGCGAAGAAAGGTTGCTTGAAGCACTCGAGAGAATAAAAAATTATTCAGAATAAATTACTCATTTATACATATACTAATGATAAAACACGCATTAAAATTTGGCCTTATAGGAGCCATTGGAGTAATTTTTTGGTTTTGGATGAGCTTCAATTGGTTGCAAGCCAATGCGTTTTTTAGCTTTTGGGGCAATTTGGTCATATTGGTTGTGGGAATTTGCGTATTTTTTAGTTTATATTTTTATGCTAAAGTAAGAAATGAATTTTCGTTTGCTCAAGGATTGCTATTGGGTGGAACAACTATTTTAGTGATTGTAATTTTTGCTGGTTTTTTTATTTTCTTACTTACCAATTACTGGCAACCCCAGATTATAACTTTATATAAAGCAGAATCTTTGATTCATTTACAAAAAAATAAGGATGCCCTGATTGCTGACTCAAGTAAAGAAATATACGAGATGTATTTGCAAAGTATCCCTCAAATAGATGCTTATAATAGTGTAAAAAGATATATTTTCTCTAACCTCGTAGTGCCAGGCTTGATGCTTAGTATTTTGAGTGCATTGCCATTGCGTAAGAAAATTGAATCTTAATTATTATTTCAATATTGTTTACTTAAGCATTTTTTATTGCCTCTATTTTAGTCTTTCTCCAAAAGAAAAAGTTAATCTGATTCTTAAGTAAACGACATTGATTATTATTTTTTAAAATTAGTGAGTAATTTTTTAAAAATATCTTAAATGCGTTATTCTAGTTCCTTCTATATTACCTTGCAATTTAAGCTGTTCTTAATTTACTATTTTTGATACTATATGTAAAGTAAATAATAATACCCACTCCTAACCAAATCAAAAATCTATACCAAGAATCTGCTGGTAATTGAAGTATCAAGCAAGAATTAAATATAAGACCTAATGTTGGTATAAGCGAAAATTGATATATTATAGCAAGTGTACTTATTAAAAGTATTGAAGCAACTAATATTTTATTGAGTAATAAAACATTGAAATCAAAATCAAAATATACTCCTAAAATTATTAAACAAAAAATAGCTATTGATAAAAAAAACCTAGAGTTATAATAAGGTATACTAAAAGTGTTTGCATGTTGCGAGGTTTCTTCTACTCTAGTTTTGTAAATCACACCAGCACAAACTAAGCAAAAAGCAAATAGAGTGCCAATACTTGTCAAATCTACAATACTATTGATGTCGCAAAAAAGGGCAGGAAGCATAACTAAAATACCTGTAATAATGGTAGAAAAAGAAGGTGTTTTATATATAGGATGAATCTTTGAAAAAATTTTGGGCAAAAGTCCATCTCTACTCATGGCCATCCAAATTCTGGGTTGTCCTAATTGATAAACCAAAATAACGCTACTCAAGGTAATAATTGAAATAAATGAAATAAACCCTGAAAACATATTTAATCCAATAGAAGTAAACACAAATGCTAGAGGATCGGCCACATTTAGTTTAGTGTAAGATATTATTCCAGTGATAACTAAAGTAATAAGTACATAAATTAAAGTTGAAATAACCAATGATAATAACATAGCTTTCGGTATATCTTTTTTAGGATTTTTGCACTCTTCGGCAGTGGTTGATAGGGCATCGAAGCCAATATAAGCAAAAAATATAGATGATATACCTGTAATAATACCACTATATCCATTAGGAGCAAATGGTTGCCAGTTTTCGGTATGAACATAAAAAAAACCTATACCAATAATTAAAGCTAACACAGCTAACTTGATGATTACCAGTATGTTATTTATTTTTTTTGACTCTTCTATACCTATATAACAAATATAAGTTATAATAATAGTGATAGCTGCTGCTGGAAAATCAATATGTAAATTTGAGTTAAAAAAAGAAAATTCAGTTGGAATAACAAAACCAAACCCTTTTATAAAATTTTGAAAATATCCACTCCAAGATATGGCTACGGCCACGTTGCTTACTGCATATTCCATAAACAAATCCCATCCAATAATCCAAGCCAAAAATTCGCCAAAAATAATATATGTGTAAGTATAAGCACTACCTGAATTTGGAATCCTGGCAGCAAGATGTGCATAACAAACGGCCGAAAAGCCACAACTTATGGCCGTGAAGACAAACAATAAAATAACGCCAACCCCACCTTGATGAGCTGCTGTACCTATGGTACTAAAAATGCCAGCCCCTACTATGGCTGCTATCCCAAATAAAGTTAAATCTTTGACGCTAAGGGTTTTGTTTAGTTTAGAGTCTTCTTTTGAAGTTAATTCAAAAGATTTTTTTTGGAATAAATTTTTTAATGTAATCTGCATGGTGCTTCAAAAATAATCTAAAAGTCAAAAATATGATAATTATTTTATAAAACTAACCATTTTTCAACACATATTTTTGTGCATCCAGTATATTTATCTCATTATCACACATAATATACAACCTTTCTAATACATTTCTTAGTTCTCTGATATTGCCTTTCCAGTCGAGCTTACACAAAAATTGAATTACTTCTTGTGTAATTTTTTTGGGCTTAGAATTATATTCAACCGTGATTTTATGCAATAAATATTCACACAATAAAGGTATATCTTCTTTTCTGGTGTGCAGAGCAGGCACTTCAATTTCTACAACTGCAAGCCTGTGAAATAAGTCTTCTCTGAAATTTTCTTTTTCAATTTCGGTTTTTAAAATTTTATTGGTAGCAGCCACAATTCGCACATCTACATCAATTTCTTTTTCGCCACCTACACGCATTATTTTTTTTTCTTGTATCGCTCGCAATACTTTAGCCTGAGCGGCCAGGCTCATATCGCCTATCTCATCCAAAAAAAGAGTTCCACCAGAGGCTTGTTCAAATTTACCTACACGATTTTTAATGGCAGAAGTAAACGAGCCTTTTTCGTGCCCAAATAGTTCACTTTCGATCAACTCTGTGGGTATTGCCGCACAATTTACTTCTACAAAAGGAAACCTCGAGCGTTTACTTTGGCCATGAATTTGCCGAGCTACTAATTCTTTGCCACTTCCATTAGGACCAGTTATAAGCACTTTTGCGTCTGTAGGAGCTACTTTTTCAATAATGTTTTTAACATCTTTTATGGCCTCACTTTGTCCTACAATTTCATAATCTTTATTGATAATTTTAGATTTAAGCACTTTGGTTTCATTGCTAAGTAGCTGGTTTTCTAGGGCATTTCTTATAGTTATCAAAAGTCTATTTAGGTCTGGCGGTTTTTGAATAAAATCAAAAGCCCCTTTTTTGGTAGCTTCTACGGCAGTTTCTATGTTTCCATGAGCCGAAATCATCACAAAAGCAGTAGAAATTCCTTCTTTACGAGCTGCCTCCAATACCTCTATACCATCTAATTTCGGCATTTTGATATCGCACAATGCTACATCAAAATTAGTAATTTGCATTTTTTTGAGAGCATCCTCTCCATCTACTGCCTCTTCTGTAATGTAATTTTCGTAACGCAATATTTCTTTTAGCGTAGACCTAATCATTTTGTCATCATCAATAATCAATATTTTTGCCATAGTATTACAAATATACAACCTAAATTTAAAAATAGATGATAAAGTTCATTTTCATTTGCATAATACTACTATTTCAATATTTATTACTAATTTTGAAGTCAATCATTTCTGTTTTGTTTTAAAATTACAAAATATCAATAAATCAATGATTATATTTATTAAATTCATTTATCTTTGCATTATATAAAATTATAGGCACAGAGGTTTTAGTTAATAAAATATCAATGTCGTTTATCTAAAGAATAAGATTATCTTTCCCTATTGGCGAAAGACTAAGATAGAGGCAAAATAAAATGCTCAAGTAAATGACAATGAATAAAAATATAGTCATATTTCTTAAACTTTATATATAATTTGTTTATATTGCTAAACAAATAAAAATTTTGTTAGTTTTTTAAAATAAAGATAAAATTATAATGCAATCATTAAGCAATCGCTCAAAATTAGTTACAGACAAAAGCATGACCATGGCAGAGCGTATCTATTTGCCTGCAATTCTCAAAGGAATGTCAGTAACAATAAAGCATTTTTTTATGAAAAAAGTTACTATAAAGTATCCTGAGATAAAAAAAATGTTTTCAAAATCTTATAGAGGTTTGCATGTTCTCAAAAAAGACGAACAAGGAAAAGAAAGATGCACTGCCTGTGGACTTTGTGCTTTATCATGCCCAGCAGAAGCCATTACTATGACTGCTGCCGAGCGTACAAAAGACGAATTGCACTTATATAAAGAAGAAAAATATGCTTCTGTGTACGAAATAAATATGCTTCGTTGTATTTATTGTGGATTATGCGAAGAGGCCTGCCCTAAGCAAGCCATTTTCCTGACCAACGAAGAAATAACTCCTGCTGATTTTGATAGAGGAAATTTTATTTATGGCAAAGATAAATTGGTTGAAAAAGTACATGGCCCTATTGGCAAAGTACGTGGCGGTGGGCCATTGAATCAAAATTATTATCATGGAAACGCTGAAGTAAACTCTGCTTTTCAAAACCTAGAACTTTCAAAATAGCTTTTTTCTATAATTTTATTTTTAAGCTAATGAAAATTTTTACCCTTGACAAGATTATAAAATTCATCATTGGAGAATTAGTAGGACGATTTATTGGTTTTTGTGTAGCCTTGTGGTGTAGCAAACTTTTTAGTCATCATACTTATGAAAAGAAAAGTATCAAAAATTTATTTGGATTAGCAAAACGAAAAAAGATAGTTGTAAACGAAATGCCAGAATGGGCTCAAATGCTTACGATAGCTATTGTAGGATTTATTGTGATGGAATCTATCAATTATCTACTTGAGCATCCAAAAGTAAAATCGTATACAGATGCTAAAATTGATCAATTTTTGGCCCTTTTCAAAAAAAGAAACCCCATAAGTATCAATTCTGACATCAATCATACCCCTTGATGACATGGCGATGTTGAATTATCGTTGGTACAAAATACCATTTTTTTATAAATGGTTATACCCAAATGGTTTGTATCGTGTTCCTACAAATAAAAAAGAAATTTTTATTACTTTTGACGATGGCCCTGTGCCAGAATTAACCCAGTTTGTGCTACAAGAACTGCAAAAACATGAGGCCAAAGCTACTTTTTTTTGTGTAGGAGATAATATTACAAAATACCCCTCAATTTTTGAATCTATTATTTCTCAAAATCATACCATAGGCAATCATACCTACAATCATTTGAACGGTTTTGAACACGACAACAACACCTATTTTGAAAACATTAAAAAATGCGATGACATCATCAACCTAAATCATAGAGAAAGTAACAAATATTGGTATAGACCACCTTACGGAAAAATTACCTTTAATCAAATGAAGTATTTAGAAAAAATATACAAAATTGTATTTTGGGATGTTATTTCTTATGATTTTGATAAATTATTATCTCCAGAAATGTGCCTCAAAAACGTAATCAAAAATACTACAAATGGATCTATTGTAGTATTTCATGATAACATAAAAGCAAAAAAAAACTTAGAATATGTGTTGCCTAGATACTTAGAGTATTACACATCAAAAGGATATACTTTTAAAGCTCTATAAAATTTTAAACACTAAATTCTTTTCGTATTTTTTCTAACGAGTTTATATTCAAGGGCTTAGTAATGTAATTAGAAACGACAGGAAAAGTTTTGGCACGTTTCATATCGCTATGCGAATTAGAAGAAGTTAGCAAATACAATTCTATATCTTTATTGAACAATGGTAGTAAGTTTTTATAGGATTCTAAAAAAGCCCAACCGTCTATAAGAGGCATATTTAGGTCCAAAAAAATCACATCTGGTAGCTTTTGAACCCTATTTTTGGATTGTTCGTCCAAAAACTTTAAAGCCCTTTCAGGGTCAGAATAGTCATCTATGACAATACTTGAGTCAAAATGACGAATGGTGTGGCGTGCAATAATATTATTGATGGGATCGTCATCAATAATCATAATGTTTTGGATTATACGCATAACATTTAATTTAATATTTCAATATACGTAAATTTTTGAAAATGTATTAAAAAAATAATATTATTTTTATATTAAATATAATTATTTTGACTAGAAATTTTTATCTTATTTTTTAAAAAACTAAAATAGCCCATAAAATAGCTATGTTTAAGTTTCGATTCCCACTTGTTATTTATTAGCTGTGGCGATTAGTCAAACAATACTTATTAAATAAATCTTACTAAATGTTTTATAAATGTACCTAATTCTTTAGTTCTAAAATAGACACAAAACATTCATTAAAATAAACATAATATTAGACTAAATATTACTTATATATTTAAAGAAAAGAGCAAAATGATTAAAAAATAGATAGCAGATAGGGGCCCAAACTACAGGAATGAATATTGAATTAATACTGAACAAGCCAAAAGGTAAGTTAGTACTAAATATAACACATTAACTATTAATAAATTTATAAAACATCCTATATATTTGTAAGAAAAACTTACCCAAACACCTGCTCATAGCTTTTCTCAAAACAATCGTTTTGCCGAAAAGGAGATATAATAAACGAAAGGTAGGTAGAAGTATCACATAAATAAAATTGAAAACTAAAGGTCTAAAAATCACAATTCTAACAATAAATGCCACAATAAATATGAAAATTTCGCATTAAAAAATAAAAATTATTCTTAAAAGTATTATATTTGAATTGGTTTAATGGATAATTCTTTAGTTAAAATTCTAAAATAAAATTTCAGCTAAATCATTCATTAATTACCAACAAAACATTTTAGTTATTAAAAATATATAAATTAGCTAAAAATTATCACATCATTTCAATATGAATTTATCAAAAAATACAGGTATTAATCTGAGTAAAGGAAATAAAATTTCGTTAGAAAAAAATGGCTCAAAACTTACCGAAATAACCATTGGCCTCAACTGGGGAGCCATAAAAACGCCAGGTTTTTTGGGTATGTTTTCGAGTACCGAAACCGTAGATTTGGATGGCACAGTGGCCATGTTTGACGCTCAAGGGCAGTGGATGGATACCATTTATTATAAAAAATTGGTTTCTACCGACAAATCTGTACGCCACTCAGGCGATGATCGCTCGGGCGATACAGGCAACCCAGACGAAATCGACAACGAAACCATTTACATAGATTTGAATAAAGTAGACCCACGCACACAATCTATTTTTGTATTCCTTAATTCTTACAAAAAACAAGATTTTGATGCCATTCCATACTCTAAAATAAAAATTTATGAAGGTAATCCAAGTAAGATTATAAGTACTTTTGCTACTTTTAATTTATCCAAAGAAGACAATTTTAAAGGAAAAATATCGATGATTATGGGCAAAGTAGAACGAGAAGCATCAGGCTGGCAGTTCAAAACGATTGGCGATGCCATTGATGCCAAAAATATAGACCAAACAATAGATACCATCTTAGCAAAATATTTGTAAGAATATCCACTAATTTCATCATTTATTTTAACCTAAAAGCTACCACATTCCTCGGTAGCTTTTATGATTTTTTTGAGAATTACTATACATTATCCATTTTTTTGAAAAATAAATTGTTATTTGCAACTCAAATACATTTAAAACATATTTCTGATGAAAAAACTTATTTTTCTTTCTTTATTTATAGCATTTTCGGCTTTTGCTCAAAACACCAAATCATACCTCAATTGGCAGATTGGCTATCATAATTCAGCCTTTGACCAACCCTTGAAATATTATCCATCTACAGTGCCTGGTGCTGTTCAATTAGATATTATGGTTGGCGAAAAAATGAAACAACCTTATTGGTTTGGTAATAATTTTGAACAATTTATTCCATTTGAACAAAAATGGTTTACTTATAAAACTTCTTTTGATAAACCAGTTTTAAAATCAGGACAAAAAATCCATTTTGTATCAAAAGGTATTGATTATCAGTTTATTATTTCATTAAATGGCGAAAAAATACATGAGCAAGAAGGCATGTTTACTTATGTAGATTTGGATTTGACTTCAAAATTGAAAGATAAAAACGAACTAACGATTAAGATTTTGCCTGTGGTTACAGTGCCTGGCTCTCGCCAAACGATTTGGCATTATAGAGACAATGCACGTACAAGTGCAAAACCAGCAGTAAGCTATGGTTGGGATTGGCATCCACGCTTAATTACACGTGGAATTTGGGACGAAACTTACTTAGAAACCAGAAACTTAACTCAAATCAAAGAAGTAAACACCTATTATAACCTCAATCCAAATTCAAAATCTGCTTTTTTTAGATATGATGCAGAAGTAATGGATGGCGTTGGCAAAAACTATGAGTTAAAATTGACAAATGCTGCAGGTGCTGAAATTTTAGCCCTAAATGGTACAATAGCTGCTGACAAATTTAGCATTTCTCCTAAAGATTCGCTTAAAAATTTAGAATTATGGTGGCCAAATACTTATGGAAAACAAACTTTATATCATTTATCTTTTTCTATTAAAGATGCCTCTGGAACAGTTTTAGATAAAAGAAATGCCAAAGTTGGTTTTAGAAAAATAGAAATGTTGATGAACGAAGGTGGCTGGGTAGATTTTACGGAATTTCCAAAACCAAGAGCTGTGGCCCCAACTCAAATTGTGGTCAATGGCAAAAAAGTTTTCGCCAAAGGCAGCAATTGGGTGCATCCTGAAATATTTATGGGATTGGCAACTAAAGAAACGTATGAAAGACAAATAAAACTAGCCAGAGAAGCCAACTTTAATATTTTTAGAGTTTGGGGTGGTGGAGTTACAAATAAAGAATCCTTTTTTGACCTTTGCGATGAATATGGAATAATGGTTTGGCAAGAATTTCCGTTGGCTTGCAACGAATATACCAACGACCCAAAATATTTGGATGTTTTGAAACAAGAAGCCACATCTATTATCAAACGTGTACGTCAGCACGCCAGTTTGGCATTGTGGTGTGGCGGAAACGAGCTTTTCAACGAATGGAGCCGCATGACGGATCAACACCACGCTTTGCGATTGCTCGACCATCTCACTTATGGCATAGACCCACAAACACCTTTTATAATGACTTCGCCATTGAATGGCATGGGTCATGGACACTATGTAATGTACGAACAAGCCAACGGAGGCGAGGTTTTTCAGTGGATGCCTAAAAAGAAATTTACTGCTTACACGGAGTTTGGAGTGCCATCAGTGGCAAATCTAGAAGTTCTAAAAGCCATGATGCCAGCAGGAGAGTTGTTTCCTCCAAAGCGTGGAACTTCTTGGGAATCTCATCATGCGTTTGGGGTTTGGGGAGCCAATCGTTGGCTCGAAATGCCCTTTCTGACTGAATATTTTGGAGAAATAAAATCTTTGGAAGATTTAGTGGCTTACTCACAACTCTCTCAATGCGAAGGATATAAATGTATTTTTGAAGAATCTCGCAGACAAAAACCATTTTGTGCGATGGCTGTAAATTGGGATTTTCAAGAGCCTTGGCCTTGTGCTGCCAACAACTCATTAATCAATTGGCCCAATGCTCCAAAAGCTGCTTATTATCATGTAGGTAAGGCTTGCAGACCTGTATTGGCAAGTGCCAGAATACCAAAATGGCGTTGGGACGAAGGCGAAACTTTTTCTACTGAATTATTCATATTAAACGATATTCACGAAAAAGTTGGTGCCGCAAAAGTTACAGCCAAAATTGTGTATGACGACAACAAAACCCTAAAACTACTGGATTGGGAGTTTGCAGGATGCAATGAATATGAAAACGCAGCTGGACCCACAGCCAGAGCAGCATTGCCAAAAATGAAAAACAACCTTTTCAAATTAGTGATAGAAGTGGCAGGCAAACCAGAATACACATCAGAATATACGTGTATATATAGAGGAAACGATGTAATCAATGCCAAACCAAAAATTAAGTATTTGAATGGAGTGGTAGAGTAGGTGGCAACCCTTGTGGTTGCCCAAAAGAAGGTTTGGTTGCCAAAAAGAAGATTTGGTTGCCAAAAAAAAGATTTGGTTGCCAAAAAGAAGATTTGGTTGCCCAAAAAAAAGATTTGGTTGCCCAAAAAGACGATGATTTAATAATTGGGCAACCACAAGGGTTGCCCCAACGATTGCCCCAACGATTCCCCCAACGATTGCCCCAACGATTCCCCCAACGATTCCCCCAACGATTATTTGAAATTACACAACAATGAACACATACAATCCAAATATTCACCATCGCAAATCTATACGACTGAAAGGCTACGACTATTCGCAGGCGGGATTGTATTTTATTACCATTTGTGTTCAAAATCGTGAAAGTCTATTTGGGGAAATCGTAAATGAAAAAATGATTCTAAACGATGCAGGAAAGATGGTTCAAAATGAATGGTTGAAATTACCAAATCGATTTAAAAATATTGAATTACACGAATTTATTGTAATGCCCAATCATTTTCACGCTATTTTGGAAATCGTTGAGGCAACCGTTGGGGCAACCCTTGTGGTTGCCCCAAATAAAAAAGACGATAGTTTATTGACAGGGCGGCCACAAGGGCACGCCCCAACGATTGATAACGCCCCAACGGTTGATAACGCCCCAACGGACGAAAAAGGCTCAACTGGCAAAACTCTTGGCGATATGGTTGGTGCATTTCAATCAATCATTACTGTAAATTATATTCGAGGCGTAAAAACATTGGGATGGCAACCATTTAATGGCAAATTGTTGCAAAGAAATTACTACGAAAATATTATTCGTAATGAAAAATCTTATCAAACTATTTCAGAATATATCATCAATAATCCACATAAATGGAATAAAGATAAGTTTTATACAGTATGACATGGTAATATTTAGAAAATAATTTATTAGAAAAAACGGCCAATGATTTATGTTTCAATCAGCTCTTTGGCATCTTCCAAATGCTGTTTAACAAGATAGCGTAGCGATTGTTGAAGTATTGATAAACGAAAAACCCCACTCTCCCTCGTTTGCAAGGGGACTGTCGAGATAATCGTTTCCAACTGCTAACATACAAAAAAAAGCCCTTATTTCCGCCCCCATTTAAAGCTACAAGCTCTCTTTCTTTATTATTTTTAATCACTTCAAACCTTGCCTTTGGGCAAAGAGTGCAGTTCTGAAAACAATAAACACTAGCCTCTACGCAAAGGTTTAGAATCCAAAATTACATTTGTGAATGGAACTTATAACAAATAAGTTTCATTTTTTAAAAAAAAGTAAAATTTTAGGGATTTTAAATTCACTTATATCATAATTTCTACAAAAATTACATCAAAAATGCACTTTCGCTATTGAGTTTATCTATTTTTTTGTTGATAGACAAGCACCAAACGACCATTTCCATACAAAATAGTTTATCGTAAGGGGATAGTTTGGGGCAGTATTCATCAACTAGGTTTACCAAAGGTGTTATTTTGAGCAACGAATCATTGAAATCTTTGTCGGTATCTGTATAATTGAGTTCCAAATCTTTGGTATTAAACCAAGCAATGATGTCGGTATAGGGTGTTTTTACGCCTTGTTTTTCTAGTTTTGGTATTTTAGGAAACAATTTCTCAAAAGCAGTGGACACAGCTTGGTCTATGAGCAATTGGGCTACTTCTGCGGCTCCTTCTTGTTCGCCTTCGTACACCAATTCTATTTTGCCAGTAATAGCAGGAATGATTGAGCCAAAATCTACTAGCCGAACGGCTGTTTTGTCGGCTCCAGTTTCTATTAATCGTAATTTGGCGGCAGCTATCAAGTTTTCCATGGCACTAATGGTGAGCCTGGCACTTACGCCACTTTTGGCATCTACATATTCGCTATTGCGTGCCGAAAAGGCCACTTGTTCGAGCAAATCGCGGGCTATATCGCCAATGAAAATTGAGTTTTTATCATTTTCAGAAATATGGGCTTCTTGCTCAGTTATTTTGCGCGCTAGGGCTATCGTTTTAGGATAGTGTGTAAAAATTTGAGAGCCAATTCTATCTTTTAGAGGTGTAACTATGCTGCCACGATTGGTATAATCTTCGGGGTTGGCCGTAAACACAAATTGAATATCCAAGGGCATTCGTAACTGAAAACCTCTGATTTGTATATCGCCTTCTTGTAAAATATTGAAAAGCGACACCTGTATTCTGGCTTGCAAATCGGGCAATTCGTTGATTACAAAAATACAACGATTGGCTCTAGGAATCATGCCATAGTGCAGTACACGCTCGTCTGAATAGGGCAATTTGAGGGTGGCCGCTTTGATAGGGTCTATATCTCCAATCAAATCTGAAACATTGACATCAGGAGTGGCCAGTTTTTCAAAAAATCTGTCGTTGCGATGTACCCAAGCTATGGGGGTATCGTCTCCTAATTCTTGGAGTAAGTTTATGGCATATTTTGAGATAGGATTATAGGGACTATCGTTGATTTCTGATCCTTTCACTATAGGCATGTATTCGTCCAAGAGCTCTACCATGTTGCGAGCAATGCGTGTTTTGGCTTGCCCACGCAGGCCAAGCAAGTTGATATGATGGCCAGCTAAAATGGCTTTTTTTAGTTGTGGTATAACAGTGTCTTCGTATCCCCAAAGGCCTTCAAAAACGGGTAATTTGGCCTTTAATTTTGCAATTAAATTAGCTTTCATTTCCTCGTTGATACTTTGATTGATGTACTTTGATTTTTTAAGTTCTTTAAATGTGATTTCTTGTTTCATTATTTAATATATTATTATTTTTTATATTTTATTACTTTATTTTTTTAATTCTATTTTTTTCATAGTCTTCAAAAATCATTTCACCCAAACCTTTGAGGCCTGTTAAAAATGCTTTTCCTTTGTTTTGAGAGGTAAATAATTCTATAAATTCTCTCAAATAAGGGTCTTGAGCAATCATAAAAGTAGTGATGGGTATTTTTAGTTTTCGGGCTTGAGCGGCTTTGGTAAGGCACATATTTACTATCATTTCGTCTAGGCCATTGCTATTTTTGTAAAATTCGCCATTGGGCAGTTGCACACAGCTTGGCTTGCCATCTGTAATCATAAAAATCTGTTTATTGGTGTTTCGTTTTCTTCGCAATATGTCCATAGCAAGCTCTAATCCAGCTACAGTATTGGTATGGTATGGTCCTACTTTGAGGTAAGGCAAATCTTTGATTTGGATAGACCAGGCCTCGTTGCCAAACACAATTATATCAATGGTATCTTTGGGGTATTTTCTATGGATTAGCTCTACTAAGGCCATAGCTACTTTTTTGGCAGGTGTAATTCTATCCTCGCCATATAGTATCATAGAGTGGCTGATGTCTATCATCAACACTGTACTCATTTGGGCTTTGTGTTTTGACTCTTCTATGATTAGATCGTCTTCGGTGAGTTGCAAATCGCCAATGCCATGATTGATTTGAGCGTTTTTGAGGCTTTCGGTCATGTTGATCAAAGCCATATCATCGCCATAGTTGTAGGATCTATTTTCGCCATCACGCTCATCGCCAACCCCAAGTTTGGATGTACGATGATTGCCAATGCCGCTTTTTTTTAATTTTCCAAATATTTGGTCTAGGGCAAATTCACGTAGGGCAGTTTCCATTTTGGGGGTAAGTAATTTTTTGGATTCGCCACTTCCACCTTCCTCGCCATCTCCGTTTGATTCAAACTCTTCTCTGATAAAACCTTTATTTTTTAGGTCGTTTTCAAAATCCTCAAAGGTGTATTCGTCTGTAAAAATTTTATATTCTTTATCCAACATCTTAAGCCAATCAAAAGCCTCGTCCAAATCGCCAGAAGTGTGCGTAAGCAAATCTTTGAAAATGTCAAAAATCCTTTCAAATGGCGATACTTCTTTGGGTATGTGTTTGCTAAAAATATAGCCTTTACCAAAATCAAAATTTAAACCATCAATCATAATATTTTATTTGAAGCAAATATGTGCAAATGTTTAATGTTGAAACTAAACATGATTGATTAAGTTTGAGAAAAGTATAAAAAGGTTAATGTGGAATGTGGAATTAAAATAACAGACCTATAAGGTTTTTAAAACCTTATAGGTCTTAACCATTAACTCTACTGGAAACAGACCTACAAGGTTTTAACCATTAATCAGACTGGTTCAACTTTTGGAAAGTTTAGAACTTTCCAAAAGTTAGAATAGACGCTAAGACCTGTGATAGACTACTATAAACTTGAATTATTCATTTCCTGTAATATTTTATTTGGCTTAAAGTCAGATTATTATAAAATTAGTTTGACATTATATATTAAATATTTTTTGATTTTTTTTAGATATAGGTTTAAAATTGGATACTATTTATAAAATTTTAAAGTTTTTTTTATAAAGTGGGCTTTATTTTTAGCCTAATTTTAAATATTTTTATATATTTTTAAAAAATATTGTTAAAATTTTAAAAAAATATTTGGAGAATAAAATTTTGTTTTCTACATTTGTATTGTAAGCAAAAGACATGAAAACTATTAAGTCAAAATTTGTTTATTTTTTTACAACATTGCGTTGCAAATCTCTCTCCCTAAAAGGTTTGCAACCAATTTTTAATAACTGATTTTTTTCGGTTTAGATTCCTATTATTTTCATTCATTTTAGATTCTTTATGTTCGGCTTCATTGGCTGATATATTTCTAAGGTTTTCCCAGTTTCATTTTATTTATTTATCTCATTCTTTTACTGTTATGTATTCTACATTACTAAAGGGTTTATTGTGTTTTCTATTATTTTTTAGTTTTTTGATTGATGCACAAATTTTGGTTAAAGGCACAGTGTCTGATGGCAAAGAACCCATGCCTGGTGTTACAGTTTCGCAAATGGGTACTGCCAAAGGTGCTATTACTGATTTGGAAGGTAATTTTGAGGTTACAGTTTCGGACACTTCGGCTACGCTAGTTTTTTTATATCTTGGCTACAAAACCAAATCTATACAAGTAAAAGACAAGACCAAAATTGATGTTGTCATGGAAGAAGAATCGAAAGTACTCGAGGATGTAATGGTAACAGCCATTGCTGTAAGAAAAGAAAAAAGAGAGCTAGGATTTGCAGCACAAGAAATAAAAAGCCAAGAAATATTAGATTCTAAAGAAACAAATATAGTAAACGCTATGAATGCCAAAGTGGCTGGTGTGCAGGTGGTTTCGTCTTCGGGTTCGCCTGGAGCGGCAGCTCGTATTCGCTTGCGTGGCAACACATCTATCACTCAAAACAACGACCCCTTGTTTGTAGTAGATGGTATTCCTATCGACAATACAGGTGGCGAACGAACCAGAGATATTGAAAGCTCCAACAGAGCTATTGATATTAACCCAGACGATGTGGCTTCGATGACTATATTGAAAGGCCCAGCTGCTACTGCTCTATATGGTATTCGTGCGGCCAATGGTGCCATTATCATAACTACAAAAACTGGCCAAGCGGGCAAAACAACAGTCAATTTTTCGTCTTCGTTTGGAATTGATGAGGTAAATAAATTGCCTGAATTACAACAAAAATTTGCTGGCGGACAAAATGGTATTTTTATACCCTACGACCAACGTACTGGCAAACCAACTTCATCGTCTTGGGGGCCTGCTTATGGCGACCCATCTCTGCCCGAAGGAGTGAAATTTTATGACAATAGATCTAAATTTTTTACGCTTGGTACACAAAGAAACAATTTTTTGAGTATTTCGGGTGGCACAGAAAAATCGACTTCTTACTTTTCTATTGGTAATTTCAGACAAACGGGGGTTGTACCTAACCAAGATTTTGAACGCACATCGCTCAAATTATCTAATGCTACACAGGTGGCCAAGTTTTTGAAAATAACTGGGTCTATCAATTACAATTTATCCACGGCTACAAGGCTTAGAAAAGGAGGAAACTGGTCGGCACCTATGATTTCTTTGTTCAGGGGGGCAAGCGATTTCGACATAACTGGTGGCTACAAAGACCCACTAAATACCCAAGAGGCTTATTTGAAAGCTGATGAGTTATCTCAAAAAACAGGTTCTGTATATGATAATCCATTTTTTTCGGTTAATAAAAATAAAAATACAGAAACTATCAATCGAGTGATAGGATTTGTGCAGGCCGACCTTACTATTACACCTTGGCTTACAGGTATGGCTCGCATAGGTGCCGATGTGTACAATCAAGTACTGACCGAAAATTATGATAAACGCTCGGCCGAAAACCATGCTCAAATTTCTTATAAAGGCTCTTACTATGAAAGCCAACAGTTTAAAAGAGATTTTAATAGCGATTTGATGATAAATGCTCAACATAAAGTGGGCAAAGATTTTGAAGTAGGGCTTAGGCTGGGCCACAACTTTTGGAGTTCAAACAATACCAGACTTGGTGTTCAAGGATATAATTATTTGTTTCAAGATTTTTATGATTTCAATGCTTTGGATGTATCGTCTAGCCCACTACAACTTAGTCCAGCTTCCCGTAATAGCCAAAGAGCCATCATGGCGACTTATGCTGATGCTAAAGTAAGTTTTAGGAATTACGCCTTTGTCAATTTTACCACTCGTATGGAGCAAGCATCTACCTTGCCAGCAAAGAAAAACACATTTTTGTATCCTACCATAAACATTGCTTTGGTGTTTTCGGATATGCTTGGGCTAACCAATGGCAGCATATTTAGTTATGGCAAAATAAGAGCTGCATGGGCACAGGTGGGCAATTTGCCAAATCCTTACTTAACATCAAATTATTATAGACCTGTAGTATCTGGTGGTTTTAGTGGCCAAAATTTGTTTGCCATAGGTGGCGATTTGGGTAATCCTAATATCAAACCCGAAATATCTACCTCAAGAGAATTAGGGCTTGAATTGAAGTTTTTTAAAAATAGAATTGGGGTTGATGTAACCTATTATAATAATGTAAATACAAACCTTATCATGGTGGCAGATGTAGCCCCAACATCAGGGTTTAGTTCGGCTTGGGTCAATGGTGGCAAACTGAGAAATACTGGATTAGAAATAGTATTAAACAGTACACCTATCAAAACAAATGATTTTAGTTGGGATGCTTCCGTGAATTTTACATCGCAACGCACTATGGTAGAAGAACTTGTTGGAGATTTTCAATATGTAGGCGGTGGGGCTGGGTTCAACAATGGGTCTAATGCTGTGTTTGTAGGAAATCAATATGGGATTTTGACAAGCCCACAAAGATTTAAAAGATATGGCCAAGATCGCAACGATATTACCTTACGCAACGACTTGCCCATAGTAGTAGATGCTGCTGGCAATCCAATAAAAGAATCGCCTGACAAAGGTTTTTATATCATCGGCAATCCAAATCCAGATTGGTTTGCTGGTCTTAGAAATTCGATTAGCTACAAAGGTGTTTATTTCTCGTTTCTGTGGGATTTTAGAAAAGGGGGCGATTTGATAAACCTAACTCGTGGTAGCATGAACTTTTTTGGACAACACAAAGATACCGAAAACCGAAACGATGCTGCTGTACTCGAAAACTCAGTATATGCCGATGGCACCAAAAATACTACTCCCATCAAAAAAGATGCTGCCTACTATGCCATAGCTGGCGAAAACTCCAATGTGGGCGAACTATGGATAGAAAAAGGATCTTGGCTTAGGTTAAGAGAAGTTACTTTAAGGTATGCTTTTGGCGAAAATATTACTAAAAAAATGTTTATGAAAAATCTAAGCCTGGCTTTTACAGTAAGAAATGCTTTACTATTTACTAGCTATTCTGGTATAGACCCTGAGACCAATGCTGCCGGCAACGACCCAAGTTTAGGAAAAGATGCCTACAATATGCCCAATACCAGAAGTTTTCTGATGACACTAAACGCTACTTTCTAACAACGTAAAAAGAAATCTTAAGTTATGAAAAATATATTTACAAAAACCGTTTTATTGGCTTTTTCCCTTGTTTTGATGGGTTGTGATTTTAGTAAATTAAACATTGATCCCAACAATATTACTGGCGATAAACTATCGCTCAATCAAAGATTACCATCGTTGGAGTACTTTTTTGGTAATTATCTAGCCTCAGATGTGCCAAAAACAATAAGCAACACTATGGGGCAGGTTGTGTATATACAAGGCAATGTTGGGCTCAATACTTATTCTTATGCAGCTGCTGATCCATCTAAAATGGCAATTTGGAACAATTTGTTTGCCAACGTGATGTACACGGCCGACCAAATCATACAAGAAGCTGATTTGAAAAAAATACCATATTATAGAGGTATTGCTAAAATTATATATGCCATTGGGCTTGCACACGCTACGGCCATTTGGGGAGATGTGCCTTATAGCCAGTTATTCAAAAATTCTGAATTTCCTAATCCAGTATTCGAAAGCCAAGAATCTATTTATGGAAATATACAAAAATTACTAGACCAAGCCATAGTAGATTTATCGACACCTGCCACTGGTATTGTACCCCTAGACGATGATTTTATATTTAGAGGTAATACTGCCAAGTGGATAAAAACAGCAAATGCACTAAAAGCAAGATACTATTTGCATACCATAAAAGTAAGTAATTCGAGTTATGATTTGGCCGAAAGTGCTTTGGCAAACGCCTTGCAATCGAATGATGATAATTGCTTATTCAAATTTCAGATTGGCAACCCAGAACAGCAAAATCCATTGTATTCAGAAAGAGTTGGCACTCAAAACACCCAAATAGATGTAGCTTTTACAGATAATATGCGAGCAAAAAACGACCCACGTTTGCCATTTTATAGTACAGTACGCTCAAGTTTGGTTACTGGCCGCAGAGCACTCTATGGCCCATTGTATGCCTCCAGAGATTCGTATATTCCTATCGTAACTTACGAAGAATGTATGTTTATGAAAGCCGAAATAGCCATGTTTAAATCAGGAAAAGCAGCCGCAGAATCAGACTTTAGAAAAGCCATAAAAGCATCGCTAGAGCGAGTGTGTACCGAAAAAAAATGGACTGCCGACTCTGGTGCTACTGCCCTAGCCACGATACCAATCACAAGTTCGGTTTTGGGTACATACATACAAGCACAAGGCAACTTAGATTCTATTGCTACTGACGAAGAGGTATGGAAACGCTTATTTGAACAAAAAAATATAGCCTTGTTTTTGCAAGCCGAAATATGGAACGACTACCGTAGAGCCACCAAATATATAGCAGGAGTAGATGGTTTGCCACAAATTACGCCACGTACAGGCACTGCCATACCAAGACGATACAACTATCCATTTAATGAAGTAAACTACAACAAAAGCACACCAACCGACCCAGGTATATTTTCTAGGGTTTGGTGGGATAGATGAATTGTTAATGTGTAAACATCCTTAAAATATTAAACTTTTTATTCAAGTCTAAAATGCAATAGGCTTGTCTTATTGTTGCATAAATCAATTTTATAACTATTTAATTAAACCTTTAAAAAAAAACAAAATGAAAAATGTACTTCGATTGATTAAAAAACAGACATTATTTGGAATACTGTCTGTCAGCTTAGGTGTTTTAGAAACGAAAGCACAAGAACCTATAATTACAGAGCAAAATTTGCCTTATGTAGTTAATTTTGGTACTGGGCATTTCAATAACTATCCTGCAGGATTAGCCACTTCTCGTGGTATTGCAAATAGTTTTAAAACAAACATTGCTGATGTTACGACCTTTCCTGCAGCTAATTTTACTGAAACTAGAAGTTTATCAACAACTACACTTACTTCACCTTTATCAAATACCGTTGGAGGAAGTAATGTATCTGGAGGAGCTAACCCTCATAGCTACTTAGAAGGTGGAAACGATGCTAAGTTGTTAATTACACTTAGTACAAGACTTTGGTCTACTTTCTTTTCAGTAAAAACTACTGACAATACAGATATTAAAATTGGCTATTCTTTGCAATTAACTGAAAGAGCTGAAAATAATGCCACTACATCACCTGGATTGAACTTAACAGCATATTTGCAATACAGAACAAGTTCAATATCAGGTTGGAATACAGTAATAGGTTCTGAATGGAATACAGAAAGTCTTACAGTTGGGGGAATTACCAATTTTAATTTAACTTTACCTAGTAGTATAAATAATTTACCAAGAGTTGATTTTAGAATTGTTAATACTCAAACTGCTGGTGTTACAGTTTCTGACTTGTTGAGTTATGCTATTGACAATATCTCTGTTACTGGCATACCTCCATTAGTAAATACAGTTACTGCTGTTGCTTTCAGGATTAAATCTGTAACCCCTACTTCTACAAGTGTACTTACACAAGGTAAAGCATTTTCAGTTGAGGTAGAATCTATATCACAAAATGGTTCAACTTATGCAGTAACTTCTTCAGCAGGTTTTACATTAAGTGTATCGTCTGGGAGTGGTACACTTGGAGGTACTTTGACAGGGACTATTTTAGCAAGTACAACTAGTACAATTATTACTGGAATTACATATTCAAAAGGAGAGGTATTTACTTTGAGTGTAGTTTCTGTTTCTGGCCAACCTTTATTGTCTGCTAGCTTCGTTTTAACGATTGCAGGAGATCCATTGGCAGGTTTAAATGTTCTTTATTCAGAAAATTTTGAAAACTTCAATAATGTACCAAAATTAAATAATTATAATGTTTCTGTTGCTGGAATGACTTCTTATAATATTGACAGAGCTGCGTTAAATAGTGGGGGATCTCCAACATATGGAAATGCTGGATTTGTAGTTGTAAGAACAGCTAGAGGTCCTTGGTTTGGCAATGGAGCTGATAATATTGGAACTACTACTTATTTTGACAATACAGGCTCAGACAATAAAGACTCTAATTTTGTTGCTGCTGCCACTTCTTACTTTATAAGCACTTCTACAGGTGCTAGTCGTTATTTAGTTTTACCAGCAATTAATTTAGCTGGTAGTAATATTAAATTAAGTTGGCAAGCTATGTCTAGAGGCTCTTTTGCATTTAGAGATTCCTATAAAGTAAAGTATAGTGAAACAGCACCTTCAAGTCCATTTAATACTGAAGACTTTGAATTAATTAGCACAGTTCCTGGGGTTGCAGTAATTATAAATGAACCTTCAAGGAGAGTTACTAATCATTCAATAAGTATTCCAACTAATTTTGAAAATAAAATAATTTATTTCGCTTTTGAACTTTCAACACCTGGGCCTGGTGGCGATCGTATTTTCTTAGATAATATTTTAGTTACTTCTGGTAGTTCTATTACTGGTTTTAATGAAAATACTCAAATGATTTCTACACCAATTCTTAAAGCCACTCCAAATCCTGCTTCAGAATCTATCACTATACAATCGGCAGTTTCTGAAACTGTTAAAATTTATAACCTCATAGGTAATCAAGTTTTGACAGGTACTACAAATACATCTTTGGCTATTGGTTCGCTTACCAAAGGCATGTATGTGGCCGTTACTACCAAAGGAACTGTTAAATTTATTGTAGAGTAACTATAAAACAAAAAAATCCGCTTTTAAGCCCTCCCTTTGGGGTTCTGTGCATCGAACAGAATTTACTAAGGGTGGGGTTTTAAAGATTCAGTTTATTCTCCACCTTTTTTTATAGTTCTGTGCATCGAACAGAATTTCTAAGGGTGGGAAAATTAAATCTCAACTTTAAAATTACTAACCTATTCATTTGGGTAGGTTAGTAATTTATTCAAACCTTCTTATTGCCTAAAAAAATGAAAAAGTTACTTGTAATATTCGCTTTATTGATTTTTGCTTCGCAAAACCTTTTTGCTATTTCAGGTAAACTTTTACTAGTGGGTGGCGGCACAGAACGTGATACTCCTAACTCTTGGAGTACACCTGCTTTCCAATGGGCTATCAACCAATCAGCCAACAAAAAAGCCTTGATTGTTCATTATCAAACTACTTCTACTTTTTATCCAACCTACATGACTGGTCAGTGTGGAGCTATCGCTTCAAAAAATTTAATTATCGACAACACCAATGCAGACTTACAAGCGACTTTTGATACCATTATGAATTACGATTTTGTATTTTTCAGAGGTGGTGATCAATCACAATATTATAATTTTTATAAAAACACCAAAACTGCACAAGCCATACAAGCCAAATTCGATGCTGGTGGTGTCATTGGCGGTACATCGGCTGGTTTGCATATACTTTCAAAAGTGATTTACAATGCCCAAGATGCTTCTGTAACTCCACTCGAAACCATGCCCAATGTGGCCAACAGCAGCATTACACTTAGCGATGATTTATTCAATTTATTACCGGGATATGTATTCGATTCGCATGTGGCTGAGCGAGGCAGATTTCCCCGTTCGATTGGGTTTATAGCAAAATGGTTTAACGATACCAACGAAAAAATAAAAGCCTTAACTGTAGATGATATGACAGCCATGGGCATAGGCACTAACAATATAGGAACCGTTTTTGGCACTGGTGCTATTGGTATTTATGAAACCAAATCATTAAAACTAAACCCATTTTCGAGAACAGGTAAAATGGTTGCAGATTCAATTTCTGTAAAACAGTTGCTTAACGGTTGGGTGTATGATTTTAACACACAAACCATCACAACATCAGGAGTGGTTTCAACCACAGGTACTTTTGCTATTGAAACAAACCAAAGCACGGTAATGCTCTCTGGTGCAGACGATTTTGCTAATAATTCTAATTTTATTGCTCATTTTGTAAATAATATTGGCACAAAAGAACTTCCTGTTGTGATTTTTTCGGGTACTGATACATCTGTTGCTCGACAGTTTAAAGTCAATATTTTATCGAGAGGGGCAAAAAGATGCAAAATCATTCGATTGATACCTTCTGGAATTGCAAACGCAACTTTGCTCGATACCATCAAACAAACCAATAAATTTATTTTTATTGGAAACACATTGACACAATTAAATACTATTTTGGCAACAAACGGTATTGGAACTTTTATCAATACCAAAATTAGAGCAGCTGGCGTAGCCGTTGGTTTTGTAGGCAACAATGCCCGCTTTGCTGGAAAAAGAGTGGTTAGTGATAATTATACAGTACAATATGCTGCCTACGATAATTTAATTCGCACAACAAAAGGCTTAGGTTTATTAACAAATACTATTATTTTCCCAAACGCTTTTTTTAACTCAAATACCAATGAAAATAGTGTTTGCACAATTCCTTACTTTATGGTTCAAGACACTGTTTTGCATGGTGTTTTGCTAACCAGCAATTCGTATTTAAAATATGCTCCTAAAGCAAACAACAAAGCCTATTTTACTTCCGATGGATTTCAGCCAGCCATTATTTTAAAAAATAAATCAAGTATAAAAACAGGATTTTCTAACACCACATCTGGAAAAACAGTTGGCATGAGTCCTCGCCAAATTGCAGGATTTGAAGAAATGTCGGTTTCGTTTTTAGATACTAACGCTAGGTTTGAAGTGGCAAATAATATTCCTTTCGCTCCAATAACAGATTCATTAAAATTATCTGTTTTAGAAAATGATTACAAAAATATAAATGTTACTATTTATCCAAATCCTACATCAGAAGTTTTAAATATTATCACTAAAAATGTGAGTGAAATATTTGGCATCCAAATTTTTGATATTACAGGTTCTGTAGTTTTTGAATCTCAAAAATTCACAAACCAAATTTCAACAGCTTCATTACCAAAAGGCATTTACATCATTTCTATAAAATCTAAAAAAGGAATTTATAAAAGTAAAATTATAAAAATTGATAATTAAATTTTAAAAACATTACGCATTACACATTATACATTACACATTACACATTAAATTTTAAAACTATGAATCTTAAATCAATCAGTGCCGGATTTCTTTCAGTTCTTTTGTTCGGATGTTCAAAAGAAGAAACATTAGTGAAAAACAATAATAATATGAGTGCTGCAGTGGGTTCAACCACAATGGGTTCGCTGGGTCGAATTGGTAGCACAACAGATGTGAGTCGTTCTACAACAGGTGGAACATTGCTTATGGGTGGCGGAACCGATGTAGATGCAGCCATGCGTTGGATGATTACCAAAGCAGGTGGTGGCGATATTGTAGTTTTGAGAGCTACTGGAACCGATGGTTACAATTCATATATTTTTGGTTTGCAAACTTGTAATTCAGTAGAAACAATTTTGATAAACTCACGAACCATTGCCAACGACCCAGGAGTAGAAGCCAAAATTCGTGCGGCAGAAGCTGTATTTATAGCAGGCGGAAATCAAGCCAATTATGTTAGTTTTTGGAAAGATACGCGTGTAGAAGATGCCTTAAATTTCTTACGCAACACAAAAGGCTGTGTAATTGGTGGTACTTCGGCAGGTTGTATGATTCAAGGTAGAGATTATTACATTGCTCAAAATGGCTCGGTACTTTCTGCGGCTGCTATGAATAATCCATACAATGTAGATATGACTTTGGGAAGAAACGATTTCTTAAATAACCCTTATTTATCAAATGTAATTACAGATACCCATTTTGATAACCCAGACCGCAGAGGCAGATTAGTGTCTTTTATGGCTCGTATCAGCAGAGACAATGGTGTAGCTCCATCTGGTGTAGGCGTAGATGAAGCTACTGCCGTTTGTATTGAAGATAATGGTAGCTCACGTATTTTTGGCACAGGTTTAGCATTCTTTTTAAGACAAAATGGTTCAGTTCCAGAAACTTGTGTATCAGGTTCAAGATTAGATTGGTTTCGTTCACGCCAAGCTGTTCGTTGCTATAGAGTTGCAGGAACTGCAAATGGCACAAATACATTTAATTTCGTAAACTGGACTGGTACTGGCGGTGTTTCACAATTTTATTTTGTAGATAGAGGAGCTTTTGGAGTAAATTAATTATTACAGACATTCCAAGTTTTAAAAACTTGGAATGTCTAAACCCGTTGTTAGTTGCACAGAGTCCATTGAAAAAGAAAAACATTAAATATTACGCATTAATCTTTTGAATAAAACATTTCTCTTACTTATTTTTTTAGTTTCAACCACATTTGCTCAAGGCAAATTGTTCATCATTGGTGGTGGAAAAAGACCAACTGCAATGGTTGAGCGAATGATTGCCGAAAGTGGCGTGGCTCAATCGGGCTATATCATGATTTTGCCTTTTGCTAGCGAAGAGCAAGACAGTTCTATTTTTTATGCCAAAATACAATTTCAAAAAGTGGGCTTTACTTCTGTTTTTGGGTCAATTGTGGCTAAAAATCAAGTACTTAACAAACCATTTTTAGATAGCGTTTCTAATGCAAAATTCGTTTATATACCTGGTGGCGACCAAGTTAAATTTATGGACATTGTGAAATCAACAGGTTTGGATATTGCCATCAAAAAATGCTTTCAAAACGGTGGAATGATTGGTGGAACAAGTGCTGGAGCGGCTGTAATGAGCGAAAAAATGATTACAGGTGTTGAACTAAACTATAAAAACACCACAGAAGAAACCGAAAAAGACGGCTTTAGAACCATTGAAGCGAACAATATTGAAATCTCTACAGGCTTGGGTTTTTTGAAAAACAGTATCATAGACCAACATTTTATTAAAAGAAAAAGACAAAACAGATTAATCGCTGTTGCTATCGAAAACCCAAATTTTTTGTGTGTAGGAATCGATGAAGCCACAGCCATTTTAGTAAAAAAAAATACCGCAGAAGTTATTGGCGATGCACAAGTTTTGACATTATTAAATACTGAGAAAACCACTAAAAAAGATGGGAAATTATCAGCAAAAAATATAAAATTAAGTTTATATACTACTTCTCAAACCTTTAAAATAAAATAATTCATGCTAAAAAAACTTCCAGATACACTTGTTATTATTTCAGTAGTATTGCTTGCTTTTGCTATTTTTTCGTGGATAATTCCTGCTGGCGAGTTTGATCGTGTGGAGAAAAACGGCTATGTAATGGTTGTTCAAAATTCATTTCATAATGTAAAACAAGTGCCTCAAGGCATTGCCGAACTTTTTCAAGCTCCCGTTAAAGGTTTTGCTGAAACTGCCTTAGTCATCGCTTTTGTGTTGTTTGTGGGTGGCGTTTTTGGGGTTGTCAATAGCACAGGCTCAATAGAATCTGGATTGACATTGGTGTTGAAAAAAACCGAAAAAAACCCAAAATACAAACGTGTAATCATTCCACTTTTGATGGTGTTTTTTGCCATCACAGGTGCAACTTTTGGCTTGAGCGAAGAGGTTTTGATTTTTGTTTTAATCACTATTCCACTTTGCGTGTCGCTGGGGTATGATTCGATTGTTGGCGTAGCGGTTCCATTGGTTGGCACTGCTATTGGTTTTGGTGGTGCAGTTTCTAATCCATTTACAATTGGAATTGCCCAAAGTATTGCCGAAATCCCACTTTTTACAGGTTGGGAATATCGCCTTTTTTGTTTATTGATTTTTTCGGTTTTAGGTATTGGCTATTTGATTTTTTATATGCAAAAAATTGAGAAAAACCCACTTTCTAGTCCTGTTTATGAGCTTGATAATATTTTTAGAGCCAAAATGAAAGATGAATCAAGTATAGAAATGGATTCAAAACTCGCTTTTACGATGAGAAGAAAATTAGTTGTACTTTTATTTTTTATTACTATTGTTATTTTGGTGGTTGGCTCAACGGCATTGAGTTGGTACATCAACGAAATTTGTGCCTTGTTTTTGGGATTAGCCATTCTCACTGCCTTAGTTTATCAAATAAAAGCCAACGATTTAATAGCCACATTCTTGGCTGGAGCCAAAGATATGTTGCCTGCGTGTTTGGTTATTGCTTTTTCTAAAGGAATAATCATCATCGCAACCGAAGGCAAAATCATAGACCCCATTTTGTTTTCCATTGCACATGCTTTAGAAGGATTTCATCCCGTAATGTCTGTCGAAATCATGTTTTTTATCCAATCCTTAATAAATATTATTGTTCCTTCAGGCTCAGGACAGGCAGCACTAACCATGCCTATTTTAGCTCCTTTGAGCGATATTATTGGTATTACACGCCAATTGGCTGTGTTGATTTTTCAAATGGGTGATGGCTTAAATAACATGATTATCCCAACCAGTGGCGTAACGATGGGCACTTTAGCCATCGCAAAAATTCCATATCATATTTGGGTAAAATGGATTTTTCCATTGATGGCAATTTTGTTTATAACTTCTATGTTATTACTTATTCCACCAGCAACATTTATGTATTATGGACCACGTTAAAAATATTAATTATTAGACAATACAAAAAATAGTATGGCATATTCATTAGCAATTCATGGCGGTGCAGGTACGATGTCGAGAGCACAACTTACACCCGAAAAAGAACTTTTATACCACAAGGCTTTGGAAAATGCACTCAAAGTAGGCGAAGATTACCTCATCAATGGCGGTAGTGCATTAGATGCAGTAGAGTTCACAGTTCGTTATCTCGAAAATGTAGATTTATTCAATGCTGGCAAGGGTTCTGTGTTTGGAAACGATGGCAAACACGAAATGGAGGCATCCATTATGTGTGGCAGAACCTTAAATGCTGGTGCTGTGGCTGGTATCAAAAATGTAAAAAACCCTATTCAATTGGCTCGTACCATTATGGTTGAGTCCGAATATGTGTATTTGCATGGCATTGGAGCAGAAAATTTTGCTAAAAATTACCACATTCCTTTTGAAGATGATTTTTATTTTTTCACTCAAGAGCGATTCAATCAATTAAATGCCATTAGAGATTCTGATAAAGTTATTTTAGACCATACAGACGTAGATTATAAATTTGGTACAGTTGGAGCAGTGGCGTTAGATAAATTAGGAAATTTGGCTTCTGCCACTTCTACAGGTGGATTAACAAATAAAAAATATGGCAGACTTGGAGATAGCTCCATCATTGGTGCTGGCACTTATGCCAATAATGCTACTTGTGCTATCTCTTGTACAGGCTATGGCGAATATTTTATCCGTTCGGTTGTGGCTCATGATATTTCATGTTTGATGGAATACAAAAATATGAGTCTTCAAGAAGCTAGCGAAGTGGTCGTTAAAGATAAATTAGTCAAAATGGGTGGAGAAGGCGGCATTATAGGTGTGGATAAAAATGGAAATATTTCCCTAACTTTTAACACCGAAGGTATGTATAGAGGATATACATCAGAAAAAAATCCAAAATTAGTTACAAAAATATTTTAAAATGAACGTAGAAAATAAAGCATATACGGCTAAAGAAGTCGATTTTACTATTAACGACATAAAAGATAGAGCCGAACCAAGAAATATTTTAATGGCTTCGCCAGAGTATTTTGATGTGGTGGATGTCAAAAATGTACACATGGCTGGAAATGCTGGAAAAATAGACAAAAAATTGGCACATATTCAGTGGAACGAACTAAAATCTGCTTTTAATCATGCTGTAAAAGAAGGAATTTTAGATAAAGTTTTAGTCATTGATGGAGCAAAAGATTGTGAAGATATGGTTTTTACTGCCAATCAATCTTTTCCTTGGATTGCCGAAAATGGCGACAAAATTGTAGTCATGAGTAAAATGCGTCACGATTCTCGCAAACGTGAAGTGCCTTTTTTTGAAGCCTATTATAAAAATTTAGGTTATAATACCTTGCATCTGACCCAAACTCAACTGTTTGAAGGCATGGGAGATTTGATTCCACATATTGGAAAACGCTTGCTCTATGGCGGCTATGGACATAGAACAAACAAAGATGCTTACAAGGAACTAGCTGCAATTTTACAAGTTCCCATTGTGGCTTTAGAACTTATTGACGAACGATTTTATCATCTCGACACTTGTTATGTTTCGCTTGGAAATGAGGCAGTTATGATTTGCAAAGAAGCGTTTACAGATGAAGGTTTGTCCGTTTTGGCAAAATTATATAAACGTGTTTACTATATTCCAATATCAGAAGCCATAGACAATTTTGCACTCAATGCACACACTGTTTTTGATTATAAAACCAATAAAAAAATGGTGTTTATCCATAAAGGAACAACATTTACATACAATATTTTGAAAAAAGAAGGCTTTGAAATCTATGAAGTCGATACATCAGAATACATGAAATCTGGTGGAAGTGTGTTTTGTATGAAGATGATGGTTTACTAATTTAATGTGGAATGCGTTATGTGTAATGCGTGATGCGTAATGTGTAATGCGTAATGCGTAATGCGTAATGTGTAATGTGTAATGTGTAATGTGTAATGCGTAATGTGTAATGTGGAATGCGTAATGCGTAATGCGTGATGCGTGATGCGTGATGTGAAATGTGAAATGTGGAATGCAAAAATTACAATTGCACAAACGTTTTATTAGTTTTACATTAAAAAGACAAAATGAAAGAAAATATTGTAAAAAATAAAAGTTTTGAGTTTGCAGTTAGGGTTGTTAATCTATATAAATATTTAATTGAAAATAAAAAAGAATATGTGATTTCTAAACAATTGCTAAGATCGGGAACCTCGGTTGGAGCAAATGTTAGAGAAGCAGATAATGCACAAACAAAAGCAGATTTTGTTTATTAATTATCTATTGCACAAAAAGAATGTGATGAAACTTTGTATTGGCTAGAATTATTAAAAGCTACAAATTTTATAGATGAAAATGAATTTAAAAGTATTTATTCTGATGCAGAAGAAATTTTAAAATTAATAAAACGAATAATTATTACTGCGAAATCAAAAGTGTAGTAATTAATGTGTAATGCGTAATGTGTAATGATGAATTAGCAATTCAAAAATTACATTGTATAGTCTGTAATTAATAAAAATTTTCTTAAAGAATTACATAAAATAACAACAACAAACTAAACAATAAATACATGGTATTAAAATGAGTATTTCATATTACGAATTTAAAAAATCATTTAACAATACACATAAAGAAAAAAAATACAATTATGAATTACACATTAAAAATCAAACATTACGCATTAAACATTACGCATTAAACATTAAACATTAAACATTAAACATTAAAAAATGATAAGTGTTACTTCAGAAATAGGGAATTTAAGAAAAATCATCATTCATAGCCCAGATGATGGCATTGAGATGGTAACGCCTGACAAGGCTGTGGAATATTTGTATGAAGATATTGTGTATTTGGACAAAATGCGCAAAGAACATACTGTTTTCAAAAAAGTATTGGAGGCTTTTGTTGGTGCTGAAAATGTTTTGGATATTCAAAATTTAATTGCCGAGGTTTGCGAAATCGAAAAAGTAAGAATAGAAATTATTGATGCCATTTCTAAACTTGAAAAAAAGTCTGAATTAAAAACATTTTTGAGCAAATTATCGCCAAAAAATTTGGCTTATACCTGCATCACAGGCATTTTGAAATCAAACAAAAAAGTATTGTTTTCTCCCATTTCAAACTATATTTTTTGTAGAGATATTGGTGTGGTGGTTCATAATTATTTGCTTATAACCCAAGCCATGAAAAAAGCCAGAAGCAGAGAATCGCTTTTGAGTTGGTATGTATATCATTACAGCAAAGTTTTTGAGTTGGTTCAACGCAACGATTGGTTTATAAAATTGTCGGAAAATACCAACGATTTGGTCGAAAACATTGGGCACAACGAAAACGAGCTTTCTATCGAAGGCGGAGATGTGATGACTTTTGGCGGAGATTATTTGTTGATTGGCTGCAGCGAACGCACCAGTCGCTATGCTTTTGATAAAGTTAAAGAAATTGTTTTTCATCGCAAAACGATAAAATATGTGGTGATGGTCGAAATTCCGAAAGACAGATATTGCATGCATTTGGATACGATTTTTACACGAATTAGTAAAGACGAGTGCGTGGTTTTTGCTCCTTTGATTTTAGAAAAAGGTAAATTATTAATCAAGAAATTTGAAAAAGGAATTGCTGAACCAAAAGTATATGAATCGCTCAAAGATTTGCTCTTGGAAATCAATCCAAATATGAAATTTATTGCTTGTGGAGATGGAAAATCTCCCTATCAAGAGCGAGAACAATGGACAGATGGCTGCAATTTATTTGCCATAAAATCGGGAGTGGCTGTAACTTACGATAGAAATAAAGTAACCACACAAACCATTCAAAAATATGGCTATAAAGTAATAAAAGCAGAGCAGTTACTGGCAAAATTCAAAACCAAAGAATTAACTCCCGAAAATGTAGAAAAAACACTAATATTGATTCCATCCAACGAGCTTTCGAGAGCCAGAGGTGGTACACATTGTCTTACTTTTCCTATTTTGAGAGATTAAAAATTTGTATATTTGCAAAATATTATTAAAAAATAAATGAATATTACCACTATTTTAAAGGCTTTCAAATCAAAAGTTCAATTGCTTTATGGAGACAATTTAGTCCAGCTAAAGTTATTTGGCTCATTTGCAAGAGGCGACAATAACAATTATTCAGATATTGATATAATGGTTTTATTACATTCTAAAGAAGAGAATAAAGAAGAAATTTTATCAGATATTTCATATTCTTTTTTATTGAACGATGAGGTTGTAATAAATGCTATTTCAGTAATAAAACACGACTTTGAAAATTCTTGGAATCCACTTTATATTAATATCAAAAAAGAAGGAACTTTGATATGAATAAGGATGACTTAATAAAAATTGTTTTATCAAAAGCAGATGATTCTTTAAAAGCTGCTAATTTCTTATACAATCAAAAATTGTTTGGGTCGAGTATTTCAGAGTCATATTATGCCATGTATTATTTGGCTCAATCTTGTTTGTATTCAATAGATATTACCTTTAAAACCCATTCGGCTGTTATTTCTGCATTCTCAAAAAACTTTGTTAAAGAAGGTTTGATATCCTTGCAATCAGGACGCAGATTATCAAAAGCATTTGAGGAAAGAATAAAAAGCGATTATGAATTTACACATCAACCAACTAAAGAAAAAGCTAATGATCTGTTAAATTACGCATCAGAACTGTCCATTGAAGTTAAAAAATTATTATTAAAATCATGAACGGAATATTTAAAATACCATTTCCAGTAAACGAACCTAAGTTGCAATAAGCTCCTGGTTTCTAACCCGTGGTCTGTGGCACACAGAACACTTTTAAAAAAAATATTAATGTTCTGCGTGCCACAGACCATGGAGAGAAATACCCTCAAACATACAATCAAGTATGAAAATAGAAAAACTTAGAATCAAAAATTTTAAAGTATTTCAAGACACAGAAATTAGAGACTTGCCAAATCTTTGTGTTTTTTTAGGAGCGAATGGCTCTGGGAAATCAACTTTATTTGATGTTTTTGGGTTTATGAGCGATGCTTTAAAAAGCAATGTAAAAATGGCATTAAACAAACGAGGTGGGTATAAGGAAGTCTATTCAAGAAATGGAGTTGGACCCATTGAATTTGAAATTAAATTCAGAAATCCTGAGATTAATGGCATAAAACAACCTTTAATTACTTATGAGTTGTCAATAGAGATTAAAGAAGGTACTCAAATTCCTGTGGTTTCTAAAGAGATACTGAGTTATAGACGTGGACAATATGGTAGACCTTTTCGTTTTTTAGAATTTACAAAAGGATCAGGTTTTGCTATTGTAAACGAAGAAGAGTTTGAACTTGAAAAACAAGAATTTATTGAAAAAAGAGAAGAACAAATTTTAGATGCTCCAGATATATTAGCACTTAAAGGCTTAGGACAATTTCAAAAATTTAAAGCAATAAATTCGTTCAGAAAGTTGTTAGAAAATTGGTATGTATCTAATTTTCAAATACAAGCTGCTCAAAATGTTGAAGATACAGGTCTTAGTGAACATTTATCTACAACTGGAAGCAATTTAGCACAAGTTACAAAATATATTTATGAAAATTATCCTTCAACTTTTCAATCTATATTAGATAAAATGAAGAAGAGAGTGCCAGGCATAGAAAAAGTAGAAGCTTCTGAAACTATTGATGGAAGAATAGTATTGCAGTTTCGAGATGGAAGTTTTAAAGACCCTTTTATTTCACGGTATGTTTCAGATGGTACAATAAAAATGTTTGCATATTTAATTTTACTAAACGATCCGCAACCACATCCATTATTGTGCATAGAAGAGCCTGAGAATTATTTACATCCTGAATTATTAATTGAGTTAGCCGAAGAGTTTAGAGAATATGCAAATAAAGGTGGTCAAGTATTTATTTCATCACACTCGCCTGATTTTGTAAATGCACTTCGACTGACAGAATTATTCTGGTTAAGTAAAGAAAATGGACATACAAATATAAAAAGAGCCTCTGATGATGAGATGGTATCTAATCTTTTTAAAGAGGGTGAGCCATTAGGTTCAATTTGGAAACAGGGTTATTTGCTTGGTAGTGGACCTAAAAAGTGGTAGATGATGAATAGATTAGAAATTTTTGTAGAAGAGAAATCTATGGAAGAGTTTTTAAGGATTTTATTGCCAAAAATACTTTCCGATAATTGGCGGTTAGATCATAATTATTTTATCAGAAGTTTTGAAGGTAAAAACAATTTGCAAAAATCATTACCAAAACAAGTTAGAGCTTTTTCGTATTACTCAGAAAAAATTGGTTTGGTTGTAGTCCAAGACCAAGATAGTGCAGATTGTAAAATACTAAAATCAAAGTTATCAAAATTAATTTTAGATAATAGCAACTTGCCACACATGATAAGAATTGTTTGTAAAGAATTAGAGTCGTGGTATTTAGGAGATTTGAGTGCTATAAACAAAGCATATTCAAGTTTTAAGTATGAAAATTATCAAAATAAAGCTAAATTTAGAACTCCTGATTCACTAAACAATGTTTCTGAAGAATTAATAAAAATATTGCCAGAATTTCAAAAAGTTACAACAGCTAAAAAAATTGCTCCTTTTTTAGAAATTCATAACAACCGTTCTCAGAGTTTTAATCAGTTTGTGTCAGGAATATTAAAATTTACTTCTAATATAAAAACTTAAAAATATCTAATTAACTTATGAACGGAACATTCAAAATACCTAACCCGTGGTCTGTGGCACACAGAACACTTTTAAAAAAAATATTAATGTAAAGCTAATATGTATACAACAGAACTTGTTAGGTTTTTTAAAAACAAAAACTTATTATTTAACTTTAAGAATTGGCATTAGGCATGGATATTTTGGTTTTATTTCTAATACAATTCCTAACAATTTCATAGTAAGATAATACGATTGTTTTTCAAAAAATTAAGAAAATAATTTGAATAATAAATGACAATTTTCGATAGCATTTACCTAATATTGCAATGTAATAAATAAAAGTAACAATCAAATTGTTTATTACAAAAATCATATTTATCTTAATTCATTTATATCCCATGAACGGAACATTTAAAATACCTTTTCCAATCAACGAGCCTACACTACAATTTGCTCCTGGTTCAAAAGAACGCACACAAATCATGGATGTGCTAAAAACCATGAAATCGTCTGAAGTGGAAGTGCCAATGTATATTGGCAAATCAACCATAAAAGAAGGAACGAAAAAGCGAATGTCGCCTCCACACGAACACGCCTATACACTTGGCCACTATTGGGAGGGTACCGAAAAACATGTATCACAAGCCATAGACGCAGCTTTAGCTATAAAAGAAAGCTGGGAATTGTTGCCTTGGGAACAAAAAGCAACTATCTTTATGAAAATAGCAGACCTAGTTGCTGGTCCCTATCGCTACAAAATCAATGCTGCTACTATGCTTTGCCAGTCAAAAAATGTGTTTCAGGCAGAAATAGATGCAGCTTGCGAATTTGCCGATTTCATACGTTTTAATGTGTATTATGTAGACGAAATCTACAAATCGCAACCTATTGTAAACTCGGCTGCTATTTGGAATCGTATGGAATATAGACCTTTAGAGGGTTTTGTATATGCTCTTACGCCTTTCAATTTTACAGCCATTGCTGCCAATTTGCCACTTGCTCCAGCCATGATGGGCAATGTTGTGGTTTGGAAACCTTCTGACACTCAAGTATATTCTGCCAAAGTGATCATGGATATCCTAACAGAAGCTGGCTTGCCAGCTGGAGTTATCAATATGGTGATGTGCGATGGACAAAAAGCTGGTGATGTTGTTTTTTCGCATCGTGATTTTGCAGGTATCCATTTTACGGGCAGCACAGCCGTTTTCAAAAGTGTTTGGAAATCAATATCCAACAACTTAGATAAGTACAAAAGTTACCCAAAAATCGTTGGCGAAACTGGTGGCAAAGATTTTATTTTTGCTCATCAATCTGCCGATGTCGAAGTTTTAGTTGCTGCTCTTATTCGTGGTTCGTTTGAATTTCAAGGTCAAAAATGTTCGGCTTGTTCTAGGGCTTACGTTCCAAAATCGCTTTGGGACAAAACTTGGAAATTGATGGAATCTGAGCTTAAAACAATAAAAATAGGATCTACCGAAGATATGTCATGTTTTGTAAATGCTGTAATTGATGAAAAATCGTTTACTAAAATCTCAGGATATATTGAAAAAGCGAGAGCATTACCAGAAAATAAAATCATTTTTGGCGGAAAATACGATAAATCTAAAGGCTATTTTGTAGATCCAACCGTTATTTTGACCACAAATCCACATTCGCTAACTATGGAAGAGGAAATTTTTGGTCCTGTTCTTACTATTTATGTGTATGAAGATGCCGATTTTGAAAAAACTTTGACAATCGTTGATTCTACCTCAGAGTATGCTCTTACAGGTGCTGTAATTGCAAATGATAAAATGGTAATAGCAAAAATGACAGAAAAATTACGTAACAGTGCAGGTAATTTCTACATCAATGACAAATGTACGGGTGCAGTAGTTGGGCAACAGCCTTTTGGAGGAGCTCGTATGAGTGGCACAAACGATAAATCTGGCTCGTTTTTGAACTTACTACGTTGGGTTTCGCCACGTACTATCAAAGAAAATCTAGTTCCTGTAAAAGATTATAGATATTCGTTTTTAAATTAAATTGACAAATCTTAAAAACTTGACAACTTTAAAACTTGTCAAGTTTTTGTAACATTTGAAATAATTAAAATTTAAAAATATGATAACAGTTACAGTAGGAGAGTTTAAAGCAAATTTTTCAAAATATTATATAAAAGCTGAAAATGGCGAAAAAATTGCTGTTTCGTATGGTAAGAAAAAAGAAATTGTAGGTATGTTAGTTCCAATGGAAAAATCAGAAGTGTGTAAAAAGATAAAATTAGGAACTTTAAGAGAAAAAGGTGGCATTTTGTCTATAATGCCAGATTTTGAAATCTCTGATGAGGAATTATTGGGTAAAAAATTATACGATTAATGAAGCATCTTTTAGACACACATACTATATTATGGGCTTTGTTTAAGCCAGAAAAGCTGCCAAAATCTCATAAATTAATTATTGAAAACAATATAAAAGAATGCTGTGTAAGCACAATTACTTTTATAGAAATATCAATTAAATATGGATTAGGGAAATTAAATTTTGGAATATTAACTCCCAAGGATGTTTATGAGGAATTAGTCAAATTAGGTTTTAGTATAATAGAATTAAAATCCTACGATATGCTTGATTTTCATACTTTAACTCAAACTACCCACAAAGACCCATTCGACCGAATGTTAGTTTGGCAAGCCATTAAAAACAACCTAACACTATTAAGCAAAGACTCAAAATTAGAAGTATACAAACCTTATGGTTTAAAAATAGAAACTTAATATAACCTAAATCAATATGAAAAACTCAAAAAAATATATCGACCTCGAAGACCAATTTGGTGCCCACAATTATCATCCCATTCCTGTTGTGTTAGAAAAAGGCTTAGGTGCCGAAGTTTGGGATGTGGATGGAAAAAAATATTTCGACTTCCTTTCAGCCTATAGTGCTGTCAATCAGGGGCATTGCCATCCAAAAATCATAAAAGCCCTTGTAGACCAAGCTCAAAAACTTACGCTTACTTCTCGAGCATTTCACAATAATTTACTTGGCGATTACGAAAAATTTATAACCGAATATTTTGGTTACGACCGTGTATTGCCCATGAATACAGGCGTAGAAGGTGGTGAAACTGCCATAAAACTTTGCAGAAAATGGGCATATAAAATCAAAAAAGTGCCAAACAATCAAGCTAAAATTATTTTTGTAGAAGGCAATTTTTGGGGCAGAACCCTGGCTGCCATTTCTTCGTCCACAGACCCAAGTAGCACTACAGACTTTGGCCCTTTTATGCCTGGTTACCAAATCATTCCTTATGACGATATTCCTGCTTTAGAAAAAGCTTTGGAAGATCCCCATGTGGCAGGTTTTATGCTCGAACCCATTCAAGGCGAAGCAGGTGTAAAAATACCTAAAGATGGTTATCTAAAAAAAGCGTATGATTTGTGCAAAGCCAAAAACGTACTTTTCATTGCCGATGAAGTGCAAACAGGTATTGGCAGAACTGGCAAACTCTTGGCTTGCGACTATGAAAATGTAAAACCAGATATTTTAATCTTAGGAAAAGCCCTTTCAGGTGGTGTGTTGCCAGTTTCGTGCGTACTTACGAGCCACGAAATCATGCTAACCATAAAACCAGGCGAACATGGCTCTACTTTTGGAGGAAATCCATTGGCTTGTGCAGTTGCTATGGAAGCTCTAAACGTATTAAAAAACGAAAAAATGATTGAAAACGCAATCGAAATGGGAGAATTGTTGCGTTCTGAGCTTAATAAACTTAAATTGAAATACGATTTTGTAGAAATTGTAAGAGGCAGAGGTTTATTAAATGCTATTGTCATCAAAGAATCTGACAAAATAAATGCTTGGGATATATGTATGGAATTTGCAAAAAACGGACTGCTTGCAAAACCTACTCATGGAAATATTATACGTTTTGCTCCACCACTGGTCTTAAATCAAACCCAATTATTAGAAAGTATAGCAATTATTGAAAAATCTCTCTCAAAATTTGCATCTTAAATTCAAAAATTGTATTTTGTAGAAAAGTAATAAAAAAATACAATACTTGTATCAAGGCTTAAAATAGGTTTTGAAAGATACTAAAAATAAAGCCTTATTTGAGAGCTAAAATTGTATTTTTTTTAGAATTAAATTTGTTTTTAAAAGTTCAAAAAAATACAATTTTTTGAACTTTTTTTACCTACCTATTAAAATATCAATGAAATGAAATATCTACCCTCAAAATTAAATACAATAAAATTTAAGTTATCGTTTGCAATAGGTGTTTTAACTTGTATTTTTTCATTTTTTTTGATTGGATATTTTTATTACACCTTTAAATCAAATATTCTGGCATCGAGTATTGCCAACACTCAACTTACAGCCAAAGAGTGTGCTTCTAAAATTCAAAACGATTTTAATAAAGATATTTTAATAGCACGAAATTTGGCTTTAATTTTCAAAGAAGCCCAGTTACAAAGCAAAGAAGTAAACCTTGATCGTGAAACTTTAAAGCAAATACTCAAAGCCACACTCAAGGGCAATCCTTCACTTTTAGGAATTTACTCAGCTTGGGAACCCAATGCTTTTGACGCTAAAGACGAATTATACAAAAACGAAGACCCAAGAAACAAAACAGGTGTTTTGGTACCCTACTACTATTTTGATGAAAAAAAGAATATACAATACGAAGCCTTAATTTATTACAAAGATATTAACAAAGGTCAGTATTTTTTGATACCTCAAAGAACCAAAAAAGAAGTTGCCATAGAACCTATGATGTATAAAGTTGGTGATTATGATATGTATTTGATGACAATGTCTGTGCCTATTATAGGAAAAAATAACCAATTTTTGGGGGTTGTAGGTGTAGATATAAACGTAACAAATATCCAAAAAACGATACTCAATACCAATAATTTCGACAAAAAAGTAAGTATTGCTTTGGTTTCAAACAAAGGCCTCATTGTGGCATCTAGCACAAACAATGAATTTATTGGCGAAAACCTCAAAGACATAAATAAAAGTCTTTTTAAATCCATACAATCCAACACACTTAATTTCCAAGAAAACGAAAATTTATATACCATAGTTCCTATAAAAATTGGCAATACTGATGAGCCTTGGCATATTATTGTGTCGTTTCCTATGTCGATATTACATGATTCTGTTTATTACGAAATTATAAATTTATTACTAATATCGGCATTGTTTGTTTTTTTGCTTATCATTTTTACGACCCAGTCAATTGCACATTTTTTGAAACCAATGACCAATACAACCAAAGCAGCACAAGCTTTGGCCGTGGGCAATACCAATTTCGATTCGTTTGAAAACTCTTCAAATGAAATAAAATTACTAAACGATGCTTTTGATAGCGTAGTTTCGGCCCATATAGACATTACTAAAGTGTGCGAAGCAGTAGCTCTTGGCGATTATAGCATAAAGGCGATTATAAAAAGCGAAAATGATTTATTGAGTAAATCAGTAAATAGCATGGTAGATAATTTAAAAAAATCCAAAGATCAAGAGTTGGCTCGTATTTGGATAAACGAAGGCTTTACTGCTTTTTCTGAAATCTTACGTTCTAATGCTCCCCTCAACGACCTTACACATCAGGCTTTGCATTTTTTGATAAAATATGTAAAAATGGCTCAGGGTGGAATTTATCTTTTGCACGAAGACAAAAATGGTGGTTATTTAGAATTAAGTTCAGCTTACGCTTACGAACGAAAAAAATACATAGAACGAAGAATCGAATTTGGTGAGGGCTTAATAGGCCAAGCCTTTCTCGAAAAAGAGACTATTTATATGACCCAAGTTCCCAAAGATTACATCAAAATCACATCTGGATTAGGCGAAGCCCTACCAACAGTACTATTAATAATGCCATTGCAGAACAACAATACATCTGAAGGCATCCTTGAATTGGCATCTTTTGACGAGTTAGAGCCTCATAAATTAGATTTTTTGCATAAATGTGCCAAAGACCTGGCCGTAGTTGTAGGCAATGTTCGTAGTGTAGACCTTACCGCTCAGTTGCTCAAAGAAACCACCGAACAATCGCAAATGGTAAAATTACAAGAAGAAGAAATGCGTCAGAATTTGGAAGAGTTGCACGCCACCCAAGAACACATGAATCGTAGAGAACAAGATTATATCAAAAAAATAGAAGAATTGATGGAGAAAATAAAATAGTAGTAGGGAGTTAGTGTCTTGGATAAAATTGATAATTTACTTAGTATTTTTAGCTTCTAAACCACAAAATGATATTGATGCTTCCTTAAAAATTAGTATTAAAAAACACAACATAATTAAAATATGTAATAATTAATCATATTTTAAGTTTGAAAATCATATTTTAATAAAATAAATTTTTCAAAATATGATATCCATAAAACTCTAATAAAGTTTTTACATTTTGAAAATCGAATTGAATAGGTACAATTTATTGTCAATTTAATTCACAAAAAATTGATAATCAGCTATTTATGTTCTTAAAGAAAATCCTACATTAAAACCACAAAATGAAATAACTATTCTTAAGCATATATATCTACCAAGCCTTGCAAACCTTTGGTAGAACCATCGCCAACAGCATGAAATTTCCATTCGTTGTTTGATTTTTCTAATTTTCCAAAAATCACTACTGTATCGTTGGGGTAGGAGGCATCTAAGTCAAATCTAGCCACTTCCCTTTTGGTATCTACATCGTACAAACGCATATAGGCATCGCTCAAGAGGCCAAAAGTGTGCCTTCGTGTTTCTGCATCATGGATAGACACTGCCACTACCAATTGTGTAACATCTGGATTGACTAGGTCTAAGTTTACGAGTACCATCTCATCATCGTCATCGCCATAGCCAGTACGATTATCACCTGTATGTTGCGTAGAGCCGTCAGGTGATTTTAAATTATTATAAAAAATAAAATAATTATCATTAGGTAGTTTAGAGTTTTTGCCCAACATAAACACAGAAGCATCCAAATCTAAGGCATTGGTGCTGGGTTCCCAACCTAACCCTATCATTACTTTTTTTAATTTTGGCTCTTCTTTAGTAAGATTAAACGAGCCACCTTTTTTTAATACTATTGCCATGAGTATATTATTTTATTAAATATTATATTGTTTTATTACTAATTTGATTTTTTATTAAACAATGTAATAATTATATTTTATTTTTTTAAAAATCTAATTTACACAATTAAACTTGTTTTTTGAATAAATATGTTCGCAAATTAATATAATAAGTTCAAAAAATGACAAACTTTTTTTAATTTTTAGTGATTTAATGATTATAAAGTTTAAGATGTATACATTTGGTTTGTAAAATATAATTTTATAAGGATTTGCTATATTTACTTATTTATTTCAATGTTGTTTATTTAGAATTAGATTAACTTTCTTATTTGGAGAAAGACTTAGATAGAGGCAATAAAAATGTCTAAGTAAACGACATTGTTATATATTTCGCAAAAGATTATGTATTTAAAATCAGTCAAAGAGTATTAATATTAGATTTTTGTATTAATTTTATTAGATTTTTATAATAAAATCAACAAAGTCGTTTCTTTAAACATTAAAAAATTAAATTTTTGATTAAAATCATTTTATGACAGATACTATTGTAGCTCTATCTACCCCACAAGGCATAGGGGCCATAGGTGTAATACGAATATCTGGGCCTGAGGCTTTAGAAACAACTCAAAAAATTTTTAAAGGCAAAAATCTTACCACTCAAGCATCCCACACATTACATTTTGGGTATATTATGGATAAGCAAGAGGTCATTGATGAAGTTGTGGTGGGTATTTTCAAAGCCCCAAATTCCTTTACTAAAGAGAATGTAGCCGAAATATCTTGTCATGGATCAGGATATATTATAAATAAAATCATACAATTATTACTTCAACATGGAGCTAGATACGCCAAAGCGGGCGAATTTACACAAAGGGCTTTTATAAATGGCCGATTTGATTTGGCACAGGCCGAGGCTGTGGCCGATTTGATAGCCTCCGACAATGAGGCCTCTCACAAGGCAGCTCTCAATCAAATGAGGGGTGGCTTTTCGTTAGAATTAAAAGAATTGAGAAACGAATTGCTTAATTTTGCATCGCTCTTAGAGCTAGAACTCGACTTTGCTGAGGAAGATGTAGATTTTGTGCATAGAGATGACTTAAAAAAAACTGTTATAAAATTAAACACTTTTATTCTTACTTTATTGCAATCGTTTTCTTATGGCAATGCTATCAAAAATGGTGTGCCAACTGTGATTGCAGGCCGCCCAAATGCAGGAAAATCTACTTTATTAAATACATTATTCAACGAGGAAAAAGCCATAGTTTCGTCTATTGCTGGTACAACTAGAGATGTAATAGAAGACGAATTAGTAATAAATGGCATTAAATTTAGACTTGTAGATACTGCTGGTCTTCGACAAACCAAAGACACTTTAGAGGCTTTAGGTATAGAAAAAACAAAACAAAAAATTGCTAAAGCCAGTCTTTTGTTATATATATATGATATTAAGACTGAATCTATGGCTGATTTATTACAGATTGTCCAATCAAATCAGCATCTTAAAATTATATTTGTGGCCAACCAAATAGACAAATATACTGAAATTGAGATTCAAAACCATATTTTACAAGCAAAAAACAATGAATTGGACATAGTATTTATTTCTGCCAAAAACAAAACTGGAATTGATGCACTAAAAAATAAAATAATTGCCACTGTTTTAAGTAGCAATTTCTCAACTGGCGATACTTTTGTAACTAATATGCGCCATTACGAAAGTCTAAAAAATGCTAACTTTGCTCTCGAAAATATACTTCTAGGTATTGAAAATGCAATTTACACTGATTTGTTGGCTCAAGAAATTAGACAAGCCAATTATTATATTGGAGAAATCACTGGACAAGTTACCAATGATGAAATTCTAGGAAATATCTTTAGTAAGTTTTGCATCGGAAAATAGCTTTTTTTCATCTAAATATTTATAAACTTTATATCATGTCTACAATCAAAATCGTTTTTTTACCTGTATTTCTATATTTTTGTTTGGCTGCTTTGCTTTGCATCAAGGCAAGTACAATTCTAGTACTGCTATTTCAAATGCAAATTTTAAAATTATAGGTCAGGTAAAAAGAATAGGCAGAGTTTATTACTTTTTGGGTATAGGTGGTTTGTACAAGGATTTGGGTATTAGCGAAAAAAGGAATTAAAAGCTCATATATTCATTTTTTAACAAAATGTTTATTAGAATTTCAATTGTTTAGTTTAGAATTAAACTTTCATTTTTGCTAAATCCTTGTTACTGTACTTTATTTTTTCTTATTTTTTTTGTCTTCGTTAAGCATTTTTTTATGCCCTTGCTTAATTTCTTTTTTAACTAACGTCTGACAGTTGTTTCTCTTGAATTAAATTTTCAGGTGATTTACCTACGTTTTTTTGTACAATTTCTCTTACTTCTTTACCTACTTGATAATGCGTTTGTTCTAAATTTGCTTGTCCTGTAACGCTTTTATTTTTAATTCTTTCTTCTGTTTGTGTAACTCTAAATAGGTTAGCAGCAAGTTCTGTTCTTTCCATATATTCCATTAGTTTTCCTTTTTTAATACCTCGCCTTTTTTCAAGTTGCCAAGATGGCATATTATACATTCCTAAATATCCTGCATTTTGAAATTTTGCATAATCAAATCCAACTCCTCCTGCTTGCCTTCCAACAGAAGCAAGTGATTTATTTCCTTCTGTAAGTTCCTCCCTAATTAATAATCTTTCTATTTCATTTTGTCCTTCTAAAAATATTTCAAATTTTCTTGTTTGTTGAGCAAAATATGCCTGTGCTTCTGCAACCTCAACTTTTTTAGGGTCACCATTCATGACAGTAATATAACAAGCAAATCGAGATAATTTAAAATCTTGCATTTGAACATTTTGAATAACCCTTTGTTCTGCTATTATATTTTCATAATGTGGAATATTTAATGAAACAAATGCTTTTGTAGCTCTGTCCAATACTTTTTGAAAGGATTTCATATCTTTATATCCAAGCATAGTCATTAAGTCAGTTGCCCACCAAAAAGTAATTCCATTCTCGTTTTTAAAGTCCTCAAAAGAAGGATTTTTATTGTCAGACGTTTGTAATTCGTTCATTTTATTATTTATTAAATGCGTTCAGAAATGTACAAAAATAATGATAAATTTGTAGCTTAATGTGTCAATTATAGGATTACACTATAATTCTAGATAACAATGGTCTTTTATCACAAGCTAGAAATAATATATTTTAAAATTATTCTTTGCCTCAAGGTGTTTGTTTGGCCAACGAAACAGTAGACTACAAAACCGTATTTTTTTATTATACATTGAAAAAATCGCTATTACTTTACCTCAGTCGATCGGCTCTGCTGAGTGAAGAATATGAATTGGCAACTTGCAAAATTTAACCCCCACCTCTGGTCTTTGAGTCTCGCTAAGATTCATTTATAGTAATTTTCGATTTAGTACAATTGAATTTTGAAAAGTATAATCTTAAAACTATATTTGTATTTGGATAAATTGCATATTTATGAACACATTTACACTAAAAATAGAGGAAACAAATCAAATAGAAGTTATTCAAGCATTTTTAACAGCTTTAAAAATTAAATTTACCATTGCAGAACAAAAGCAACCTTACAAGCAAGAATTTGTAACTTCTATACTAAAAGCTGAAAAACAAATCAAAAACGGACAATCAAAAACTTTGTCATCTACCGAATTTGATGGTTTATGGAAATAGTTATTTCCCAAGAAGCCTTAGAGCATATTGATTACTGGAAAAAAACAAACAACACTGTTATTCAACAAAAAATTTCTTAACTTAAAAATTCTATTTTAGAAAATCCATACAAGGGTATTGGCAAACCTGAGCCGCTCAAGCATCAACTTTCAGGAAAATGGTCTCGCAGAATTGACAAGAAAAATCGTTTCATATACAATATCATAGAAAATAAATTGATTATTTATTCTTTAAAAGGTCATTATGAATAAAAATATTGTTTATTCCAGCTATCCATAGTAGCTTTGATGGAAGTGGTATGTGTTTTGGTGCTGAAAAACGAAAAAGAAAATCGAAATCTAAAAAATTGTACTATTCTACTATTATCAATTAAGTAAGAGTAATAATAAAAAAATATTTTTAAAAATATAATACTTTTAAGTTTATGATTGAGATGAAAAAAATAATTTTAAGGGGAACTCTAAGTAATAATTTCGCAAGATTTGATACTTATGTAAAAAATATGAGTCTAAAAAATGCTAACTCTGCTATCGAAAATATACTTCTAGGTATTGAAAATGCAATTTATACTGATTTGTTGGCTCAAGAAATTAGACAAGCCAATTATTATATTGGAGAAATCACTTGGCAAGTTACCAATGATGAAATTCTAGGAAATATCTTTAGTAAGTTTTGTATCGGTAAATAGCTTTTTTTTATCTAAATATTTTATAAACTTTATATGATGTCTACAATTAAAATCGTTTTATTTACCTGTATTTCTATATTTTTGTATGGTTGCTTTGCTTTGCATCAAGGCCAGTACAATTCTAGTACTGCTATATCAAGTGCAAATTTTAAAATTATAGGTCAGGTAAAAGGAATGGGCAGAGTTTATTACTTTTTGGGTATAGGTGGTTTAGGTAACAATGGTCTTTTATCACAAGCTAGAAATAATATATTTGAAAATTATTCTTTGCCTCAAGGTGTTTGTTTGGCCAACGAAACGGTAGACTACAAAACCGTATTTTTTTTCTTATACTTTGAAAAAACTGCCATTATTACTGCAGATGTAGTCGATTTTAATGTGCCTTCTAGTCTTAAAATGTCAGATCTTATAAAACCTAAATCCAAGTTTACTATCAATAGTTTTGTTATTGGCGATTCGGTCAGTTTTAGTTACAAAAATGTTATCAGAAAAGGACGAGTTACTAATATTAATCCAAGTTTTAATTCTATTGATGTAATTTTTAAATCATTAACTGGTCAAGAAAAGACAATAAAATTAGATATAAAAAGAATACTAAATAAGTAATATTTTTTAAGATATAATTATATGCGTTCAGCAATTCTCAATTTGGCACTTCTGGCTCTTGGGTTTAGTGCCAATTCAGTTTCTGAGGCCTCTATGGGTTTTCGTGTAATACTTTCAAATGGTTTATTTACATTTCCAAACAAATCTTTGGGGGCTTCGCCTTGTAGCAACCCATGTTTTATATAGTTTTTTACAGGCCTGTCTTCCAGCGAGTGATACGTCATTATGACCAATCGACCACCTAATTTTAAAACCTCTCCAGTTTGGGGTAGCATCTCTTCTAATGCTATCATTTCTTCGTTTACTACAATTCTGAGTGCCTGAAAAACTTGAGCTAGGTATTTATTTTCTTGTCCACGTTTTGCAATCTTGGAAGCCAGTAGTTTCAGTTCAGTCGTTGAATTTATTACTTTATTGGTTCTACTTGTGCAAATCAGGTTGGCCAAAGTTTTACTATTAATGATTTCGCCATAGTAAGAAAAAATATGAACTAAATCTTTTTCTTCGTATTCGTTTATTACTTTTTTTGCTGTTAATTCATGGTTTTGTGCATCCATACGCATATCAAGGGTCGCATCAAACCTAAACGAAAACCCTCGATTGGCGGTATCAAATTGATGAGAAGATACTCCCAAATCAGCAATGATTCCATCTATGGCTGATTGCCCATGTAGTCGTAGGAATTTTTTTAAATATCGAAAATTTGAAGGCACAAATATTACTTTTTCAGACAAATCGGCTTCTGCCATCCATTGTTGATAATTTGCATAAGCATCTGCATCTTGGTCGAACACATACAATTTGCCAGTTGTCAATTTTTGGGCAATGGCTTTGGAGTGTCCACCACCACCAAAAGTAAGATCTGCATAAATGCCATCAGGCTTTATCTCTAAACCATCCAAGCACTCTTGTAGCATTACAGGAATGTGGTAAGGGGCAGTTTGTGCGTCTATTTGTGTCATATTTATTGCAAAAATAACAATACAATTAAGTTTTTTTGCAAAATTGTTACAAAAGAAGTTTTATCAGCCTGTATTAATTGGCTTTTTCATTTTTAGCAAATTCGCTTTGCAAATTGCTCACATTGGATGTAGCTATGGATATATTGTGTGGCACCGTTTGTTCAAACATTATTTCTACATTTTTGCCATCAGTAGCGCCTAGTTTTACTTTTGCTTTATAAAATTTAAAAGACTTAGAATCTTTGTTATTGGCACTGGTATAAAACAAATAGCTTTGCTCAGTTTCTTCATAAATGGCAGTAAGTGGTACAGTTTTGGCATTTTTACCTGCATTTACACCCAATATTTTGGCTGTTATGGCCATTTCGGGCATTACCAAAAACCCTTTGGGCGATTTAAAAACCGAGTGCATGATGATAGACCTAGTGTCTTTGTCTACTGATCGTGAGATTCTAAAAATCTTACCTGTGGCTGGTGGTATATTTTTGTTTATAAACTTGATTTCTACATTTTGATTTTCGCCTACCAAAGCCAAGTCTTTTTCATAACAATAAATATCTGCATGCAACTCAGATAGGTCTATAATTTCGGCAAGCAAAGTTGTAGCATCTACATTCATACCTATTTTGGCATTTAGTTTATAAATAAAGCCATCCAAAGGCGAGGTTACTATTTTTTGATTTACAATTTTTGCTGTAATAGGGTTGTTGAGGGCTTCTGGGTTGATGTCGAGTAGCTTTAGTTTTTGCTCCATTGTTTTTTGGTTAGCTACCGCAGATTGGTATTTGTTTTCGGCTTGTTGCAAATCGGCCACTGCACCTATATTGTTTTTTCTTAGTTCCAATTGGCGGTCGTATTCTAGTTTGTATAATTGCATATTTACAACTGCATTCATATAGTCTTGTTGCGTTTGTATCAATTCTGGGCTACTTATCAAAAATAGGGCTTCGCCTTTGCGTACATTATTACCTTCTAATACAAAAATTTTGTCCAACATTCCCCCCACACGTGGTGTTACTGAGGCTTCGTGGTTGGGCTTTGGTTTGATTACCCCATTGGCTTGTATGGATGGATAAAGTAATTTTTCTTCAATTGCATTTAATTTTATATCCATTAATTTTAGCTGTTCGGCAGATATATTCAGGCTTGTAACTAAAGATTCAACTTCTGATACTTTTACTTCAGTATGCTTTTCTTCTGTACAAGAGATTGATAAAATGGCAATATTGGCAATGATTATATATATGATTTTTCTCATTTTTAAATTTATATAAGGGTAATATTTAATATTTTATTAGTTCGATTTTTAAAATTAATTTATATACGAAGTTTAATTTTTCGGTCATTAAAAACAATGTATAGTATAGGCAATACAACTAATGTAAGTATAGTTGAAGTTATCAATCCACCAATAACTACTGTGGCCAATGGTTTTTGAATTTCAGAACCAGCCCCATGCGACAAAGCCATAGGCAAAAAGCCAAGTGCTGCTGTGGCCGATGTCATCAATACCTGTCTAAATCGTTCTTTGATTCCTATCTCTACACGTTCGTAAATATTGTCGATTCCTCTGCGACTTTCGAGCGTTTTGAAATGACCAATAAGTAATATTCCATTCAAAACTGCTATACCAAACAACGAAATAAATCCAATACCAGCAGAAATACTAAAAGCCATACCTGACAAAGATAATGCAATAATGCCCCCAACTGCCGAAAGTGGAATGCCACTAAAAACCAACAAACTATCGCCAAATGTGCCAAATGTGGCATATAGTAAGAAGAAAATAATTAGCAACGAAAGTGGCAATACTACTGATAATCGACCTTTGGCTCTGATTAAGTTTTCAAAAGCACCACCATAATCTAATTTATATCCTGGCGGAAGTGTTACAGTCGAGTTGATAATTGACTGAGCTTCTGATACTATACTTTCTATATCTCGACCCCTTACATTGAAACCTACATTGAGTTTTCGTTGTCCATTTTCTCTTGAAATTTCAGAAGCCCCTTTTTCTATTTTTATATCTGCTACTTCTCGCAGTGGTATAGTAATGCCTTTGTTGGTATTGATTTGCATATTCAATAAGTCTTCTATACCATTTCTATTTTCGTTATCGAGCCTTACTGATAAATCAAACCTATTTTCACCTTCGTATATTTTGCCAGTTTTGGCACCTGCAAATCCAACCTGAATTAGATTGTTGATGTCTTTTACCTGAATACCATAGTAAGAAATTAGTCTTCTATCATATTTTAGCATAATTTGAGGTAGCCCACCAAGTTGTTGAACTTGTACATCGGCCGAGCCTTGTAGTTTTCTCAGTATACCAGCCAACTGATTGCCAACTTTGGTCAATTTATCTAAATCATCGCCAAAAACTTTGATTACAACATCGGTTTTGGCACCAGAAAGCATATCGTTAAATCTATTCTCAATAGGCTGCGAGAATGATACTGTCAATCCTGGATATTTTGATAAATCATTTGAAATCAATGCTGTAAGCTCATCTTTAGTTTTTGCTAATTTCCAAACAGATTTGTCATTCAATGTTATAATTAAGTCAAAACATTCAAAAGGAACAGGATCTGTGGGGATTTCTGATGTACCTACTTTGGCTACCAAGGTTTTGATTTCGTTGGGGTATTTTGTTTTCAATAATTTTTCTATTTTATTAGAAAATTCTAATGATTGCGATAATGATGTACCCACTGGATTTCTTACCTCTATGTTGTAATCTCCTTCGTCTAGTTTTGGTATAAATTCGCCCCCCATAGCATTAAAAATCATATAAGCTGCATACAAAAGTGCAAACGAAACTATTATTATACTATATTGAAATTTGAATGCAAATTTGAGAATTGGGGCATATCCACGGTGCATGGCATCTACCATTTTGTCAGCAAAATTTTTGTGTTCTGGGTCGTGTGGTTTTAGCACCAACGCACTCATCATGGGCACATACGTTAAAGCCAAAATAATAGCTCCTATAATAGCAAAACTTACTGCCAAAGCCATTGGTGTAAACATTTTGCCTTCTATTCCACTTAGGGTCATAATAGGGAAATAAACTATCAAAATAATTAATCCACCATAAATTACAGAGCGTTTAATCTCAAAAGTAGCATTTCTTACTACCAAATCTTTAGCATCTTGCAGTAGATGAGGTTTTACATTTTTGAGCCCCAAAGCGAGCGATACCACCACACTCTCTACTACTATAATGGCCGGATCCACAGTAAGCCCAAAATCTATGGCCCCCAACGACATCAAATTGCCACCTACATGAAAATAATTCATTAATATAATCATTGTAAACAGCGAAAGTGGTATAACAGAGGCCACCAACAAACTGGCCCTGATATCGCCAAGAAAGATAAATACCACAAAAACTACAATGATAAAGGCCTCAAAAAGATTTTTGACAACAGTTTGAATAGCACGATTTACCAAACTTTCACGATCTATAAAGACATCAATTTTAAGGTCATCAGGCAAAAATTCTTCAATAGATTTTATCCTTTCTTTGATATTTTTTACAACTTTTGAGGCATTTTCGCCTTTTCTCATCAATACTACTGCCCCCACTACTTCGCCATTGCCATCCATAGTCATGCCACCATAGCGTACACTAAAACCAAACTCTACTTCGGCCACATCTTTCACATATACAGGCACAGAGCCATTCGATTTTATCAAAATATCTTTGATGTCGTCAATCGATTTGGCCAAACCTATACCTCTGATAAGGTAGGCAGTACCTTCGTTTTCTATATAAGCACCCCCAGTATTGTTGTTGCCATTTTCGAGAGCTGTAAACAATTCTTGCATCGTTACGCCAGTCGATCGTAGCAATTCTGGTTTAACTTTGGCTTGATATTCTTTTACTTTTCCACCAAATGAACTTACATCGGCCACGCCCTCTGTACCCAGCAATTTTTTGCGCACTATCCAGTCTTGTATCGTACGCAAATCCATGAGCGAGTAAGTAGTATCGCCTTCGTTTTTGGGTCTAAGCACATACTGATATACCTCGCTAAGCCCTGTAGCCACAGGTGCCAGTGTAGGCACGCCCATTTCTTTGGGTATGTCTTGTTCCAAATCTTTGAGCCGCTCCATCACCAATTGTCGAGCCCTATACACTTCGGTTTCATCGTCAAAAACCAAAATGACACTAGATAAACCAAATTTTGACATAGACCTCATTTCGAGCAATCCAGGGGTGTTGGCCATGGCCAATTCGATAGGAGAGGTTATAAACTTCTCCATTTCGTAAGGTGCAAGATTTGGATTTTGGGTAATGATTTGTACCTGATTGTTGGTTACATCTGGTACAGCATCTATGGGTAATTTTGATATGGAATATGTACCAAATATGACTAATATAAGTGTAAGAATCCCAATGGTGAGCTTATGCGAAATACTATATTCTATTATTTTATCAATCATTGGTACAACTATATTTGGGTAATGGCTTAATTTTAGCTATTTAGTAATTATTTGTTGATATATTTCTATTAAAAATTAAAAATTATTAAAAAAAAATTATTTTAAACATAAACTATAATTTTTCAAATAAAAAATTTTACATTTCTAATGTAATTTAAGACTTTTTTAAAATTTTAAGTTTTGTAAATTACTAATGAAAGTAGTTTCATTAATTCTAATTATTATTTGACTTTAGTAAACTCCAATTTTTTATAAATGTTGAAAAATGACTAATTTTTTTTATTTTTATAAATCAACACTTGCAAGTAAAAATGTATATATTATTAGTTGTCAAAAATAAAGGCTGTAAATATAGAACGATTGTAAAAAAAAGTAATATTCTTGATGACAATTGAGAACAAAATGCCCAAGCACCACCCCTAAAATTATTTTGAACATTTCTTTACTATCGAATTTATTTACATTACATTTGCCAAATAATGTCAAGTCAAATAAAAGACAATGAGTAGCCAATTCGGAAATAAAATAAGGACTTTAAGAGAACAGCAAAACTTACTTTTAAGACAAGTTGCATCTATACTTGAAATGGACACAGCTCAATTAAGTAAAATTGAACGTGGAGAACGACAGGCAAAAAAAGAAACAGTTTTAAAAATTGCTGTAATACTTAAAGTTAAAGACGATGAATTATTGACACTTTGGCTTGCCGACCAAATTTATGACGTTGTAAAAGACGAAAAGAATGCTTTAAAAGCTATGATGGTGGCTGAAGAGAAAGTTGAATATTTAAAAACACATAAACAAAAATGAGTAATTCAAAACCAACGGTTATAGACTTATTTTGTGGTTGTGGTGGACTTTCTTTTGGCTTTATAGAAGCTGGTTATAATGTTGTTTTAGGTATTGACCATTGGAAAGATGCAATTGCAACTTTTAAAAATATACATAACAATTCTAAAGGTTTGGTTGCTGACTTATTCACTGAAACTCCTAAAGAAATAAGTACCAAAACTGGAATAAAAAAAGTTGATTTAATAATTGGTGGTCCGCCTTGTCAAGGCTTCTCTATTGCTGGAAAACGAATAATTGACGATGAGCGAAATAAACTATATAAATCTTTTGTAGACTTCGTAAAGTTCTATAAACCCAGCGTGTTTCTAATGGAAAATGTCCCTAACATCGTTTCTATGGGGAAAGGAATAGTAAAAGAAACAATAATAAAAGACTTTGAAAAATTAGGTTATAAAGTTGTTTGTAAAGTTTTATTGGCTTCTGAATTTGGAGTTCCTCAAAATAGAAAACGAGCATTTTTTATTGGAACAAAAAATAAAGAGGAATTTATATTTCCATTACCAATCAATCAAAAAACAGTTACTTCAAAAGAAGCAATTTCTGATTTAACAGAAAATACAATTTCTGATGGAACAAAATATAAAACAGTACCAAAATCTGATTATCAAAAAATGATTAGAAAAGGCTCATATTCAATATTCAATCACGAAATAACAAACCACAGCGAACAAACAGTTGAAATTATTTCATTGGTTCCTGATGGTGGTAATTATAAAAATCTTCCAGAACACTTACATAAGACTAGAAATGTAAATATTGCTTGGACAAGATTAAACAGCCAAAAACCAAGTTTCACAATAGACACTGGACACAGACATCATTTTCATTACAAATATAATCGAGTGCCGACTGTTAGAGAAAGTGCGAGAATACAATCGTTTCCCGACACGTTCATTTTTTTAGGAAGCAAAACAAGTCAGTATAAACAAGTCGGTAATGCAGTACCGCCATTATTTGTAAAAGTGTTTTTAAATTAATTTTTATGAAAAATAACGATATGATTTTTGATGATTTAGTAATTGAAGAAAAAGGAACTTGGACACAAGTATGTAAATCGTGTGCAGAAAAATCTAATGAATTAGGCTTTTTAGAAGAAATAGCAATTGAAGGATTAATCTGCGGAGTTGATGGTTGCCAAAATGAAGCACATTATTATTTAGATTTGAATAATGAGAAATAACTGGACAAGAGAAGAATTGATTTTAGCTTTTAATCTGTATTGCAAATTGCCTTATGGTCAATTTAATAATCGAAATTCAGAAGTGAAAATTTTAGCAGATATTTTAGGAAGAACACCTGGTGCAATTGCATATAAACTTGTAAATTTTGTAAGTCTTGACCCAAAACAAAAATTACTTGGAAGAAAAGGAGCAACAAATATTGGTAAATTGGATAAAGAAATTTTCAAAGAGTTTACTGAAAATTTCGACAACCTTTTTATTGAAAGTGAAGAGTTATTAATGGCAAAAATAGAAGTTGAAAAACCGATAAAAAATATTGATGATTTAATTGATGAGAACAAAAAAGGCGAGTATAAAATAAGAGAAACAAAAGTTAGGCAAAATCAAGATTATTTTAGAACTATTGTAATGTCAAACTATGCCAATAATTGTGCAATTACAGGAATTTCAATTCCAGAATTGTTAATAGCTTCACACATAAAACCTTGGTCTAAAGATGAGAATAATAGATTAAATCCTGCAAACGGAATTTGTTTATCGGCTACACTCGATAAAGCATTTGACAAGGGTTTGATTACAATTGACAATGAATACAAAATTGTGTTTTCTTCAAAAATAAAAAAGTTTTCAAAGGACACTTTTTATGATATTGAATTAGGAAGATTTGAAAACCAACAGATGATTTTACCAATTAAATTTCTTCCCAATGAAGAGTTTTTAAAGTATCATAACGATGTTGTTTTTTTGCACTAATTGCGTGAGGGATAGAAGCGAAAAGCCCACAGCGAAGTGCAACGGAGCGAGGACTTGTAGCGGATAGCCCGACCCGAAGGGACACGCCCAAAAGAAAATATTTCAAGTTTAATACAAGAGTATTATTCTCGAATGACTGGAGATAGAAAAGTTCCAACAAAAATAATTGGCGATTATGGCGAAAGTTTAATTTTAGCTCACGAATATTTAAGAACTAAAGAAAAATCAAATCGACAACATTTAATTAATAAAATCCCAACTCCTCTTGGCGTTGGTTACGATATTCAAAGTATTGAAATTGAGAAAAAGAAAAGATACATTGAAGTAAAAACTACCAAATCTCGAAAAGCGATTAATAATAATCGTTTCAAATTAACTCCAAACGAATGGGATACAGCGGAAACGATGGGAGAAAACTATTTTATCTATTATTTGGTAGTAAACGATAGCGAGAAAAACATTTTCGTTATTCAAAATCCCGTAAAACAGCATTCTCAAGGAAATATTAAAGTGGACAAAAATTTAGTAGTTGAATTTTATAAAACATCAGGACAATGGCAAAACTAATGGAAATACAAAACTAAAAGTCGCATCACTTATTTACGGTTGTGGCGGAATGGATTTAGGTATTCAAGGAGATTTCAATTTCCTTAATAAGCATTTTGGTGCTCTACCTTTTGAAGTTGTTTATGCCGTTGACAATGATGCCTATGCGACTAAAATATATAATAATAATTTTTCGCATAAATGTGAATTAAAAGATGTTCGAGATATTGTACCAAGTGAAGTACCCGACCACGATATTTTATTGGGCGGATTTCCTTGTCAATCATTTTCAATAAGTGCTCAAAATCCTCCTAGACTTGGCTTTAAAGACGACAGAGGTAAATTATTTTTTGAAATGGTTAATGTTTTAAAAGAAAAAAAACCAAGGTTTTTTATTGGAGAAAATGTTAAAGGTTTGCTTTCAGCAAACAAAGGCAAAGCATTTCCAATGATAGTTAAAGAATTTGAAAAGGCAGGTTATTATATTCATCACAAACTTCTAAATGCTTCGGAATTTGGCGTTCCTCAAAAAAGAGAACGTGTATTTATTGTTGGATTTAGGGACTTTGAAGATTATTTTAATTTTCGTTTTCCTCAACCATCGACTTTAAATGGTTCTAAAATTAAACTGAAACAAGTAATTGACAAAAAAGCCAATAAAGATGAAAAATGGTTTTTCAGTCAAAGAGCTGTTGACGGTATGTTGAGAGTAAGAGAAAAAATGAATAAAGGTCGTGTACAAGACTTAAATCAGCCTTGCAATACAATTAGTTCGCATTTAGCAAAAGTTAGTTTAAACGGAACAGACCCTGTATTAATGGTTGACGAAAGATACAGAAGATTAACGCCAAGAGAAGCGTCAAGTATTCAATCTTTTCCTGAAAGTTTCAATCTTGACATAGTTTCAGAAAACAGACAATATAAAGCAATTGGTAATGCTGTCCCACCAGTTTTAATGTGGCACGTTGCCAACGCATTGACAAATAATTTATTGACAGATAAACAACAAGAAATTAATGAAACAAAACTTGAATTAAGTGAATTATAGCCAACGCTTTTATTAGCACATTTATATTATTTTCTAATACACAAAACCAAACAAAAAAAGCCAAAAATGCAACCAAGCCAGACCAATATGAAGCAAAAAACCATTACAAAAAAAACAACAAAGCAAAACTGTGGTTTTGCAAAAAAGCAGGTTTCGAGCTTTAATGAAAACTTATGCTTGGTTTCAATTTCAGTGCTTAGAAATCCTCTTCTTCACTAATCACCAAAATGATACTTCAAACTTTTTTAAAAAACTAAGGTTAAAAATGTATTCTTATTTTTAAAATAAAATTTATATATAATTTTACAAAAATTAAATCTATATCCTAAATTACCAAATGCAAAGAATCAATAGTAAAAATTTATTTGAAAAAGCCAAACAAATAATCCCTGGTGGTGTCAATTCGCCTGTTCGTGCCTTTAGAGCTGTTGGTGGAAACCCTGTTTTTATGAAATCTGCCAAAGGAGCTTTTCTAACTGACGTAGATAATAATCAATACATAGATTTAATAGGTTCTTGGGGGCCAATGATTTTGGGCCATGCTTACCCAATTATAGAAGAAGCAATTTTAAAAGCTGTTGTAGACTCTACCTCGTTTGGCACGCCATCAAGTAGAGAAGTAGAAATGGCAGAGCTAATTATCAGCATGATGCCTTCTGTTGAAAAAGTAAGAATGGTAAATTCTGGAACAGAGGCCTGTATGGCAGCCATCAGGGCTGCTCGTGGATTTACTGGTCGTAATAAAATTATTAAATTTGAAGGCTGTTATCATGGCCATGCAGATAGTTTTTTGATAGCAGCAGGCAGTGGTATGGCCACATTTGGCGAGCCAGATAGCTTGGGTGTTACTCAAGGTGTAGCCAATGATACCCTGACAGTACCTTACAATAATATTGAAAAACTTTTAGAAATTATTGAACTAAATAGAAATCAAATAGCCTGTTTAATCATAGAACCAGTTGTAGGAAATATGGGTTGTGTCATTCCCAAGAACGGGTACTTGCAACAGTTAAGAGATATTTGCACAAAAGAAAACATTATTCTTATTTTCGATGAAGTTATGACTGGATTTAGGCTCTCAAAAGGGGGAGCTCAATCACTTTTTGGAATTTTACCTGATATGTGCACGATGGGAAAAATCATTGGCGGGGGCTTGCCTGTGGGTGCTTATGGAGGCAAAAAAGAAATAATGGATTGCATATCTCCTGTGGGCAAAGTATATCAGGCTGGCACACTTTCGGGCAATCCTGTAGCTATGGCTGCTGGGCTTGCTATGTTAGGATTTCTAAACAAAAATCCTCAAGTCTATTCTCAACTTGATAAAATAACAAATAAAATTGCCTCTGGAATTCAAAAAGGGGCCGAAAATATTGGCTTAGATGTTTCTTTAAATCAAATAGGTTCTATGTATAGTGTATTTTTTACAAAAAAAGAAGTAGTAGATTTTGATACTGCCAAGACCTCAAATTTAGATTATTTTTCTCAATATTTTAATGCTATGTTAGATAGTGGCATCTATTTGGCTCCATCACAGTACGAAAGTTTATTTGTATCTGCATCTATAACTGATAACTTAGCTGAAGAAATAATTGAAAAAAGTAATAAAGCCATGAAATCAATAAAGATATAGCTTTTTTTGATAATTCCTAAAACCTTCTTTTACATTGATTTAGGTTGTTTCTTAGAATGACTTTATTTCATAAAAAAATAGAATTTCCAATAAAGTTTAATTCATAAAAAAAATCAAATCTTTATACAATTATTTCAGACCAAAAAATTAAAATTACATTCCCATAATTTTTGTCCCACTTGGAGAGAAATTAAAAGAGGGGTTTAAAATAAACTTGTAATATTTGTTTTTCGGTTCAATTTAATCACCAACAAAAAAACCCTTATCTTTAAAAGAAAGGGTTTTTTTGTACGTTTTTTATGGTAATTGAAATGTAGGATTATTTCTCAGCGATAGCTTATATTCCTTTAATTACGAACTCAACACGTCTGTTTTGAGCTTTTCCCCAAGGCGTTTTGTTTGCTACCATAGGTTTGGCAGAACCATAACCAGTGAAGGTTACATGGTCTGATGCAATTCCATTTTTCTCTAAATATTGTTCTACTGCTTTAGCTCTATTTTTTGAAAGCAATAAATTCTTTTCTGGTTTACCTACATTATCTGTATGGCCAGCAATTTCTACAAAAATAGTTGGGTTTTCTTTCAAGAATTTAACTAATTTATCCAATTCTGGGAAAGAATTTGGTTTAAGTATTGCTTTTCCAGTTTCAAAATAGATATTGTTTATACGAATCGTTTGGCCAACTTCAATAGGTGCTATCACTAAATCTTTTATAATTTTAACATTTGTTTTTTCTTTGCTCAAATCAATAACTTCAGATATAGGATAAAATTTCTCGGCTTTTGCACTTACTACATAGCTAGCACCTGGGGCTGCTTCTATGGTGTATTCAGATGTTGCTGGATTAAGTGAAGCTACCAAATCAGGTCTTCCATCAACTACTACATTATAAGGCACTGTAGATTCGATAGGTTTCATCGTTTTTTTATTCAATACTTTACCAGTAATAATTGCTTTATTAGCTACAACTGCAACTGGGTCGGGTATTTTTTCGCCATACAATGGTTTATTAAATTCTTTGTATGCTTTTACATTGGTCAGGTTCAAAGTATCTGAAATTGTTTTGTATTTATTGGCTTGCATACCAAGGGTATAATCTTTTCCATTAGGCAATTTGATACTATACTTAGATGTACCCAAATCAATTTTAGCAGAATCTACAACGGAGCCATTTAAAATAAGTTTTGGATTAGCAGTACCAGGTATGGCCAAACCAGTAGCCTTATCCAAAAATGTACCTGAAATCATAGAATAAGGTAGAGGTTCTAGCATCAAATCTATTTTTTTCTCTACATATTCACTAATATTTGTTGCATCAAACTCTACTGGAACAGAATTATAATTTTTGGCACCTGCCATAATGGTATATTTTTTGTTGAATGGCAACTTGATAGCGTAAGTTGTAGAATCATAATTTATCTTAACAGAGTCAGATTTTAAGCCATTGACCAAAACTGAATATTCTTTGTTGTCAGTAAATTTAAGACCTGTATTTTTATTTAAAATTGCACCAGTAAGCAATATGTAGGGCTGAACTTCAAATAATTTTACTTTAAAAATATCTGCTTTTCCAAGCGACTTGTTGGTAGAGGTAAAATAGCCAATATTTCCTTTTTTTCCATATACCTTGAAGTATGATTCATATTCTGGGCTACTAACTGTATCAGGGAAAGCCAGTACAGGTTCTGTCCAAATATCCCAACCCCCACCAGTTCTGGTAGATTTATAAATATCGTAATTTCCTTTTCCTCCACTTCTTTTGGCTGCAAAGTAAAGTGTATTGTTGTCTTCGCTCAAAAATGGGGCTTGCAAATTGCCACCACCATTGAGTGTACGTTTCATGGTTTTGAGCCTCGACCAACCACCTTTTCTATATTCTGTATGATATAATTTTAATCTTTTGGCATTAAAACTTCTTGTAATTGCAAAAATCAAGTGATTGCCATCGCTACTTGGTGTGGCACTAAATACACGACCTTCGCTCATTCTTTTTAGTTTTGGAATAAATAAATTCTCAGGATCTGAAAATTCATCGCCAGTACGTTTCAGTACAGTTATTCCATTTTTATATCTGATACCACCTTTAGTGATTTTTCCTGTTACAAAAATAGTACCATCAGAAGTAATACCTAAAACTGCGTTGTATCGACCCTTATTGATATAATTGTCTAGTCTTTTGGCTACACCCCAAGTGCCATCTGATTGCAATTCTGATGTCCATACATCTTGGCTTTTGTTTTTGCCATAGTTATTTTCAGGATGATTGGCTCTGTTAAAATACATGGTTTTGCCATCAGGGCTCAACACTGCATTAAACTCATCGTATTCGGCTGTATTGATATTTGTACCCAAATTTACAGGAGTAAATCCAGCATTTTGTGCCATACATACTGCACATATAAAACTAAAAATAGTTACTAATTGTATTGATAAACGCTTCATAATAGTATTTTATTGAAATAATATAGTCTAAAATATTAATAGTTAAGGGGTTGTGCTTGAGGTACTTGCTCTCTACCAAACACAAGATTTATTCCAAATCTCATGTTAAATTGTTTAATATCTGGCACAACTGCTTCTGTACCTCCATTTTTTTGAAACTGAAATATTTGAGATGGCATGTGGTCTATTGCTAAATAAAATTGTATTGGTCCTGGTTTAAATACAAATCCACCGCCAAAGTTGAAAGCCCTATATTGATACATGATATTACCTGTCAAGCTAAACACCCTAGATAACTTCAACTGAGCTCCTGCTGATAGGCCTATACGTACTACATTAAACTTTTGGGCTTGAATTGTACCAGAAACTAAAAAACGTGGTGTAAAATTATATTTCGTAGTAAAATACAATGTAGGTATCAAATATGAAGTGTAAGAATCTTTGATAGATTTTTTTAGTTTTAGTTGTTGATTCAAATCTGTATTTACTTTTTCTCCATTTATCAATGGGTTTACTACATCTATACCATCAAATCTTGTAGAGGCAGATGATTCAAAACTTATTGGATTTGTACGCCAATTAATAAATCCAAGATTATTGACTGCTAGGCTAAATGTTAGTTTGGTATTGAAAAAATAACTAAAACCAATATCAGCACCAAATCCCATATTTTTGAAATTAAAAATAGCATCTTGTGCTTGGTAGTTGTCTGGTACATTTAGAGAGGTATCTTTAGCAGGCGAGCTGGTATTCATTACCAAATTGCCTTGGGCTTGTAGTTGCAAATCATCGTTGAAAGCTACTGTAGAATTGGTACTTTCAATAGTTGCATTTGCTAGACCTTGCAAATATTTTAGTCGAATAGCATAACCAAATTTCTTTCTAAAAGTACTAATACCAAAGGCAAATTCATTGTAGGCTGTTAGGTTTGCATCTAATCCACTCAAATCCCAAGTTTTGTTTTTGTAGCTGTTGGCATCCACTTTTGTAACATTGCTCAGCGTTAATATATCTCCTAAAGAGGCAGGTAAACCTAAATAATTGTCTACAACAGACCTACCACTGAACGATAAAAATGTGTTTCTGCATTTGAAACGAACATGAAACAAATCAGAGCTTCCACCAAAATACATTAAATTTTCCTTATTTAATAGATCTCTAACTTTCAATAGGTCGAATCTATTTTCACTGCCTACTTTTGTGAAAGTTTCAGAAGGTAGAAATGGTGTAAGTGCATAACCAAAATAAACTGAAGAAAGGCCTGGAATACCTATACTTACTTTGTGGTCTGGTTTTGAAGCTGGATTTACGTAAGTTGATTGAAACACATGTTCCATCATATTCATTGTAAATTCTGTTTGGGCAAATGTATGACACAAGATTGCCGATGACAAAATGGAGGTTAATATTTTTTTCACTGTAAACTATTTATAAATGTTAAAATTATTTTTGACTTACTTTATAATCGGCTATGATATTAATTTTAATACCCATTTTATTTTCTGGAGTAATCTGTACAACTCTCTTGTCTGGGTAGCTTGTGGTTTCTGGTCTGCCAACAATCAAAACTTTTTTACATTTTGTATTTAGAAGCACAAATTTTTGTCGTTCTAGGTTAAAAACTTTATTAAAAATGGATGTTCCATTTACTTTACCTGCTGCATCTATGGTAGCACCATCTACGATAAATGGACCAAGTTTTACTGTATCAGCTGGCAATCCTGTGGGTCTATATATCAAAAATTTGCTTGAATCTTCTTCTGTAAAATATACTGACATAAAAAATTTCATAGGCAACTTATTTTCTATTTTTACGCCAAAAGAGGCTCTATTTATATCAAAATTGAAGTCTCCAGCTTTAAACGTAGTAGTAGTATCTGCACCAGCCAAAGGATATTTTGCTACAGTTTCTATATCATACAATTTAAAATATCCCTTGAAAGGAATTTTAACTTCTGGAAAAGCTTTCAGACTAGATGTATCATATATAAAATCTGTAGTTGCTGGGCGAGTAGGTTCTGATCTAAGCACAAAACCATATCCTAGTTTTGTAGGCCCATAACGAAGCAAGTTGTTCATCAATGTACCTGATACACTCATGGTGTTTTCTGAAGACAAAAATCCATTAACAGAATTGGTAGGTGTAGCATTATCTCTTGAGGCTTTTAATTGTAAATCTAAAAGTTGCGGATCGTTGAATAGTTCCAAAACTGTGTTGTCTTTTCTGATGGTACGCAAAGGCGATACATCGTACCTTAGAGGTATACCAAAGCCATTTTTGATATTTAATTTTACAGATGCTCCTTCAAAATAAAAATCTAGTCCACCATTAGGAGTAGTTTTTGTTGGGTCATTGTTTGATTTATTTGATTTAAAAGGCGTAAGTGCAAACACATCTATTTCTTGTTGGTTGTCTTTAGTCAAAACTGGTATGGTAGAATTTCCAAGATTGGCTTCTAATTTGCTCCATTTTACACCTTTAAAATTAAGGCCACCTACAGAAATTATACCATTAACTGGCGAGCCAGCGTTGAACGATACATTTAATTTTACTTTAAGAAATTCGCCACCAGTTAAATCTAAGTAATATCCTGCCAACGAAGAGCTTGTATTTTGCAGAGCATTTGCATTAATATTGGTACCACCATCAAGAACCATAGTTTGGGCAGAGCCATCGGCTTTTGTTAAATTAGTGATTTCTATAGAAAATGGATTGGCAGACCTGCCGTTGAGTGTATGCAATAAACTCAAATCGATTGTACCTTCTTTGAAATATATTTTCTTTAAACTAGTGCCAGATACCGAAAAAGTAGCACTATTAGAAAAACTTATTGGAATATTTGTAACAGTACTTGGCAAATTAAAAGCAGGCGATGACAATGATACAGGAACAGAAGGCATTTCATCTAACTTAGCAAAAGTTGAAGGTATCTTAATCAGATTTTCGGCCGTAGGAAACGAAAACCATCCTGGATGTATAAGCATCTCATAAACACCATCTTTGCCTACTTGAATGATAGTAACTTTGTCTTGTACAGAAAAAAGGCTAACCTCAGAGTTAATCAAGGCTATACCAGTACTGTTATCAAATGACATTATTTTCTCTGGCAGTTCTTCTTTTTTTATACAAGAAAGTAGACTTATCGAAAGCCCAGCCAAAATTGTATATTTTGCGTTTATTTTCATAAAATTGTAATGTAAACTTGATTTATGTAAAATTTTTTTACAAACCTAAAACAAATATCATAAACAAACAAGTGAAAAAAACAAAAATGTAATATTATATTAAAAATAGAATTATTATAAATTGTGTTTAGAAGCCTCTTTGACTAATATTTTAATATGATCAAACATATCTTCGTCTTTTATCACAAAACCAAAAAGGCCCATGGAGAGTAATTTTTTTACTAAACCAGTTTCTTCTAAACCACTGAGCATAACCACTTTGATTTGTGGATACTTATTTTTGATTTGCAAGAAAATTTTATCGCCATTTTCGCTGCCTTCTAAGTCATCTGAAAGATAATAATCTAATAAAATAATGTCTGGATTTTCTGATAATCTTTCTATACATTCTTTTCCAGTTTCAAATCTTACAACTTTTATTACATGTAAAGGAAAAAAAGTACTCATTTTGGTGATAATATAATTTTCTATCAACCTAGAAAAAGCAATATTATCGTCTACCAAAAATATTTTTAGCACTTTTAGATTTGGTGCTTTATCTGGTTTAATGTCTTTTTTTTTGCCTACTAGTAGTTCAAATAAACTCATAATTGTATGATAATCAAGTAATGGGTATATAAATGATGTTATTGATTCTTGAGGTGTAATAAATACGCTTTTACTTCGATCATCACTGTATCAAAACCATTAAAAAATACGTTGAGCATATTTTCTACCTCAGGTATAGCACTATCGATGCCTGATTGATTTTCGATTTTTTTTAATAATTCAGTATATTCTACATGGCCTAAATGCCTAAAATTACTTTTAAGAAAGTGTGCATTGGCTTTCACGGAAATCCAATTTTTATTTTGAACATTCATTTGTAGTTCTGCATATTTTTTTTCAGAACCTTTGATTAAATCTTCTAAAAGTGAAATCAGTACACTATTATTGTATCCAATTAATTTTGATATTGGGGCTAGGTTGATATGTTTCAGTTCCATATATTGTGTTTTATAAAGAATATAAATAATTCTAACATGAAAAAATTATCTTTCTTAGTAATATTAATTGTCATTAGATATGTATCGAATTGCAAATTAATAAAATTAAATTTATATATATCATTCTTTTTGATTTTAAATATAAATTTTATTACAAAAGCTCAAAATACTGAAATCGAATTGGATGGAATGGCCGAAAATAAAAACATTTTATCTTTAAAAAATCAAGGTTTAGTAATATTTTATACCTCAAACAACAGCGATAATACTACTAAAACCTGGAATTTTATTAAATTAGACACCAACATCACTCAATTATGGCAAACTAAAATAAATGCTTCAACTGGTTTTCAGTACAGCAACTATTGTCAAATAGATCAAAAACTATACCTTCTTTTCTTAAAAAGTTATGCTTTTGAAATCATAACCATAGATTTGATTTCTGGCGAAAATACAATATTGAATGGCATTACATCGCACAAACAAGTTTTGGTAGAGGATTTTAAAATCATTGGCGATTTGGCCATTTGGGGTGGATGTATACCCCCTACTGATGGTAAAGTGGCCCTCAAAACTGGCATGGCCATGCTCTTTTTTCCTTTGTTATTTGTGCCTAATTTTATACCCGACAAAAGTGCTTTTGCTATGTCAGTAAGCCTTAGTAATGGCCGAAAAAAAGATTATTCGTTTAATTTTAAAGGTTTTTCTTCTGTTACAGATATAATGTCTGATGCCAAAACCAACGATGGATTTTTGTTTGTCAAAAATAGTAATGGAAGCCAAACCAATCTTTTTGTTCAAGATATTTCAGAAAGTGGGGCTAGATCAAAATCTATAAAACTAAGCCCTGTATCTGCCAAATATTCGTTGATTAATGGCAAACTTGGATATATCAATAACTCAAAAAAGGTGATTATTGGAACTTATAAAACAAGTAAAAACAATGGTGCACAAGGTTTTTATTTTACAGTAATAGAAAATGGAAAACAAGATTTTATCCAATACCATAGTTTCTCTAAGCTAAGTAATTTTTTTAATTATTTAGGAGAAAAAGAACAGAAAAGAATGACAGAAAAAATTGCTTCAAAAAAAGAATCTGGAAAAGACGTTTCATTAAATTATAACATCATTTTACATGATATACTGGCCGAAAATGGAACTTTTAAAATCGTTGGCGAAGCCTATTATCCTCATTATCGTACAGATTTTCGTACTATTTGGATAAATGGTAGACCAGTTCAGCAAATGTTTGATGTCTTTGATGGATGGCGATATTCGCATGCCATAATTGCTAGTTTTGACGCAAATGGTAGTTTACTTTGGAACGATTGGTTGCCCATATTTAATAACTCATCTTACAGCTTAGAAGAAAAAGTACTGGCCTTTGAAAGCAATACATTTGTTCACTTATTGTTTAACAATAATGGTTCTATAGTATCCAAAACGATAGATCCCAACCATCCTACACAAACTATAAAATACGATAATGCTGATTCAGAAAACGAAAATTTTGAGTTGGATACACAATACAAAATTATTCATTGGTATAATAACAATCTATTGATGGCACAATTTAGTGGTACAAAATCATTTTTTGAAAACTCCAAAAATACTTCAAAAGTTCTGATTTCAAAATACAATATTTTAAATATGAAATAATGTTAGCATTGGAAATTGTTATATCAATATCAAAGCTCAAACCTAATTTTATTTCAAATTTTTTTTTGAAAGTAAAAAAATATAGGATTAGTCATAAACAATGAAGTTTTTAGGAATTGCAATCCTGGTTTTTTTTAATATTTGTAATAAAATTTTAAATAAATTAGGAAATAAGAAAAAAATATTTTTATTTTTGTACTTTAAATCATACACATTACTTATCCACACTATGAAATCAAAATCTACAAAATTAGTTTTTCTACTTTTATTGTTTGCCACTTTTGAGATTTTTGCTCAAAATGCAGGCCGAAAATTATATCCTGGCTCTAGCAGGACAAGGGCAGTTGGCAAGGCTCCTATTTATTCAAAAATAGCCTATCCTTGGACATACACACTGGGTATAGGTCGCACAAGTTATTTGGGTTCATTATGCCCAGATGGAGACTGTCTTTTTGGATTTCATGCTTTAGATTTTACTGTAAATTTTGGTTTAAAATACAGATTTACTCCTCGTATTTCGGTTGGTGGTACTATTCGATATTTTGGCGTATCTGGCTCAGATGCCGAATCTGGCACTAAAGGTGGGGGTATGAGAACAGGTCGTAACCTAAGTTTCAAAACTGATGCCTTAGAAATCATGGCTGTTGGACAATTTGATTTCATTCCTATTATAAATAAATTTTTGGGCGAAAAAGAAGACCAATATAACAGACGCAATATTGTTGTGCCTTATGGTTTGGTGGGGTTTGGAATGGTTTATTTTTCGCCAACTGCTCGTACAGGAGACGATGCTGCCAAATATGGCCTCGACCCAAACACAACCTATAGTTTGAGAAAATTAATCACATCAGAAGAAAAACAAAGAGGAAGTTTTTATTCTCCCATAGTACCTGTATTTATGTTTGGGGTTGGTGTACAAGTAAAATTAACAGAATACCTAGATTTAGGGCTAGATTTGCAGTTACAAAAACCATTTACCGAAAATTTAGACGATGTAGACCCTAATTCTAAATACCCAACTTGGAATGGTATGACCTACAACGATGCCAAAAATATGTATCCATCACTTACACCAGAAGACTATTATTTTGCTGACCGCTCTCTTGGCCAACGAATTGATACAAAAGATGACAACCCTGGAAACGACTACAGAGGGGGTAATCCAGAAACACTTGACAGAAAGTTGAGCAAATCAAGTAGTCGTGATAACTACTTTTTATTCAATTTTAAAATATGTTATACAGTTTCTAATTTTCTCAAACCTTGGGATCCTGCCCACAAACACTTTAGAGGTGGCAAAGGTAGTAAGCACCATCACTTTAATGCAAAATAGTTTTTTGATACAAATCAGCTTATATTTAATTCATAATGGGAATATTTAAAAACCTCTTTTTTGTCTCCAAAAGACTTACCCAAACCCTTTCCAAAGGAAAGAGAAATACAGGAAAAGAGCTTTATAGAAGTTTCTTGATATTTTTTTGACTATTTTCTCTTAATAATATTTGAAAAATATTGCTGAAATTAGAAATTTTTTAGACGCCAAAGTTAATCAATATAACAGAATATCGTTTATTGAAAACGACCCAATATCTATACCACATTTGTTTGAAGCAAAGCAAGATATAGAAATTATGGGGTTTTTTGCAGCTACACTAGCTTGGGGGCAGCGACAAACTATCATAAATAGTTGTAAGAAACTTATACAATTATTTGATAACGAACCTTATACATTTATTACAAAGTGCAATGATGCAGAACTAAAACAACTCCTTGGTTTTGTACATCGAACATTTAATGATACTGATTTATTGTACTTTATTTCATTTCTTAGACAACATTATACGTATAATGAATCGCTAGAAACTGCATTTTCGAGACATATTACGAGCAAAGACGAAAATATAGAAAAAGCACTTATTGGATTTTATAATGATTTTTTTAGTTCAGATTTTGCATCAATCAGAACCCAAAAACATGTGGCTACACCAGCCAAGAAATCGGCTTGTAAGCGACTGTGTATGTTTCTGCGTTGGATGGTTCGCTCAGATGAATTTGGAGTAGATTTTGGTCTTTGGAAAAACATTAAACCATCGCAACTTGTATGCCCAATAGATTTGCATGTGGATAGGGTAGCACGAAGATTAAATATCATAGAATCTACAAAAACAGATTGGAATACAGCACTAGAACTAACCAATTTTCTAAAAAAATTAGATGCCAACGATCCTGTAAAATACGATTTTGCACTATTTGGATTAGGTGTAGAAGAAAAATTTTAAATAAAATTTACTTTTAAGTTATACTATTTTGTTTTTTGGTAACTTCAAAAAATCCTTTTAAATTTCAAAAACATTACTCTAATCCCAACAAGACAGCTTTGCTCAAAACTTTCGATTTTTGAGGCAAATGAAAGGGTGTCAATTGAAATAGAAGAGAGATGTGCCTTACATTAAAAAAACTAAAAAATTTGTCTTTTTCAAATGCAATAAATGATATATACAAATAATGATGAGCGTACTTTTAAAACATTAAGGCTAAGTTTGACCAATGATTGTAATTTGGCATGTAGTTATTGTGTAAAAGAGGTATCTAAAAAAATCAAAAATTCACAATTAAAAGCATTAACAGTTGAAGAGTTAACAAAAATAATTTTTCAATTACATCATACTTTAGATTTAGAAACGATAAGACTTACTGGCGGAGAACCTACGCTATACGCCAACATAATCCCACTGATAGAACAATTAATCCCATTTGGAGTTAAGATAAAACTTACTACCAATGGATTTTTGCTCAAAAATTTGCTTCAAAAATTACCTTATAAGGTTTTTGATTCTATCAATGTTTCAGTTGATGCACTCGATGAGGAGCTTTTTTTCAAAATTAGCAAACGAAGAGGCTTATCTAAAATACTTGAAGGCATAGCACTAGCCAAAGCCCAAAACATTGACTTGAAAATCAATACTGTGGTCATGCGAAATGCTAATATTAGTCAAATCATACCACTTTTGGATTATGGATTTGAAAATAAAATACCAATTAGATTTTTAGAATTAATGAAAATGGGTCATGTTCATACAGGCGATTTTTCAGAATTTTTTAGTCAAGCAGAAATCTTAGAAGTAATAAAATCAAAATTTGAAATTACAAAATCAAAAAGAAAAACATCATCAACTGCCAATTATTGGCAAACCAACAAAGGGGCTGTTTTTGGTATAATTGCTAACGAGTCGGAGCCTTTTTGTAGCGATTGTAATAGATTGCGTTTGGATAGTTTTGGTAATATTTATGGCTGTCTTAGTAGTAATGAACCTATTTTAATAAAAGATTTGATAGCTAATGACATCTTATTAAAACAAAAATTGGATATGGCAATGGCTCAAAAACAAAAAACAAAATTTGTAGGTAGTTCATTAAGTATGCTTGATATTGGGGGTTAAAAATGGAAAACAGCAATTTTATATTTACCCTATTCGTTAGCATAGTGATAGTCATGGCAAACGCATATACATAAAATTTTAAATAAAATTATCTAATATTTTAATAACCCCACCCTAAATCCAATTTTACAAAAGCACATTTCTGGCTCAAAACTTTCTATTTGCCCATATACACAGTATCCAAAAAGGGAGAGGTTTTAGAATTAGCTATTCAAGAAGTAGCATTTTAAGTAATATTCTTCTTTTTAAATCTATTATATTTTTAAATACGTTTACCCTGTATTCAAATAAGCGTCAAAAAAAGTCAATTCTGAAAGTTAAATAAATACTTGAATTTATATACATAAACAACTGATTATCAATGATTTATGATTTTTTTGACAATAGATTATGCCATTACAATTCGATTTTCATTGATAATATAATCCAAAATTTTTACCAATAAAATATTTTAAAGAATTTTGTAAATTGAAAATAAAATTCACCCTATTTTAATGAATTATTTATTAAAATAGTATATTGTTTTGATTTAATTTTCAAAACTAATTGAAAAAAGGAAGCATAGTTAAATAAATACTTCTCTTTATAGATATAAACGACTGATTATCAATGATTTATAAATTTTTTTGAAAATAGATTGTGCCATTACAATTCGATTTCAATGATATAATAATACAAAATTATTTTTATAAAAAATATATATTGAACCGAAAAACAAATATTACAATTTTATTTAAAATCCCACCCAAACCAATTTCTGTTACGATGCCACAGAATCCAAGTGAGAGAAAAATTATAGGAATGTAATTTTAATTTTTCGGTTTGATATAATAAAAAATATTCATCATAAAGTGTAATTTATTACTGAAAATAGTTTTGTAAGGATACAAAATCTGATTTTAAGGTGAGCCTAAGTAATATAAAACACGCCAAAAGGCTTTAATAGGAACACGCCAAAAGGCGTGTTCCTACAGATTATTTTCTTCTTAATTCAAAGAAACCTTTGAGCATATCTTCGCCATGGCTAAAGAAGTAGTAATAGGTGCCATCGTGTAAATAATGGTCGGGATTGTTGCCATCAAAATCGTTTTGATAGTCTTCGGTTTCGTATTTAATTACGCCATCTCTATCCATAATGGTTAGTTTATTGGTCATTTTAGGGTTTATACCTTTTACAATAAATATATCATTTTTGCCATCGTTGTTTGGCGACAGTAAATTGGCTATTTCTAATGCTTGTGGTTTTTTCAAAAACACCATATAATCTTCGGTTTCGCCAACTACGCCTTCGACCATACAACTTTCGTTGGGCGATATTTTACTTGTTTTCATACTAATACGTACTCTTCGTGGTCCTTCGTATTTGTCGTTTATTCTTATGGCCATACTTTTGATTTCATACAAATTAGTTGCTTCAGACGATGCTCTTATAAAATCATCTGGGTCGTTGAAACTACCATTGTTGTCGTAATCAATCCAAAGGGCAAAGAATATCAACGATGAGGTATTGGCGGCTACTGTAGCACCAATTTTGAAATTATAAGCATTGCCCATTATCAACGTATCTATTTTGCCAGAAGTAGTAAAATCTGTAAATCCACCATTGCACGATTTGTCGGTTTTGTCTTTAGATTCATCGTTTACTCGTTTGCCAAAATTGAATGTAGAGATAAATGTTTTGTTGCAATTAGACACTGCTGGCGGACACTCTAATACAGCCAAAGTTTGAGCTAATTGAGCATTTACTGCCGCTTGTGCATCTACATTTAACATCAATGGCAAAGTATTTACTTTAGATAAATTACCCAAATCGTCATATACCATACATATAATATCGCCCATATACACTCTAGCAGAATCTTGGCTTGGCAAGGTTACGTCTATATTGGCCGGGAAAACTATGCTTACTTTTGGTGTCAAGGTATCTTGAGGGTTTACCCAATTGATATTTTGTGGCACAAAACTACTTGGTCGATAGCTCCATACATATTTGTAGCCTGGCACTTCTGTAGATTGGAAAGTAGATTGCACACCTTTGAACATACTGCGGCTACCAAACATGCCAATCAATGTAGTGGTTTTGATACCTGTACTTGTAGACACTATGGTAATGAATACACTATCGGCTGGCAAATAATTGTTGTCGCCTTGTTGTATTAATTTCACGGTAGTGATACCATCTTTTTGTCCATTCATCAAAAGACCTACATTTTGAACAATAGTAGCATCTTTAGTCGAAACTTCGATAGGCAATCCACTGGTTGCATTGGCCGTTAGAGTTACACTTTCGCCTGTTTTGACTCTGGCAAAAGAATTGAAACCAACAATAGATTGGGTGGCTGGATTAATTTTGATGCTTCCCTCAGTGTACACAAACAAGTAATTATTATCTTGAGCTTGACTATAAATGACAGTGTATGGAGCTGATTGCACAGGACTTGTAAGAATTGCTAACGTTTGTCCCACTGGCAATTTATCAATATCGCTTATTTGATCTGCCCCTTTGTAGCCAATGATATTGTAAACTAAATCTGGATTTGGCTGATTATACATGCGTTCAAAAATACCACCTATGACTGTCAATGAGGCTTTATCTATTGTTAAAGTACCTGCTATGGTTTGCAAATCATAATTTGATGATACATTACCAACCGTTTGAGTCAATATTGGATAAGTACCTGCATTAGAAAATTGATTTTCGTTTACATAAGCATAGGCCAATATTTGATCGCCATTGCGTAAGCCAGCTATGGATACATTAAAGAAAGTAGGATTATCTTCTCCATATTCTCTGGTATAATCTAGGGCTTTGATAGTTACAGTATTTTTTTCGATAGTTAATTTTCCAGCAACAGTCGTAAAGATATATTTATAAGCATCTGTACCAGAAATGATTGGTGTTAAAGTATAAATATCACCTATTGGACTTGACAGAGAGGCATTGCTTTGTATTGAAATAGAAATATTATCGTTTGAATTGATAGTACCAGTAGTTTCAAAACCATATTGTCCATCGGCTTCGCCATATTTTCTAGAGAAATTGCCAGCAGTAATTGTTATAGCAACTGGGTCGGGCACCGAAGCCAATATTTGTAAACGTCCAGATACAGTAGTAACATTATAATTGAGTAATGCTGTACCAGATGGAGCAGGGAAAATACTAAAATTAGTACCAGTGGTTGATACATCAGGAGCGTCTGTGCTAAAATCTACCTGTATCAAATCATTATTGACAAGACCAGTAAATACAGGTCTAAATTCAAAAGGATTGGTATTATTTTCTACTCTTGATAAATTAGCAGCTGCCACTGTCAAATTAGCCTTGGTTACAGAAGCTACACCTAATACAGTTACAAAGCCATATTTAGCAGCATCAGAACCAGTAATGATTGGGAAAACAGAGTAATCGCCCACTGGAGAGTTTGGATTAGCATTTGTTTTAAAAGTTACATATACATAAGGATCTGCGTTTTTGACACCCAATACTTGACCAGAAAATACTGGATTGGCTTGGCCATAATTTCTACTAAAATTATCGCCAATGACAGTGATACCTGGGCGTATGGTTAAAATACCTGGGAATAATACCAAAGAGTACAAATTCAAATCTATTCCTTCGATTTCTGGTATGATATTAAATTTGTTGGTTTCGCCTGGTATTAGCTCAGTATCGAAAGTAATTTTTGGTAAACTACCAGACAACAAACCAGTGATGGTTGTAGGGAAATCGGCAGGGAATGGTTGTCCATCGGCCAAGCTAAAATCATTGGTTCGTACAATCAAGCGTCTGGTACGAATGGTAAGACCACCCACAGTATTTGAAGTTAAACTATATCTAAAAGCATCAGAACCAGTAATGGTTGCCAATATTGGATAAGTACCAAATGGTGATGTAGGTGAAGTATTTGTATAATAAGAAACCACTATATTGGGCTGCGATGGATTGATACCCAACACAGTACCAACAAATACTGGATCTGGGTTTCCATATTCTCTTACAACATCGGCAACCCTTACTGATAATTGTTGTGGAGATAGTATTTGCAATGTACCAGCCACAGTTGTTACCATATAATTACCCAAAGTACTACCAGAAACTATTGGTGTAATTGTATAATTACCAATGATATTTGAATTAGCTACATTCAAGAGATATGTTACATTAATAGATTCGCCAGAAGCTAATCCAGTAGTAACATTGCGATAAACTGATTGTGCAGGTAGGGCTTCGAATTGGAAAATAGAAGCATTATTGACAGAAACAGAAAGTAATGCTGGATTGACTGTAATAGTATAAGCTCTTGTAGCAGTACAATTTCCTAAACCTCCTGTAATGGTAAAGTTGTAGTTTCCAACTGCAGTTGAAGCCCCAGAAATTATACCATTATTGCTCAAAGTCATTCCTAAAGGAAGATTTCCACCTGTTAGCGTGTAGGTTTGAGTATTAGAACCTATACTTTGATTATAATTTGTTTTATAAATAGTGCTTGAAGTTATGTTTGCAAATACTGGTAATGTATTGACAGATACTGTAGTACCAACAAAAGTAGCACAACCATTGATGCCAGTAGCAGTAACTCTATAAGATGAAGTTATAGCAGGCGAAACTAAAATACTAGCAGTATTTTCTCCATTGTTCCAACTATAAGAACCAATATTTAAGCCAGAAGCAGTAATTCCAAAAGATTGACCCAAACAAATAGCACCTGCATTGCTTAAAGTAATGGTTGGAACTTCATTTACAGTAATGTTTGTATTTGAGGTTGCAGAACAACCATTAACATCAATACCTGTTACTGTATATGCTTGGGTTAGGGCTGGAGATACCACAATGGCACTTGTTGTACTATTATTAGACCAAATATAGCTAACCGCTCCAATGGCTGACAAAGAAGTTGATTGGGTTTGACAAATGGTAGCGTTTGCTCCTAAAATTGTAATTGATGGTAATTGATTTACTGTAAGCGATACAGAACCAAAGCCATTGCCGCAAGATCCATTTGAACCTTCAATCAAATAACTGCCACTAGTTGTTGCTATAAATGCTAATGCATTGTTTGCTATTCCATTGATGGTATAGGTATCTGCTCCCAAGCCTGCAATGGTTACTGGTGTGCCAAAACATACTGCATTACTTGGTGCTATTGTGCCTGTTACCGTTGGGATGCCCAATACTGTAACTATGCTTGTAGCTGTGTTTACGCAACTATTAGCATCTGTACCTGTTACTATATACGTTTGGGTAGTGGCAGGATTTACCGTTATCGCACTGGTGGTACTGCCATTGTTCCAACTATAATTTGCTGCTCCATTGGCTGACATGGTCGCTGACTGGCCTTGACAAATTGGGGTAGTATTGCCTGTGATATTTATCGTTGGTAGATTATTTACTGTAAGATTTACTGTATTTGTATTGCTACATCCATTTGCATCTGTACCTGTTACTGTATATGTGTTGGTGATATTTGGGCTTTGGCTTGTGCCATTGGTTACGCCATTTGTCCAAATGTAACTATTAGCTAATGCTCCAAAACCGTTAAATGTGGTCGTTTGGCCAATACATATTGTGGCTGGTGTGGCTGTGGCGGTTATGTTTGGTAATTGATTTACGGTTAGTGTAACCTCTGTGGCCATGCTTCCACAAGTGCCATTCGAGCCTGTAATCGTGTAGGTAGCTGTTGTATTTGCTATAAATGCTAATGCATTGTTTGCTATTCCATTGATGGTATAGGTATCTGCTCCCAAGCCTGCAATGGTTACTGGTGTGCCAAAACATACTGCATTGCTTGGTGCTATTGTGCCTGTTACTGTTGGGATGCCCAATACTGTAACTATGCTTTGGGCTGTGTTTACGCAACTATTAGCATCTGTACCTGTTACTATATACGTTTGGGTAGTGGCAGGATTTACCGTTATCGCACTGGTGGTACTGCCATTGTTCCATGTATAATTCGCTGCTCCATTGGCTGTCAATGTTGCTGACTGACCTTGACAAATTGGGGTACTATTGCCTGTGATATTTATCGTTGGTAAATTATTTACTGTAAGATTTACTGTATTTGTATTGCTACATCCATTGGCATCTGTACCTGTTACTGTATATGTATTGGTGATATTTGGACTTTGGCTTGTGCCATTGGTTACGCCATTTGTCCAAATGTAACTATTAGCTAATGCTCCAAAACCGTTAAATGTGGTCGTTTGGCCAATACATATTGTGGCTGGTGTGGCTGTGGCGGTTATGTTTGGTAATTGATTTACGGTTAGTGTAACCTCTGTGGCCATGCTTCCACAAGTGCCATTCGAGCCTGTAATCGTGTAGGTAGCTGTTGTATTTGCTATAAATGCTAATGCATTGTTTGCTATTCCATTGATGGTATAGGTATCTGCTCCCAAGCCTGCAATGGTTACTGGTGTGCCAAAACATACTGCATTGCTTGGTGCTATTGTGCCTGTTATCGTTGGGATGCCCAGTACTGTAACTATGCTTTGGGCTGTGTTTACGCAACTATTTGCATCTGTACCTGTTACTATATACGTTTGGGTAGTGGCAGGATTTACCGTTATCGCACTGGTGGTACTGCCATTGTTCCAACTATAATTTGCTGCTCCATTGGCTGTCAATGTTGCTGACTGACCTTGACAAATTGGGGTAGTATTGCCTGAAATATTTATCGTTGGAAGATTATTTACTGTAAGATTTACCGTATTTGTATTGCTACATCCATTGGCATCTGTACCTGTTACTGTATATGTATTGGTGGTATTTGGGCTTTGGCTTGTGCCATTGGTTACGCCATTTGTCCAAATGTAACTATTAGCTAATGCTCCAAAACCGTTAAATGTGGTCGTTTCGCCAATACATATTGTGGCTGGGGTGGCTGTGGCGGTTACATTTGGTAATTGGTTTACGGTTAAGGTAATCACTGTGGCCATGCTTCCACAAGTGCCATTAGAGCCTGTAATCGTGTAGGTAGCTGTTGTTGTTGCTATAAATGCTAATGCATTATTTGCTATTCCATTGATGGTATAGGTGTTCGCTCCTAGTCCTGCAATGGTTACTGGTGTGCCAAAACATACTGCATTGCTTGGTGCTATTGTGCCTGTTACCGTTGGGATGCCCAATACTGTAACTATGCTTGTAGCTGTGTTTACGCAACTATTAGCATCTGTACCTGTTACTATATACGTTTGGGTAGTGGCAGGATTTACCGTTATCGCACTGGTGGTACTGCCATTGTTCCAACTATAATTTGCTGCTCCATTGGCTGACATGGTCGCTGACTGGCCTTGACAAATTGGGGTAGTATTGCCTGTGATATTTATCGTTGGTAGATTATTTACTGTAAGATTTACTGTATTTGTATTGCTACATCCATTTGCATCTGTACCTGTTACTGTATATGTGTTGGTGATATTTGGGCTTTGGCTTGTGCCATTGGTTACGCCATTTGTCCAAATGTAACTATTAGCTAATGCTCCAAAACCGTTAAATGTGGTCGTTTGGCCAATACATATTGTGGCTGGTGTGGCTGTGGCGGTTATGTTTGGAAGTGAATTTACGGTAACAGTTATTATCGCACTACTTTGACATCCGTTAAAATCAGTACCAACAACACTAAAAGATTGATTTATATTTGGAGTTACTACAATAGATTGGTTTGGATTTACACCCCACACATAAGTTAAAGCTCCATTTCCAGTAAGGGTAGTAGACTGCCCGATACAAATTTTTGCAACTCCTGAAATACTAACATTTGGTAACTGATTTACAATTAAAGTGATTTGAGAAGATATTGCAGAACCTGCTAAACCAGAAACCGAAACAAAATAAATTTCATTATTAGTAATATTATTAATAATATAGGTTGAAGAAATTGCACCTGGAATAAGGTTATTGTCTTTGTACCATTGGTAGGTCAAGTTATTGCCTGTGGCGGTTACTGATAATGGTATCGTTACGCCTGAGCACACCGTTTGGCCTGTGCTTTGGGCTACTATGTTCGTTGCTTGGGGTACTATCGTTAAGGTGCCTGGATTTACGACTAGGTTGTAATTGCTCAATACTGCTCCTAATACGGTTGCATTGATTGGATATGTACCTACTGGACTTGCATTGGTGGCTGTGGTGGCATAGTTGTACGTTAACATGTCTGGGAATATCAAACCTGCAATCGATGAGGTCAATGCTGGTACATTGTCGCCTTGTGTCATGCTTTGGTTTGATACTTGTACCGTAAGATTGGCCTTGGTTATCGTTATCGTATATCCTCGTGTGGCTGTGCAGCTGCCTATATTACTGCTGCCTGTTACACTAAAGTTATACGTTCCTACTACTGTGCCTAATCCTGTCAATGCTCCTGTGCTATTGTTTAAGGTTATGCCATTAGGTAATGTGCCATTGCTTATTGCAAAGGTGCTTGGACTTAATGTTGCTGTGATTATGTCGTTGTAATTGGCTCTATACTCGTTTTGGGTTGTAACCAACGCTCCTAAACTTTGGGTATTGACTTGTATATTGATATTATTTGAGGCTACAGTACCCCCTAAACCTGTTACGGATACAAAGTATAGGCCTGTTGTAGTGGCTGTTACATTGGTTAGTGTAAGTAGGGTGCTTGTTTGGCCTGATATGATTGCATTGTCTTTGTACCATTGGTAGGTTAAGTTATTGCCTGTGGCGGTTACTGATAATGGTATCGTTACGCCTGAGCATACCGTTTGGCCTGTGGTTTGGGCTACTATGTTCGTTGCTTGGGGTACTATCGTTAATGTGCCTGCGTTTACGACTAGGTTATAATTGCTCAATACTGCTCCTAATACGGTTGCATTGATTGGGTATGTACCTACTGGACTTGCATTGGTAGCTGTGGTGGCATAGTTGTATGTTACCGCATCTGGGTTTATCAAGCCTGCAATCGATG
>JAAFIH010000006.1:84801-143514 GCA_013297755.1 Cytophagales bacterium
TAATTGCTCAATACTGCTCCTAATACGGTTGCATTGATTGGGTATGTACCTACTGGACTTGCATTGGTAGCTGTGGTGGCATAGTTGTATGTTACCGCATCTGGGTTTATCAAGCCTGCAATCGATGAGGTTAATGCTGGTACATTGTCGCCTTGTGTCATGCTTTGGTTTAGGACTTGGACTGTCAAGTTGGCCTTGGTTATCGTTATCGTATATCCTCGTGTGGCTGTGCAGCTGCCTATATTGCTGCTGCCTGTTACACTAAAATTATACGTTCCTACTACTGTGCCTAATCCTGTCAATGCTCCTGTGCTATTGTTTAAGGTTATGCCATTAGGTAATGTGCCATTGCTTACTACAAAGGTGCTTGGTGTTAATGCTGCTGTGATTATGTCGTTGTAGTTGGCTCTATACTCGTTTTGGGTCGTGGCCAACGCTCCTAAACTTTGGGTATTGACTTGTATATTGATATTATTTGAGGCTACACTGCCCCCTAAACCTGTTACGGATACAAAGTATAGGCCTGTAGTAGTGGCTGTTACATTGGTTAGTGTAAGTAGGGTGCTTGTTTGGCCTGATATGATTGCATTGTCTTTGTACCATTGGTAGGTTAAATTATTGCCTGTGGCGGTTACTGATAATGGTATCGTTACGCCTGAGCATACCGTTTGGCCTGTGGTTTGGGCTACTATGTTCGTTGCTTGGGGTACTATCGTTAAAATACCTGCGTTTACGACTAGGTTGTAATTGCTCAATACTGCTCCTAATACGGTTGCATTGATTGGATACGTACCTACTGGACTTGCATTGGTGGCTGTGGTGGCATAGTTATACGTAACAGCATCTGGGTTTATCAAGCCTGCAATCGATGAGGTTAATGTTGGTACATTGTCGCCTTGTGTCATGCTTTGGTTTAGTACTTGTACTGTCAAGTTGGCCTTGGTTATCGTTATTGTATATCCTCGTGTGGCTGTGCAGCTGCCTATAGTGCTGCTGCCTGTTACGCTAAAGTTATACATTCCTACTACTGTGCCTAATCCTGTCAATGCTCCTGTGATATTGTTTAAGGTTATGCCATTCGGTAATGTGCCATTGCTTACTACAAAGGTGCTTGGACTTAATGCTGCTGTAATTATGTCGTTGTAATTGGCTCTATACTCGTTTTGGGTCGTAGACAACGCTCCTAAACTTTGGGTATTGACTTGTATATTGATATTATTTGAGGCTACACTGCCGCCCAAGCCTGTTACGGATACAAAGTATACGCCTGTTGTAGTGGCTGTTACATTGGTTAGTGTAAGTAGGGTGCTTGTTTGGCCTGATATGATTGCATTGTCTTTAAACCATTGGTAGGTTAGGCCTGTACCAAGTGCATTGACAGTAAGAGGTAAAGTTATACCTGAACACACAGTTTGAGATGCAGCAATACCTGTAATTGTTGGTGCATAAATAACTGGCACTGGTGAAGATACAAGGTTAGAACTTGCACCATTCATAGCAAAACCAGATAAAGCACCATTAATGCCTGCCAAAGTTGTTCTATTAATTATAGTTGTAATGTTTGTATTATTATTGCCAGGAAAAGGAGTTTGATTAAAATCATAATAAGCGAGTAAGTTGGGTTCATTACCAACTAAAGGTGTTGTTAATTGATTTCTGATTTGAGATTGAGTAAGTGTTGTGTTCCAAAAACTAAGATTATCTAAAATCCCTGGATATTTACCACCCAAATCTGGTCTCATACCAACTATTAAACTTTGGCTTTGTAAATTATAATTTGTAAGATTATTACCAGTAGAAACTAAGCTCTGCAAGTTTCCATCGACATAAATATTAATTCCACTAATACTTTGATTTCCATTATAAGAAATGGCTGCAAAATGCCAACTTCCATCATTAAAAGTATTTGAAGAATTTACATAAATGGCATTTGGAAAACCAACTAATGCAAAACCAACAGCACCTGATTGTAAGTAAGATTCTATCCCATTTGAACTAGAAACATTAGAAAAAATCATCCTCTGAGTAAGATTACTGGTGGTATTAAACCAATATGTCATAGAAAACATACTTGTACCTGTAAAACTTAAAGCATTACCCAAAGTAATATTATTACTAGCACCACCAAAATCCAACGCATTTTGGCAATTACTCACCCCAAAATTGATTCCATTTGATGTAATAGCACCACCTAAACCAGCAACAGATACAAAATAAGTACCTGTAACTGAAGCCAAAAGTGTGGTTGTGGTAGCACCAGCAATTGCAGTGCCATTTCTAAACCATTGATACGCCAAGCCTGAACCTGAAGCGGTTACGCTCAATGGTACAGTTACGCCAGAGCATACCGTTTGGCTGTTTGAAATCCCTAGAATGGTAGGTGAAGTGAAAGCATAAGCTCCATTGATAGTTGTGATAGAAGCCACCCAATTGGATGTACTATTATTAAGTGTAAAATTAGTTAAAGTTCCATTTCTATTATTTCCAGATAGGTCAGTAAGGGTGGTCAAACCTGCATTGTTTCCACTTGGGATACCTTGGTTAAAATCATAAGCAGCTATAAGTCCTGGGAATGTAGCATTTATGGTTCTATACAGATTGGCTTGAATATCTTGAGCAGATAATTCTACATTCCAAATACGCACATTATCCATTTGCCCATTAAAAAGATTTTGATTTGGATCGTAAGCTCCTAAATGTACCAATGTACCAGCAGTATTGTTAGGCACATTGTTTGCACTAGCCACTCCAATACCATTTTTATATAGTTTCATTTGTTGGGTTGTGGCATTATATGTTACCGCAAAATGATACCAAACGCCATTGGTAAGAACCCCACCAGGATCTACTACTGACACTACTGCATCTGTATTGCCGGCAGAAACAGTGCCATTGTTTGCCCAAAATACATGCGTATTTGTTGCTGAACCACCTGAAATAATATTATTACCAATTACGGCAGCGTTTAGTTTTATCCATGCCTCTTTGGTATAACTTGGGGTGAGTATATTGCCAAGGGTAACATAAGAACCCAAGAAATCCAAGGCATTGTTGCAACCCACATTTATTGCAATACCAGTGCTAGTTGCGTTTCCTCCCAAGCCAGAAACTGACACAAAATAAGTACCTGCACTTGTAGCCGTAACTCCTGTAAGTGTGAGTGTAGAAGCAGTAGCACCAGATATTAAACTACCATTTCTAAACCATTGATACACCAAGCCAGAACCAGTGGCAGTTACACTCAAAGGAACTGTTACGCCAGAGCAAACGGTTTGTGAAGCTGTAATTCCAGTAATAATAGGGGCTGTGAACGTAAAAGTGCCTGCAACTGTAGATAACGAAGTTACAAAATTGTTCGTAGCTCCAGTTCTAGCTAACGCTTGGAATCCAAAATGAAGGTTTCTACCTGATTTATCTAATACTTGGGAGATAGCAGTGTTGTCACCAGAAGGTATCCCTTGATTAAAATCTAATGCCAACACTAAACCTGGCATTGAGTTTACAGTAGTTTTATTCCAATTGCTTGCAATGTCTGATGCAGACAAAGCAATATTCCAAGCCCTAAGTTCATCTAATTGACCTTGAAAATATCTTGAATTGGCTCCTGCATTGAGTCCATTTCCTATACCATCATAACCTCCTATATATACATTAGCAGCATTTGGTGTAAGGGTAAAATTCCAATCGGTTTGAGAAACAAAGTTTCCGTTGATATATAGTTTTAAATTATTATTAGTGATTGTAGCATCATAAACCACTGCGGCATGATACCACTGATTAAGCACTGTACTAAAGCCTGTATTCCAAGAAATAGGATTTGTCCAAGTACCTAAACGAGATTGTACTACGCACAGTTTATCGGCACCACCAGTCTCTCCAAAATTGATCATCCAGCCTCTGTTATCGCTATCGTCATCAAACTTACTTATCACAGTAGCCCATTGATCACCAGTTCTTCTAAACCAAAACTCTACTGTATATTGGTTGGTAAAGTCCAATGCATTATTATCAGGCAATGACATTGCTCCTAAATTTGCAGTAAAATCAAAAGCATTGTTGCAACCTACATTTATTGCAATACCAGTGCTAGTTGCATTTCCACCCAATCCTGATACAGACACAAAATAAGTACCTGCACTTGTAGCCGTAACACCTGTAAGTGTAAATGTAGAAGCTGTTGCTCCTACAATGGCTACACTGTTTCTAAACCATTGATACGCCAAGCCTGAACCAGTGGCAGTTACACTCAAAGGAACTGATACACCAGAGCAAACGGTTTGGGATGAGGTAAGGCCTGTGATGGTAGGGGCAGAAAAAACGAATGGAGCTGTAATAGTAGTAGTATTAGTTGCAATCACAAAGTTTGAAGTGGCTCCATTGAGTGTATAATTTGAAAATGTGCCTGTATTTCCATTGCCACTTTTATCTAAAATTGTGGTTAAACCTGTGTTGTCCCCTGATGCTATACCTTGATTAAAATCATAATATAATACCAATCCTGCAACAGTATTTGAAAAATTCTTGAAACGATTATTTTGAATATCTTGCTGTGAAAGCATAATGTTCCAAACTCTTAATTCGTCCATTATTCCTAAGAAATAATTACCATAAGGTGTACTAAACCCTACTTTTAAAGTATGATTTTGAGGAATATTGCTTGTTTGACTAGGAGTTGATATTGTTTCTTTTAATCCATTAATATAAAAATCTACTGTTCCAGAATTTTTATTCCATGCTACTGCCACATGATTCCAAGTATTATCAGATACATTTTGTGTGCCAACATATTTACGCCAAGTGCTTATTCCTACTCCATCCACCCAAGGCTCTAAATGTAGCTTTCCGTTGAAAATATAAAAATTGTAGTCGCCATCTTTCCTAACTATTGAGCGTGCATCAGCAGTAGAATTGACTAAATTAACCCAAGCCTCAATAGTTAATTGATTAGCTCCAAGATTATTTAATATAGGATTTGAAGCTGTTGCTATTTGATTAAGGGCACCATTTATATGCATTCCATTGTTACAACCCACTCCAAAACTTATGCCACTAGAAGTTGCATTTCCACCCAATCCTGATACAGACACAAAATAAGTACCTGCACTCGTAGCTGTAACTCCTGTAAGTGTGAGTGTAGATGCAGTTGCACCAGCAATTAAGGTATTGTCTTTAAACCATTGATACGCCAAGCCTGAACCTGTGGCAGTTACACTCAAAGGAACTGATACACCAGAGCAAACGGTTTGGGATGAAGTAAGGCCTGTGATGGTAGTTGGTGTAAAGATATAATTGCCTGTAATTGTTGTTTGAGTAGAACTTACAAAGTTTGAACCACTGCTTGTCAAACCAAAACCTGTGAGCGTGCCATTATTGCCTAATCCGCTTTTATCAAAAACTATAGAAGTACCTATATTATTGCCTCCTGGAATGCCTTGATTGAAATCATAATACAAAATCAATCCAGGTACTGTATTCGATACATTTCTATTAAGATTTAACTGAATATCTGCTTGAGTTATTGCCCTATTCCAAATGCGTACCTCATCCATTGACCCAGTTAAAAATTCTGTTGATGGATTATACCCTATGCCTAAATTTTGTGAACCACCATTGCTGCCTGGCGTAAAACTTGATATAGTTTCTCTTACGCCATTGATATAAAACTCTGCTACATTGTTTCTATAACTTACCGCTATATGATTCCACACGCCATGAGTTACATTTTGGGTGCCAATGTATTGCCTCCAAGCGGGATTGCCCATGCCATTTGGCCAAACTTCTAGGTATAGTTTTTGATTAAAAATAAAGAAATTATAATCGCCAACTTTTCTTACAATGGACTGAGCAGGTGATGAACTAGGTATATTCAACCAAGTTTCAAATGTAAATTGATTGGTAGCCAAATTATTGAAAACAGCATTTGCTGGTGGAGCAACGCCATCGTTAATGCCATCAAATACCAAGGCATTGTTGCAACCAATACTCAAACTAGCACCAGCCGAAGTTATGCTACCAAAACCATTGCTTACTACTGCAAAATATGTGCCAGATGTAGTAATACCTGTTAATGTCAATGTAGCCATATTTTGCCCAACTATAGAGTTGGCATTTCCTTGCAAGTACCAAGCATAGTTTAATCCTACACCTATGGCATTTACAAATAAATTTGTAGTTACCCCACTACATACCGTTTGGTTAGCTGGAGATGCTATTAAAGCAGGTGCACTAAACGAATTATCAGAAGCTAATTGCACATTTTCTGGATTTGAAGGCTGAGGATTACCTGTAAAACCTACTCTTAGCGTAAATGTACCCGTAGTAGTACCGTTAGAATATAATGTACCAAGACTAGCAGATCCACCAGCTCTAGCAACACCATATAACAAACCATTTTTAGCTTGATACAAAGACCCGTTGGGGACAGAACCATCACTATTACTATTAGTAAAATCTTTGAATATAGTGCCCCCTGTACCATTACTATTCATTTTAAACATTGTACCTTGACCAAATGAACCACCAGAACTAAATAGCCCATAAAATGCACCATCTGTTGCCTGAAAAAGTTTACCATTTGGAGAAGCTCCAGTTCCATTGATCGGATTTTGTATAATTACAAATTCACCACTTGTGCTTACCTTAAAAAAAGATGAATTATTGGTTCCACCATTGCATAGACCATATAGCCAACCATCTGTACCTAAAGCGAGCAAACCTTTTGGGCCAGAACCGTTCTCTGTGTCAGCAACAACTATATGTCTAATAACAGTATATGTACCACTATTGGTAATTCTAAAAATTGTGCCTCTGGTTTCAGCACCTCCACTTGTACAAATACCATATAAATGACCATCAGTACCTAATGTTAGTCCAGTAGGTGAAGAGCCAGTTGCAGAGGCACAATCATATAATTTTATAAATGTACTACCTGTGCTGTTTATTTTGTATATTGTACCCACACCATTTGCTCCACCGCTGCTATTCGCACCATAAAACCAGCCATCGCTACCTTGTACTAAGGTATGATTGGGATTAAAACCTGTTCCAGAGCTGTTATTTAAACTATTGAAGTCAAAAAGTTTTTGAAAAGACCCAGATGGGCTAATTCTAAAAATAGTACCATTACCGTTGGCACCACCTGCAATGTTTGTTCCATAAAACCAACCATCGTTTCCTTGTACCAATCCAGCTTGCAAATTAGATCCATCGGCAGTTCCACTAGGTACAAAAGATTTTACTACAGTTACAGCATTGGTTCTGGTGTTATATTTATAGATAGTACCGCCATTACTCGTACCCCCAGTAGATGAAGTACCCCATAACTCTTCGCAAACGGGGTCGAGTGTTATGTTAATACCACTAGAAGTTACATTACCACCCAAACCTGTAACCGATACAAAATAAGTTCCAGCACTTGTGGCTGTAACTCCTGTAAGTGTAAATGTAGATGCAGTAGCACCTGCAATAGCTACACTATTTCTAAACCATTGATAAGCCAAGCCTGTACCTGAGGCGGTTACACTCAAAGGAACGGTTACGCCAGAGCAAACGGTTTGGGATGATGTGATACCCAAAACACTTGGCACACTATATATATATGTACCCAAAACTGTGCTACCACCAGTGGCAGCTACATAGTTACTTGTGGTTGGTGCTGTTAAACCAAAATTAATTAATGTTCCGTTTGCTCCTATACCCGATTTGTCTAGCAAAGTAGTTTGGCTAGTATTGTTGCCGCCAGGTAGGCCTTGGTTAAAATCGTAATACACCACCAAACCTGGGGTAGTAGTAGATAAATTTTTGAAACGATTGGCATCTATATCTGTTTGGGAGAGAGCAATATTCCAAATACGGACTTCGTCCATTTGTCCATTATAAAAACTTGCAGAGCCCATTTCACTACCTAATCTACAAATATTGCTACCAACAATGCTACCAGTAATAGCAAAACTACCTATTAAAACGCCATTTCGATATATTCTTTTGGTTTGCCCATCGTAAGTAGCGGCTATGTGTACCCATTGATTAGTGTAATTGGCAGGCACAATTGATATGTCTAGCTCATCCCATGCATTACCTTGATTTCTAGTTCCAAAAGATAAAATGTTTCCATTGTTTTGGAAAGAGAAAAGAAATCCATTACTAGTAACTCCATCTGTTCGGAAAATTTCATAAAAACTGTTTGTAGTTATGTTTGCAGGATTTACCCAAGCCTCTAAGGTAATTTGATTTGCAGGTGCACCCGCAAAAGTTAATGGAAAAGTAACATTATCGTTATCGCCAAAAAACTGTAAGGCGTTGTTGCATGCACCAGCTACCGATACTGTAATTGGGGTACGAGTAGCAGAAACCAAATTATTGCCACTGAATGATATAATAACTAAGCCATTTGAAGTAACATTGGATGTTGCACCATTTGTATTTATTTGATTGGTACCGCTATTGAATGAACCACCGCCACCAGCAGATTGTCCACTTATACCACCTGCACCACCAGAATATCCACCACCAGCACCTGAAGTTCCTTGGCAGCACCATTCTCCACCAGAGCCGCCACCATATCCACCTACACCACCTCCAGCACCACATGAGCCTCCACCACCCCCTGTACCACCGCTGATAAAACTAAGACCAGGACCAGGAGGAGAACCACAAGAAGAAGTTCCACCATTCCCAGTTAATCCACCACCTCCTGCTGAACCAGGACTACCAGCTCCACCATTTCCACTTGTACCTCCAATATAAGAACCACCTGAACTATTGCCTCCATTGTTCGTAGTTAAGCCAGGTTGTCCGTTAATTGATCCTGCTCCATTTGCTCCACTACCACCACCTGCAATACAAAATGGATTGTTACTATTGTCTGTTACAAAAGTACCTCCTCCACCACCACCTGCATTGGTACTGTTACCGCCAGCACCGCCAACTAAAACTTTGAGTACTTGGCCAGGGCTTACTGCAAATGTACCCTGCATAGTAGCACCTGTACCCGCATTTATAGAGGCGTAACCAGTAGCGAGCCCACCCGAAGCCCCTCTAGATAAAATAGTGATACTCGTAACCCCGGCAGGTACTGTATAGTTTTGCATACTACCTGTAAAATTAAATGTAGTAGAAGCTGCATTTACAGTAGCCGCCTCAGCAAAGTAAGTAGTGGTTGTTGAAGGATTTACTGCAAAAGTAGAACCACTCGTAGTTGTACCCAATGCTGTACCGCCAGTAGAAACTGTGTACCAAACTATATTGTTGCCTGTAGAGGTGCCCGTAAGCAATACGCTACCACCAGCACATACCGAACTAAGATTGGCAGAAATTACAGGACCAGCTAGACTACCTGTTCCTCCAACTGCAAAATCATAACTCGATTGAGAACATGAATTATTTAGAATAGTAACAGTAGCTGCTTTTGTTCCTAATGAAGTTGGGCGGAAAGAAAGATTAAAAGTAGTAGCGCTGCTACCTGCAAGTGTAGCAGGAAAACTGATTCCCGAAACTGTAAACATACTTGCATCGGCTCCACTCAGGTTTATACCCGAAATACTTAAACTACTAGAGCCTGTACTCTGAATTGTAAAATTTTTGGTAATGACAGAACCAGTGATGGTTGTGCCAAAATCGGTACCAGTAGCAGTACTTGTGCTAACTGTTCCTCTTGCAATGGTAATGCCATTGCCCTGCATATTTATTTCTTGAGAATTGACAGTTAATGATAATCCACTCGAAGTTGTAGCACCACCAAAGCCAGAAACGGATACAAAGTAAGTACCAGCACTCGTAGCTGCAACTCCTGTAAGTGTGAGTGTAGAAGCTGTAGCTCCTGCAATGGCTACACTATTTCTAAACCATTGATACGCCAAGCCCGAACCAGTTGCTGTAACTGAAAGTGGAACGGTTAAGCCAGAGCAAACGGTTTGAGAAGAACTGATGCCAGTGATACTAGGGGCAGCAAATGTGTAAGCACCAATAACAGTAGTTTGAGCAGAACCAACAAAATTGGAAGTACTGCCATTTAAAGTTATATTAGTGAGAGTACCATTAAATCCATTTCCACTTTTATCTATTGCAGAGGTAATAGTAGTATTATTTCCAGAAGGGATTCCTTGGTTAAAATCCCAGTAGCCTACCAAGCCTGGTGTGGTTGTTGATATATTTCTAAATCTATTGTTTTGAATGTCTTGTTGCGATAGTGTTATGTTCCAAATGCGAGCTTCGTCTATGATTCCATTAATATTAAATGCAGCTGCTTCATAATTTCCAATTCTTAAAGGTACACTTGATGGTACTATTGTAAATGCACTACCAATAAATGTAGATGGTATCATAACTCCATTTACGTACATTGTAGCTACACCTTGACTAAGGCTGACTGCTACATGCGACCAAACGCCAACAGGAACAACATTTATATTAACGGAAGCATAATAACCGTTTTGAGCTTCAAAATTTAATTTTCCATCACCATTGACTACACCCCATGAATTAATAAACATTGCCCAACCTGGGGTTCCGTTGCCTCCAGTTTTTTTACTAAAAATAGTGTTCATATAATCTCCTGCAATGGTATTTGGTCTATTAAACACCCACGCTTCGGCAGTAAAATTAGGACTGAGGTTGAGAGCAGCTATATCTCCAACTACAACTTCATCGTTGCCTCCATCAAAATCTAGTGCATTATTACAATTCGGAAACACAACTCCAGTAGAAGTAGAAGTTCCAAATTCGCTTGTAATTTGTACTATATATGTGCCTGTTGCACTGGTAAGAGCAGCTGTTAAATTTAAGGTAGGGGTTGTTTGTCCACTTATGGCAAGTCCATTTCTAAACCATTGATAGGTAAAACCACTTCCCTGCCCAGTAGCTGTGATGGTATAATTAGCAGAGCCATTGATACAAACTGTAGGGGGAGTACCCATATTGGCAAAAGGTGCACCAAACTGGTAAGCCCCTGTAATGGTAGTGATAGAACCTACCCAGTTGGAAGTATTACCGCCTAAAGTAAGATTGCTAAAGCTATTTAATGTTCCATTGTGATTGCCCCCTGCTTGGTCTATCAATGTAGTAACTCCAGTATTAACTCCCCCACCGATTCCTTGGTTAAAATTATAAGCAGCTACCAATCCTGGCAAATTGCCATTGATGGTTCTATATACATTGGCTTGAATATCGTTGGGAGTACGAGCTACGTTCCAAACTCTTAATTCATCTATTTGCCCATTGAATTTGTTACAAGTACAACCACCATTACTTCCTTGGCGACCTATAATTGGATTGCCACTTGGATTTAAAATAAAATTAATGCCAATAGTTGTTTGCAATAATCCATTCACAAAAAAAGATAAAACTGGATTATTATAAGTAACCGCAACATGAGTCCATGTATTGTTAAGAATAGGTACACCAGAATCAAACCAATAAGGATTAGCAGAAGGATCTGAATTGTAAAATCTAAGTGTCCCATCTTGAACTTGAAAAATGTATGACCTATCAAGAGATCCATTTGAAGGTCCTTTAGAAAAAATAGTCATTTTACCATTACTACCAGCTTCAGGACGCACCCATGCTTCCATTGAAAACTGTGTACCAAAATTAAAATCATTTGGGTTATTTACTATCTCTACCCAAGGACCTGGTTGACCAGAAGTGATGTCTCCATTAGTCAAGAACTGCAAGGCATTATTACATGCTGTAATGGTAGTAACATTCGAAGTTGCACTCCCTGCAATATTACTAGCCACTACATAATAAGCTCCTGAAAAACCAGACGTAAGTGAAATGGTATTTGCTCCAGCTATGCTTACGCCATTTCTAAACCATTGGTAATTGAGAAAACCACCGGTAAAGTTGGCTGTAATGGCTGCATTTACGCCACATACCGAAAGTGGGTTGGATATGGAAACAAATGTGGGGGCTGGGGTAGACCAGGTGTTAAGTAATATTGCTGGAAACAGCACACTTGAACCATTGTATAATCCAACAGCAATGTCTGATTTACCATCTAAATTCAAATCACCAATTGTAATTTGTGCTGGATTGTTAGTTATGTTAGTTACTGTAAAATCTAGCTTTGCACCAAAAGTTCCTAGTCCCGTGTTGGTCAAAATACTTATCGTACCAACATTATAGTTACCCACTATCAAATCTGAAAAACCATCCCCATTTAAGTCAGAATTTCGTAAACCAAATGGTCCAGAACCTGTTGCATAATTTACAAAAGTTCCGAAACCACCTGCTCCTGTTCCTGTAAGTACACTAATTACATTACTAGCAGTAATTGCAGCTGCTATATCGATGAAACCATCGTTATTAAAATCTCCTATAGTTACACCACTTGATCCACCTGCTGTTGTGTAATCAACTTTTGCTCCAAATGTGCCAGTCCCAGTTCCAGTCAAAACACTTATAATAGATGTACTTGTGCTACCCAACAATAAATCAAGATTTCCATCTTTGTTTATATCACCAATATCTATTCCCCACACATTACTTTGAGCTGGGTAATTTGCACCTGTGGCAAAAGTGCCATTTCCATTATTAATAAATATGCCTACAGTACTGGTACTTGGTTGAGTAACAGCTAAATCCATTCTGCCATCTCTATTGAAGTCGCCCCCAGCTAATACATTTGGCGAAGGAGCGGTATTGTTGACAGTTCCAGATCCAAAAGCACCCGATCCAGTGTTTGTAAATACTGTAAAATTTGCACCTGAGTTATTTACAATAGCAATATCTGCCCTTCCATCTCCATTATAATCGGCAGCAACCAAACTTACTGAACCACCACCTGCACCTGAAGGATAATTTCCTATATTGGCAAAAGAGCCTGTTCCTGTTCCTGTAAGTATGCTAAAGTTATTGCTGTTGACATTTGCAGTTGCCAAATCAGGCAAACCATCTCCGTTAAAATCTGCAATAGCTACTTGATAAGGAGCGTTTCCAGTGACAGGGTTTATAATATTACCTAACAGAGTACTCGCAGGATACACCACGCCACTTACCCAGTTGGAACCAGTGCCTGTGAGGGCAAAATTGGTTAAAGTACCATTTTGAGGAGTGCCAGCAATATCTGTGAGGGTAGTAAAGCTAGTGTTATTGGCTGCTGCCACTACACCATTTTCGTTGAATGTGTAGTAAGCCGCAAGGCCAGCCTCGATGCCATCTAAATCTCTGTTATATGAATTTTGAATTTGGGCTGCCGTGCGGGCAGTATTCCATATACGTACTTCGTCTATCTGGCCATTAAAAAAATCTGCTGGTGCACCTCCAGTGTTTTGATGCCTAGACCCAATATACACTTGTTCGGTTGAAGCTGTAAAAAATATACCAGTAGTACTTGTTTGCAAAACTCCATTGATGTAAATAGTCAATGTACCTGTGCTGGCAGTGTATGTGCAAGCGATATGGTTCCAATTGGTTGGGTTTGGTATAGATGCAGCAATACCAGCCCCACCGCCTCTTGTAAAAAAAACACTACTTCCACTGGTATAAACAAGCCATCCTGCAGTCGAGTTCCAGTTTTCTTTAGTTACAATGCCATACCACCCACCAACGCCCGACCATCGCATCCAAGATTCTACTGTAAAATCAGTTGTAAAATTAACATTAGAGATATTTCCACAATTTACAAAATCATTGGTGCCATCAAAAGTCAAACAATTGTTGCCATACCCAAGTGTAAAGTTCATTACTCCTAATACCTCTTCCATTCCGCCAATATCGGCAAAGCCATTGGAGGTCATAAAATCGCCATTGTAGGCCAACATATCAGATACACCCAGAGTGGATGTTTCTAGGGCTACATCATTTGTAGCGACATAACTAATGGTGTAAGGCGTTTGAAATTGGCCCCACCCCACTAGATGCAAACCGATAGAGAGCAATAGTATATAAATTTTATTCATTCTATTTTATTTTTTTAAAATTATTAATTTTGTTTATATTTTTTTATTAAATTTTTTTTCTATGGTATTATTACTTTAGCAATTCCTTTGTGGGAACTACTAAAAACCTCAAATTTATTTTCAAAAACCCCACCCAAGCCAATTTCTGTTACGATGCCACAGAATCCAAAAGGGAGGGCTTTTCTACCATTACTTGGTCTTCTAGGCCAACAAACCTTTAATAAATGAATTTGTTGGAGATCTCTACTCAATTCCTTCTAGCAACACCAACAAAGTCGAAAATTTTTTTCCTATAATATTATTACTTTAGAAATTCCTTTGTGGGAAATTCTAAAAACCTAAATTTATTTTCAAATTTCCCATAAATCATTGTTCAAAGATATTAAAATTTTATGATATAATATACAGCTACATTTTCTGGTCGTGTTTCATTGCCACCTGTTGCATTTGTTGTAAATGAAAATGAATGGGAATGGTCGCCTGCAGCTCCAGTTGAATAAGTACCTGCATATTCTGCTATGCCATTACCAGTTCCGCTACTTTTTCTATCCCAACTTTGAGCTGTTGTATAATTATGACTATGATTTCCATTAGTGCTAGTACTGCCACTACCTGAGTGATTATGTGTTCTGGTTTCGTCATTTTGCAAAGTGCCTACGTTGTTTCCAGTGTTTCCACCACTAGCTATGGCTATTCTTGTAGCTCGGTCGTCATCCCTGGCCGAAGCACTTGATACTCCTCTTAAAAATAAACCTCTCATGTCGGGCAGATTAAATTGGGTTACATTGCCACCCCAAGCATTGCCCAGTACAGAGGATAGTTCGGGGTAGTCGGCTTTGTTTAGCAATTGCCCTTCGCAAAGTAAATACCCTTGTGGAATATTTGCAAGCAATCCTGCAAATGCTATAACAGTACCTACAGGGTTGCCATTGCCAGCCGTGCGGGCATAGGGTACACTCAATAATTCGGTTTCGGTAGTTGTGGTCCAGTTTCCAGAAGTTCGTACTTCTACTTTGAGCCAGTAATTGGTTCTCGAAAAAGGTAATTTAGAAAAAGTAGTCATAGATTGCGAACCTACTACAGCCGAAAACACTCCATACAAATCGGTAGTACGTGTGTGGGTTTCGGTATAGTGTATAGAGCTTGGTTGCCCTGCAGGATAGAGTGAGTACCTGATTTCTACAGGTCTGTTGCGCAAGCCCACCCCCTGAGCATCGCGTGCATATCCCTGAAAATTGAAGCCTTTGTTGTCTTGAAACTGAGCTTTAGCAAAATACGAAAATAATATAATCGAAATTGAAATAAATAATTTTTTCATTTGGGTTTAATTAATTGTTTGTTTTAAGCCCCCATACCCCCGAAGGGGGCTTAAGAGCTGATTTTTTTTAATTTTTTTATGCTTTCGCATTTTTTTGCCCTCACCCCCAACCCCCTCTCCAAAAGAGAGGGGAGTAAGGATTTTTTAAAAGCCCCCAAACCCCCGAAGGGGAAATTGCGTTTATAGGAATTTTTTTGTCTTACTCTAAATCCTTTTTTAACCCCACCCTAAATCCAATTTCTGCTCCGATTCCGCAGAATCCAGAGGGGAAAATTGCGTTTATAGCAATTTTTTTGCCTTACTCTAAATCCTTTTTTAACCCCACCCTAAATCCCTCCCCTTAAGGAGGGACTTAAAAAGCTGATTTTTTTAATTTATAATTCTTTATTTTCGTTTAATTTTTCTAAAACTTCCAAATATAACATTGGTAAATGTCTTTTTAAAATTCCCCAAACTATTTCATCGTCTACTTTATCGTATTCGTGTGCAATAAAATTTCTAAAAGATATAATTTTTTTAGCATTTTGAAGTTCCAGTTCATTTGCCAAAAGTCTTTTACAACATTCGCCTATAATTTCAATGTTTCTTTCGGTAGCTTTTTTAACTAAAATATTATTTTTAAAAGTATCAAAAGAATATATTTCATGGACAAAATCATTTATTTGTTCAATCGAAAGTTTTATATCTTCTAAGTACTTTTCAATTTTATGCACTATAAACAAGTATTTTATCTTGATTGACTGATTGAATAAAATACTTATTTTGTATTGCTTTTTGACTCACCAAATCTACTTTTCGTTCAAATAAAAGTTGCAAATCTTCGTACAAGTCCAAAACATTGTCGCACACTTGTAAAGGATTTTGCTCTTTCAAAATATACAAAAGATCTATATCGCTATTTTTTTCATCAAAATTTCCATTGGCAGCTGATCCAAAAAGATATAGCTTTTCAACCCCATATTTTACACATAGTAGATTTAATTTTTCGGAATAACTTTGAATAAAAAACATTTTTTTATTTTTTAAAGCCCAAAAAAACCTCGAAAGGAAAAATTGCGTTTATAGCAATTTTTTTTGCCTCACCCTAAATCCTTTTAAAAACCCCACCCTAAATCCAATTTCTGCTCCGATTCCGCAGAATCCAAAGGGAAAATTGCGTTTATAGCAATTTTTTGGCCTCACCCTAAATCCTTTTAAAAACCCCACCCTAAATCCCTCCCCTTAAGGAGGGACTTAAAAGCGGATTTTTTTTTAATTTTTTTATGCTTTCGCATTTTTTTTGCCTCTCCCCCAGCCCCCTCTCCAAAAGAGAGGGGAATTAAATCTGATTTTTAAAATTATAATTCATAGCTATTTTTGTACAAATATTTTGGATCAAAATCGGCTTCATTTTGCCATACAACCGAATCGAATGCTACCGAAACTGTATTAAACAATGGCACATTTTTTAATTCATTAAAAATGCCATTTTCTAAATGTGGTTTCATATCAAATACTTTTACTTTTGCGTTTTCAAACGTCAATTCTAACTTATAATCTTGCAAAGGTATTACTTTTTTTACAGACCAGTACATACATTTATTATTTTAATGGGTCTATCATAAATGGTTTCTCGCCATTTTGGCACAATTTCCAATCTGCTAACAACTCTTCTCTATGTATTTCTATCCAAGCCAAAACCAATCGCAACTGTCTAGTAGGAATTGCACCCTCCATAATTTGACAATTCTCAATATTTATTACCACAATATCATTTTGATAATGGACATGAATATGAGGCGGATTGTGTTCTTTTGGCCCAAAGTACATTCTTATTATTATTCCAAAAAACATTGATAATGTTGGCATTATAATTTAAGTTTTTATGGTTTCACATTTTTTTTTATTCTTTCAAATCCCTGACCCCTCTTCAAAAGAGAGGGAATTAAAGCTGATTTTTAACACCACCCTAAATCCATTTTTAACCCCACCCTAAATCCCTCCCCAGAGGGAGGGACTTAAAAAGTGGATTGTTTTAATTTTTTATGCTTTCGCATTTTTTTTGCCTCTCCCCCTGCCCCCTCTCCAAAAGAGAGGGGAGTAAGGAATTTATTAATTTTTTATGCTTTCGCATTATTTAAAACCCCACCCTAAATCCATTTTCTGCTACAATGCGGCAGAATCCAAGGAGAAAATTACGTTTATAGCAATTTTTTTGCCTCACCCCCTGCCCCCTCTCCAAAAGAGAGGGGAGTAAGGAATTTATTAATTTTTTATGCTTTCGCATTATTTAAAACCCCACCCTAAATCCATTTTCTGCTCCCATGCTACAGAAGCCAAGGGAAAATTGCGTTTATAGCAATTTTTTGGCCTCACCCCCTGCCCCCTCTCCAAAAGAGAGGGGAGTAAGGAATTTTTTAATTTTTTATGCTTTCGCATGATTTAAAAACCTGTCCCTAAATCCCTTTTTTGCTACCATATCGCAGAATCCAAAGGGGAAATTGCTTTAATCCCAATTTTTAATCTTCAAAATTGCTTTAATCGCAATTTTTAATTCATAATTCACAACCCTAGCTTATAAATTGAGGCAGTTGTAAATTAATAATGATTTTGATTTCATGTAAATTGTATAGGCAGTTGATTTGTGCCGTTTATCTACAATTATTTGTGTGTTTTATACCAAAAATAGTTTTGGTAATATGCCTGTTTCCTGTCCGTTATTAGGCAAAGCCAAATAACTGTGGATGGTTTTATAAGTAATAAAAAGTAAAGATAATTTTAAATTTTAGAATTAAAAATAAAATAAAAAAAATTTTTTTGTTTAATCTGTGATAATGTGGATAAATCGCTTGGTAATGGTTTCTTCCCAACTGGTGCAAGCGTCTCAACTGGTGCAAGCGTCTCGCTTGTACCCTTATTTTTTTAAGCATCTCGCTTAATGTATCAAATAACCCAACTGGTGCAAGCGTCTCGCTTGTACCCTTATTTTTTTAAGCATCTCCAACTGGTGCAAGCGTCTCGCTTGTACCCTTATTTTTTTAAGCATCTCGCTTAATGTATCAAACAATTATAATATCTAACATACCTTTCTGATCTGTCATATAATCTACTGCACTGCTATAAAGCCAATGCTGCGGTTCTGCTACAAAACCAGCCTCTACTGGGTTTTGATGAATGTATGTTAGCTTCTGCTTAAATATTTCATTTGAATCCAACACAATAGGATGGCTATCTTGAATCCAAAATTGAAAATCTGTATTGTTGCTATTCTTTATTCCTGCCCGTTGCATCATCCAATACATCCACTCTCTTCTACTTTCGCCTACGGCATTTTGGTCTTCTAATAATTTGCGAATACTCCTTGATGTAAAACTTTTGAAATCTCTAACTGTCCCTACCAAATCGTTTGTACCATCACTACCTATAATCATGTGTATGTGGCTTGTCATCAAACACCAAGCATATACTTGTAAACCTTTATTCTTTTGGCAGTATTTTATGCTTTCTAACAACACATTCCGATATTCATTTCTTATAAAGACATCAATCCAGTTTATAACCGTAAACGTAACAAAATATAGCTTTTGCTGATCTTTGATTTTGTTTTTTCTGCTCATAATGCAAATTTAAAAAAAATGTAGAAAAGGTACAGTTTTTGACAAATTTATATAATTGAAGCGGGACGCTTTGTGGTTATGGTACAAGCGTGACGCTTGCACCAGTGGGGGCGGACGCTTGCACCAGTGGTACAAGCGGACGCTTGCACCAGTGGGTGTAATTAAAGCGGGACGCTTTATTGAAGTAGGCACAAGCGGACGCTTGCGCCAATGGGGGTGACGCTTGCACCATTGGGATTAACACTTGCGATAGCTGGAGGACGCTTGCGCCAGTGGGGTAGCTGGGGACAATTGTTAAAAAGTACGAATAGATCGAACATGGTATATATTTGACCTAGAAGCAAATGCATTTAAGAGGCCATTATTGAAATTAATTGCACGTGCTGAAACCGAATCAAACGCATCACTACACCAGTAAAATCCAGTAGTAAACCCTCCTATTGCTATTCTATTGACATATAATTGATTCAACTCGCTAGTTGACGGCAAAAACCAATCATCATAACTATTAAGGACTAAATCAGCACAAACTTGGGCAGCATAGCTCCCTGCACCTTGAGCTGCTACGATGGCAATTGTATTGGCATTACCAAAACCAATAGAAAAGCTGGTTGAGATAAAAAAAGAATTGCCCCATTGTATGCCTATACTTTGGTCAATAGGTGCCGCAATTAAGCCATGTTGAATATTAGCATCGTAGCCAGGGTCACCAGACTGCAAAATATAGGCTATAATACCGCCTCCAAATGATTGCCCAATTTGTAATGGAGGACAAGGTCCCCAAGTTGGAACTCCATCGCAATATGTCAAATTAGCTCCTCTTACCGTTGCTGGAGCTACAGTTTGCCAATTTGTACCATTAAAAAACATCATTGTACCTGCAACTGTCGTTTGTGGTAGAGGACTAGTAGCATTTATATTGTAATTTGGGTAATTTCCAGTTATACTTGCTATTCCACTTCCTGTTAAGGTTATAGCAAAATCAGGTAAAGTGTTTATTATTTGGTTGCTGCCTGTTATGCTTATACCTGCACCACCTGTATATGTAGTAGGTGCCGCTCCTGTAACCGTAAAAGCAGGGTAAGTGCCTGTAATGGTTACATTTACACCTGTAATTGTAATAGGTACATCAGGAGAAGTATTTATGATTTGGTTCGTTCCGTTAATGGTTATACCAGAGCCTCCAGTTAAAGTTGTAATTGTAGGTTTGTTGGTTAAATCATTATAACTGCCTGTAGTGGCAACGGTTGCAAAAGTTAGTTTATTTGTCAAATCCAAATAAGAACCTGAGAAGGAAGCTGGAATAATGGGTTTGTTTGTTAAATCATTGTAACTTCCTGTAGTGGCAACGGTGGCAAAAGTGGGTTTACTGCTCAAATCTAAATATGAACCTGAGAATGATGCTGGGATAATGGGTTTATTCGTTAAATCATTATAACTGCCTGTAGTGGCAATGGTAGCAAAAGTTAATTTATTAGTCAAATCCAAATACGAACCTGAAAAGGAAGCTGGAATGATGGGTTTGTTTATCAAGTCATTGTAAGAGCCTGTAGTAGCTACAACCGCAAAAGTAGGTTTGCTGCTCAAATCTAAATATGAACCTGAAAACGAGGCTGGAATAATGGGTTTATTTGTCAAATCATTATAACTGCCTGTAGTGGCAACAACCGCAAAAGTGGGTTTACTACTCAAATCTAAATATGAACCTGAGAATGATGCTGGGATAATGGGTTTGTTCGTCAAATCATTGTAGCTGCCAGTAGTGGCAACCACTGCAAACGTAGGTTTGCTGCTCAAATCTAAATATGAACCTGAAAAGGAAGCTGGAATGATGGGTTTATTTGTTAAATCATTATAACTGCCTGTTGTTGCTACCACTGCAAAAGTAGGTTTGCTACTCAAATCCAAATATGAACCTGAAAAAGAGGTTGGAATGATGGGTTTGTTGGTCAAATCATTATAACTGCCAGTAGTGGCAACCACTGCAAACGTAGGTTTGCTGCTCAAATCTAAATATGAACCCGAAAACGAAGCTGGAATAATGGGTTTGTTTGTTAAATCATTATAACTGCCTGTTGTCGCAACAACCGCAAAACTAGGTTTGCTGCTCAAATCTAAATACGAACCTGAGAAAGATGCTGGAATAATGGGTTTGTTCGTTAAATCATTATAGCTGCCTGTAGTGGCAACAACCGCAAAAGTGGGTTTGCTACTCAAATCTAAATACGAACCTGAGAATGAGGCTGGAATAATGGGTTTGTTTGTTAAGTCATTGTAACTACCAGTAGTTGCCACCACTGCAAAAGCGGGTTTGCTACTCAAATCTAAATATGAACCTGAAAAGGAAGCTGGAATGATGGGTTTGTTCGTTAAATCATTATAACTGCCTGAAAATGGTGTTGGAATAGTTGGTTTATTCGTTAAGTCATTATAATTACCTGTAAATGTGTTGTTTACAATTACAGGTTTATTTGTCAAATCGTTATAATTTCCACTAAAATTATTTCCAGATGTTGTGGGTTTGTTTTTCACATTTGTCCAATCCACACTACTTGCACTGTTGGCATGCATCGCAAAAGGTACACTCAAGAGCTGACTTGTGGTGGCTGCCACATAATTATTTCCACCTGTTGGGTCGATTTCTGATTTTAGGAAATAAGGTCCGTTTGCCCAATTGATGTTGGCAAAAGTTCCAGATATGGCATTGCCTCCACCTACTTCGAGTGTAAAGAGTCCGTTGGCATTGGTAGATGGTGTATGCGTTTCGCTATACAAAACTGCACCATTTGCCGAACCTTGTATAATACTCAAACGCACTCCTACACCGCTATTTGTAATCAATGCCCCCGAACCATTGCGAACTACTGCCTGAAAACTAAATTTGTTTGGACTTTGTGCGTTAGACATCACAGACAAAATACTGATCGAAAGTGTTACTAATAATTTTTTCATTTTTTTTTAAGGTGTTAAGGTAAAAATGTGTTAAGGTGTTTGGGTTTTATGGTTTTAATGTCTGATTTTTAAATTATTTATATTTTTGACGTTTGCATTTTAGATATTCCAAGTTTTTAGATGTTCCTCTTTTTTAATAGGTGGAACGTCTGAGAAAGGTTGTGTTTAAAACTTTGAGTATCATAATAATTATTTTACACCAATTTTAGGAAGTCCAATAGTTCTCAAGGCTTCGTTTGCTTTATCTACTTTATCTTGAAAAATTGGCATTTTCAAATACTTTTCAAGTGAGTTGTCAATTCTTACAATCGGTATTTTTCTTTCGTTTAATTCTTGAATTGTTTTCATTTTATTACTATTTATGTTTTAAATTTATATTATTTTTCTTCTTACTAAAAAAGCACTATAATTAATATCTTTTTGAAATTCTTGCCATTCGCCTTGCCATTGTCCAAATACATGAAAATCGCTTTTTATTTCATCTATATACTTTGCAATCCCCATTCTGTAAAGCCTAGTCCTTGTTTTTGTGCTTCCCGTTGCATATACCCAAGCATCTTTATTTGCATCTGTAAACATATATACTGCAGCAACAACAGTTGCTAATACCTGTTCGCTATCACCATTATTTGAAACTACTTTGTCATCTATATCATCTGTTTCAAGGTTTTTGTCTCCGAACGCAAGATTATAATATCCTTTCAAGGCAGTTTCACTAAACTTGATTAGTTTTTGTATTTGCCCTTTTGGTCCTTCACTCGCAAATGCATATACTCTTAATGTTTTTTCCGCTATTAGCTCGTAGCGTGGTAATTTCATTTTTTAATCCTTATAGATGCCTAGACTTTTTACATATTTTTTTAATTACTTATTTTTAGATGTTTCTCTTTTTTAAAAAGTGGAACATCAACTCCTTTTGGGGATTTTGGGCTCTACCAATAATCCGAAGGTGATTTTATTTTCAATTTTGGATGAATACGATAGCCCAACAAAAATTCTAAACTGCCATTGGTATAAGATGCAATGTTTGAAATGCCATAATCATACGCCACAGCAATCTCAAATTTTTCGGAAATTAAAGTTCCAACGAACAGCGAAACGGCATCGGCTGTTCTGTAATTAAAACCTCCAAAAAGTATATTTTCATACTTTACTTTCATATTAAAATCTACACTTGGTGCAGGGCTTTGCCATCCATATTTTAATAACATGGATGGAACTAAACTGATGGAATTATTGAGCATAAACACATAGCCACCTTGTAAGAAAAAATGTTGGGCATAATAATTATTTCTAGCATATTTTGATTCTGATAAACCGTAAATACTGCCTTTGATGGCGTTGAAAAGCAGATTTTGTGCCGAAAGCCCAACAAAAAACTTATCGCTATACAAATACAAACCTGCACTTAAATCAGGAGTTGTGCTATTGATATTCGTTAGCGGCACAGAAATATTATTGCTTTCATCAAACAATTTTATTCTTGAAACATCCGTAGAAAAACTTTTGATACCAGCCGAAACTCCAAACGAAAGCCTCGTTTTTCTAGTCAATTTAAAATCATACGCATAACTTCCTTGCACACGAATGGTATTTAATGGGCCCGTTTGGTCTTTCAAAATAGTAGCTCCCCAACCGTGATGATAGGTTTTAGCATTTCTGGTTTTCTTACTATTTTGAGGATGCTCCTTGCCCACGTGTCCATGCATGGTTACATACATGGTTACAGGCGAATCTTCAATTCCTAACCATTGTTTTCGATAATTTGCTTTAATATCAAAATGGCTTGTTGTGCCAGCATAAGCAGGATTGAGTATATATGGGTTAAGAATATATTGTGTGTATTGCGGAATTTGCTGGGCAAAAACAGATAAATTCAAAGTAAAAAATAGGAATAAGGTGTATTTTAATTTCATTAATATTTTATTTTAATCTTACTTTTTGTAGTTTTAATTTGATTTAACTTTTATTTCAATTATAACATTATGGCTAAAGTATGTTGACATACTAAAACAAACCCCTATCCCAACCATTTGCACAAAGCCTCGCTCAAAACTTTCGTTTTGCCGTCCAAAAGGGAAAGGACTTTTTGACCGTCAATTTGAAACCTACATGCATTTTCATATTTTAATTTTTATATACAAAATCATCAACCACTTAACCTCCCTAACACGCTTACAACTCAATTCCATTTTTATTAATTTCCGCGATAAAAGCATCTCCATTGTTAAAATAATTTGTATTAAAATGATGAACTTCAATATAAGGAAATTTGATGTTTATTTTTGAGGTTAATTTATTATTTAAAATGCTATTGTTTGAAAATTGAGAAGAAACCAAAGCTAAATCAATATCCGAAAAATCATTAAAATTATTTTGTGCATAAGAGCCAAACAAAATAGCCTTTTGTATCTCTAAATTATTTTTTTTACATAAATCTACAAACTCCCTCGCTTGATTTATGGCAGTTTCTGTTGTAAACATTTTAATATATTTTCGGTTTTGGTTAAATATTGTAAGCAAGTTTCCTGTGAAATAGTTTCATCCAATTTTTCAGCATAATGCGGATAACGACCTTTAATTTGAAAAACATTCATTTCATTAAAAAACATTAAATCTTCATCCTCAAATATTTCTCCAGTTTGAGTGATTAATCGTAATAAATTGTGAACCAAAGGAGGTGTGTTTGTTTCGTTTTTGTAAATCCAAAGCGCTTTACACATTTTCTCCAAAGATAGATGAGCCCAAAATAAACTTTGAGCATAGTGATTGGCTTTATATAAAACTAAAGCACAATCAAAATCATCATAAACTTGGTCTGACCAATATTTTATATGTTCTTCTTTAGTCATTTTAACTCAATCAATCGTTTTTTTAAAAATCTTTTCAACTTTTTAATTACCCTCTCCATCGTGTTCTTAGGCACACAAAACTCAAATAAATAAGGTGTTTTGTTTGCCATAAACCACAGAGTGGAGATTAAAATTAGTAATTTTAAAATACTTAAAACGAACCCCTATCCCAACCATCCGCACAAAGCCTCGCTCAAAACTTTCGTTTTGCCGTCCAAAAGGGAAAGGGCTTTTTAGTCTTCAATTTGAAACCTAGATGCATTTTCATATTTTAATTTTTTAAACACAAAACCATCAACCACATTACACATTACACATTACTCATTACGCATTACGCATTACGCATTACTCATTATTTAAGTATTGTAACCGAACCTGTAAGAACTTTTGAGCCATCTTTTCTGTCTATCACGTACCAATAAGCAGAAGCGGGTAAATCGCCACCATCCCAAGGCGTATCTTTGATTTGTTTGCCTGTGGTTTCAAAAACGGTAATCCCATTTCGATTAAAAACTTTGATGGTAGCATTATTTGCTAAATTAGCTTTTGATAAATTCCAATAGGCATTGCCATCGGCAGAACTTGGCGTAAAGGCATTAGGTATAAAATCACTTTTGGGTAATTCTATTTCTGCAATGATAGGAATAAGAAAATAGGGCTGTTGTATTCCAAGATTAATACTAAAATTGCCATCTACAAGGGCAGAAGTATAATCAATTTGCCCCACCGAAAACGACATAGAACATTCTGGACTTGTGGCTTCGCCACCTGTGCTTAAAATGGTGTGTTGAGCATTGCAAAAGACTATTTTTAATAAAAATAAAATTATATATACTTTCTTAGAAATCATTTTACTGCTGTATTTTAAAGTAATTTATTGTTTTTAATTGTTATAATTGATGGTAAAAAACTCCTAAATTAATGGAGTAATTTTTTTGCCTCACCCCCTACCCCCTCTCCAAAAGAGAGGGGAAGTAGGAATTTTTAAATTTTAGAATTTTATTTCATAATAACCATTCTTTATATGCCGAAAATTAAAAATTAACTAAGATTTTGATTTCATTTAAATTGTATATGCAGTTGATTTTTTACTGCCAAGAAACAATTATTTGTGGACTTGATACCAAAAGTACATTTGATAATATGCCAGTTTATTCCTGTCCGTTATTTGGCAAAGCCAAGCAACTGCGGATATAGATAAGAGTAATAAAAAGTAAAGATAATTTTAAAATGTAGGAATAAAAATAAAATTGAAAAAAAAGTTTTTTTATGTTTTGCCATAATGTAGATAACTTTTGCAAACTGGAGTCGGCAGATAAGCTACTAACCCAACTGGTGCAAGCGTCTCGCTTGTACTCTTATTTTTTAAGCATCTCGCTTAATATACCCAACTGGTGCAAGCGTCTCGCTTGTACTCTTATTTTTTAAGCATCTCGCTTAATATATCAAACAATTATAATATCTAACATGCCCCAACTGGTGCAAGCGTCTCGCTTGTACCCTTATTTTTTAAGTATCTCGCTTAATATATCAAACAATTATAACCCAACTGGTGCAAGCGTCTCGCTTGTACTCTTATTTTTTAAGCATCTCGCTTAATATATCAAACAATTATAATATCTAACATGCCCCAACTGGTGCAAGCGTCTCGCTTGTACCCTTATTTTTTAAGCATCTCGCTTAATGTATCAAATAATTATAATTTCTAACATGCCTTTCTGATCTGTCATATAATCTACTGCACTGCTATAAAGCCAATGCTGCGGTTCTGCTACAAAACCAGCCTCTACAGGGTTTTGATGGATGTATGTTAGCTTTTGCTTAAATATTTCACTTGAATCCAATACAATAGGATGGCTATCTTGAATCCAAAATTGAAAATCGGTATTGTTGCTATTCTTTATTCCAGCCATTTGCATCATCCAATACATCCACTCTCTTCTACTTTCGCCTACGGCATTTTTGTTTTCTAATAATTTACGAATACTCCTTGATGTAAAACTTTTGAAATCTCTAACTGTCCCTACCAAATCGTTTGTACCATCACTACCAATGATCATGTGTATATGGCTTGTCATCAAACACCAAGCATATACTTCTAAACCTTTATTTTTTTGGCAGTATTTTATGCTTTCTAACAACACATTCCGATATTCATTTCTTATAAAGACATAAATCCAGTTTATAACCGAAAACGTAACAAAATATAGCTTTTGCTGATCTTTGATTTTGTATTTTCTGCTCATAATGCAAATTTAAAAAAAATGTAGATAAGGCACATTTTTTGACAAATTAATATAACTAAAACGAGACGCTTTATTGAAGTAGGCACAAGCGGACGCTTTGAAAAGGTAGGCACAAGCGGACGCTTGCGCCAGTGGGGTCAATCCAGTTTATAACCGTAAACGTAACAAAATATAGCTTTTGCTCATCTTTGATTTTATATTTTCTACTCATAATACAAATTTAAAAAAAATGTAGATAAGGCATATTTTTTGACAAATTTATATAACTAAAGCGAGACGCTTTATTGAAGAAGGCACAAGCGGACGCTTGCACCAGTGGGATATTTTTTTTAATAAAGCGGACGCTTTGAAAAGGTAGGCACAAGCGGACGCTTGCACCAGTGGGGTAAATACAAGTTGGGTTAAAAGCGGACGCTTTGAAAAGGTAGGCACAAGCGGACGCTTGCGCCAGTGGGGGTAAAGACACCTACCTCATGGGAAATTTATTTTTCAACCCTATCTCAATGGACTATCTTTTTCTTTTGCAAAATGGTTGAAAACCATTTTATCCATCAATCCAGGCAGTAGTTTATTCATCCATACTGTAAGTTTGCCTTGTGAGGTCATTATAATATCTCTTTTTCTTTTTAAAACGCCCTCGTAGATAATAGTGGCTACTGTGTCGGCTGTCATTATTTTTGTTTCTTCTAAAGGCGATTCGCCTTGAATAGATCCGTTGGCCACCAAGGCAGTATTGCGAATATTAGAAGCCGTAAATCCTGGGCAGGCGAGTAATATATGTACATTTTTCTTTAATACTTCTGTCCTTAGGCTTTCTAAAAAACCGTGCATCGCAAATTTAGAGGCAGAGTATCCAGCTCTGGCGGGCAAACCTCTAAAACCAGCAATAGACGATACTCCAACGATGCTTCCTTGCGATTTCAAAATGTGGGGCAACGCAAACTTACAAGCATAAACAGTTCCCCAAAAGTTGGTATCCATCAATTTGTGTAACACATCTACATCTACATCGGCCACTAATGCACGCATAGATATACCTGCATTGCAAATAAGTACATCCAATTTGCCATATTCTTTGATAGCTCTTTGTATTAAAAGGGAGCTGTCTACTTGATTGGCCACATCGCCAACTACCGACACTACTTGTATATTTTTGGCTTTTAGGTTGTATTCGGCCTGCATTAAATTTTCCATATTGCGACCCGAAATTACCAATTTGGAACCCTCGATCCCAAATTTATAGGCCAAAGCCAAACCAATTCCTGACGATGCACCTGTGATTACTACAACTTTATCTTTCATTTTTGCATTAAATAAGTTTAAAATATGATTAATTTTCTACAAATTAATTTGATTAGAAATTACCAAAATAAGTAGAATTGAATCAATTAATTTTTTGTTTGAAGTTGATTTTATTTTTAAAATTTAATTAAAGAATATATTTTGGGGAAAATAAAATTTAATTTTTTTAAATCTTTTAAAAGTTTCCTTAAATCATTGATTACCACACTTTTAATTGCCAAACATATCTTTAGAAAGGCCCTCTGGTGTTTTTCGATTTGCTTTTTTTAAAACATCTACTGTGGGTAAATACATTTTTTTGCCATCCAATATATGTTGCACATTGATAACTTCTATTTTTGGATAGCTATGTCCAAACATTTTATTTTGATAATTTCCATATTTGGTAGCTTCTTTTACCAAATTGGGCATATCATAAAGGGTTAGCAAGTATCCAATAACGGCATTTTCTCTCTCCATAGTGCCAAACAAATCACGAATTACTGTGGGTGCGAGTGTTTTGCTAGATTTTACCGAGAAAATTGCTTGTTCTAATATTTGTTCTTGTTTTTCGTTGAAGTCTATCACAAAAGCAGTGCCATCAATGCCACCATCGCTACCTTTTTTGTCGTTGATAACTGCCCTATTGTTTGAGAAAGTTAAGATTATCCATTTTTCAAATTCTTTTCTTACCCTGTCGTCTTGCTTGTTTGCCAAGGCGATGGCACTTTCAAAATCTTCGGGAATGCCAGAAATAGTAAAGCAATTTTTTTCTAAAATAGATTTCCCAAAACTATCCTCTAATCGTTTCATTATTAGAGAAATAGATTGATAAGTAATATCTATGCCTATCCAATGACGATTCAATTTTTGAGCCACAGCAATCGTTGTGCCACAACCACAATAAGCATCCAAAATTACATCGCCTTCGTTTGAGCTAGCTTTTATGATTCTTTCTAGCAGTGCTTCAGGTTTTTGAGTGGGATAGCCAAGTCTTTCTTTTGACTGTGAATTGATAGGAGATATTGGCCACCAGTCTTCAGGTATTTTTCCTAAATCATGGGGAGCATATATTTTTTCAGAACCATTGTGGCTTCCCCATGATTTTGGAGATTTATATTTTTCTGTATCTAAATTGTAAGGTATCCTCACTGCATCTGCATTGAAAGTAACTTTTTCGCCTTTTGAATACCTTAAAATAATATCATGTTTTCTTGCAAAATCATCATTTGGTCTTCCTCCTCCAGAATAAGCCCATATAATTTCGTTTCTAAAATCTCCGCCTTGCGAACAAAAAATGGCATCTAAAACCAATTTTAAGTAATGGCTTGCTGTTGGGTCGCAATGCAAGTAAAAAGAGCCAGTAGGTTTTAGTACTCTATAGATTTCGGCTATGCGCTGGGTCATACTGACCAAATAAGCCAACAAACTGCCTTTTCCTAAGACTTTCTCAAGCCCTATGACGAGGAAAATGCTTTGTTTGGTAAAAACTCCGTTTTTATTACTCGTAATCTCTTCTAATCCTTCGGTAGCTATGCTGTTCCAGGTCCAAGTATCTACAAAAGCTTGTGCTTGAGCTACATCTTCTTTACCAATATTATTATAAATTTGATTATAATTTCGTTTAGAATTAAATGGCGGATCTATGTAGCACAAATCTACTGTTTCATCTTTTACGTTTTTGCGTAAAACTTCTAAGTTATCACCATAATACAATTTATTTTTTTGCTCCATTCGCTGAAAGGTGTGTTTTTGTTTAATAAACAACCTAAACACTACTTATTTTGTATATTCTATCGAAATATTTTAATTATTGCCTTCAGTATCTGATTTATATTTTTTGAAAGCTTTATAAATTGAGTTAGCTATGTCGTCTTGGTTTTCGGGATCTTTCAAAAATTTTTCTTCTTCTTCGTTTGTCAAATATCCTATTTCTATCAAAGCACTAGGCATGGCAGTTTTCCATAATACCAAAAAACCAGCTTGTTTTACCCCACGACTTGTGCGGCCCAGGCCTTCTTTGAACTCGTCTTCTACCAAAGATGCAAATTTGATACTTTGAGAAAGGTAAGCATTCTGAAAATTTTGTAACATAATATATGCCATTGGCGAATTGGGGTCAAACCCATTATAATTGTCTTTATAATTGTCTTCTTTTAAGATTACATCGTTTTCACGTTTGGCCACTTCCATGTTGCTTTCGGTTTTGTGGAGACCCATTGTATATGTTTCAGAACCCGAAATGTGTGCTGAGGCCGAATTGCAGTGGATAGAAATAAAAAAATCTGCATTGTTTTTGTTGGCTAACCCTGCTCGATCGTGTAGTTCTATAAATTCGTCTTTATCTCTGGTATATATTACTTTTACATCAGGCATTTTTTCACTAATTTTATTACCTAAAGCTAGGGCTACAGCCAAAGCAATGTGGGCTTCTTTGTGTTTTTTGCCATGACAGCCTATATCTTTGCCTCCATGCCCAGCATCTATGACTATTTTTTTAACTTTAATACTTTTTTTGTTTACTGTATGATAGGAGCAAAGGAAAAAAATAAATGAAATTGAAAATAAGATACTAAACTTTTTCATGGTTTTATAATTTAAGCAATTTTAGCTTTACATTTGCTAAAATTTTTAAAAAGGAATTTTACACTGAAAACAATCATTTTAAAAACTGCGTTTTTTATTTTTTTGTATATTTTAATATCGCTACCTGTGTACGTAGATGGGCAAGATTTGTTGAAAAAACAAAAAAAACCGTCTACTAAACAATTAAAAGGTAAAAGTATAAATAAAGATTCATTATTTACCAACATAAAGGGAAATGATACATCAAAAACTTTAAAATCAGGCGATTCGCTCAAGCTAAAACGGCCACCAAAAAGCGATATTGAAACTACTATTTTTTATGAAGCCGAAGATTCTATTGTGATGGATGCCCAAGCCAAAACTGCTCAACTATACAATAAATCTAAAGTTGATTATGGCAGCAAAAGTATTGTAGCAAATACTATTGATATGGATTATAATACGCACATCATCAATGCAAAAGTAGGAACTGATTCTTTGGGGCAAAAAATAGGGGTTCCACTAATGAAAGATGGCAAAGATAATTATGAAGCCCAACAAATAAAATACAATTATAAAACCCAAAAAGGACAAATTAAAGGGGTTATAACCAAACAAGGCGATGCTATCATTCATGGCAATGTAGTAAAAAAAGAACCCGACAATGTAATGTTTGTAAAAAAAGCCGAATATTCTACCTGCGATTACAGAGAACCTCATTTTTGTGTAAAAGCCACAAAAATAAAAATGATTCCAGGTAAAAAAATCTACACAAAAGCCTTTAATATGCAAGTAGATGACATTCCTACTATTCTGGCTTTTCCGTTTGGTATATTTCCTATGACCAAAAAGCGTGCATCTGGTATCATTATGCCAAGCTATGGCGACAATGCCACCCGTGGATTTATGCTCCTAGGTGGGGGCTTTTATTGGGCGGTCAATAACTATTTGGGTCTGAAAGCTACAACTGATTTTTATACTGTTGGCGGCAATGTATGGAACGGAACTGCCGATTATAGAAGTAGGTATGCTTTTCAGGGAAATATGCAGTTTTCTTACAACGATTCGTACCAAACCAAAGACAATCCTGCCAATCAGGGACAACAAAATACAGTAATGCTTCGCTGGACACATAGCACACTAAGCAAAGGAACTGGGCGACTATCGGCAAGTGTAAACTATTCGTCTTCTAAATTTTTTACCAATACTTCTTACGACCTCAATCAGCGACAACTAGGCCAAGTTCAATCCAACATTAGTTACTCCAACGAAATCAAAAAAACACCTTTCAATTACACCTTCAACGCTCGTATGAACCAAAGTATTTCTACTGGAGTACAAGATTATACACTCCCTTCTGTGGGGTTGAATATGCGACAAATATACCCTTTAAGAAATGTACCAGTAATCAATAAATTAGAACCTGTAAAGAAATTAAACTTTAGAATAAGCACTCAATTTGATAATCAAATTCAGAATATAGTAAAACCTTACAATCCTGGATTTAGTACCAGTAATCTTGGGTACGAGCAAGTAAAACCCGAACGCTCTTGGTACAACAACATAGACAAAGACCCTACCCAATTAGCAAAATTCAAAGCTGATTCGGCCAATTTTATTCAAAAATTGCCTATTTATGATACTATATTAAAAAATAAAACCAAGCCAGACACTTTATTTACAAAAGACGCCAAATTTCTCGAAAAATTTGTAGGTAACTCTCGCTGGACACTTACCCAAAACGTAACTATTGGAACTACTATTCGATTTTTAAAATATTTTAATCTTAATCCATCCATTGGTGGCAATCTGCGCTATTTTGGAAAAAGATACGATTTTACAGATTTTGACACTGCCGGCATAGATGGAAACACCAACAAAGCTCCATCCTTTAATATCAGAAATCAACTTGGTATAGTCTATGATTACACCTTAGGGGCCAACGTAACTACACGTATTTATGGTACTTATTATATCAAAAAATGGAACATCGAAGGCATACGTCATACAATGATACCCACTGTGGGCTATAGCTACACCCCTGACTTTTCGGCACAAGATTTTGAACGTGTATTGATCAATGGTATTCGCAAAAACGATGGCTACGACCCTAATTTGGCCTATAAAAGAATGAACATTTTTACAGGAGCCACAGGCACTGCCACCAATGGCATAGCTCGTAGCAACCTTAATTTTTCGCTTGGCAACCAAATAGAAATGAAAATAAGAGACAAAAAAGACACAGCCAAAATTAGCTATAAAAAAATCATGTTGATAGATAATTTTAGTATCACAACGGCACATAACCTAGCAGCCGATTCTTTTAATTTATCGCCTTTCAATCTCAACGCTCGTACACGAATATTGATGTTTGATATTAACTTTACGGCTTCGATAGACCCATATTACTACGCCACTACGAGCAACAACCAACGAAGGCGAACCCGCTATATGTCGTGGGAGCGTCTGTTTAAAGGCGAAAATGCAGTGCCAAAAAGTTTTGGTTGGTTTGGCCCCATGACCAATGCTAGTCTTACCATAGCAACCACATTTAAGCCCAAAGGCAAACCACATAAAATACCAACAGTAATGGATGGTGGCGATTTGTTTTTCAACCAAAGAGCATCAGGCCCAGTTTTTGTAGATTGGAATTTGCCTTGGAGCTTATCCACCAACTATGCCATGACTTTTAATAGATTTCAGGGTGGCGCCCAAAATCTTGTAGACAAATCTGTATATGGCCACAATATTGCATTAAATGGCGATATTAGTATATCGCAATATTGGAAACTCTCTGGAGGCACTGCCTTTGATGTAAGACGAAATCAATTATCGACCACTCGTGTATCCATTTTTAGAGATTTGCATTGCTGGCAAGCCTCTATTACTTGGACATATTTGCCTGCTTCAAACACAGATGCATTTTTTGCAACCATTGGCATAAAATCTCCATCTCTACGTGATTTGAAATTTGAACGTAGAGGACAACCATTTTAAATATAATTATTGTTTAGTTAAGATATGTATATAAATCGGCTTTTTGAAAATATTGATTTTATTGCACACAAAATATTTTATTTAATTTGAAAACATAAATAGTTTTAATCAAATCTCTTAAATCAAACCGAAAAATTAAAATTACATTCCTATAATTTTTTCCCACTTGGATTCTGTGGCATCGTAACAGAAATTGGTTTGGGTGGGGTTTAAAATAAAATTGTAATATTTGTTTTTCGGTTCAATATAAATTTTTAAATATGAAAAATATCATTTTAATACCATTATCTATTTTTTTTATCATAGGATGTAATAAAAAATCAACATCAGAAAATACAATTAGCACACAAAAATCAGATACAATAGACCCTAAAAATGAAATACAAGTATGGAAATCAGAATTATTAAACCAAAAATTGATAGGCAAATCTTGTAATTATGAATCTGTATTAGGTAAAGAAGCCGAAAAATGGACTTCAGAAAATCAAAATTTGTATGATGGCCTGCCAAGCGATACAGCTATTCATATTGGAAAATCTGATTTTGATAATGATACCAAACCAGATATTATTTTATATTTTATAAGCCAAAATTGTACAGGGCACAATGGAGGTACACCATCGTTTGCTAAAATTATTTATGCTAATGGAAAAAGCGATGCTGCAATTATGACCAAAATATATGATGCTATTTTAATTGAATACAATAAAAAAAGAGACATAGATAAAAACCTAAAACAAATTTCAAATGCCTACTTAAAAGAATCTATCACCATTACTTTTGATGATTCTATACATGGCCAATGCTCCATTTATGCCCAAGACGATGCCCATTGTTGCCCCTCTTATACAGGCGCTTATATTTATAATGCTGTATCAAATCGTTTGGAATTAGATATAAATGAATCTGAAAAATAAAAAAAAATTAATATTTTTATCAATGTCGTTTACTTAAGCATTTTTTTATTGCCTCTATCTTAGTATTTCTCCAAAGGAGAAAGATAATCTAATTATTAAGTAAAAGAAATTGATATTTTTATATTAAATCAATAAATATTATTTTCTGTTGTCATCGTTTTGTAACATACTGACATAGCTTTTGTACCTAGAAAAAGCTATTTTATTACTTTTTACAGATGCTATAACTATACAATTTGGTTCGTTGATATGTTGGCAATTATGAAATTTACACTCACCAATCAAGGCCCTCATTTCTGGAAAATAATGTGAAATCTCTTCTGGTTCTATGCCCGTAAGTCCAAATTCTTTTATACCAGGTGTGTCAATTAAAAAAGTATAGTTGTCGAGTGCAAACATTTCGGCAAATGTAGTTGTATGCACCCCTTTTTGAGCAAAATTAGATACAGCAGATGTTTTTTGTGCCAGTTGTGGAAACATTTTGTTCATTAGAGTAGATTTGCCTACGCCCGAGTGTCCACCAAAAAGTATGGTTTTGCCTTTGATGTGCTCTTTTATTGTGTCTATGCCATGTCCAGTATCAGCCGAAATTTTAAAACATTGGTATTGCAAAGATTCATACAAAGTACACAACTCTATAAAAGTATCGTTTTGATTGCTGTTCCAAAGATCACATTTGTTGAAAATAATCGATACTTTAATTCTAAACGATTCAGCTGCTGTCAGAAATCTATCAATAAAACCAAGAGATGTTTCAGGCATGGCCAATGTAGCAATCAAAAATATTTCGTCTATATTAGAAGCAATAATATGAGCATGCTCTGATTTGTGAGCCGATTTTCGTATTAAATAATTGGAACGATCACAAACATTAGTAATAATTACTTTGTTTTCGCCATTATTTTCTAATTCAAATGTTACAACATCGCCAACAGCAATAGGATTGGTTAGTTTTGAGTCATTTATTTTAAATTTTCCACGTAATCGTCCTTTAAAAACCAATTGATTTTCGCCCAAAATATCGTACCAAGAGCCAACTGATTTTAATATTTTGCCTTGCATGGTATAGAAATTTAAAAGTAATGAAAGAAAAATTAAATCAGAAAATTAGTTTATAGAATTTCTTACTCTACCCATATACGTTCTAAAAGCAGTATTGTAGTCTACTTGTTTGTCAATCATTTCATTTTTTATCCAAATAGCTGATAAAATATGGGTTAGTTGCTCACCCTCGTCTTCTCCAAGGATTTCAATAGACAGTGGTTCACCATCCAATAATAATTGTTCTGCTTGGATTAATTGGTCTAAAGTATAATTTTCGGTGGCGTGTTTTATGGCAGGTAGTTTCACATTCAAAAATAATAAAATTATACAATAGAATATTTTTATAGGTTTTATCGTTTGGTTAATCAAAAATATTACTCAAATTTGAGCAACATTTCTTCAACAATTTCAATTTTACCTGTAGCTACGCCTTCTATACAAACACCGCTTTTTACAATAGCCATAAAAGGCAAATTAGTAACATTTGCAAATTTTCTAGCCTGTGGGCTTTCTTCAGCGTTTACTTCTACAAAAGTAATATGAGCATATTTAGCATCTTCAGAAATGCGCTTATATTTTGGTGCCATAAGTTTGCATGTGCCACACCAATCAGCAAAATATTTGACAACTACATTTTTATGTTGTTCAACAATGGATTCAAAATCTGAGTCATTTGCTAGGATTACCATTTTATTTTTTGATTAAAATTGTAATATTTTAAAAATTATTCTTTATTTTTAATTAATAATATTTCTACTGCATTTTTGGCTAAATCATCAGAAATACTAAGCCCTGTTTTTAATTTTTCGATCAATTCTTTTTCTTTTTGAGCAATTACACCATCAGACAAAACAACATCAACAACAGTTACAAACAATTTATCTTTATTCTTTTCAGAAATAAGAGGTATAGCTACTTCAACCATTTTTTCAAAACTACCTGCAGCTTTGTAGTTGGCAGCAATAGTTTTGAATACTTCATTGATATTGGTACCTTTAAACATTTTGTTGTGAGCCACCATTTCTATCAAGTCGTGTACTTCTTCTTCAGAAATTTCTCCATCTATGGCCATAGTTGCATATATGATGGCTGCATAGGCCTCCTTTTCTGATTTTATTTCTGGTTTACTTACTTTTAGTATGCTATCGAAAAACCCCATTGTAGTACGTTTTTAATTGGATAAATTTATTTTCAAATCAACAAAATATTATTTAATATTCAATTTTTATTAGATAGTTTTTTTTTAAATATTTCTTTTAAAATGTAAAAAATAAAAAGCGTGTTAGTAATTAAATATCTTTTCCAGAGTCTTTTTGGTTCTTGCATGAGTCTGTAAAGCCACTCTAAACCAGAATTTTCCATCCATTGAGGTGCTTTTTTAAGAATACCAGCATGGAAATCGAAGGCTGCTCCTACAGCAAGCATAGAGGCATTTATTTTGTCGAGGTGGTTGGCCACCCAAATTTCTTGTCTAGGGCAGCCCCTTCCAATAAATACTATGTGAGCATTAGAGTCATTAATCTTTTTGATGTCCTGCAAATCTTCTTCTGGGCTTGCTTCTCTAAACCGATCTTCGTGGAGACCAACAATTTTAACATTTGGAAATTTAGTTTCAACAAATTTTGATAACTTTATTAGTGTTTCTTTTGTACTACCATACAAAAAAATATTTAAACCAAGTTCATTGGCTTTTTCTAATACTTTAATTACTAAATCGGGCCCACTTACCCTTGTTTTAAGTTTTAAATCATAAAAAAAGTTTAAAGCCCAACGTATAGGCTGGCCATCTGGGGTTACAATATTGATTTTATAAACGGCTTCTTTGACTTCGATTTTTTGTTTAGCCGTTATTAAACCGTGAACAGCTAACGATGTTACGCCAAAACTTTTTCTTATTAAAGCATTTTCGATTATTGCTTGTACCACAATATCATACGTAATTCCATTAAAAGGAATCTTAAAAAGTGAAAACTGACTTAGCTTTTTTTGCGTTAAAGTTTTTATCATATAGCTCAATGCTACTTCTATGAACTTATTATGGTATATTTTAATATCTTCTAGAAACTAAATGATAACTAAATCAGTATTTTTAAATAAATCTTTTTTATAAAATATTAATTATCTCAAATTATAATATAAAATATTAAAAAAATTGTTTTCTTTATTAACGTAGTTTTTTCAGTTTATTGTATTTTATTTTAATAATTCTTTTCTTTTAAGAATGCTTTCTAAAAACCTCATTTCTGTGTCTGTATTAAATATTTTGTAGGGTAAATAAAAAAACTGAGCCTTCGATAGCATCAACATATAGGCATCTTTGGTTTGAACAGCTCCAGTGATTTTGTCCCAAGCTATCTGCATACCTTGTTTTGCATTGAGTTTTACTAAAATCTGGCGGCTATCTATTTCAAACATGTATTTATCAAACATCATTTGGCTATCGGGCATCATCGTAACGCCATAGAATTGCACAAACCAAAACAATATATACAAACCAGGAATAAGTACTACTGCAAACATCCACCACCACGAAAAATAGAGCAACCCAGCCAAAACAATAGGTGCAAACACGATATACCATTGTTTTTTAAGAAAATTGAGCATACTTATTTTTATGTATAGCTTTTTTTCTAATTGATATTTTTTTGTTTTAATAATCATAAATGATTCTAAATCTTAATTTGGGAGTACAAAGATACAATTTATTTTAAATTATTTTGATTTGATTTTAAAAATTATAAATAGTATAATTATTAGATTTTTTTTAAATTTTCTTTTTTAAAATATAAAAAAAGCAAATTTTTAAATAATCACTAACAAAGTTTGATTCTTTAATAATTTATCCTTCTACATTACTAGCCTTATGATGCCGTTTTCTTCAGCAATTTTGTTTGAATTGTCGTTTTGGATATACATAAAACTATCTAAGTCTACAAAATCGGTCATGGAGGCAAGGGCAAATGCGTGAGCTATGCCAACGGTGGTTTCTACCATGCAACCAATCATGGTTTTTAGCTCAAATAGCTTGGCTTCTGCTAACAAATGTTTGGCCTGCAAAATACCACCAGTTTTCATCAATTTGATATTTACACCATGAAATTGGCGTTTTATTTCTGCAAAATTGGGTTCTGAAATGATAGATTCGTCTGCAAAAATATCTATCACAGATTGGTGTTTTAGGTACATATATTGATCCATAAATGCAGCTTTCATGGGTTGTTCTATGAAAGCAATATTGTAATTTTTGATTTTATCGATATACCTAAGCAAGTTTTCTACATCTGTCCAGTCTTCGTTGGCATCAATCATAATTTTAGCATCAGTAATATTATGAATTTCTTTGGTCGTTTCTAGAGCCGTTTGTTGGTTTACTTTTACTTTTATGGATTGAAAACGATGTAAATTGTTTTGTAAAAAAAAATTATTTAGCTCGCCAATGTCCATTATTGGTATTGTAAACGAAGTAATAGTTTGATGTATGGGTTTGATATTTAAGTATTGAAATGGGGTAGTTTGATTTTTTTTATTTTGTAAATCAAAATAGGCATTCAAAATACCAGCTTTCAGGGATTGGCAAATTTTAAACGATTGTAATAATTCAGTAATTTGATCAGTATTTTTAACAATAGGTAATTCATTGTTCAACATCATGGCAAATTCCGACAAAATCAACTCTGGAGTTTCGTGGTATCTGATATTTGGAGCCACTTCGCCTATACCTTCAAAGTTGTTTTGTTTTACTTTTATGTAAAAATTGATTTTGGTATCTGTGGCATTCCTCGAAAGTTTCCAAGTAAATTTTAGGTTTAGTTGTAGTTTTTCGATTGTCCAAACAAGCATGAGATTATTAAATTGAGGTTTCTTTTTACAAAAATGCTAAATTATTTCATTTTTTGGTTCAATTATAAAAAATTGTAAGCTTTAAACTGGTATATAAGTAATAAAAAAATAGAATTAAAATTAGTTTTAAACAAAAAGTCGTAATTTTTTACAATTACGACTTTTTTATTTTTTATTTAAAATAACCAATTAAGAGGGTCTCTATACACTACATTTTGAGGCTGATTGGTACCATACGCAACCCCTACAGCCTTGTAGGCATCGATTCTTCTTTTTTCTAAATCTATATTCATGTCAAATTGACGCATTTTAAAATCCCATTCACGTTTATCAATTTTCAACATTCGGGCACCAATAGTTTTGGCCAGTTGCTCGGCTTCTTTGTAGCAGGAGGCTTCTGGGTCGATAGTTCCCAAAAATTCGGCTGCTTTTTCGGCTCCCTCTTTGTAAGGGTTGGCGTTCCAAGCATTGCGAGCATTCATCAAATTCATTTTGCATTGTCTATCAATAAATTTTTGATAAATAGGAGCAATCGTACTTAGTGATTTTGTATAGCAATCTTTGCAAACTTCTGGTACAGAAATAAGTTGAGCTATGGCTTGTTCAAATTTACGCTGGTCGCTCAGTGCATTGGCATTTTGAATAATAAAATCGCACCTGGTATTATAAAATTCGAGTACTTTATTTTTACTTTCTTCGATAAATAATTTTATTTCAGGGTTTTTAGGGTTTATGTTTCTGATGGCGTTGATATAGGCTTTGATTTCTGTTTGGCCAACCCCTTTGGCAGGCATATTAAATGCACCCAAGTTGGTTTTGGTTTGAAAATCGGCTACATAAAAAGTTACATCCAAATCTATGGTAGACATGGCTGGCATGGTTGGGGTTACATTTTTGTCGTTTTCGATGACATTGGCCGTAATTATAAATCTAGGGTCGTTGGTAGAGCCGCCCAAGCCATTTTGAGAGGTAACTTGGCTGAGCTTATTTTTCAACAAATTGCCACAGCCTTCAGGCAGGTTGGTAGAAACTCTATCTGGTAGTACTGTAGTGAGGACAATTCGGCCTGCATCGTCAAGTTTGCCAGCTTTGTTTTGTGCATTTGTTATCAATGTAGAGGTTGAAATAACACAACCCAAAAAGATATTTTTTGCAATTTTATTCTTCATTTTAAAATTATTGGTTAGTTTTAGTTTTTAAATAGCATTATATGATACCAAACAAAACATTTTATTATACGATAATTACATTAATAGTTACAATAAATTCAGTTTTTTCTCAAAATATTCAATCAGGGCCCATGGTAGGCTATTGCGAAATGCGAGAAGTTTTGGTTTGGGTACAAACCAAATCAGAATCAAAAGTGAAACTTAAATATTGGGTTACGACCAATCCAGGCACTTTTTTTGTGTCAGATGAAATTTCTACTCAAAAAGAAAACGCTTTTGTAGCAAAATTGATTGCCGACAAAGTGCAACCCTCGCAAAGATATAATTATCAAATTTTGGTCAATGGCAAAGCCGAAAAATTGGAGTATCCTTTACAATTTCAGTCTAAGGCTATGTGGGAGTTTCGTGGCGATGCTCCAGATTTTAAGTTTGCTCTTGGCAGTTGTGCTTATGTAAACGAAACCATCTACGACCGCCCAGGAGAGCCTTATGGTGGCGAATACACTATATATAATAGTATTTACGAAAAAAAACCCGATTTTATGATTTGGGGTGGCGACAATTTGTATCTTAGAGAACCCGACTGGGACACCCAAACAGGCATTTTTCATAGATATACCCACGCTCGATCGCTCAAAGAATTGCAACCTTTGTTGGCTTCTACACATAATTATGCCATCTGGGACGACCATGATTTTGGCCCCAACGATTCTGATAGAAGTTTTTACAACAAAGAAAAAACCACTGAAGCCTTTAAGCTATTTTGGGGAAACAACACTTATGGCATGGCTGGGTTGAAAGGTACTACCCATCAATTCAAATGGAACGATTGTGAGTTTTTTATGCTCGATGATAGATATTATCGCTCGCCAGGCCGCAGAAAAGGCACAACAGCAACCATCCTAGGCGATACACAACTCGAGTGGTTGATAGATGCATTGGCATATAGCAATGCTGCTTTCAAATTTATTGTCGTTGGTAGTCCATTTTTGAGTTCTGCAGCTACCAAAGAAAATTTTATAAATTACTCAGATAGAGAAAAAATATTAAAGCACATAGCCGATGAACGAATCAATGGCGTAGTATTTTTGACTGGCGATAGGCATTTTACTGAAGTTTCAAAAATGGAGCGATCTGGGGCTTATCCATTGTATGATTTTACAATTTCGCCTTTGGGTAGTTCGCCTTACAAAAATGCTTCAAAAGAAATTAATTTCTATAGAATACCTGAATCTTTGTTGATAGAACGCAATTTTGGGACAATAGAAGTTACAGGCACTAAACAAGACAGGCAATTAAAATTATCCACTTTTAATGTAAAAGGCGAAGAAAAATACAGCCTTACTATCAAAGCCAAAGATTTGAAATTTGGGCAATAGAAATAGTAATTTTAGGTAAAATATAAAACTTTGTTTTACCTAAAAATAAAAGTTAGACAAGGCAAACGCATTTAAAAAGTTATAAGTTATAAGTTATAAAATTTTTAAATTGAAACTAAAAACAAATATTACAAGTTTATTTTAAACCCCTCCCAAACCAATTTCTGTTACGATGCCACAGAATCCAAGTAGGAGAAAAATTATAGGAATGTAATTTTAATTTTTCGGTTTGATATAAATGCGTTTCCCTTGAAAGTAATGTACACTATTGTATATGCTATTATTCTTCAGTAATGACTATTTTTTCTATAGCATCGCCTTGTCTGATGGCATCTAGTACATCGTGGCCGCTAACCAAAGTGCCAAAAACGGTGTGTTTTCGGTCCAAATGTTGTGTACCTGCTCTGCTGTGGCAGATAAAAAATTGTGAGCCACCTGTGTCTTTGCCTGCATGAGCCATAGATAACATACCTCTATCGTGATATTGTTTTTCGGCATTGGTTTCGCATTTGATAGTGTATCCAGGACCACCAGAACCGTTTTTTCGTGGGCATCCACCCTGAATTACAAAATTGGGTATTACCCTATGAAAATTTAAACCATCGTAAAACCCATTTTGGGCAAGTTTTACGAAATTGGCAACTGTATTTGGTGTTTCTTTCTCGAACAACTCGGCTTTCATGGTGCCTTTTGCGGTAGAAAATATGGCGTATTTCATTGTTTAAAATATTTTTTTGCAAATGTAGTTTATTCTTTTGCTTTTTAAAAATAGTGAAATTGGAAATTTAAAGACGAAAGGTAGGGACAAGGCATGCCCTGTAATTAGAACATACCAAGAATGACTTGGCAAAATGTTAAGTTTAAGTTTACGATTTCATTTTACGAAAATGTAAAGCCACTGAATAAAATATTACGTTTACTGGTTGAGTGAGCTAAACACATTTAATTTTTACCCATTGCAATATTTTTTCAGCATCTTCAAATCCTTCTTGTGCTAATTTTACTTTTCCATGTCCATCGTAGCCCATTACTAAATGAAAAATTTGATAAGTAGTATCAAAATAATTGAGAACTTTTTTGTCTAATTTGGCTAATTCTGATTTGTACCAATCTACCGATTTTCTGCCTTTTTCTTTTGATAAAATGACACTATCCAAAGCCACCAATACGCCAGAATAAGCTGCATGACCCACTAACTTGATATATTTTTTATCTTGATAATAACCATCCTCTTTGTTTGCCTTGGTAGATAATATTTCTTTGGCATTATCAATATATCGTTGTGCTTCAGATAATTGATTTTTCAATGCCTTAATATTTTTTTGCAAATATAAGGACTTTTTTGGTTTATAATGTAATCTTAGACTACAATTTCATTTGCGAATATGTAAGGCAAATGTATAAACTTTTTTCTAATGGGTGGGCATAAAGACATTGAATTTTTTTTCTTGGAGCAAAAACTGAAAAATGAAAGTAAGGAGAAAAGAGAGTAAGAGATTTTGCTATTGAAACTACAAAATCCAAACATAATACTTCAAAATTAGAATTAAATTCTTTAAGTTTGTGTAAGTATAAACTAAATTCTAAAACACTTTGAAAAATGCAATTTTTAAGAAAGTAAACTGGTTTTATTCATTATTTTCGATTGATTTTTATTTGGCGGTAACACAACAAAAATTAGTTTTACCATTTTACCACTGCGTTACTAGTCAACCCAAGCCCCATCTCAAACATTTGGGTTATTATCGTTCAAATGAAGCATTTAATAATGATATAAATTTCTTCAACAATCACTTTCAAAGTATTGAAATTAAGAAAATACAATATAATAATATACAGCAAAAGACCTTTCATATTAGTTTTGATGATGGACTTTCAGAAGTTTACTCTGAAGCAGTACCATTACTACTAAAACATAAAACGCATGCTACTTTATTTATAAATTCTGATTTTATAGATAATATAGCTATGTTTTATAGGCACAAAATCAGTTTGTTAATAGATGAGATTTCTAATTCAACCTCAAATCTATCTAAAATTGTAACTTTTTTTGATTGTGAAAAGCAAGATATTTATCAAAAAATCAACAAGTTAAATGATGAAAATCAAATCTCAGAAATTGCTAAATTATTAAAAATTGATTTTGATTTATATTTACTGGAAAATAAACCCTATTTAACACATAAACAACTTCAAGAATTACAAAAAATGGGTTTTACAATAGGAAATCATTCAAAAAATCATCTTAATTTTAATGCCATTTCATTTGAACAACAACAATACCAATTAACAACAACAAATAGATTTTTACAAACAAATTTAAAAATCAATGAATTTTATTTTTCGTTTCCTTATGGTGATGAAAACATCAAAAACGAGTTTTTTGAATTTATGTACTCAAACCAAAATATTTTATATTCTTTTGGTATTTCTGGATTAAAAAAAGACGACTATAGTAAACACCTTCATCGTATTCCAATGGAATATGATGGACTAACTGCTGAACAAATTATAAAATTCGAGTATTTTTATTTCTTACTAAAATCGACAGTTGGAAAAAATAAAATTAAAAGATGATAAAGAAATTATATAAAAAACTTGTTTCTGAAAGAAAACGTAATAAAATATTAGATTATATCAGAAAAATAAAAGCCATTTTTTTGAAAGGTAATCAGTTTTATTGTGTATGTTGCAATAAATCTTTTCGATTATTTTTGAGTAAAAGTAATGGAATAGAAACAAGAAATCATGCCATTTGTCCCAATTGTGGCTCACTTGAACGCACAAGATTGCTTTATTATTATCTCAAAAACGAAACACAAATTTTTACTAATCAACCATTTGTATTACATATTGCTCCAGAAAATAATTTAAAAAACCATTTCTATAATAATCCTAATTACTTTGATGTTGATATTAACCCAGATTTGGCTACTTATCAGATGGATATTACAAAAACAACTTATCTTGATAATACTTTTGATTACATCATTTGTTCGCATGTATTAGGTCATATAAAAAACGAAAAAAAAGCCATTGAAGAGCTTTACAGAATTTTAAAAATAGGTGGCACACTTATTACGTTAACCTTATTAAATCTAAAGGCTGAAAACACACTTGAAAATTCAAATTTAAAATCTGAAACTCAAAAACTTGAAAATTATGGAGAAAAAGATTTAGAGCGTTTGCATGGCAAAGATTTTATAAAGCGACTAGAGCAACCTAATGTTTTTGTAGAAGAAATTGACTATACTACTCGTTTTACTGAAATAGAAAAAAATAAATTTGCTTTAGGTAATGGTAAACGTGAACTAATTTTTAAGTCAATCAAAAATAATAAATAAAGAGCCAAGCCACTTAATATTACAATAATTAAAATTATTTTTTATTCAAAATTTGTTTTTTATTTCTAACATTTTAAATATCAAAATCAGAATTTAATTTTCAAAGTTGTAATTTCTAGATTTTTCAATTTTTTTGTCTTTTATTTATGAAATAGTATTTTATTAATCTTTTAAACAAAGTCATTTTTATTTCCCAAAAAGTCTCTTTTTAAAAACATAGTATTATTACTCCTATAAATATAATCACTGAAAAAGATGCTAGGCTATATTTTTTTAAATATAATAATTTCCAAAAATCTTCATTTTATTGACTCCTTCATTTGAGGCCAAAAAAAGTTTTAAGCTAAGCATTCAGGCTGAATTAAGATTTTTTAAAAAAAATAATTTTAAAGGAAAGTACAAATAAATAGACTAACCTCAAAATCTTACTCATGTCCGCCAGATTTGAGCATTTTCCTTGCATGAAAAATTGCAGGTAATATGGCTTCTAATGATTCTTGAGCACCTTTGGTGCTACCAGGCAGAGTAATAATTGTAGTATTAGCAATTGTGCCTACAACACTTCTCGAGAACATTGCCAATGGAGTTCGTTGTTGCCCATGGTGTCTCATGGCTTCGGCTATACCTGGTGCAGAGCGTTCGATAATTTCTTCAACAGCAGTTACAGTGTTATCTCTAGGGCTTAGACCAGTGCCACCAGTTGTAAAAACGTATGCTATATCTTGCAACACCCATTCTTTTATTGTTTGTTGTATAGTGTTTTTATCATCTGGAATAACTTTGTAAGTAATATTTTCGATATTCTGCAAAGCCAGCATTTCTTTTATTTTTATGCCAGAATTATCTTGTCTTGTACCATTAAAAGTAGAATCAGAACAAACCAAAACTGCACAATTTGGCGGTGTATTAAAATACTTTTTATCAGATTTGCCACCTTTTTTTTCTATCAATTTTATTTCTCCTATTACCAGTTCTTTGTCCACAGGCTTTAGCATATCATAAATAGTAAGGGCTGCTACTGACACTCCAGTAAGGGCTTCCATCTCTATACCTGTTCTTCCTATAAATTTCAAAGTAGATTTAATCGATATTCTTGCAGGATTATGATTTATCTCAAAATCCATATCCATACTATCGATACCCACTGGATGGCAATGAGGTAATAATTGGTCTGTTTTTTTGGCAGCAAAAAATCCTGCCGAACGGGCAAATTCAAAAATATTTCCTTTTGGAATTTCATTATTTTCAATCAATACTAGTGTTTCCTTAGTACAAAAAATTGTAGCAGTGGCAGTTGCTATTCTCAGTGAACTAATTTTGGATGTAATATCACGCATTATCCATTATATAAAATTTGTTTTTTTATTACCAACATAACTAAACCAGATGGTAGAATTATGAAAACAATATAAATTTAAGATTTTAAAAAAGCATAAAATTTCGTAAAAAGTAAATTTATGCGTAAAATAACAAAATGTATGATTTAAAATAAACTATTATTTTAAAATATTGAAGTCATACTTATAAATTTTGAATTTTATTTACTTGGCTTGTAAGTGGCCTCAAAATCTTGCCAAGATTGTCGTTTGAACACATCTTCGCCATAAAATTTGATAATTTTGTCGAAAGTAGGCACATCTAAATAGCCAGGAACTGGCGATAACATTTCAAAATTTTCGTCTAAATATACTGTTGTTGGGTAAGAGGTAACCTGAAAAATTTGCCCTGCCAATTCTCTTTCGCTCATTCTTTTTCCTTTATATTCAAATGTTTTCATGCTTTCGGCATCTAATTTTACAGCATAATATTTTTTATTGACATAATCAGCCATTTTTTGGTTACTAAATGTAGAGGCATCCATTTTTTTGCACCATCCACACCAATCAGTGTATACATCTATAAAAATTTTACGTTTCGATTTTTTTGATTCTTCCAGTGCTTGTTCAAAACTTATCCAATTGATGGGCGATTTTTCGGCTGGTTTAAAACCCATTAAAAAACAAACGAATATAGCTACTACGATTGATTTAGATATTGTAATTTTCATTTTTTAGTAATATTATGATAGTTAAAGTTTAAATTTTTACGTTTATTTTTTCGGCATCAACAATGTTTATTTCTACCTCAGCTTGATTTACTCGTATTGTAACGGATTGCGTGCCAATTTGTTGTACTACAAAGTTAGTATGAGGCAAAATTCCTAATTTCCACAATTCTTTCAAAGCATCTGTTTGTTTTTCTGATATAATTCCAGACTGGCCTACGCTTAATTGGGTAAGTTTTGAACTTGTATATTTTATTTTTGGGATTGGCGAGCCATGTGGGTCGTTGGATGGATAGCCTAAGTCTTTTTCGATTTTATCTACAAAATGCCGAGGAAGCAGATGTTCGAGCGCTTCTGCAGATTCGTGAATTTTATCCATTGGTACATTCATTTGATTGACCAAGTAACTTTCCCAAACCCTGTGGGCACGAATCAAAATATCGGCCTCGTGGATTCCACTTGATGTAAGTTTGACAATATTTTTGGTGTAATTTATATGTTTGTGGTATTTCAAATGCAATAAATGCAATCTTAACAAACCATTAGATACAAAATTGGCTTCAAATTTTATTTGTTCAAAAGTAAGATTATTTAATACATTGTTTTTATAAATATACTTTAATAAATCTTGTTGTTGAATGACGTATTTTTTTCTTAATTTCATTAAATATCTTACTATAACGCCACGTTTTGGAGAAAAAAGCAACGAAACACCAAACAAAAAAGCCCCCGTAAGTGTCATGGCTGGGCCTGGTGTGGTTTCATAGGATGCTGCTATTAAAAAACCAAAAGTTGCCGACACAAAACCTATAATTCCAGATAAAATAACCATTTTTTTGAGCTTATCAGTAAGTAAATAAGCCGTAGATGCAGGTATGATAAGCATAGCTACTACCAAAATTACCCCTACTGATTGCAACGAAGCAACTATAGTAAGCGATAACAAAAACATTAAAAAATAATGCACCACTGCCACAGATATACCAATAGTGAGAGCAATAAGTGGGTCGAAAGTAGTAATAAAAAAGTATTTAAAAAATAAAAAGATACTAGCAACTACATAAATTCCAATGATACCAGTGAGCCACAAATCGGCATCGGAAACACCCAAAACATTACCAAAAAGAAAATCTTTCATATCAAGGTGTATGCCTTGTTTTTTGGTAAGCCAAGATATTCCTATAATGCCAAGTGCAAACATGGCCGTGAATACAATTCCAATGGATGCATCGTCTTTGGTAATAGAATTGTGTTGAATCCAAGTAATAAGAGCAGAAGTAAGCAACCCTGCCAACACCGCTCCAGCAAAAATAGCCAAAGGATTATGGCCAAAAAGCATAAATCCAACGACTACGCCAGGCAAAATAGCATGCGAAAGTGCATCGCCAATCAAGGCCATACGCCTGAGGATAACAAAACAACCCAAAATACCGCAAGTAATTCCTACTACTGAGGCAGCAATGAGGGCTCTGATGGCATAGTCGTAATGTAATATTTCAAACATAAAGTAAAGTTAATAAAAATTTGGAATTTCTATCCATTTGACAATTTATTTTGTGAAACAAAACCTAAATTAATAAATAACACAGTTTTAATCAATTCAAAATGTGTTTTTTAAAAGTATATTAGTGTTTTTTTAATAATTTTGAGTACATTTACTCAAAATCTTATTTGTTTGTATCAAATTGCTGTTGTTGGTGGTGGACTTTCTGGCCTTAGTTTTGCTATATTAATGGCTCGAAAAGGCTATTCTGTTATCCTTTTTGAAAAAGAAACTTACCCTTTGCATCGTGTTTGTGGAGAGTATATTAGCCTCGAAAGTTTAGATTTTATTACTCAACTTGGCATTTCTATTGATGCTCTGAAAATACCAATAATCAAAAAAATAGGTATCAGCTCGCCCAGTGGCACTTATTTGAGCCAATCATTACCTTTGGGTGGGTTTGGTATTAGTCGTTATTTATTAGACTATTCTTTAGCAAAGATTGCCACAAAAGAAGGAGTAACATTGCTCGAAAAAACACCCGTAAACGATGTAATATTTCATAACAATTTTTTTGAAATTGATACTTCTAATCAAAAATATAAGGCCAACATTTGTGTAGGTGCTTTTGGCAAACGCTCAAACCTAGATGTAAGATTTAATAGAAATTTTATCATAAATCCAGCCAAAAGTAAACGAAATTTTATAGGTGTAAAATACCATCTAAAATTGCCTTTTGACAACGATTTGATAGAATTACACAATTTTGAAGATGGATATTGTGGCATATCAAGAGTCGAAAACGACATCACTTGTATGTGTTATATCACCACTGCTGAAAATCTAAAAAAATATGGCACTATTGAAAATATGGAAAAAAACGTGCTTTTCAAAAACGAATTTTTAAGAAAATATTTTACCACAGCTACATTTTTATTTGCCAAACCAGTAACTATTGCTCAAATAAATTTTTCAGAAAAAACTTTGGTTCAAAATCATATCTTATTTTGTGGCGATAGTGCAGGGCTGATAGCTCCACTTTGTGGCAATGGTATGAGTATGGCCATGCACGCTGCCACCTTGCTAGCTAGCGAAGTTGATTTTTATTTCAAAAATGATTTTAATAGAGCCATTTTAGAAAAAAATTACCAATCTGTTTGGAGAAAAAACTTCAAAACCAGATTATTTGTTGGACGTTGGATTCAGTACATGTTTGGTAAGATTTTTATTACAAATATAGTAGTTGGAGTTTTAAAATATTTCCCTAAAATAGTAACTTTAATTATAAAAAATACTCATGGAAAGCCATTCTGATTGGTTTTATAAAAAGTAAACATATTTCTATATCAAACAAAAAATTACCCTCAAAGAATTTGAGGGTAATAAATATTAGTTTACAAAGCAAAATAATATTAGTACAAATTTAAGATTCAATCAAAGTATATTTATCTATAATTTTTTGCTGCTAAAGTAAGTTTTGGCAATATATCAAAGGCATCGCCTACTATACCATAGTCGGCTGCTTTGAAAAAAGGAGCTTCAGGATCAGTATTGATTGCAACCAATATTTTTGAAGAATTGACACCTGCCAAATGTTGAATGGCCCCAGAAATACCAACTGCGAAATATATATTTGGAGCTACTTTTACGCCCGTTTGGCCCACATGCTCGTGGTGAGGTCGCCAATCCATATCAGATACTGGTTTAGAGCAGCCTGTGGCAGCACCCAGGGCTTTTGCCAAATTTTCGATCAAGTGCCAGTTTTCTGGCCCTTTGAGTCCACGACCACCAGAAACTACAATTTCTGCATCAGTTAGTAATATATCGCCTTTAGTTTTATTCGTTTCCGTAATTTTTAAATGATTAGTACTAATATCTTCTTTATAAGTCTCTACACTAGCAATATCGCTAGTTGGTTGCGTAGAAATGGCATTTTTTCGCAAAACAAGTACTTTTTTGGCTTGTTTTATTTCTACTTTTGCAAAAGCCTTGCCAGTATATATGCTTCGTTTTACACTGAAACCATTAGCAGTATCAGGTATTTCGACCACATTGTTTACAATAGCTGCATCAATTTTGATGGCCACAGATGCTGCCACAGCATCAGCCATGATAGATTTTGGGAATATGACTGTAGAGGCATTATTCTTGGTAGCAATATTTGCAACTAAAGTAGCAATATTCTTACTAATAGATACATCTGTATCAACATAAATTAATGTAGAAATACCATAGTTGCCAATCAAAGCTAGTTTGGTCACATCTGCTTTGCCAATAGCAATGGCCAAAGCTGAGTCTCCCATTTTTTTGGCTAATTCAGCTGCCATTTGAGCAACTTCTAAAGATGTTTTTTTGATGTCTCCATCAGCGATTTCAATATAAGAAAGTATCATTTTATTTATTTATTAATAGTAATAATATTTTTTTTTATAACAAAATAAACCAAGAAATCATGTCAAATTTAGTAATTATTATAAATAACTTTCAAAAATATTAACCCAATTAATTTATTTTAATATGCCAAAGACTCAATGACAAAATGCTTTTAAATGTTTAACAGTTTGATTATACAGAAGAAAATTCATAACTTATAACTTATAACCTATAACTTACAAAACTTTTGCTTCATTTTTGAGTAATTCAAATAGTTTTTCAGGTGTAGAAGCGTCTATCATTTTACACCCAGATTTGGCTACAGGCAAATCGTAACTCAAAGTGAGTGCTACATTTTGTGTTTCTACAGGTGCTATTACTTGATAGGGTTTCGATTTGGCCGACATGATACCACGCATATTTGGTATTTTCCATTCTGCAATAGGCTCTTGGCAACCAGCCACCAAGGGCATTTGACATTCTATAACTTCTTTTCCACCTTCAATTTCTTTGTGCATAGTAGCTATATTTCCAGTAATATCAAGTTTCATAATAGGCGAAATCACTGGAATTTGTAGCATTTCGGCCACCAATCCATGTACCATGTTTCCATTAAAATCTATAGATTCTCGCCCCATCAAAATCAAATCATATTTGTTTTGTTTGGCAATAGCAGAAATTTGGGTAGCTACAAACATGGCATCTAGCGGCTCTGCATCAATTCTAATGGCATCGTCTGCACCAATGGCTAGGGCTTTGCGAATGGTATTTTCGCTTTCTGCCGTTCCCACATGCAAAACTGTGATCGAGCTTCCTGCCTGTGCATCTCTTAATTCTACGGCTCTAGCAAGGGCATACTCATCGTAAGGGCCAATAATAAACTGAACATTTTGGGTATTAAATTTTGTATTATTGTCAGTAAATGTAATTTTTGATGTAGTATCAGGCACATGTGTGATACATACTAATATTTTCATAATTAATCTTATTTAAAATTTATTACTTTTTTGAAAATCAAAACTATGCTATTATTTGATTTATCTTGATACATAAACCCATTTGAAATCAACCAATTATGCAAAATTTAATTTTATAATATATGTTAATTTTAGTTCGTTCATTATATCCTTTAATACTTGATGTAATAAAATATGTTACAATTTTTTACAATGTTTTTTTGGAAAAGGTTTAAAAAAAATCAACATCCATAATCAACTATTAATAATTAATGTAGAACTTTGTAACATAACAAGACTATGAAAACAATCATGGCAAAACTAATGCCTTTATTTTTTATTTTTTTATCCTCAATACATGTTTTTGGCCAACGAAAACAAATTAAAAACTATTATGACAACGATAAAACACAAATCAAAGAATTATATCATACCCTAAGCAACGATACTTCTGTGTTGGATGGGTTGTATAAAACATATTACCAAGATGGTAAAGTAAAAACTGTAGGATTTTACACCAAAAGTCAAGCGACAGATTACTGGGAATATTTTTATCAAAATGGTAATCTAAAAATGGAGGGAATCATTAATAATTTTTTTAATCAAGGTCATTGGATATTCTATTATGAAAATGGAAAAAAAAGCATGGAAGGAAACATGACTAAGGGTAAGAAAAATGGATTTTGGCGTTTTTATAATGAAGATGGTAATATTAAAAGTGAGGGTAGCATAGAAAACGACAAAAATGAAGGTCTTTGGAAATATTTTAATGAAGACGGTAACCAAAAAGCTACTGCACTTTATTTTAAAGGAATTGGTTTATACACCGAAAATTATCCTAATGGAGTAATAAAAATGCAAGGAAAGATTAAAAATAATAAAAGTGATAGTATTTGGAAATATTACTATCCTTCTGGCAAATTGAAATCTACTGGAAATGAAGAAAGAGGTATAAAGGTAGGAAATTGGAAATTTTATTACGAAAACGATTCTTTATCACAACAAGGTGAGTACGACCAAGGAAAAACCATTGGAATTTGGAAATATTACTACGACAACGGCAAATTAAAAGCTCAAGGTGGCGAAAAAGATGGTATAAAAGATGGATTTTGGCAAATGTATTACCCTGATGGCAAACTCAAAGCTGAAGCCAATTATGATAAAGGAAATGGCCAATATATAGAATATCACTCCAACGGACGGCTCAAAGCAAAAGGTAATATTGTAAACGGAAAATACGATGGTTTATGGCTTTTTTATTACGAAAACGAACTTTTCAAAGAAGGCGAATGTCAATATTCTAATGGAGAAGGGTGGTACACTGGCATGTATATAGATGGCAAAAAAAAGACAGAAGGCATGTTAAGAAATGGTGCTAAAGTTGGGGTTTGGCGATTGTATAAAAAAGATGGTACTCTAGCTGGGTTTTACAAAACATCAGAAATAGACGATGATAATGCTACTCATACACAACCCTATATTGTGCCGCCACAAAATACTACCATTGCTGGAAAACCTGTATCTAAAATTCCACCAAAACCTAAAAAGAAAAACATTTTTGAAAAAATATTACTCTATAAGCCTGATCCTAATATTTACAAAACTTTTATTATTGGCACTGATCCAGTTCAATTCTTGTCAGGTGGCCTACCCATTTTTATTGAATATTATGTACAAGAAAAATTTGGATTAGAATTATCATTAACTTACTATAAATCTCCATTCTTCAAAAATCCTGCAAAGCTATTCGATAGAGAAATTTTTAATGAAGGTTTAGGATATGGTGTAAGGTTTAAAAAATATTTTAGTAATAAAGATTTTATTGGGCGACCCTACATGGGAGGCGAATATAGGTATAGAAACTTAAAATATGCCTCAAACTATACAGATACTACGGCCTCTATCATTCAAAAATCAATAGTACAAGTAGTAGAAAACAGCCACGAGCTTGTACTTGTGATAGGAGATAGATTTATGAACAAACAATACAAAAGTGGTATTTCGGTAGATATTTTTATGGGTATAGGTATAGGCTACAAGATAATTACACCAAATTATAGCCGAACAAAAGATAAAGATGCTATTTTTAATGATATTTTTAAAAATAATTGGTACATCCCCTTTAGGTTTGGTATTTCTGTAGGATGGGCTTTTTAATAGATTATTATAAAGAATTATTACTTTTATAACTCTATTTTATTAATATACAAACGCCCAAGTAAAAGCAACCACCAACCCGAAAGCAAAGCCATAAACACATATACAATGATGCCGAAACTATGAAAAGTACTAAATTCAACTACATTTAATAGGTATAAAAACAAAAACAAACAACCCAGAAAAACATTAAAAAAAGTAGCAAAACTATTGAGCCATACAAAATGTGCTTGCACCAAGCCCTCTCTATGGTCGGCCGATGAAAGCCAAAAACTTTTGTTGGGCAATGGAAACAAAGAAAACGGAACACCAAAAATTACTTTTTTGGCAATCAGCACAAGCATATTGATAATAAAAAATAATATCAACCCTGCATAAAATAAAAACGACTTAGACTTAAATTCTTTTAGACCATTTGTGGCATCAAGGCCAACGGCCACATAATCAGGAAATTGATAATAAGAAAATATGATATTTAAAAAAAAAAAAATAATGGATAAAATATATAAAAATTTAACGAGTGATTTCATTTTTTACGAATTAATTTATTAAAGAAAAAGAATCTAATATTTTAAAATAAGCTATTTACTAAAGAATCTATATCCAAGATAGAAAGAGAAACCTATGTTATTATATCCTGATTGTCCTGTTGGTAATCCATCTTTAGTGAAAAAATCAGTTTTTAACACTGTTACAAAACCTAATTGTGGTCTAACACCTATCTCTAATTTTTTGGAAATTGTAGTTGAAATATCTAAATTTAATCCAAAATCAATAGAATTATTTAAAGCAGAAAAAGAAAAAGGATGATTTCCTGTTTCTGAAACTAATATTGAATAAGCAATATATGGCCCAAAAGCAATACCTATCTTATCTTTTATTTTATACTTTATAAATAAAGGCAATTCAATATAAGATAAATTTACAAAATCTGTTCCTTTAACAGCATAAAGTATTTCAGATTGTAAATAAAATTTATTTTTAATTTTTTTTTCTAAAAATAAGCCGCCCAATCCTCCAATTTTTAATCCTTGAGAAGTATATTCTTCAAACATATATGGATAGCTATATCCAGAAAAAACTAATCCACCTTTGACTCCTAAACTAAAATCATTATTTGCAAATAAATTAATTTGTAAAAGTAATAATATTAAAAATAATCTCATATTAATAAATCTAAAATTTATAGAATGTATTATTTAATAGTACATTCTATAAACAACATAAACAAAAAAAGGTTATAAACTTTCCAAAAGTCCTAATATTTTCTAAGAATCTATTCTTGCATATTTGGCATTTTTCTCTATAAAATCTCTACGAGGAGCCACCTCATCGCCCATGAGCATTGAGAAAATGTGGTCGGCATCAGCAGCAGATTCTATGGTTACTTGTTTTAATGTACGCTTGGCAGGATCCATGGTTGTAGTCCAAAGTTGCTCTGCATTCATCTCACCCAAACCTTTATAGCGTTGTATATGCACAGAATCCTCTTTGCCCTCGCCTGCCATTTGTTTTACAATTTGCTCACGTTGAACTTCGGTCCAACAGTATTTTTCTTCTTTTCCTTTTTTTACCAAATATAAGGGTGGTTGTGCTATATATACGTATCCATTGTCAATGAGCGAACGTAAATATCTGAAAAAGAAAGTAAGAATAAGCGTTCTTATGTGGCTACCATCTACATCGGCATCGGTCATGATAATTATTTTGTGGTAGCGCAATTTTTCTAGATTTAGTTCTTTTTCGTCATCTACAGTTCCTATACGCACACCCAGAGCCATCATCATATTTTTGATTTCTTCGTTGTCGTATATTTTGTACTCCATGGCTTTTTCTACGTTCAATATTTTACCTCTCAAGGGCATAATGGCCTGAAAATGGCGGCTGCGTCCCTGTTTGGCGGTGCCACCTGCCGAGTCGCCCTCTACCAAATATACTTCGCATTTGGCTGGGTCATTTTCGGAGCAGTCGGCTAGTTTGCCTGGCAATCCCATGCCTGACAATCCACTTTTGCGTTGCACCATTTCTCTAGCTTTGCGTGCTGCTATGCGTGCTTGTGCTGCCAAAACTACTTTTTGCACAATCATTTTGGCCTCTTTGGGGTGCTCTTCTAGGTACATTTGCAAAGCCTCACCTACGGCCACATCTACGGCTCCCATGGCTTCGTTGTTGCCTAATTTGGTTTTTGTTTGGCCTTCAAATTGAGGTTCTTGTACTTTTATAGAGATTATGGCAGTCAATCCTTCTCTAAAATCATCACCACTGATTTCGACTTTCGCTTTTTCTAAAGCTCCAGATTTGTCGGCATACGATTTTAGGGTTCTTGTCAAGGCTCTTCTAAAACCCGACACGTGCGTGCCACCCTCTATGGTATTGATATTATTGACATAAGAACATATATTTTCGCCATAAGAAGTGTTATATAAAATAGCAATTTCTACTGGGATTGCCGATTTAGTATTTTCAACATAAATAGGCTCTGGAATTAATTTTTCTCTTGTACTATCCAAATATTCTACAAATTCGATAAGCCCACGTGTCGAATAAAACACTTCGTATTGTGGTTTGCCGTCTTCGCCAATATTTCTTAAATCGGTCAGGGTAAGCGTTATTCCTTTATTCAAAAATGATAGTTCTCTCAATCTAGAGGCTACCGTTTCGTATTTGTATTCAGTAACTGTAAAAATAGTATCATCAGCCAAAAAATGCACTTTTGTGCCTCTTTTATCGGTTTTTCCAATTTCTCTTACAGGATATTTTGGAGCTCCTTTGGAGTATTCCTGTTCGTATATTTTGCCATCCCTAAATACATTTACATATAATAATTGAGACAAAGCGTTTACACAACTTACGCCCACACCATGCAATCCACCAGATACTTTGTAAGAATCTTTGTCGAATTTACCACCAGCGTGTAACACAGTAAGCACAACCTCTAAGGCAGATCGATTTTCTTTTACATGCAAATCTACAGGGATACCTCGGCCGTTGTCTTCGACCGTAATTGAATTATTTTCGTGAATGGTTACATTAACAGTATCGCAGTGGCCAGCAAGAGCCTCATCAATGGAGTTGTCTACCACTTCCCAAATCATGTGATGAAAGCCTTTCATACCAATATCACCAATATACATGGCAGGCCTTTTGCGAACAGCCTCTAAGCCTTCGAGTACCTGTATACTATCGGCACCATAGCTTTTGCTATCCCCTTTTATCTCTTCTGATATTTCGCTCATTTTTTTTAAAAAAAATGGATTTAAAAATAGAAAAATAATATTTTTTAATCCAATGCTAAGAATTAGTACATTTAGAATGTAAATATACTATGAAATAAGTGTTTTGCCAAAAAAAAATCAATTTAGATAATAAATGTTGAAAACAATAAATTCAAAATTTTTGATTTAAAAAAATAATAATTTAATTTCTATTATTTTACATACTAAATTAAAAAAAACCGAAAGTGTGAATTCAAAAAAATTATAAACAAAAATAATATTACTATTTAATTAAAAAATAAAGTCGCTTTTTGGTTTCTTCTAAATTGTTACCAATAGTAATATTTTGAATGATAGTATCAACTAATTCGTCTACAATAGTTGATGAAAAACCAGTTTTCACGGCAAATACTTTGCACATTTTGAGTTCTCGGGCGTCTATATGGTTATCGGCCATCATCATTTTGACAAGGTCGAAGATTTGGTCAAATCGATGTATGTTTGAGTCTATATCAAAATTATTTTTTTTTTGAATCAATAATTTAAGTTTATCTACTTCGTTGTGCGAAATTTCGTATTTGGAAGCTATATTTTTGAGAAACTGGTACTCGTTGTCGTCTAATACGCCATCGGCCATGGCCATTATCATCAAGTTTTTGAGATGTGATTTACCTTTTTTCTTGGTAGGGCTTAAAAAAAAGTCTAATATTGACATGGCATGTAAGTTATCTGTAAACAAAGTGCAATCTATCATTTTATTTTATATAGTTTTAAAATAAATTAAAAAAATTAGATTTTAATAATCAATGTTGTTTAATTAACATTCAAATTATCTTTTTCTTTTGGAGAAAAACTAAGACAGAGATAATAAAAAATGATTAAGTAATGGATGTATTAGAAGTATTGTTTTATTACAACATCGTAAGCATAAAAAAACTAATATTTTGAAAAGAATAATTTTTAACCCAACTTGTATTTACCCTACCCCAAAAACCGAAATTCTAACCTAATTTTTTAGTTTTTTCATCTATTTTAGAGTATTTTTAATTTATTTTCGATACCAATAATTTATAAGTGCCTGATTATC
>JAAFIH010000060.1 GCA_013297755.1 Cytophagales bacterium
TCAAAGCACGTCTCAAAGAAACTTCTCAGTCTTGGATAGCATCCATCATCTTAATTTTGAACCTCGTCAAAATGGCGGGGTTAAATTTGTATGCCAAATTAGTAATAAAATTACAAATATTTATTACTTTAGTAGATAGTGTTGGATGGCTTATTTTTAATCAAAATAGAATTATTCTAAATAGGGTTTTGTGAGTTTTTCAGCAGCCCCTAATTACATTATGATATTGCTTTGTAGCAAAATACAATTCATTTAACTGTTCCTGTAATGTAAAATTAGTAGGATTTTTTACTAAAATTGATTCAATATTTTTTATTGCAGCTAAAGTATCTTTTTGAACAAGGTAAATTTCTGTTCTATTATTTTCAATAATAATGTTTAACTTATTACTTTTAGGTAGAGATAAAAGTAATTTCTCTAATTCTTTATATTTATACAATTTCATATAAATAGCTATAATCTCGTCTAAGTTTTGGATATCCATTAAATCTTGGGTATTCAATTTTTGAATAATTTGAAAAGATTTCTCAAAATCATTTAATTTAAAATAACACGAACTTAAAACTAAAAGCTGCTTCTTTGTAATGGAAGATAAAGAAATTGATTTTTTTACAGCAATAAGTGCCTCTTGAGGTTGATTAGACTCTAAATATAATTTTGAAAGCAAAAATGGAATATGACTATTTTTAGGATATTGAGATTGCATTTTTTCCAAATAAGATATTCTTTTTGGAAGCTCACTTTCAAAATTAATAGGTATTTCTATTAAATCATACTCATTTTTTCTTACTAAATCACAATTTGAAATAAAAAAAATTATAAAAACAAACAAATAATTATGTTTTAGCACAACATTGAAGGTATTTAGTTAAGAAAAAAAGTCATTCTATCATATTTAAAATGACTTTTTAATATTATACTCTGATAGTCCAATGATAAGGATCTTCTACAAGTCCATATTTTATGTCATTTAAAATTTTAGAAACTTTTGCCGAAAATCCATCTGATTTGGGCGATGGAACTGTATAATCAACCCCCAAATAATTGATAATTGATATTGGAGAAATGACTGCAGCTGTGCCAGTGCCAAAGGCCTCTTGCATTGAATTATTTTTTAAACTCAAAATTATCTCATCAACCGAAACTTTCCTTTCTTCTACTTTATAATTCATGTCTTTGGCCAAAGTAATTATGCTATCACGAGTAACTCCATCTAAAATCGATGAGCTAAGCTCTGGTGTTACTAGAACATTATCAATCAAAAACATGACATTTGAGGCACCAGTTTCTTCAATATATTTATGTTCTTTGGCATCTGTCCACATAATTTGTTGATAACCATCCACAGCTGCTTTTTTGGCAGGCAATAATGAAGCTGCATAATTTCCGCCAGATTTGGCAAATCCTATACCACCTACGGCCGAACGTACATATTCAGTTTCAATTTTTACATTTAATTTCCCAGCAAAGTAAGCTCCTACTGGAGAACAAAAAACTATAAAATAGTAATTTTCAGATGGTTTTACTCTAATAAAAGCATCCATTGCAAAAGCAAATGGTCTAAAATATAACGAACATCCCTCTTGACTTGGTGCCCAAATTCTATCAATCTTGGCCATTTCTATTACTCCATCCATAAAAATATCTTTAGGAATGGGTGGCATACATATTCTAGCCATAGATTTATTCATTCTTTCCCAATGTTTGTCGGGTCTAAACAAAATTATATCTGAAGAATTTTTGGCTTTATGTGCTTTAAATCCCTCAAAAACTGTCTGTCCATAATGCAAAGCAGCCGTTGCAGGACTCAAAGATATATTTTGATAAGGCACTATACGCATGTCGTGCCATTTGCCATTATTGTAATCAGCAAAAAACATGTGATCTGAATGGTATTTACCAAAATCAAGAGCATTAAAATCTACTGATTTTATACTCGAAAAATTATTCTTTTCTATTCTTATGTTTGCTAAATCTGCTGTTATCATAAATGCTATTTCAAAATGGGAATGTAAAGTTATTCATTTTGGTAATATTTCAAAGAATTACAGAAAATAAATTGATTTTATTTTTAAATTCAAATGTAATTTACCAAATATTTTTTCAATTTATTAGTAATTTAAAATTAAAATAGAACTAAATTTTAATCTATTTACAATTTAAGCCATGTTTAAAAAAAAACATTAATAATTTAAAAACTTGATTTGAAATGAAACCTAAAATATAAATATGTACTATTTTTAAAAATAATTATATCAATTTATCATCAATACCAAACATATAATCTTTGATATATGTTTCAAAAAAAACCTTATTCAAAGCCTTATATCCCAAAACAGTATCCAAAGCAGAAATATTTTCAAAAGAATAATCAGATATTTGGTGTAATATTTTCTTTGATATTGGATAATATGAATAGTGCCAAGGCTCATATTTAAAACCTGTTCTTTCTTTTGCTGGTGTGTAAACTTGAGCGTATCCAAAATCATTGGCATATTTGCAAAGCCAATAATTGAGATATTGGTATTCGCCTTTGGGTTCATAATTTTCTTCTACGAGTGGTTGGTCGTGTTGATAACCATAAGCATCTACAATATCAATATCTGTACCCCAATGATGCCGAGAAGTGCCAGGCACTGCTGTATATTCTATAATACAATTTACTATGTCTTCGATTTTGTAAGTAGGAAAATCAGCTTTAAGTTTTAAAAATTTTTGATTCCAAATAGACTTTTGGGCTTGAAATGATCTATATCCTGATGTTCCCCATAGTATAAGACCATCTTTTTGGGCTGCCTTTCGCATATTTTCAAAGGCCTCGAATGCTTCTGGTACCAATAAATAAGTGCTTCCACAAAGAAAAGGTTTTTCTAATCCTACCAATTGTATATTTGGCATATACAAAAATCCATCAAAAGCGGATACATCTGTATTGATTAATCCAAAAATACTTGCTAAACCCAGTTTTTTACAAAATTCTTTTCTTAACAAGATGCTACTTTTTAATGTTTACTATTTCAAAATAAGTAATAATTATTTACAAATTAAAAATTAAGTATATTTTAAAAATGATATTCAACAAAAAATGTATTTAAAAATGCAATGATAGAAAAATTAATATGCAAAAAAATGCTTTTGAAGCGTTTTTTTGCATATTATTATCCTAAATAAGGTTTAAGGGCTTTACTCCTTGATGTATGCCTAAGTCTGCGTATGGCTTTTTCTTTGATTTGTCTTACTCTTTCTCGGGTAAGATTAAACTTTTCGCCTATTTCCTCTAGCGTCATGGCGTGTTCACCATTTAATCCAAAATAAAGCATGACTACATCTGCTTCACGTTGTGTAAGTGTGTGTAGTGCTCGACCTACTTCTTTTCTGAGCGAATCAGTAATAAGGCCACCATCTGGCGTCTCAGAATCATCGCCTGCCAAAACATCCAATAAACTATTCTCTTCACCTTGCACGAAAGGTGCATCCATAGACACATGGCGACCTGATATTTTCAAAGTATCCACTATTTCGGAAGTTGATACATCAAGTACTTCTGCTAACTCATCTGGCGAGGGTTCTCTTTCAAACTTTTGTTCTAACTCTGAAAAAGTTTTAGAAATTTTATTCAAAGAGCCTACCCTATTCAATGGCAATCTTACAATCCTAGATTGTTCGGCCAAGGCTTGTAAAATAGACTGACGTATCCACCATACGGCATAGGATATAAACTTAAAACCACGTGTTTCGTCAAATCTTTGAGCTGCTTTAATCAATCCCAAATTACCCTCATTAATTAAATCTCCTAGCGAAAGTCCTTGATTTTGATATTGTTTGGCCACTGACACAACAAATCTTAGGTTGGCTTTAGTTAATTTTTCGAGGGCATACTGGTCGCCCTCTCTGATTCTTTTGGCCAAATCTACTTCCTCGTCTGGTGTAAGCAGGTCTACTTTACCAATTTCTTGTAAATATTTATCTAGTGACTGACTCTCACGGTTAGTTATTTGCTTGCTTATTTTTAGCTGTCTCATCTATCTTTAAATAGGAATGTAATTATTGAATGATAAAATTAAACTACTCTAATAAAATAATGGTTTATATTATGCAACAGCATTTTCTGGTTTAGGAATAAGAACTTTTCTTGAGAGTCTATACTTACCCGTTTTTGGATCTATATCTATAAGTTTAACTTTTAGTTTTTCTCCAACTTCTAGTATGCCATCCATGTTGTCTACACGTTCCCATTTTATTTCAGAGATGTGTAGCAATCCATCTTTTCCAGGCATAAATTCTACAAATGCACCATAAGTTTGAACAGCTTTTACCACTCCATCGTATATTTCGCCAACTTCTGGTACTGTAACTATAGCTTTGATTTTAGCTAATGCTGCATCCAAAGCATCTCCATTCGTAGCCGAAACACTCACTTTGCCTTTGCCATCTATCTCTTCTATATTGATAACTGCACCTGTTGTTTTTTGCATTTCTTGAATAATCTTACCACCTGGGCCTATGATAGCTCCTATAAATTCTTTTTCAATAAACATAGTTACCATTCGTGGAGCAAAAGATTTTAAATCAGCTTTTGGCGTAGAAATAGTCTTATTCATTTCATTTAAAATATGCTCACGGCCACGTTTGGCTTGTGCTAGTGCTTCACGTACTACTTGAAACGAAAGTCCATCTATTTTTATATCCATTTGGCATGCAGTAATACCTTTGCTGGTACCTGCAACTTTGAAATCCATATCGCCAAGATGATCCTCATCGCCAAGAATATCTGATAATACTGCATATTTTCCAGTTTTGGTATCTGTTATCAATCCCATGGCAATCCCAGAAACGCCACTTTTGATTGGTACTCCTGCATCCATTAAAGCTAACGAACCTGCACATACTGTTGCCATAGACGAAGAGCCATTTGATTCTAATATATCAGAAACAACTCTTATTGTATAGGGAAAAGTAGTCTCGGCTGGTAATACTTTTTTCAAAGAACGCAATGCTAAGTTTCCATGGCCTACTTCTCTGCGACCTACACCCCTATTTGGTTTTACTTCACCAGTAGAGAATCCAGGGAAATTATAATGTAATAAAAATTTATTGTATCCAGCATACATAGCAGAATCAATTTGTTGCTCGTCTAACTTAGAACCTAATGTTACTGATGTTAGCGATTGTGTTTCGCCACGAGTAAATACCGAAGACCCATGAACAGCAGGCAAATAATTAATTTCAGACCAAATAGGGCGAATCTCATCCAATTTACGACCATCTAAGCGTTTGCGTTCATCTAAAACTAAATTTCTGCAAGCATCTTTTTCAATGTCATGGTAATATTTTTTAATTAAATCTTTGCTTTCTGTGCTATCAGCAGGAAGAGCATCTAAATACTCTTTTAAAATTGCTTTAAAATCGGAACCTCTTTCATGTTTGTTTGGGTTACCTTTTTGAGCAACAGCATATACTTTAGGGTACAACAAATTAGTAAGTTTTTGTTTTAACTCTAAATCATGTTTTTCGTGCGAATATTCTCTTTTTTTGGTAGAACCTACTAACTCTGACAATTCTAATTGAGCTTGACATTGAAGTTTGATAGCTGCATGAGCTAATTCTAGGGCTTCAATCATCTCTTCTTCTGACATTTCATCGGCTTCGCCTTCTACCATTACTATGTCTTTGGCCGAACCTGCCACCATCAAATCTACAGTAGCACGTGCAATTTCAGATGTTGTAGGCAATAGCTTGAAAACACCATCAACTTTGGCCACTCTAACCTCAGATATAGGACCATTAAAAGGTATATTTGACACAGCCAAAGCTGCACTAGCAGCAAGGGCTGCAAGGGCATCAGGTTGGGTTTCTTTGTCGCCTGAAATCAATGTTACCATTACTTGAGTATCTGCATGATAATCATCAGGGAAAAGTGGTCTTAAAGCTCTATCTATCAACCTACTCACTAAGATTTCATAATCTGACAAACGCCCTTCTCTTCTAAGAAAGCCTCCAGGTATTTTTCCTAGTGAAGCAAATTTTTCTTGATAATCTACTGTCAAAGGCATGAAATCAACCCCATCTTTTGCATCGGCAGCCGTACAGACTGTGGCAAGCAACATGGTATTACCCATCCTCAATACTACAGCTCCATCTGATTGTTTTGCTAATTTTCCTGTTTCTAAACTGATTTCATTTCCGTCAGCAAGTATTATTTTTTTGGTATGAACTACTGGTAGCATCTTGTATTTATTATGTGTCTTTGAGTGTATTTGATTTAAGAAATTGATGAAATGTATAACATTATATATGTTAATACAACTAAATAATGTAAAAAAACATTATTTATTAAAGTAATAAAAATGAAAAATCTCCGTTTTCAAAAAAACGGAGATTTTAATATAGATATTATTTTCTAATACCCAATTTTGCGATGATAGCTCTGTAACGGTTGATGTCCTTTTCAGAAAGGTAATCTAACATTCTGCGTCTTTTACCAACCAATCTTAAAAGACCCATTTTTGTAGAAAAATCTTTTTTATTGTTTTGTAGATGAAGGGTAAGGTGTTGAATTCTATCAGTAAATAAGCCAATCTGTGATTCTGCAGACCCAGTATCAGTAGATTTTTGACTTATACTACTTGTTTTAAATATTTCTTGTTTCTTTTCAGCTGTTAAATACATCTTTTATACGATTTGTAATTGAATTTCTTTTTGAATTTGCAAATATAAAACAAAAAAAAACATAAACTAAATTTAAGTAAATTTTATTTTAAATATTTTATAAATAAAGTCTACATAGGCTACAAAAAATGGCTCACTTGCATATTGTGGGGATTAGACTATCTTTGTAGAAAAAAAAAGATGTTAGAAATGGCTTATTTATCTAATTACTTTCCTTTGGGATTGCTTGAACATTTTACGATTAAAGGATTTATAGA
>JAAFIH010000061.1 GCA_013297755.1 Cytophagales bacterium
TACAAAGCAAGAGTGACATAACGAATTGTGGTCTTACGAATGGCGTAGTAGTGCTATCAGGGAGTGGTGGCAGTGGCATTTATGAATACGGCATCAATGGCGGATTATGGCAGGCAAGCCCAACATTTAGTGGCTTATCAACACTATCAGGAGCAGTAATAGCCATACGCAACCAAGGGTCTACGTGTTCGAGTACAGGCTCAAGTTTTAGTATTACTACGCCAAGTTTACCTACATTTACGAGTAGAACCTTGAGCCAGATAACAGATTGTGGAGGCACAGGCGGCCTGACCATAGCAGGTACAGGAGTTGGCACATTACAATATAGTAGAGATGGCGGAGCCACCTATAGCAGCACAGGCGTATTTGGATTTACGACAAGCACAACAGGCGTACCAATGATACGATTACAAGGATTTAGTATGTGTACGGCAAGTGGACTTAGCTATACGATAACCGCCCCCAGTGGGATGAGTTCAGTAGCGAGGGCTATCCAAAACATATCAAGCTGTGGTGCCTCAGATGGCCGAGCCACCTTAACAGGCGTAGGCGGTAGCGGCACAATAGAATATAGCCTAGATGGCAGCAACTGGCAAACGAGCCAAATATTTGCATTTAGTAGTGCCCAATCAAACATTATACCAAGAGCGAGATTGTTAAATTCACCTAATTGCAGTGTATCAGGCACAGTATTTAATATAACTTCTCCCAATACCCCCACAATATCAGGGATTATGTTGCAACACATGAGCAATTGTGGGTTGAGCAATGGAGCGATAACCATAGTAGGAGGCGGTGGCACCCCCCCTTTAGAGTATGGATTTATAGGCGGTCCAGCAGCCAATGGAACGGGTATATTTACAAATCTAGGCACGCTGACAGGAGCGACAGCGTATGTACGCAATTCAGGCAGTCCAGCGTGTTCGGTAACAGGAATATTTAGCCTTACCACACCCAGCACCCCAGTATTTGTGAGTGCCACGCCCACGAATCCGAGCAGTTGTGTATCCAACAATGGCCAGATAGCGATAACAGCCACAGCAGGCAGTTCAGCGTTGCAATATAGCTTGAATGGAGGCACCAGTTGGGGGGCAATGGCCAACAATACAGGGCTTTCGACAGGCATATATAACCTAGCGATACGTAATACAGGTGGCACATGTAGCCTTACAGGCACAACAGTAACATTGATAGGCTCTAATGCTATACCCACAGTAAATTATGGAGGCTTAGCCAAATGCAAAACCGATAATATTACAACCCTAGTTGGCACAAGCGTATCCAATGGCTTGTTTAAAATTACCCCTAGCAATGGAGTAAATATAAATTCAGTGAATGGCACGATAGCTTCAGGAGCGAATGAGGGAGTATATGCAGTAATATATACGATTTCAGGGACATCCTTTTGCACAGGAGCTATGAGTGCACCAGCGAATGTAACGATTACAGCCCCCGCACTTTTAGGTACTGTTTCAGGGGGCAGTCCTACCATTACATTAGGAGCGAGTACAGGAACTATGGCATTAACAGGCCATTCTGGCAGCATAGTTCAGTGGCAAGTAAGCTATAATGCAGGGCCATTTACCAATATAGCATCAACAAGTGGCCAAACGAGCTACACTACAACCCCAACAATGATTGGAAGTTATGTATATAGAGTAGAGCTAAGCAATGGCATTTGTAGCAATGTAACCAACACAGGTCAGACAATCAATGTGGTAGGAACGACAGGGGAAGTTAGAGGCGATAAAACACAGATTTGTGTGGGATCAAATGTAGGCACCTTGTCGCTAACAGGCTTTGCAGGAATGATATCAAATTGGGAATATTCAACCAACAATAGTACTTGGAATAGCATAAATAATACGACAACACTTTTGAGCAACTTTGTGGCAACCACCGCAGGAGTAACGTATCAATTTAGAGTAAGCATATCAGGCGTTGGCACAAGTGTAGCCAAGAATGTAATAGTCGATGCACAACCCAATAGTGGCAACATAACCCCATTAACGCAGTCAGTATGCACAGGCACCAACTACACATTAAACTTACAAAACCATGTTGGGACGATAGAAAAGTGGAAGAACAGCACAGATGGGGGTTTAAGTTGGGTTGATATAGCCAATACGAGTACAGCAGCGTTTAGTTCAAGTGCTACCCAAAATACGATGTATCAAGTAGAAGTAAGCAATGGTGTATGTGCGAACGCAAGCACCACATCGGCCATGATAACGATAGATCCACAAAGTGTAGGCGGAAGTGTATCAGGGGGCATCAGCCCTATAAGTTTAGGAGCGAGTACAGGAGTGATGAGTATTATCAATAACACAGGTAGTATAACAGGTTGGGAACGCAGCTACAACAATGGGGGATTTGTAAATATATCCAATAGCACGACCCACAATGACACCCCAGTAGCGGTAGGAACGTATGAATACAGAGCGATAGTTCAAAGTGGGGTTTGTAGTTCTACGCCCTCAGCGAGTAAAACGATAATAGTAACAGGGAATGTAGGGGTATTGACGACAGTACCAAGTCCAGTGGTAATTAATGGCACCTTTACGCCAACGAGCATCACAGGCTTATTAGGAACAGTATCCAATTGGGAATATTCAAGCAACAATGGCTTGACCTGGACAACGATAGCCAATACGACCCCAGTATTGAACACCCTACCAACAGGCACCTACAATGTGGCAGATACATGGCAGATAAGAGCGAGTGTAACAGGGGTTGGATATGCAGGACCCTTGTCGATAGAAGTGCATAGTTTACCTACGATAACCAGCGTTAGCAAAACCGATGTTAGCGATTGTGGAGCCGCAGATGGCACAATTACAATCAATGCAAGTGGCAATCATGGGTTAGAATATAGCATAAATGGCAATACATGGGTAAATACAAATGTATTTTCAAACCTAACAGCTACGGGCTATCCAATATATGTACGCAATGCAAATAGCAGATTTATCACAGTAGCAGGCACGAGCCAAACGATAACGAGCCCAACAGCACCAAGCATAACCAGTACCCCAGTAGTAGATGTAGTATCGTGTAGCAATCCAAATACAGGAAGCATAACGATCAATGTAACAGGTGGCACAGCACCACTAGCGTATAGCATAGACAATTTTGTAACCACAACCACGAGTATGGTAACCAATCTAAGTGCCGCTACCTATACAGTGTATGTAAGAAACCAAAACAGTATAAGTTGTGTAGCATCTGCAACAGGGATAATCATAGCAGCCCCAAGTATACCCACCTTGACAAGTGCCCTAGTAGTAGATGCGACAAATTGTGGATTAAGCGATGGGAAAATAATGATCAACGCCACAGGCGTGAATGGAGCGTTGGAATATAGCACAGATAACTTTGCAACACCACCCAACACCACAGGAACGATAACAGGCCTAGGCATAGGCACATATACGGTACAAGTTCGTAATGCAACGAGCCCAAGTTGTTCGGTGGCAGGTGTAGATACCCAAACGATAAGCCAACCTAATAGCCCAACAAACTTGACAAGTCAAGTTCAATCCATTACAGATTGTATAGGAGGTCTAGGAACGATAATCGTAAGAGCCACGTATGCAACCCAAAGCGATTTAAGATATAGCTTAGATGGCACAGATTGGAGCAATTCTACAGGTACATTTACAGGGCTTTCGGCATCAGCGAATAGCTACAAAGCCATGACAAGAAACGTAAATGCAGTAGCCTGTTCGGTTTCAGGCGTTGGATTTATCACGATAACGGCTCCATCAGTGCCAAGTGCGGGTGCAAATGCAACAAATATTGCAGACTGTAATGCACCCAACAGCGGTAGCATAACGATAATAGGGATGGGCGGAACAGGAATGTTAGAATACAGTAATGGGGGTTCTTACCAACCATCGCCAGTATTTGAAAACCTAACAGCACTTACCTATTCGATACAAGTACGTAATTCAAACAGCCCAACATGCTCTGCCACAGGAGTAAATGTAACGATAACCTCACCAATATCACCAACAGTTGTGAGTGTTTCCAAAACGGATGTAACCCAATGTGGCGGCACAAATGGAAGCATCACGATAACAGCCACAGCAGGCACAGGAATATTGGAATATAGCAAAGAAGGCACTGACTGGCAAACGGGCAATACATTTACAAACATAGCAGGCAATACAACACTAACGCCACGAGTACGCAACCAATCTAGCCCAAGTTGCGAGGCCACGGCAGGCAGCAGCACCACGATAACCGTACCTAGTGCTCCCACAATAGTTAGCAGTAGTACCCAAAGCTATTGCCCAGGCGGTAGAGCCACCCTAACAGTATCAGGAGCAGATAGCTTTAGCTGGACTCCCAATGTAGGCTTATCAGCCACAACAGGCACAAGCGTAACAGCGAGCCCAACAGCGAGCCAAGCCTATACAGTAACAGGTACGAATGGACTTTGTGTGGACACCAAAACGATACAAGTAGAAGTATACGCCCTACCCAATGTATCCTTTACAGGAACCCAAGTAATATGTGCAGGCGAAAGTGCCACCCTAAGAGGCACAGGAGCCAATACATACACCTGGAGCAATGGCATACAAGACAATGTACCGTTTGTACCTACAACCACGGGCAGCTACATAGTAACAGGTCGCAATACAGGCACAACATGTACAGCCACAGCAGTAGCGATGATAACAGTGAATGCTATACCCCAAGCACCAACAACAGGTAGAGCAGTACCACAGACAGTATGCGAGGGAGGTGTGATGAGCTTTACAGGCAGTGCCACAGGCAAACTTACATGGTATGCCAATGCCCAATCAACAACCAAACTCAACACAGCCCCTTTGATCAACACCAATATATCAGGGACGAAGACAGCATTTATCAGCAATACAGAAAACAACTGCGAGAGCATAAGAGTAAGTATAACAGGGGTAGTGGTAAGCAAACCAGAAGAAGTATTTTTGACGTATGGCAAGAGCCAGTTTTGTAGCAATGACAATACGCCACTATACAAGATCAACCCACCACAATCTTCGCCTTTGGTAGGAGCTACATACACCTCTAATGCACCACCAGGATTCTTAAACAGCGATGGTAGCATAGTGATATCCAATGCAGGCAATGCAAGTAATATCACAATTACAGTAACAGGCGTAGATAATGGCTTCTGTGCAGTACCCAAAGCAGTGGCCAGCATAGAAATAACACAAGCGAAGAGTATGCCAGTGATAAACTATGAAGCCAAATATTGCAAAGAAGCGGGCGTAACAATAGCACCATTGTCATCGACAAACTACAATGGCAACCAAGGCAGATACAGTTCGTCTACGTTGAGCATAGATGCAAATGGAGCTGTATCATTGACATCACCAACAGGAGTACATACGATTCTGTATAAAACAGAGATATATGGTGGGTGTACCCTAACGACCACAGTATCGAATGTGATAACGATAGTATCCCCATCGGTAGGAAGAGTAGGAGTATCAACAACCCAAACATGTGCAGGTGCAAGCGTAACATTAAGTACCACATACACGGGCGACAACATAGTATGGCGATATATGAATGGGATATCGAAAGTAGACGATGGCACAACATCAACATATACAACAGCACCCTTGTATGAGAAACGAGCCTACAAAGCGTATGTAAAGATGGATGGATGCAAAAACGAGGTAGAAAGCGAAACAATACTCGTATTGATAGACCAGCCCACGACTTTTGATGGCATAGTGGCAAGTTTAGAAGAGATATGCAGCGAAACGAGCGTAGAAGTGTCAGTATCAAATGCAGTAGCCGATTATTTTGAATGGTATGTATCAACCACACCAGGAGAAGGCTTTGTGCAAATAGATGGCAACAAAAGCCCAACATCCAAAACAAGTGTATTGACAACGCCCAAAGTAGAACTATACCAATATGGATTAGACAAATACTACAAAGCAAAAATCAAAAATGGCACATGTGCAACAGTAGAAACCCCCATAGTATTGGTTAAGAAATGCAAGATAGGCAAGTACGTACCCAACGCCTTGCGTCCAGGAGATGGAGGAGAGAATGCCTATTGGGATTTGACCGAATTCAGATTGATAAGCCAATCAAAAGTAACGATATTCAACCGCTATGGCACCGAAGTATTTAGTGCCAGTGGCGACCAAATAGAGAAAGTTAAATTTGATGGCAATGGCCTTCCAGCCGGCACCTACTACTACCTCATCGAACGCAACGATGGTAGCACCAAAAACAATACCTACACAGGAGATATTACATTGATTAAATAAATAAGTAACAAATCAATATTATA
>JAAFIH010000062.1 GCA_013297755.1 Cytophagales bacterium
TGGTAGTTATAGTGCTGGTGTTCACCTCTTCCCATTCCGAACAGAGAAGTTAAGCCCAGTAACGCTGATGGTAGTACAATAAAATGTGCAAGAGTAAGTAGCTGCCAATTTTTTTTAGTCTTTAAATCTGTTTGTTTTGTTTTTTTTAAAAAATATTTTTTTTTCTAAATCTTTTATATTATAAAATTTTTTTGAATCTATTTTTATAATCATACTTTTTAAAGCCTGTTTCAAATAAGTTTAATTTCTATTTAATGCCTTTTTCTTCATTTGTAGGCCAAAAAGTATATAGTTTCGATTTTTTTTGAAATTGTAACTATGCTGTTCGCTTGATTTTTTTTCTTTCGATACTTTTTTTTATTCACTTCTTTGGATTCTATTCTTTTACTTATAGATAATGGGTTGGCTATAAATATCCCAAATAAAACCTAAGTAAGTTCTGTTTTGTTTCTTAACAGTTTTATATTTGTATTTTTTTCGCTTTAAAATGAACTCTTTATAACTGTGCTTCTCAGTTTGTTTAGTTCTTTCTTGTATGCCTATGCTTTTTTTAGGTTCTTTTCTTAGTGACCTTTTTTGGGATAGTTACTGTTTTTTTATAATCTTACGGTTTTTATTACTGAATTATATGTTTTAAGTCACAATTTGATACATTCCTTTCATCTTTTCAAGTGTTATTATACTTCTTTCTAGTTTTTTGCATTCTTTTTATTCGTATGTTTGGCATATTATTTGACTATGTAAAAGCGGCAGCAGATCTCTGATTTATTTTTGAATTTTATACTACAAAATAAGGACTTTTTGTGTTTTAACAATTCAGAGTTTGCCAACACTAAGAAATAGTCAGTAAATATGCCCAAAGCCACTTTATTAATGAAGACTTCGAAGAGTGAGGAAACTAGAATTTATTACACATCTTTAGTTTACAATGCACATAACCTATACACAAGTCTAAGGATAGTGAGGAAAGTTTTACTTTTGCATTTATTGAAAATATTATTTAAGAGTATCTTTAGCTAAAATAGATTCAATTTCTCCATCTTTAAAAATTCTTTTACAAAAATTTTTGTTGGTATATTCAAACTTCATCAATAAAGCATTGTCTTCGTTGGCTGACGGTTCAACAATCTGTCCTTTTTCGTTGTAATATTTAGATGAATTGTTATTTATTCCATATAATTTTATGTAAAAAAAATCTCCTATTTTGAAGTTTTGTTCAAGGTATGATTTAGAAATATACATTTTTATGTTTGCAAAAAGATACTTACTTTTTATTATTTCTCCAATCCCATTTTCTTCGTAATAAATAATGGAGGGATTGAAACTTCTAAATGGAGTTGAAACTTCATAGTTTGATGCTGAAACTAATGAATCTTTCGATAGAACTAAATGTACAGGTGAAAATCTACCACTTTTAAAGTAATTATAACTATTAAAATCATTTATTGGTGCATAACTTTTTACTTTTTTTATAAAATAACCATTGCTACTAAGGTTTAAGTCTAAATACTGGTTAAACTCTTCTTTAAAAATTTTGGAAGAGTTTTTTGCCATAATTATACCAAAATTTTCTACTGATATTTTTCCACCACCTGTTAGAGTTACTGAAAGTTGATAATTACCATAACCAGCTTTTGAAAAAGTGAGTTTTGAAACACCTACTGGGACATTATCAAATTGATAAACACCATTAGTATCTGTTAATGTTTCTGCATTAAACTCGCCATTTATCAAACTTATTTTTACACCACCTCCAGAAAGTGGATAACGATATTTTACAGATTGATTTTCATAGTTTTCGTTTACAAAATTGCGGTAGTGTGCATGAAATAATTCATTAATCCAATATAGTGATGTTATTTCAACTGGTGACCCCTCTGTCATTCCATTTAATACTACTATTCCTTTCATGGAACCATAAATGATGGATGGTTTTTGGGGTTGAGGCTCTTCCTGTTTTTTGCAATCAGAAAAAGAAAAAAAAATGAGTAGTGAAATATAGTTTAATCTCATAGGATTATTTTTTTATAAAATATTTAACAATATTATTTTTTTGGTGCAAATCATTGATTATTGGTCTTAAAAAAATTGTATCTCCAGTTTTTATATCAACTATTGGAAATTTAAATCCATTTACTAAGATGTTTGTATACATTAATTTATCATTATGTTTAATTAATTTACCTCTAAAGTAGTAATTAAGTGTCAATCCATTATCTGTGAATACTTTTTCAGATTTATAATCAAAACTAGATTTAGAGCATAATTCAAAAGTAGGATAAATATAAACAGAGTTAGTATCTTCATTTGCAGCATGAAATTTTAAAGATGTTATTGTTACCAAATCATTAGATTCAGCTATTTCAAACTCATCTAAATAAATGTTAAATTTTTTGCACAAAAATTGTGAAATACTATTATCAACTGACCAATACAATTTTATTGGGACAGAATCTTTACCACTCGTTTGAATTCCCCTTGTGATTTGATTGTAATAACCTATTTTTGAATAAGTGATATCATAAGTACCACGTGGCAATTTAGATATGCTAAAATTACCACTTTCGTTGGTAGTATCCATAAAAGCATAGTTTTCGTTGCTAGCTTTTACAATTACATCTACAAAACTTGGTGCATTTGTTATGCCATTCACTAAAACTACATTACCATAAAAAACCCCATTACCTTTAACTTTTGGAGGTAGGTTTTCTACTTTGCAACTGCATATAAAAAAAAATAGAGATATAATAAGTAAATTTTTCATTTTAATTTAATTAAATGATAAAAATTGTATATAAGAAATGACTTAATGAGTTTTTCAGCCCTTGTTGGTGTTTTTTTACCAAAAAGCAATTATACTATTTTTCCACAACATTTTACTTAAATTCATTGATTTGTTGGTCAATAAGACCAACAAAGGCGAAAAAAGAGAAAGTTTTACTTTTGTATTTATTGAAAATATTATTTAAGAGTATCTTTAGCTAAAATAGATTCAATTTCTCCATCTTTAAAAATTCTTTTACAAAAATTTTTGTTGGTATATTCAAACTTCATCAATAAAGCATTGTCTTCGTTGGCTGACGGTTCAACAATCTGTCCTTTTTCGTTGTAATATTTTGTAGAATGCATATTCATACCATACACTTTTACATAAAAAATATCACCTATTTTAAAATTTTGTTCTACATATTGTTTTGATAATTTAATATTTGTTTTTTGTTTGTAAAGTATGTTTTTGATTAATGTTTCGTTAAATTGAGTTTCAACAGAAAGTTGATTTATATCAAAAGGATGCCCTGAGGCAATATTATAATTTGAATTAGAAAGCAATGAATCTTTAGAAATGACTACAATAATTGGCTGACAGCGATGATTCTCATTTCTAGTGTATTCGTATGGGTAATCTTTGATTGGAACATAGCGATAGATTTGTTTTCTAAAGAAATCGTCTGTTTGTAACTGAAAACCAAAATCATTGGTGTTTTCTGCAAATGTCATAGTAGATAGTTTTGACAAAACAACAGTGAAGTTTCTTACTGGTATTTTGCCACCACCAGTTAGGGTAGCTGTAAGCAAACAAGTACCATAACCAGCTTTAGACAACGTAAGCTGACTAGTTCCTATGGGTATATTATCAAATTGATATAAGCCATTGGTGTCAGAATAGGTTACTGCCTCAAAACTGCCATTTTTTAGACTTACTTTTACTCCTCCCCCTGATCGTGGGTATCTATACTCAATAGAATTGTTTTCATGATTTTCATAAACAGAATTTTCGTAGTAAGATTGATATAGTTTATTTATACTATATAAAGAAGTTATTTCTACTGGACTACCCTCAATTAGACCGTTTAGTACTACTATTCCTTTCATATTTCCATATATAATAGGTTGTGCATTTGGCTGTGGTTCTTCTTGTTTTTTGCAACCCAAAAGAATAAAACCAATAAGCGATAGTAAAATATAAATAATTTTCATAACACTATTTTTTTATAAAATATTTTACAATATGATTTTTTTGATGTTTATAATGTAATACTGGTCTTAAAAAAACAGTATCTCCAGTTTTGAAATTATCGATACAATTATAAGTTTCTATCATATTTTTGAATATTGCATTTTCTTTATATTTAAATATAATATTAAAACCTCTTCTAACTGTTTCTAATGGAGAAATATATACATTTGAAATAGAACTATTAAAATATTTGTTTGAGCTCCATTCAATTTCTGGAGATAAATAAGTAGAATTAGTATCAATATTGGCCGCATGAAATTTTAAAGAAGTAATCGTTACTAAATTATTGGATTCTGTAATCTCAAACTCGTCTATATAAAGATTAAATTTTTTAATCAAAATATGAGATGTATTAGGTTTATACCCATAAAATAATTTAATGGCAACAGAATCTTTGCCATTGGTTTGTACGCCTTTGGTAGCTTCTTTATAATATCCTTCTTTTGAGTAGTTTATATCATAAGTACCACGAGGCAAATTGCTTATTATAAAGTTGCCATTTTGTAGGGTTGTATCTACATAAGTACCATTTTCGTTAGTCGCTGCTACTATTACACCTTCAAAAGTTGTTGCTTTTTTTACACCATCATCAAAGTAGATATTACCATAAAATACTCCTTTACCTTTAACTTTTAGTGGTAAGTTTTCTACTTTGCAACTGCTTATAAAAAAAAATAGAGATATAATAAGTAAATTTTTCATATTATATGATTTTTATATTACGGATAGTGGTGTTATCGCCTGCCATTATGCAAATTTAACCCAACTTGTATTTACCCTACCCAAAAACCTGAAATTCTGACCTAATTTTTTAGTTTTTTCATCTATTTTAGAGTATTTTTAATTTATTTTCGATACCAATAATTTGTAAGTACCTGATTATC
>JAAFIH010000063.1 GCA_013297755.1 Cytophagales bacterium
CAATAATTAATAATCAATAATTAATAATCAATAATTAATAATCAATAATTAATAATCAATAATTAATAATCAATAATTAATAATCAATAATTAATAATCAATAATTAATAATCAATAATTAATAATCAATAATTAATAATTAATAATCAATAATTAATAATCAATAATTAATAATCAATAATTAATAATCAATAATCAATAATCAATAATCAATAATCAATAATTAATAATTAATAGTCAAGTTATTTTATAGACAATGCTTTATCATACGCTTGGTTGTAGTATTTTGTAAGTTCACTCCAATCGAAGCCAACAGATGCTCGTTCGGTTTTGTTTCTTTGATTGATGCGCTCTCTGCGATTCATTTTTACAAACTGAAACAGCTGTGTGGCCATTTGTTCGGCTGCAGTATGAAAATCGACACCACTTCTTTTGACTACATACACGCCATTTTCTTCGGGCGATTCCATGTTTTTGATGACATAATCGCCAAAGCCCGACAAATCGCTAGTTACTGTAGGCACACCAGAGGCTATACTTTCGAGTGGTGTGTAGCCCCAAGGTTCGTAGTAGCTAGGGAATACTCCCAAATGGCATCCACGTACAAACTGGGTATAATCCATACCAAACAATGGATTTGAGGTAGTAATAAAATCAGGATGATATACAATCTTCACAGGGTCGTGGCGGTGATTTACCATGCCAGAGGTTCTTAAAAAACCCAAAATTGGGTCAGTGGAGTCATTGATAAGATTATGTGTAACCAACAAAGGCAAATTGGTATTTCGCCAACTTTGGAGGGTTCTACGAAGTCTAAGTTTTAAATAATCGTCTATAAAATCGTTGAGATTGGGCATTTTATTATCCAAATTGGCAGCAGCTGCTGAAAACAATTTTTCGCCAATTTTTTTGGCAATGGCATCTGTAGTTTCATGTATTTCGCCCATCACTGCTCTAGTTTCTAGAGCAGTTGGGTTGATAGAATACACAGGCTGTTTGGTAATAAAAAACATCACTACTTTGGTTTCCAAATTGGCCTCTTTCATTTTCCAATTCAGTCTTGCCAAAGCCTCTAGGGTCATATCAAAGCCTTTGTTGGTGTATTCAAATCTGCCTGAGGTGAAAAAATAAAGGGTATTATCTAAATCCCAAGAGTAAGATTGGAAGAAATGGCCACGCACAAATTCAGCAATTTTGTCTTTATATACTTTATGTAAATTTTGAAATTCATGCAAAGCCACAAATCGTTCTATGTTTAAGCCATTTGGTAAGATTACATCAGGTTTGCGACTTAGCAAAACCTCACACTCTTTGGCAGTAACATCACTTACAGTGGTAAATACATGAGCACCATGCGTGGCGGCACGCTCTATATTCACTTGTGCTTCTATATTGAAATGATGGGCTTCTTTTCGCCAATCCATAAATTGAAGATGGTCATAAAAAGCGGGATTGTTCATGGCCAAATATCGTCCAAGAATTGTGGCGTGGGTTGTAAAAACAATCTTTACGTTTTTCAACTTTTCACGTCTTATTTCTGGCACTGGCACACCAGCCATCCATTCATGAAAATGCCCAATGATAGAACTTTCTTTGTTGATATATGATAGCTCTCTAAACAAATTGCTCACTAAATATCCAAATGCTATCACCTGATCTACAAGGCCATCGCCTGCAGGACTAGTAATATTATGATGTTCCCACATCAAATATTTGATTTTATCTAAACTATGATATACCGAAAATGGATTTAGCAAAATCACTTTGGGTTGGCCAGAAATCATCCAACGTCCATAGTGTACATCAAAGCCGTTTTCGCGCATTTTTTGCACAGCTTGCCCAAAATTATCGCTCAAATCTGTGATTGGTTCAAATTCGGCAGCTACGTTTTTGTGCACATAAGGCCCTACAACACAATAATTGTCTTTCCATTTTTCTGCAATTGCAGGAACTTTAGAGCGAATTACTGTATAAATTCCACCAACCTGATTGCATACTTCCCACGCAACCTCAACCAGTAAATTCTGATGAGCCATAATATAATGTGTTAGATTTTTTGTAAAAGTAATGGTTTATACCATTTTTTCGAGAATTTGTTGCATTATTTTATTGAAATACTTAAAAAACTATTTTAAAAAAAAATTAATTTCAAACGTAATATGTGCTTTATTTAATTGATTAAAATTAAAAATGTATGTAGTCAGAATGAATTTAAAAAAATAAATAAATCCCATACAAAATCATTGCTATACCTGAAATTACATTTATAATATATAATATTCGTGGAGTTATCTTGTTTGATAATTTCACTGATAAATAAATTTTTAAAATATCTGTAAGAAGTATAGTGAGTACACAACAAGTAAAAAACAATAAAATATACCACCCATTATATTGCATTTGTATTGATGCTGCCGACACAGAAGCCATCCAAAACAATATCACAGAAGGGTTGAAGGCATTGAGTAAAAATCCTTTAACAAAAAACTCCATTTTGTCTTTTTTGCTGCTACTAATGAGTTGTTTGGTATCAATTTTTACTTTTTTGAAAACCATTACAAGGCCATAAATAATCAGTAAAACACCACCAGCTATTTTTAAAACATCATCGGTCAAATAAGATTTCTCGAAAAGATTGAAACCAAAATAAAGTAATAAAATATAAAAAGAATCACAAATTGCTACTCCCAAAGCTACAAAAAATGCCTGAATAAATCCTTTGTTGATGGCAGTATTGATAATCAAAAAAAACACAGGCCCAACCAATATGGCTATTGCCAAACCCAAACCAATGCCACTAACTAAAACTGACCACATACCCTATTTTAAACTTTCAAAATATACTTTCTTCTGATCTTGTTAATTAAAAATAGTTTTTGCTGCTCAAAACTAGGTTTACTTACAACATCAAAAACGGATTTTAGGGCTTCATATTGTGAGGCATCCTCTGATTTAAAAGCATTTGGATCTATTTTTTTAGAAATACAATAATCATCAAAATTTTCCATCCTTTTTTTATTTTGATTCTACAATACCCTGCGAATGTATCCAATGATATAAAGCATTGACATCGTCTATTTTGCATAATTCAGTGCCATAATTCATGGTAGCAGCCGAGCCACAGGCCACACCCATCATTATAGTTTCTTGGATAGATTTATGCTGAGATAGCTGATATACCATGCCAGCTACCATACTATCGCCAGCTCCAACAGTGCTTCGTTTTTTTACTACTGGTGCTGCTATATGTACATATTTATCTTTGGTTACCATAATAGCACCTTGGGCACCAAGCGACACAGCCACTATTTCGCACTTGCCTTTATGTATGATTTCTAGGGCTTTTTCTTGTACTTGTTCGGTTCTTATTTCCTCAAGCCCACACATGGCTGCAAGTTCACCAATATTTGGTTTTAGTAAGAATACACCCTCGTTTGCGGCTTCTTTTAGGGCCACACCTGAAGTGTCTAACACAAATTTTGCCCCCATGTCATGGGCTATTTTGGCGATTTTTGCATAAAAGTTGGAAGGCAAACCAGGGCAAAGACTACCACTGGCCACTATAAAATCTGTGTTTTTTTGTTCAGAAAGTTGTTTGAGCAAAGCCTTCCACTCTGATTCTTCAATTTTTGGTCCTTCCATACCAAATCTATATTGTTTGTTGGTGGCTGTTTCGAGCACAATCATGTTTTCTCGAGTGCTATCATTTATCTTAAAGGGCTGATAATCAATGCCTTCTTTGGCAATCAATTCATCAAAAAACAACCCTTGATGTCCACCAGAAACATACATGGCCAAAGAGGCAGCACCCAAGCGTTTCAATGCTCTCGATACATTGATGCCACCACCACCAGGCTCAAATTTGGGGCTACTGCATCTCAGTTTTTGCTCTGGCACCAAAGCATCTACTTGCGTACTTTTGTCAATAGACGGATTTAGGGTTAATGTTATAATTGACATTTTTTTTTGATTTTTGATTTTTGATTTTTGATTTTTGATTATTGATTATTGATTATTGATTTTTGATTATTGATTATTGATTATTGATTATTGATTATTGATTATTGATTATTGATTATTGATTATTGATTATTGATTATTGATTATTGATTATTGATTATTGATTATTGATTATTGATTATTGATTATTGGTTATTGATTATTGATTATTGGTTATTGATTATTGATTATTGATTATTGATTATTGATTATTGATTATTGATTATTGATTATTGATTATTGATTATTGATTATTGATTATTGATTATTGATTATTGATTATTGATTATTGATTATTGA
>JAAFIH010000064.1 GCA_013297755.1 Cytophagales bacterium
GTAGAAATCAAAAAGGTACGCATAAATGAAATTTGGTACACAGAACCTATCATCAAAAGAATCCAAACCATGCTAGACCAACTCAAATTATCTGTTCCGTAAATTTGTTTCGGGGTTAGGGATTAAAATTAGAAATTAATATTCAATAAATCAATATTTTTGCGTAACATCAGATTAATAAAAATTATTAGTAGGTGTGCAAAAAGTTGTTAAAAAATGCTTTATAATTTTTTTAATTTTTGGTAATCTAATATTTATAAATTTCCTTGAGAAGCCACTATTTTTTTATCATAAAATTAGGATTTTGTATTTAAAAAAAATACGTTTGTATATCATTAATTTTTTAAAAATGTAAAACCAAATACATTTATAGTTTTAAATGAAACAAACTATGATAGATTACAAAAAATGCAGTATTGTTTTTTTTACTTTTGTAGTTTGTCTTGTTAGCATAAATACTTTAAAAGCCCAAAGTTGGGAATGGTTAAAAACAGCTAAAGGTGCTTCAGGTAATCAAACAGGAAAATTTATTGGAAGAGATACAATAGGTAATCTTTATATAGTAGGTAATTTTACAAAATCTATTAGCTTTGGCACAGTTCAATTTAACTTTTCTTCTAATTCGGGTCGTGTTTTTGTTGCTAAATACGATTCAGCAGGCACTTTTATTTGGGCTAGAGTTTTAAAAGATTCTAATTTTGTAGCTTCTGACGCTTCGTTTAGTAAAAGTGGACAAATTGCAATCCTTCTACAAATTCCAGTTATTTCAACTATTTTAACTGACGGTTCTTTAGTTTCCTACGACAATAATGGGACTCTTTTATTTGAATTACCAACTTTATTAAACAACTTATTACTTACTTATACAAGATTTGACAATCAAAATAATCTTTACATCGTTTGTAATACTGGGAATATTTCATTTGTTTCTATAGGAGGCAATTCAATTACTTCTAATAATAGTATCGTTTGTTTTAAGTTAGATAAAAATGGTACAAATATTTTTTCTAAAATTTTGGTAAATCAATTTTCAACTACTTCATTTGTCCCATTTATTAATTTATTTCATGCATTTGATGTAGATTCTAATTTTTTGTACATAATTTTTTCACCCTTTAAATTTCAAATAGGTGGAGATTTAAACTTTGGTAATGGAATTTCATTTGAGTCGAATTCTACAATTAGCGGCAGTTTTTTTGCTAAATATGATTTGAATGGCAATGCAATAGAAGCCATAAATTATGATTTTTTCATTAGATTTTTAAGTTCTAGTTTTTTTGAAAATTCTACAAAATTTCATACCTTAAAAGTTGATAATGTTACAAAAAAAATATATTATTTATTTAACGTCAATAATATATTTGATGTAAATGGTGCTCAATATCAGCTGAATAATGGCGAAATGATTTTATTAACTTTAGGGTTTGATAAGAAAATAAAAAGTGTAAAAGTTTTTGGCGGAAATGAAAACGATTTGGCTTTAGATATGGATTTGGATAAACAAGGAAATGTGTATATATCTGGCTTTTATAATAAAACTGCCACTTTTGGTTCTGAGCAGTTGAGCTCTACTGGTCAAAATGGTTTTGTTATTAAACTTGATACAGCAGGAAATACTGTTTGGGCAAAAAATCTTGGTAGCGGTTCAGGTGATTATGCCTACGGCATAGTTGCAGACCCTGAAGGAACTGTTTATACTACTGGTATGTTTTATAATAATGCAATCTTTGATGAAGACACACTCAAAAGTTCTGGTTTTGGAGATGCTTTTGTGGGTAAATTATCTTGTGTACCTCGTGTAAATCCTGTAATTTCTGGCGATACTTTGGTTTGTTTAGGGCTCAAAAATTATTCTGTAACTGGAACCGCTGGAGTATTGTATGTTTGGTCTGTAAGTGGGGGTGGTTCAATTTCATCGTCTGGCAATTCAATCTCAATAAATTGGTCTGTTCCAGGTTTTTACACTCTAAGAGTTACACCCACAAATGCTTGCGGAAGCGGTTTGTCAAGAAGTATTAAAATTAGAGTAAAAGATATTCCTTCTCTGCCATCTATAATAGGAAACAAACAAGTATGTTTGGGTACAAATGCATATAACATTTCTGCCATTCCTGAAGAAAATTATACTTGGAGCATTTCTGGTGGCGGAAGTATAATTCCTATAAATAATACAGCGGTTGTTAATTGGGTAGTTACTGGTAATTATAATCTGATTGTTCAACCTAGAAATTTTTGTGGAAATGGTCCTAAAGGTGTTGAACTCATAAATGTAGGAAATTTACCTCAACGACCCAGTACAATAGCCGGAAGTAATACAGTTTGTTTAGGCAATAGCGTTTATTTTATTAACTCAATAGCTGGCGAAAGTTATAATTGGAGCCTAAGTAGTGGCGGAAGTTTATTATCTCAAGGCGCGTTAGCACAAGCAAATTGGTTAGTTGAAGGCACTCATTTATTGTCAGTTACGCCAAGTAATAGATGTGGAACTGGACCTACGCAAACAACTAATGTACAAGTAAGCAATGTGCCTAGTCAACCATCAGCAATTTCTGGAAACATTAATTTGTGTCCTGGCATTGCCAATTACACGGTTTCTCAAAATCCAAATACTCTTTATAATTGGAGTATTTCTGGGGGTGGTGTTTTATTTCCATCTGGAAATAATGCTCAAATAAATTGGATTGTGCCTGGTAAGTATGCTATTTCTGTTAGTCCTTTTAATCAATGTGGCATTGGAACTACACGAAGTTTAAATGTAAATATTAACACAGTGCCTATACAAACCAGTGCTATTTTAGGTTTAAACAAAGTTTGTTTGGGTGCTCAAAGTTATACAGTTCCGCTTGTTCCAAATGTGAATTATCAATGGTCTGTGAGTAGTGGCGGGACAATTAACAGTAGTGCCAATGCAGTGATTGTTAATTGGCAAACACCAGGCATACATACTTTAAGTGTTACGCCATTTAATAACTGCGGATTTGGAAATCCTACAGATTATGTTGTAACAGTATCCTCTGTTTCAGCCCAAATTGGGAATGTAATAGGCAATAAAAACCCATGATTAACAGTCGAAAACTATAACATTCAAACAATTTCAGGATTTACTTTCAATTGGTCGTTGTCCGATGGCGGTGTTTTAACTGCAAATGGTGCAAATGTTTCAGTACTTTGGAATAAAATTGGTTTATTTTCTTTGTCGGTTGCCACTCCAGATGGATGTTTAAAAGCAATTCAAGTGAATGTTAAAGAAAATCCAAAATCTATCACAGGTTTTGTAGGCGACACAATGGTTTGTGTTGGTTCAAGTAATTATCAAGTTGATTTTGTATCTGATAATTCTTATATATGGAAATTAAGCTCTGGCGGAAATATTACACCTCTATTTAATACTGCTACTATATTATGGAGTATTGCAGGCATACATACGCTTACTGTTTTTCCTTCAAATATTTGTGGCAATGGCGAATCTTTTATAAAAAACATTACTGTTTTAGGTTTGCCTTTAATTTCCACAACCATATTTGGTACTGATATAGCTTGTATAAATAGCAATATTGAATACCAAACACCATTAATTCCAAATCAAACAAACCAATGGAATGTTGGAACAAGCGGGATTTTGACTGAAAACAAAGAAAAAGCAAATGTAATATGGAAAAAAACTGGAGCTCAAGTTATTAACTTAAAAGCAATTAATTTATGCGGAACATCACCAAATCTTGTGAAAATAGTAAATGTAAGTTCTATTCCAAGTGATTTTGTAATTACAGGCGACACAACAGTATGCCTAGGCTTAGAAAGATATTCTATACAAAATTCGGAAAATGGCGTGAATTATCAATGGAATTTGAATAATGGAGGATTAATTTCAGCCACAGGATCTAATTGTTCAATAAATTGGACTACTACAGGCGTACATATCCTAACGGTTTCTTCTATTAATTTTTGTGGAAATGGCATTGTTCAAATTCTAAAAGTTAGCGTTCGTACAGTACCTGAATCAGTAAGTCAAATTTTTGGCGATACAGTTGCTTGTAGAGGAATTTCAAATTATTCTGTAAATAATACAACTTCAAATTTTAATTGGTCTATTAGCGGTGGGGGTTTTATATCGCCTTTAGCAAATTCAGCCAATGTTAATTGGACACAAATAGGCAAATTTCGGCTCACTTGCATATTGTGGGGATTAGACTATCTTTGTAGAAAAAAAAAGATGTTAGAAATGGCTTATTTATCTAATTACTTTCCTTTGGGATTGCTTGAACATTTTACGATTAAAGGATTTATAGA
>JAAFIH010000065.1 GCA_013297755.1 Cytophagales bacterium
GGTTATGATCGTGGGATTGGCGGTTAAGGTTGCTGATGCTCCTGATTGGGTTATATTCACTAGCTGGGTTAGTGTGCCTCCTGAAATTGTTACTTGGGCTGTTCTGATGCCTGTGGATGTGTTGGCCGTGGCTGTAAAACTTAGCCCACCAGAGTTTGTTCCAGAACTTACACTTGGCGAAATCCACGATACATTATTTAATACAGTCCAAGAGATATTTGAACTTACATTCCCACCATTTGTTCCACCACTTGAAGCAAAGGTTTGATTGGAAGGAGCATAACTTAGAGTAGCAGAAGCCCCTGATTGGGTAATATTTATAATTTGAGGGCTTTGCAAATTAGTTGAAGAAATAGTAATTGTTGCTATTCGTACAGATGAAATATTTAATGTTGTAGAAAAACTTAAAATCGTATTTCCAATTCCATTCGTAGTATTAACTGTTATCCAAGAAGGTAATCCAGTAATCGTCCATGCTAAGTTTGAAAGCAAAGTTGTATTTTGAGAACTAGCATTAGAATTATAACTTAAAGAATTTGACGTTACAGTCATCAAAGGAACTACACCAACAAGGCTTAAAGTTCCAAAAATATCGGCATCAAAATAGAAGTCATTATTTTTTAAACCTGGAACGGTAACTGACCCAATAAAATGGTCACGTAAATTATCATTAACATCATTATCACAATAGGCGAAAGCAAAACCCATTCTTTTTCCAAGTGAAAGGGGTGTATTAACAAATGTAGAGTTATAAGTTTTTAAAGAAAACTCGTAAATATATTTTCCGCCCCCTACATTTTTGAATCTAAAAGTTGGAAAATGACTTTTGTAATCAACAATAGAAGAAGTTCCCCAAGAAGAGCCTGCTAAATCAGTTGCAGCTTTCATAGCAGTATTGACTAATCCCATTCCAGGCAAAGAGTTCATCATGTGATAGGCAAAAGCATTTGCAGCCAAGTTTCCGCCTGCATCAAAAAGATGGTCGCCACCACTTGCATCTTCATCCATAAATAATTCTAAAGCATCGAAGTTTGGATAATTAGTATTAGGAAAAACATACCCATCTATAAAAGAATTATCTGTTATATCAACTAGAAACAATAATTCATTTGTTGATTGATTCCATAAGGATTTGAAACGACCAGAAAAATCAGTTGAACCAGTAATGGTTTGAGTTCCTGTTTCGGTACTAAAAGCACTTGGTAAAATATTGTTATATGGCATCCAAGTTTGGTTAATATCTTTCCATTGAGCAGCATTCCAAGCAAAATCATTTGGATCTCCATCTAATATAGGAGTAACTAAAGTTTGAGGAGCAAAATATGAATTGATAATTGGGGGTGGTGGAGCAACAATTCCTAGCGTAGTAAAGCTAAGCATATTGCTTTGTAGTGATAAATTACCAGCAGCATCTTGTGCCCTTACGACAACATTATAAACTCGGTTTTGAGTAAGACCAGTAAGTGTAATTGTAGTAGTGTTGGAAGTACCAATTAATTGGCCAGTAACACTATAGACATTATAAGCAGTAACGCCAATGTTATCTGTTGAAGGATTCCAAGAAATACGAGCGGTTGTAACAGAAACATTACTTGAAGCCAAACCTGTTACAGAAGTGGGAGAAATTATATCAGAACTAACAGTTACAGTAGCCATATAATCGACTAAAGCACGAAATTTGTGAGCGTTTGCAGTTGTTTGAGCAGTTGTTTCTTTGGCACCCCAAGCTCCACCTGAATCCCAAGTCCCTAGATGGACATAATGATTAATATGTACATAATATTTTTTACACATATTGAGCCACTCCATATACATATCATAGGATTGTGGATTCCTAGAAAATATATCTCCATCATCAACAATATGGTGTCCACCTTCATACCCAATCATTTTAATGCCTGCCGGAGTAAAAAGAGCCATGTGTTGTTTAGTAAAATTTTCCACATTTGCAACTTCAGCAGTCCAATCTGCTCTAATTGTAGATGAAGACCCAACTATACCCATACCTATATAAGGAGCAATTGAAATAAATTTTGGTTTTCGATTCCAAGGGTTGATGGTAGGATTTGCTAGGGCAGTCATTAGATTTTGAGTTATCCATGTGCTAACTGTTTGACTTGCCAATACTAAATTTAGTTTTGAAGTGTCAGCACCAGTGTACACTTTAGAAAATCCATCATACAATCTGAGAGCTGCATAAGTGTGAAATTGAGCTCCTGCTGTATATTCATCTATAGCATAGCCAGCGGCTGTACCACGACTGCCAAGGTAGTCAGCTTGAGTAAACGACCCATTCCAAGTTTCATTTGAATATTCAAGATAAATTTTTAAATTTGGATTTAGTTTGGCTTTAACTAAAGTGGCAAGGCTAGTGTAATAATTGTTATTAGGATCGCTTTCGTAGCTTTCGATAGTTAAGTGAGGAACGCAAATCCATATATCTGAGTTCGTTTTGTTGCATAAATCAATGAACCACTCGTAAGCTACACCACCTGATGTATTATGATTTGCGGTTGGAAGTAATCTTGAAGACCAGTTTCTCTGAGTAGACATATTGGTTTCATTAAAATCCATGTTACGCAAACACTTGTATTTAGCAGCATTTATGTCGGCAATAAACTGTGGATTCCATATATCTACATTGTTTGCATAAGCGGTATTCCAGTTGATACCTGTTTTAAAATATTCGCCTCTAGGAGACCATTGAACATTCCAAAAATTTGTACCAATGGTCATTTGATTTTGAGCATTTAAAACAAAATGAGTAAGGAAAAGAAGTAAGATTTTTAAAGCAGATTGTCTATTTTTCATTTCAAATAAAATTAGATATGTTAGAAAGTACTAGTTGTTGATTATTGAATTTTTAAAGAATAAAGTAAATTTGAAAATGACAAATGTTATAACAATGGCTTTTACTTAAACATTTTTTATTGACTCTATCTTAATCTTTCTAATGTAGAGAAAAATAATCTAATTCTTGAGTAAACGACATCAATACATGTAAAGAAACTTTTAAAAACAATCTATTTATTTTCAAAAACTTTACACTAGCTCCAAGGCAAACGCATTTAAGATTTTTTTTAAATAAATACCTGCTTTTATTAAGCCCCACTCCAACCCAATTTTACAAACGCACATTTCTGGCTAAGAACTTTCGTTTTGCCTTGAAGACATAGAATCCAAAACGGAGGTGCTTTTGATACTATTATTTCTTAAAATAATATTTATAATGTAATATTTTACTATTATAAACTAAAATATTTTTAAATACGTTTGCCCTACCCTATCTTTTAAACTCACTCAAAACTATTTTTTTCTTTATAGGAAATAGTATCAAAGAATTTGAAGTTTTTAAAAGCTCCCTTAAAATATTTTAATTTTAAATACTAAATCAATTACAAAAGTAACAACTTTTTTAAAAAAATTTATTTTAATTTAATTTTTCTAATAAAGAATTGCAATTAAACAAGATTAAATTAAAAAATTAATATTTTTGATGTTTGAAAATAAGACTATTTTACAACCAATTTTTTAGTTATTCCTTTAGAGATTATCATATACAGCCCTGAGGGTATGTTGGATACATCTAGTAGCTGGGTGTCTTTGTAGTTTCTTACTACTACACCATCGCTGCGTACCAAAACGGCTTCTTTTAGTGTCAAACTCGAGTGCACTTCTGTAGCTGCTGGGTTGGGACTTAGCTGCCATTGGTCTGCCGTTTCTATACTCAACTCTTCGAGGCTCAATAGTACTGGGGAGGGCAACATTGTGATGGCTATCGTTTGGGCTCCGCTTCCTTCAAAAATTACCGTTATCTGGCCATTGATGGTTTCGTTTGTTCGGTTGTTCAAC
>JAAFIH010000066.1 GCA_013297755.1 Cytophagales bacterium
TTTTGGCCATATATGTTACCTAATTAGGTAATGCAAATTAAAACTAAAAAAGTCGAATAACAAACGATTATTCGACTTTTTTTAAATATTCAACAACATATTACCTAAATTATTTTAGGGTTTAGGATTAATCACAATAGAATCATTCTCAGGAATGTCGCAAAGGATTTTGAGGCTCAATTCGTTTTGTTGAGTCAAAAACTCTAATTGTCTGCTATTTTCTTTTGTATTTAGAAAATTGGCTTTGGCATCGTTTACATCCTGCTGTTTTACCCAACCTTGTTCCAATTTATTTTGAGCTATTTTCAACAGGGTTTCAGATGTAGAAATATTTTCTTGGGTAGATTTTATTTGTTCTTTTAAACTTACAATATTGTAGTAAGAAGATGCTATATTATTATAAAGATTTTTGAGTGTTATTTTATTGTCAGATTCAGTAGATTCAATGTTAAATTTAGCCAATTTTAGATTTTCCCATCCCCCAAAGTTTAATAATTTAATATCAACATTTTGATTGAGATTTGTGACATATTGCACACCAGCACGTATTTCTCTAAAAGTTCCTGGTTGACCACCAAAAGTTTCGGCTGGAAATACATTCACTGGTAAACCTATATTGTCTGTAAAGCTCGCAGTTGAATTAATGGCTGGATCTATAACATTGGCAATGGCAACCAATTTTGCCTTCTTAGCTTGTGTCATTTTGATTTCTCCTTGTTGAATACTAATGTTTTTTGTCTTAGCAAAATCTAGTAATTCATCTAAACTTGTAAATGTTTTTTGTGCATAGGAATAAATACAAATGGCTAATAATAATATGGATAAAAGAACTTTTTTCATCTTCATTTTTTTTGAGTGATTTATTTGATTCTGATTAAATAGATAGTTTTTGTCATAAAGAATTTTTTGGCTACAACTTTTAATTTATCGTTACCAACTATGCTTATCGTTATGTTCAATTCAATGTTTTTGTCAGGAGGACTCATCGTGCCTATGTATGTTTTTGAATGAAAGTCATACTTCAATTTTTTCATTACTATTTTGCCTGCATTTTTAGGGCTCCCACCTTCTTCTATCACTTTGCTGTAATAAAGATTATCTTTATCTAAATAAATTTCAGATTTCAATTCAGAATTATCTTCACTTTCACCCACCCATTTTCCAATGATTGAATCTGAAGTTTGTGCAGAGGCAAAAGTTGTTGCTAAGCCAGCAACTAATCCAATGAATATTGATTTGAAATTGATTTTTGACATAAGTTTTTATATTTTATGTATCAAAATTGTTTTAAATAGAAAAAAAGTACAATAGCAAACGTGGTGAAATGGACAAATACAGAAGTGAATTTGACTAAAGGAGATTTTAATAAACTATCTTGAGAACAATAGATTTAGCTATTTTGCAGCCAATCTGTAAAAGCAGACACTTTTAATCTACCAACAGCTATTTGCTCTTCAAATGGAATAGATAGATTGATGACTATCTTTCTATTGAAAAAAAGAGAGGCATCTTTTATGGCTGTTCTATTAACCAAAAATTGGCGATTAGCTCGAAAAAAATCAGGAGTAAAAGAATGTTCTAAACTCTCCATATTTTGAGAGACTACATATTTTTTCCCTTGAAATGTATAAGCAAATACACTTTCATTTGAAATATAAAATAAGGCAATATCTTTGGTATTTAGTGGAATGATTTTATCGCCTTGATGTACAATTACTGATTGAGATTTTGGATTTAATTTTTGCTTTAGCACTTGCATCAAATCATTATAATTTTCTTCTTTAGACGACAATTCTTCTTTTATCGTTTGAAATTTCAAAAGAGCATTTTCGATAGATTGCCTGCTAAAAGGTTTTAAAACATAGTCTATTCCATAAGTTTTGAAAGCATCCAAGGCATATTGATTATAGGCAGTACAAAAAATAATGGGAATTTTGAGTTGCAGTTTTTCGAAAATTTCAAAACTTGTGCCATCTCCCAATTCTATATCAGAAAATATTAAATCTAATTGTGGATTGGTTTTTAAAAATGCAATAGCATTTTCTACAGACTGAAGTATAGATACAATCTCGATTTCTGGAGCAATATCTTCAATTGTTTTTGCTAAATCTTTAGCTGTGAGCTTTTCGTCTTCTATAATGATGATTTTCATGGTTATCTATTGATTTTTTATTTGTAACATGGAATGCCCTAATATTCCGTCTTTCATAAATGTAAAATTTATTAAAGGGCATTTCATTTTTTCACTAGGCTAATGATTACGCTAAAATTGGTATCAGTTTCTTTGATTTCTATGCTATTATTGGCAATCATTTTATAACGTAAATTGAGATTTTCGAGCCCAGTACCAGAAGGTAAATGCAAGGCTTTTGGCAATTTATTGTTGGAAACTTCTATGCTATTGTCTTTAATAATAATACTTATGAATAGCGGTTTTTTGTCTGTAAAAGCATTGTGTTTGATAGCATTTTCTACCAATGCTTGCAACGCATACACAGGTACGTATTGCTCAAAAAAATTCTCTGGAATATGTATTTCAAAGTTCAAAGCATCTCCAAAACGTACTTTTTGAAGATCAATGTAATCTTTCGTGAATTTTATTTCATCTTCCAAAGTTACTATTTCATGGTTTTTTGCCTGCACAGAATAGCGTAAAAAATCAGAAAGTCGCACAATATAATCAGTAGCTAATTTTGGACTATCATTTATCAACGATTTCAAAGTACTTAAAGCATTGAACAAAAAGTGAGGTTGAAGCTGTTGCAATAAAATCTGTTTTTGTGCTTCCAAATTACTTATTTTGAGATGCTGTATTTCCAATTCTGCACTTTCTTTTTGAAATTGAAGTACAATAGAATTCAAAAGTATTTGAATAAGGGTATTCATGGCAATAGAGCCAAGTATAGGAAATAAAATATTTTCGTTTGGAGGGTCTAATCTTAAATATTTGATTATTGATACATTAAATATTTGCATAGCAATTATAATGCAATAGCTTGACACATATCGTTTCCATTTTTCCGAAAATTCTATTTTTAGAAGTAAAAAAATATTGATATTCCAGAATACAAAAATTATGGATGTAAGAACAGTCCAGGATAAAAAAATATAATTAATATCAAAACCACCCATGGCATAGGCTGGAGTTATAGCAATTAATGCAATAATAGGAGACGAGATAAAAGCTGTCCTATAAAGTTTTTTCTTCATGCTAGTAAATATAAATTACAATTATTAGGATTCCTATTTTAAAAAAACTAAAATAGACAAATGGTGTGGTGTAATGGACAAAAAGGCATCTAACTTATTTTTTAATCTTTTTCTTAAATGCATTTTTTTCTCAGGGAATTCTAATTTAAAAAGTTTGTTAAATTACAAATAATTAGTATATTTACAACAGGATTACAATCCGAAAAAAAATGGATACTTTTTCGGATAAAAATCAAAAAATAGCATTATTTCTAGAATTAATTTCACAAATCAAAGACCATAGGAGAACTATAAAAGGAAATATACGGCATCCACTAGCTGAAATCATGTTTCTGACCCTATCTGCTGTTGTTAGTGGTGCTAACACTTGGCAAGCTGTTGAAACTTTTGGGAATGCAAAATTGGATTGGCTCCGAATATATTTTCCCTATAAGCATAAAACGCCCTCAGATGCTACTTTAGGTACTTTTTTTGGGGCTTTA
>JAAFIH010000067.1 GCA_013297755.1 Cytophagales bacterium
AGCTGGTTTTTAGTAACAAAAGTCCTTGACTTGGTAAGCAAAAGTCTACAAAACCTCTTACAGTCTGGGTGGCGGTGTCAGCCAACACCAGCTAACAAAAAAAAGCCCCCATCTAAGTTGTAGTTCAGGGCTTTTTTTTAGGGCTTTTTTTCGCTAGCTGGCTAAATGTTGGCAGAAGTACCTGATATTTATTTAATTTCGCCCTACTTTATTTTTATTTCGGCTTGGACATCAATTCTGAATCCATTTGTTCTTTCAAAAAACCTTTTACTAAATTCATTATCTATAGTTTTAAAATTTGGATGTTATCTATTACAAGCAAATGCTTTTTTGTATTTAAATTCTGTTAGATTGTGATTAGAGAGCAATAGTTTTATTGTATTTTCTAATTGACCAACTGCCTCGGGAATCCAACCTCCAGTTATTTGTTTTTTTAATTCTACAAGGTAAATACTATTTCCGAATGTTAACATTCCATCGCAAGTACTTTCTTTGTCTTTTGTGCCTTCTTTTAAAATTATTATGCAATTATCAATTGCAGTAAATGAAACGTCAATGTTTTTTTCATTTATTACTTTTGCAATCCATTTGCTTGGATTAGCTAAATCTGTATATGCTGCAGTATTGTTTTGGTCATCACATATTCCAAATAAATCATCACTTCTACTAGCTTCTTTACAATCTGTTTTTAAGAAATTTACACTCATAATTCTTGTTCGATTTCAAGTAATAAGTCAAACATCTCATTCGCATCTGCTAAAGATTTATTTAAATAATTATTATCGGATGGAATGCCTTCGTAATCGTCTAGTTTTTTTAAAGTTCCAGTTATTTCATCAAGTTGATAAATTATGACATTTGAACTAGAAATCATCGATTTATGAGGAACAATTTTATTTAATCGTGCTAAAAAAAGTGCAGGTTTTTGATTTGAAAAATTCATTAATTTTTCAAATATATAATTAGCTTGTATAGAAACGCATAAATAATTTATTATGTATGGACTATGAGTTGTTATTATTAATCCATTATTTTCATTTAAATTATTAAACTTTAGTAAACTGTTCAATATTTTATTTTGAGAGTTGGGAAAAAGATTTTGTTCTGGTTCTTCAACTATATTGATAAATGATGAATATTTAAATTTTGAAGACAGATATTCTAGTGAAGCTTGTTTAACATCATCAGATATATTTGGATTTGAAAGTATTTGTTCAATCTCTTTTCTAATTCTTTTTTCTTCTTCAATACTTATGTCTTTAATTGTATTATCTTCTTTTTTTTCTAGTGAATTTGCTAGGAAGTCAGAAACAACAAAAAGCGGAACAAATGATTGAAAACCACTTGAAGCTTCGGAAAGTTTTATTTTATAATCTTTACCAATTATTGATGAAAGTTTATTTAGTTTTTGATACTCAAATTTTGTATTGTTTATAGGTAAGTCAATTTGACCCTTTAATTCTTCAACTGCATTAATAAACTCATCCGAAAAAGTATATAAAGTGCTAGGTAAACCTTTTAAGGTTCTTACATTTCTAACAGAACTTACAAAATTTCTTTCAGAAGGAACATACATTATTTTAGGGAATGAATATCCGTTTTTTTCGTTCTTTTTTACTTTAACAAAATTATTTATAAATGAAATGTGAAATGCTTTACCCTCATATTCTATAAGGGTTTCATCTTTAAAGTAATTGCCAATATTTTGGTACGTAAAATGTTTTTTTAAACTTTTATCCGTTAAACTTTTTTCACTAAAATCTCCTCTGACTAATGCCTTTTCAATCCAAGTTAATGTAGAAATTAATTTTGCAATTGTACTTTTTCCAGAACCTTGATTACCAATAAACAAAGTAACCTTCTTTAGGTCAATCCAACCTTCATTTTCTAAAGAGCCGTCTTTAATTGGTCCGAAATTTTTAACTTTAATTCTGCTTATCATAAATTCTTTACTTATGCTACAAATCTAATGCTTTTTTATCTAAAATCCATAAACGTTCTGTTTTTTGGTATTTCTGCCAACGTTTTGCAGATTTGCGATGGGGGGATTTTTACAACTAATGTTTATGCGGAGCACAAAACTTTCGGCATCACTTAACTGTCTGCGGAGCACGAAACCCCGCCTATTGCAAATGTGCTGTTATAGGGCGTTTAGTTATCCCATAATGCATATTCTCTTTCGCTTCTTGGTTGAAACTCAGATGTATCCATCTCTGACTGCTTTAACTCTGTTTTTAAATATTCAAAAGGAAGTGAATCTCTTTTAATAGAATGAAATTGATTTAACATCGAACCACAAATAAATCCTTTAATAGCATTTGGAATCTTTAAGTTTAATATATCGCAATAATCTAGTTGTAAAAAGTGATTTAAATCATCATCCATTTTAAACTCTTGAATTTGCATTTGTGGGTGGATCCCTTTTGATTCATATTGGCTTAAAAATGAGTATATAATAAATCGTTTAATAGTTGTATCAATTTCTAATGTGTTTACTAGGGCTAATTGAATATTCGCAATCGATTCCCACGTTACTATTCTTGAATGATTAAATAGTGTGTCAATCTGTGATTTTACTTTGTTTTCTACTTTAGAACCAACACAAAATAATATACCTTTATTATTACCAAATCTATTGAATTCTTCAATATCTAAATAATATTTTGGATTAATATCCTTTGAACTCAAAATATTATGTAAATTTTTACACTCTACAATTATTAAAAACTCTTCTGATATAGTCGTAATTTTAATTACAATATCTAACAGTTTAATTCCAATCCTATATCCTTCAATTATTATTGGTTTCTCCCACTCATAACTCCAATTAACATTTTGTACTTCATTTAAATCGAAATCAAATTTCACAATTTTATTTAATTCGTAAATAAATTTGCTTTTATCGAAAATTGTGAAATTTTCCCATATTGAAATTTGTAAATTTTGTTCTGACCTTAAATTAAATAATATATGTTGTCTGTTTGAAGTGCCCTTTTTTCCTCTAAATCTTGTCTGGTCTGACCAGATCCTTTTTAATCGTTTATATTCAAAAGAATCGGATGAATATGGCAAACAATTCAAAAGTTGGTACCAATATTCAATTTTGTGATCGGTTTCAAAAAGATTCTTCCATTCTAAATTGTCCATATCATTAGCTAATAAATGCCCTATAACGGGTTCGGACTTGGCGAAGGTGGCGATTTTCACCACAAATGTTCATACGAAGCACGAATGTTCAAATTTACGAAAAACTGTTATACGAAGCACTGAACCGCCACTTTTGCAAAACGCCTGTTGAACAGACACCCTATCGGGTAAACAATCAGCCAACAATTTTACTATTTTTGCCTTACATTTAAAAACAAATATATGATTAATTTTCAAAAAAAACAATTTAGGTAAAATTGCTCTCAACCAAGAGGCTCAGGACTGTCTCTTAAAACTAGCTAACTACCTCACTGCCAAGGCTTTTGCCCAGCGTACTATTCGCAATTATACCCAAGAAATGAGGTATATTTTTGCACACTACAACGAGGTTTTGCCCACCGATTTGCGGCAACAACACATCATCGATTACCTCGTTTTTATCAAAAAAGAGCATGGCGTAGGCCGTGATAAATGCCGTATGGTGGCGGCCGCTTGTAGCTTCTTTTTCAAACATATTTTACCTACTTCTTACG
>JAAFIH010000068.1 GCA_013297755.1 Cytophagales bacterium
TTTTTTTAGGGCTTCCGTTGTGGAAGTCCTGTTGGGACTTGTTATACTTCATATTCGTTTTTTTTTAGTATTTTTATTACACAAATATAAACATAAGTATCTGATAATCAATGGTTTATTTATTTTATTTTTAAAATATTTTCTTAATTAAATAGTGTTGGAGGGTAGGGGGTGGGGCTTTTTGAGATTATTAATTAAAATTGGTCATTCAGGGCGATAAAATTGCTAATATCGCAATTTCCCCTTCGGAGGTTTGGGGGCTTTTTGATTATTGATTAGGGAATTTCTTACCCATTACCATTACCATTTGAACACATGAACACATTACCCATTACCCATTACACATTACGCATTACACATTACACATTACGCATTACACATTACACATTACACATTACACATTAAGCATTACACATTACCTACGAAGCTACCAATTCGGCATCATCTTTTTCGATTCTGAGGTTGTCAATGATAAAAGTTTGCCTTTCTGGGGTATTTTTTCCCATAAAGTAGCTCAATAATTTAGGTATGGAGTAATCTTTTTGTAAAATAACTGGTTCTAATTTTATATTTTCACCTATAAAACCTGCAAACTCATCTGGCGAAATCTCTCCAAGTCCTTTAAAACGTGTTATTTCAGGCTTGTTTCCAAGTTTTGATATGGCATTTTTCCTTTCATCATCGCTGTAGCAATAGATAGTTTCTTTTTTGTTTCTTACTCTAAATAGCGGAGTTTGTAGAATATATACATGGCCATTTCTTACTAAATCTGGGAAAAATTGCAAGAAAAATGTCATCAATAATAATCTAATGTGCATACCATCTACATCGGCATCTGTGGCTACTACTACTTTATTGTATCGCAATTCTTCGAGGCCATCTTCAATATTGAGGGCATGTTGTAGCAAATTAAATTCTTCGTTTTCGTACACCACTTTTTTGGTCAGACTATAGCAATTGAGTGGTTTACCTCTCAAACTAAACACAGCTTGTGTTTGTACATCTCTGGCTTTGGTTATAGAGCCACTGGCACTATCACCTTCTGTAATAAAAAGTGTGGTATTGTATTTGCTCTCGTTTTTTTCGTCTGTAAAATGTACCCTGCAATCTCTCAATTTTTTGTTGTGTACGGCCGCTTTTTTTGCCCTATCGTTGGCTAGTTTTTTTATTCCAGCTATATCTTTTCGTTCTCGTTCCGATTGTGTTATTCGTTTGAGCAAAGCATCTGCCGTTTTTGGATTTTGATGTAAATAATCGTTGAGGGCTTTGCCCACAAAATCGTTTACAAACGAGCGCATTGTTTGGCCATCAATAGACACATTTTGCGAACCCAATTTTGTCTTGGTTTGGCTTTCAAAAACAGGTTCTTGCACACGTACAGAAATTGCCCCAACTACAGACATACGCACATCTGAGGCATCAAAATCTTTTTTATAAAATTCTCTTACAGTTTTTACGATGGCTTCTCTAAAAGCCGCCAAATGTGTACCTCCTTGGGTTGTAAACTGCCCATTGACGTAGCTATACAGCTCTTCTCCGTAAGAATCGTTGTGGGTCAGCGATATTTCAATATCAGATCCTTTGAGGTGAATAATTGGGTAGCGAAGCTGCTCCTCGTCTGTTTTTGAGCGTAACAAATCCAATAATCCATTTTCAGAATGATATTTTTTGCCATTAAAATTGATAGAAAGCCCTGCATTGAGGTAGGCATAATTCCAAACTTGATTTTCTAAAAATTCGGGTATAAATCTATAATGTTTAAAAATAGTATCATCAGGCTGAAACTGTATATGAGTGCCATTTTTGGCAGTCGTTTCTTGTTCTAGGTGGTCTTTAGTAATTTCTCCCTTAGAAAATTCAGCTATTTTGGTACGTCCTTCCCTATAAGATTGCACTTTAAAATAGCTCGAAAGTGCATTTACAGCCTTAGTACCTACGCCATTTAAGCCTACCGATTTTTGAAACGCTCCAGAATCATATTTGCCACCAGTATTCATTTTTGATACACAATCGATAACACTACCCAACGGAATCCCACGGCCATAATCGCGTACTTCTACATTATGCTCTGATATTTTTATGTCGATTTGCTTGCCATTGCCCATCACGTGTTCGTCTATGCAATTATCCACAATCTCTTTTACCAAAATATAAATGCCATCGTCAGCGGCAGAGCCATCACCAAGTTTGCCAATATACATCCCAGGTCGCAAACGAATATGTTGTTTCCAATCCAACGATTTTATGCTATCTTCGTTGTAGGTAGGTTTAGGGTTGAGCAAATCTGACATTTTACTTATTATTTTTTGCAAATAAAAAAATAAATTTAGTGGAGTTATCCACGAATGATAAGAATAAATAGTATGATTGCAAAAAAATCAAAATACATTATATATATGAGATATTTATTTCTTTTGCTTTCTGCAGTGATGCTTAGTTTTGTTGTAGTCCAATTCAACGACCCAGACCCCTTGTTATGGATGACAATTTATGGTTCTGTGGCCCTATATTTGGCTTTAGCAGCATTTAAAATTTATTTTTCTGTGCCTATGTATATCCAAATGGCATTGATGGCCGCAGGCATTTTCTACCTGTTTCCGAGTGTTTTGGATTGGATTAATCTCGAAAATGGGCAAAATCTAATGCAAAGTATGGATAATTCAAAATTATACATAGAAGAAACTCGAGAATGTGGTGGACTTTTTGTAGCACTTTTAATGATGATTTTGGTGGCTTTTAAGGCGAAAAAATAAGTTTTAAGTTAATGGTTAATGGTTAAAGGTTAATTGTTAATTGTTAATTGTTAATTGTTAATTGTTAATTGTTAATTGTTAATTGTTAATTGTTAATTGTTAATTGTTAATTGTTAATTGTTAATTGTTAATTATTGATTATTGATTCAAGGTTCTAACTTATAACTTATAACTTATAACTTATTGATTATTGATTAAAATTCGTGCATTCGTGGCTTTATAAATGCGTTAGCTAAGCCCCCTTCGGGGGTTTGGGGGCTTTAAAAATTAAAAAAAATCCTATTTCCCCCTCTTTTTTGGAGAGGGGGCAGGGGGGTGAGGCGATAAAATTGCTAATATCGCAATTTCCCCTTCTGGGTTAGAGGGCTTTTAGTGTCTTTATAAATGCGTTAGCTTTAAAAATTAAAAAAAATCCTATTTCCCCCTCCCTTTGGGATGAGGGGCAACACTATTTAATTAAGAAATTTCATTTTTAAGATATAGAAATAGTACAATTTATTTTATTTTAAATATTATAAATTAAGTAATAAATATTTTATTTATTTTTTTTTATATAACTTTTAAATTTGTAAATAATTTTTAGGCATAACAATAACACCATGACATATGTATCAAATTTTTTTATTAAAAATTATTATTTTATATCAATTATATTACTACTTTCGCTATT
>JAAFIH010000069.1 GCA_013297755.1 Cytophagales bacterium
CGCAGAATCATTTAACTCCAAAATAAAACTCTTTAGAGCTAATCAAAGAGGTGTTGTTGATACCCATTTCTTCTTATTCAGATTAGCTAAATTATTCGCTTAGTCCCCACTAAATATATGTGAGCCCAAATTTCAAATAACAATAACCCCTCAAAATACTTGCGGCAATGGCGAATCTTTTATAAAAAATATAACTGTATTAGGTTTGCCTTTAGTTCCCACAACCATATTTGGTACTGATATAGCTTGTATAAATAGCAATATTGAATACCAAACACCATTAATTCCAAATCAAACAAACCAATGGAATCTTGGAACAAGCGGGATTTTGACTGAAAACAAAGAAAAAGCAAATGTAATATGGAAAAAAACTGGAGCTCAAGTTATTAACTTAAAAGCTGTTAATTTATGCGGAACATCACCAAATCTTGTGAAAATAGTAAATGTAAGTTCTATTCCAAGTGATTTTGTAATTACAGGCGACACAACAGTATGCCTAGTATTAGAAAGATATTCTATTCCAAGTTCAGAAAATGGCGTAAATTATCAATGGAATTTGAATAATGGAGGATTAATTTCAGCCACAGGATCTAATTGTTCAATAAATTGGACTACCACAGGCGTACATATCCTAACGGTTTCTTCTACTAATTTTTGTGGAAGTGGCATAGTTCAAATTCTAAAAGTTAGCGTTCGTACAGTACCTGAATCAGTAAGTCAAATTTTTGGTGATACAGTTGCTTGTAGAGGAATTTCAAATTATTTTGTAAATAATACAACTTCAAATTTTAATTGGTCTATTAGCGGTGGTGGCTTTATATCGCCTTTAGCAAATTCAGCCAATGTTAATTGGACACAAACAGGTAAATTTAAAATCATAATATCTCCTTCAAATTCTTGTGGTAATGGAATTTCTACACAATTAAATGTTTCTATTTTAAGTATTCCAGGTTTGCCAACTATTGTAAATTCATTTGATTCAGTAGTTTGTTTAGGGCTCAAAACATATACGGTAGTTAATCAAGGACATGTATATAATTGGCAATTAGAAAATGGTGGAAATATAATTTCACAAGTTGGTAATAACGCTACCGTTCAATGGACAAATACAGGCAGAAATACTATAAAAGTAAGTGCATCAAATTTGTGTGGAATATCCTTAACCAAAACTCAATTTAATCAAATAATTTCAGTACCAGAAATATTTAGTATTACAGGTGATTCCATTGTATGTTCAAATGTAACCAAATTTTATACAGCATCCCAAAGTATATTTCCTAGAAATTTAACATGGAAAATTATAGAATCTAACAAAAATATTTCTTTTGTTAATACTGCTCAGATTAACTTTTCAATATCAGGTGTTTATAATTTGTCGGTATCTTCTGAAAATTTATTCGGTTTTGGCATAAGTAAAATACAACAAATTAGAGTTATCTCAACCCCAACTGGTGTTTTTTCAATTCGTGGAGACTCTTCCACTTGTTTACAAAGTGTTAGTTATAAAACTGTTTTTATGCCAAAAGTAAATTATAATTGGAATATTCCAAATGGTGTTTCTTCGATACTAAATCAAAATACAGCAACTATTTTGTGGGACAAACCAGGAAATTTTACTATTACATGTACGCCATTTAATTTTTGTGGTAATGGGCAATCTTCTACTAAAAAAATTCAAGTTACAGGAAGAACTTTTTTTGACTTTTCTATTATTGGACTAGATTCAGTTTGTACTACTTTTAATCTATTTCAAGTAGATAGTTTACCAAATGTAAATTATACATGGAACACTACTGGGCGTTCTCAAATAAGAAATTTATCCAATTTTAAAAAAGAAATCAAATTTGAAAATGACGGAAATTATAGTATTTCTGTTATTCCAAGTAATAATTGTGAAATTGGATTGTCTAAAACAAAAAATATTAAAGTTACAAGTTTACCTTTAGCTCCCGAGTTTTCTCAAACTCTAAATTCTATTTGTAGATTAGACACAATTTCTATATTCATCAATAACCCTAAAGAAAAAATTTACAAATGGGCTAAATCAAACGAAGGGTTTGAGCAAAGCCTGAATCATAGATTTATATTTTCTCCAAATAAAACAGGTAATTACATTATTTCTAGCACTGGTGTAAATACATGTGGAGATGGTCAGTTGTCAATTTTAAGACTTAATGTTTTAGATAAACCAAATTTTAATTCTTTTATAGTTGGAGATACTATTCAATGTACTTTTAAAGAAATAGTTTATTCTACTTCTCAAAATGTTGCCGAAAATCTAGTATGGGCAATTGAACCAAATACGAATTTTACTACTTTTAAAAATACAATTTCAGTGAAATGGATTAACGATGGTCCATATATTATTTCTGCCGAATACAAAAACGAATGCGGTTTTAGTAACAAAGTTTCTAAAAATATTAATTTGATTTCAGTCCCAAAAATTCCTCAAATTTTTAGAAAAAAAGATATTCTTTATTCTACATTTAAAGGTAAAAATATTTGGCTTTATAATTCAGAAATTATTTCTAAAAATACCGATAGCATAAATACTAACTTTAAATTTGGACTGTATAATGTAATAGCTATAAACGACTGTGGGCCTAGTTTAAAATCTGAAGATTTTTATTATGGCGATTTTAATAATTTTGGGTTTCAACTAATTCCCAATCCAGCTTCAACGAATGTTTTAATAAAAGTACCTTGGTTTTTAAATTGGAGTAAAATTGAGTTAATTAGCACAATAGGTATAAATAAATTAGAAACTTTAAATACTAACAACATCAACGAAGTTTATATTAACCTTTTAGGCCTCAATAGTGGATTTTATTTAGTAAAACTATATACCGAGCTTGGTGAATATACTAGAAAATTAGTTGTAATTCGATAAGAAAACTAGGTTTTCTTTAATAAAGTGGACTTTAAAATCTTATATACACAGAATAATTCTTAGCTTGAAAAAAACTAGGTTTTTATACTGTACCCCAAAAACAGGACTGAAAGTTAAGAGAGAAAAAAGTATTAATTTTAACTTTTAACCCAACTTGTATTTACCCTACCCAAAAACCTGAAATTCTGACCTAATTTTTTAGTTTTTTCATCTATTTTAGAGTATTTTTAATTTATTTTCGATACCAATAATTTGTAAGTACCTGATTATC
>JAAFIH010000007.1:0-127209 GCA_013297755.1 Cytophagales bacterium
TTTACCGCCAATACGGACACTCTCACAGAGCCTGTAATAAGTGTAAACTTTGCCATCTTTAGGGCCTTTATTGATTTTTTTTAGAAACATTTTGCAAAGATAAAAAATGACAATCTAACATCCAAACTCTTTGGGGGAACACAAATGAGTTTCAAATAAATTCAAAAAACATAACTAATTGATAATCAGGCACTTGTGAATTATTGGTATCGAAAATAAATAAAAAATACTCTAAAATAGATAAAAAAACTAAAAAATTAGGTCAAAATTTCAGGTTTTTGGGTAGGGTAAATACAAGTTGGGGTAATTATTTTTGCAAAATTAATAATTTATTATAAATCTTTTTATTTAGAAGTTAAATATTAAGGCATCTTATAATATCCAAATTTTAATTTTTAAAAACCCTAATCATACCAATTTATGCTAATTTACCACTGAATCTAAGATAGTGGTATTTAAACGATTGGCAATGAAAGTTTAATTCATTTCTTAAAATCCATATTTTTGACTTGTACCATACAATCAATACAATCAAATGCGTACATTTGCAAAACCAATGAATAGCTACATGAATATAAAGCACGAAATACAAGTTTTCAATACATTAACAGATAAAAAAGAAAAATTTGAACCTCAAAATGCCCCATTTGTGGGTATGTATGTATGTGGGCCAACGGTGTATAGTCATGTTCATTTGGGTAATTGTAGGACTTTCACTTCGTTTGATGTCATTTATCGGTATCTTACTTACTTGGGTTATAAAGTAAGATATGTACGAAATATTACTGATGTAGGTCATTTGGTGGACGATGCAGACGAGGGTGAGGATAAAATAGCCAAAAAAGCAAAACTCGAAAACCTAGAACCCATGGAGGTTGTGCAACAATATACCAACGATTTTCATGCAGTAATGTATCAACTCAACAATATATCGCCCTCGATAGAGCCAACTGCTACTGGCCATATTATGGAGCAAATTACCATGATTGAGGCACTTATTGCAAAAAAAATGGCTTATGTTGTCAATGGATCAGTGTATTTTGATGTATTAAAATACAACGAAATCAAGGGAAATTATGGCCAGTTGTCTGGTCGTGTATTAGAAGATTTGTATGCCAATACTCGTGATTTGGAGGGGCAGACTGAGAAAAAAAATAGCCTCGATTTTGCCCTTTGGAAAAAAGCTATGCCAGAGCATATTATGCGTTGGACATCTCCCTGGGGCGATGGTTTTCCTGGTTGGCATATAGAATGTTCGGTGATGAGTAGCAAATATCTAGGCCCTCAATTTGATATTCATGGTGGCGGCATGGATCTTAAATTTCCTCACCACGAGTGCGAAATAGCTCAATCTACGGCTACTTTTGACAAACAACCCGTCAAATATTGGCTCCATAGCAATATGCTCACAGTGAATGGTGCACGCATGGGCAAATCTAAAGGAAATGCTATATTGCCTGCCCAGCTTTTTTCGGGAAATCATCCTCTGCTCGACCGCCCCTACAGCCCTATGGTTTTGAGATTTATGATGCTACAAACCCACTATCGTAGCACTATGGATATTTCAAACGAAGCACTTTTGGCTTGTGCCAAAGGGTATAACAAATTATTGAATACATCTATTATTTTAGAAAAACTTACTCAAAATGAAATTGAACCAATCAACGACAAACTGAATGCTGAAATAAATATATACATTACCAAAGCATTTGAAGGCCTAAACGATGATTTTAATACTGGTATTGCCATTTCTCAAATGTTTAATTTAGCTAAACTCATCAATGCTTTTTTTAACCAACAGGCCAATATAAATACCATTTCTGAATCTACTTTTAAGTATCTAAAAAACACTTATAAAGTGTTGTTTTCTGATATATTGGGATTGAAAAATGAGGCAGATTTGGCTTTTGCAAGCTTGGCAAGCGATGTATTGAAAATATATGCCCAAGCAAAATCTGAAAAACAATACGATAAAGTAGATGCCATCAGAGCCATGTTCAAATCTCGTGGATTGGTTATCAAAGATATGAAAAATGGCATAGATTGGGGTTTTGAGGAGTAAGATTTGCTTTTTTTAAGTTCAAAAATCTGTAAAATACCTTTTTTAAAATGTTGAAACAAAGTGATGGAGCCGTAGTATAGTTTATTTCTTATCAGAGCAGAAAAAGAGATCGTATTTGTGCCTATTTTCAGATTTGTAAAATAACTATTTTCATTAAAAGATATAGAATTTATTAAATTGTAATTTAAAGCAAATATAAAATTGATGAATGATGAACTAGTTTATATTTTAATTATATCAAAATTTAATTAAATATTACCTAAATCTAACTTTTGAAAAAAATTATAGATGCAACTTTAGCATTTTTCTCATTTTTTTATAAATTAATATCAATTCATTTTTTTTTATGTAAATTTGCATAAACCTATATATGATGCGCATAACTCCATTAGAAATTCGACAAAAAACCTTTGAAAAAGGATTTAGAGGCTACGAAAAAGAAGAGGTTGATGCTTTTTTGCTTACTTTATCGGTAGAATGGGAAAAAAACTTAGAAGACATACGTGGTTTAAAATCTAAAATAGACCTACAAGAAAAAGAATTGACCAAATTAAGAGAAATAGAAAATTCGCTTTACAAAACCCTCAAAACTGCCGAAACTACTGGTAGCACCCTCGTAGAACAAGCCAACAAATCGGCCGAATTGATACTAAAAGAAGCACAAATGAATGCTGATGCTTTGCTAAACGACTCTAGATATGCCGCCAAAAATATCATAGAAGAAGCCGAAAACAAAGCCAAAAATATGGCCGAAGAGGCCAAAGACCACGTAAAAATTGCACAAAGAGAACTGCGTGAAATTGATAATCTAAAGGACAATTTGCTTTCTGATCTCAAAAATTTGTCAAACGATGTGCTTGATAAAATCAATAGAATGTACCAATTCTCAAATAAAAAAGCACCAGAAATTACTCAAACAAATATTACTAGCCCTCAACCAGAAACTCCTGTTGAACCCAAAATAATACAAAAAAGTTTTTTTGATAGTATTTAATGTAGTTTTCGATTTTTATTTAATAAATCTTACAAAAAAATAAAACAAACTAATTATCAATGAAAAAAAGAATAGTAATACTTGGAGGTGGCGAAAGTGGGGTGGGTGCAGCTTTGTTGGCTCAATATGTTGGTTTTGAGGTTTTTTTGTCGGATATGAAAAATCTTAAATCGCATCATAAACAAAAATTAATAGCTGCTGCAATAGATTTTGAAGAAAACCAACACACAGAATCTAAAATACTAAATGCGTCCGAAATAATAAAATCTCCTGGTATTGATATTAAAAAATCGGAAATATTACAAAAGGCTCGAATAAATAAAATTTCTATTATTGGAGAAATCGAATTTGCAGGTCGCTATACCAAAGCCAAAAAAGTATGTATTACTGGTACAGATGGCAAAACTACAACCACTAGCCTGACTTATCATCTATTAAAAAATGCAGGATTAAATGCTCAAATTTCGGGTAATATAGGCATTAGTTTTGCCGAAAAAGTACTTACAGAACTTCAAAATCCAGACTTGAGCTTAAATCTAATTCATGTTATAGAAGTATCATCTTTTATGTTGGATGACATGAAAGATTTTAAAGCAGATATTGGGATTCTTACCAATATCACTCACGACCATCTTGATAGATATGGAAAAATAGAAAATTATGTGGCCTCTAAGTTTCAGATTGTAAGAAATATGGATAAAAATTGTTTTTTTATCTATGGCATTGATTCAGAATTAATCGAAAATAACCTTGTAGAGCTAGAAACTGAAGCCATTGAAATGCCATTTAGCATCTACCCAGACGATTTTGACGGAGCTTGTGGGGTAGAAAATGATTCTATTTTGATTCAATACAACAACCAAGAAACAGAAATAGATATATCAAAAGTTGCCAATATACAAGGTATTCACAATTTATACAACATGATGGCTGCGAGCATAGCAGCATTGGTTTTGGGTGTTTCAAAATCTGATATCGAAAAAGGATTGCAAAGTTATTTGCCACCTGCACATAGGCAAGAAAAATGTGGCATTATCAATGGAATTTCATTTGTAAACGATAGCAAGGCCACTACCATAGCAGCCGTAAAAGTGGCTTTAGAGGCCTACAAAGAGCCATTGATTTGGATAGCTGGTGGTAGCGACACCAAAGGAAATAACTATAAAGAATTAGATAGTTTAGTAATAAATCACGTAAAAGCATTGCTTTGTCTTGGTGTCGATAACCAAAAAATAATGACTGCCTTCAATGGTAAAATTCCAGTAATAAGAGAATCCAAAAGTGTAGATGAAATTGTGGCTTGGTGCTTAGAACTTGGTTCGCAGGGCGATGTGGCCCTGCTCAGCCCAGCCTGTGCTAGTTATGATTTGTTTGATAATTTTGAACATCGTGGCGATTGTTTCAAAAATGCAGTAAAACATTACTCAAAAAAATAATTGTACGATTTAGAACAAATTAAAATTCTTAAAATAATAACCAAACAAATTCATTTTATTTGTTTTGATTTAAACAAAAATTGATGAAAATTAAAATTTTTATTTGTGTATATTTTTTATATTTTATTACTCAAGGCCAAGTGTACAGTATCAAAGATTGTGCCGAAACTGCCTTGAAAAATAATTTAGATTTGCGTCAGGCGGCTATCAATATAGAAAATGCAAAAATCAACCAAAAATTGGCAAGTAACGCCTCTTTGCCAAGTGTCAATGGGAATGCAAATTATGGGTATCAATTTGGGCGAAATATAGATTTTGTATCCAACACATTTGTTAATCAAAGCACTGGAGCCGCAGGTGTTTCGATAGATGCCAACGTGGTTTTGTACAATTTTGGGCGAATAAATGAAGCCAAAAATCAGCAGAATAAAAACCTAGAAGCTGTAAGTTTTGAAAAAGAGGATATAAAAAACACAGTTTTATTGACAGTAATACAGGCTTATTCACAAATCTTGTTTCAAAAAGAATTACTCAAAATTGCTCAAAATCAAGTACTTACAACCCAGAAAGATGTAGAACGCACCAATAAATTGGTAATGGCAGGCACTCAAACTGAATTGAATCTAATTAATTTGAAAGCTAAAATGGCCAATGATGAGTTTGCAGTTGTGAATGCTGAAAATCAACTACGTATAGCCAAACTTAATTTAATACAATTAATGAATTTGCCATCTGGCGATATTGATATGTCAATTTTTGATATAGAAACACCAAATATTACTTTGGATAGTAGCATAATAAGTATGTCTTCAAATGAAATTTATAAAAAAGCTTACGAAAATCAACCAGCCATTAAAAACAATTTTTTAAGAGCTGAAGCCGCAGAATTTGCCAGAAAAAGTAATAAAAGTGCAAAATATCCTACATTATCGCTTAGTGCTGGTATTAACTCAAGATATTCATCAAGTTTTTTAAGACCTGAAAATAATAGATTAGTAAAGTCGCCTTTGCCTAATCAATTGATAGATAATTTTGGTCAAAATGTGTATCTCAACCTAAATGTGCCTATTCTTGGCAATTATAGATTGAGAGCCAACGAACAAAATGCAATCATTGGAAAAGAAAGAGCCAAACTAGCCCTCGAAAATGCTGCCAACCAACTGAGAAAAAAAATTGAATCAGCACAAACTGAATATATTTTGGCACAAAAAAGTTTGAATGCACAAGAAAATGTGCTTTTTCAGAACCAAGAAGCACTAAAAGCTACTCAAAAAAGATATGATGCTGGCCTAGCCAACTCTGTTGATTTGGTCAATGCTCAAAACAATACATTCAAATCAAATGCAGATGTGTTGAGAGCAAAATATGATTTATTTTTAAAAAATAAAGTTCTAAATTTTTATATCGATAACGAATTAATCTATTGAAATACATTATAACCCTAAAAAATAAATTCACTTTTACGCATGCCGATGCTATAGTTTATATATTTTTTACGCCATTATTATTAATATATCATCTTTTTGAAAGTGCAAAGCAAATTTTTTATTTCATACCTTTTTTTGCAACTGCTTATATTTTTGCTATTAAACTTTTAAAATACAACGAAACTACGCTAAAAATCAACAAAAGCCCCATTTTAGTCATCCTTTTATATGTTTTCTTTTGCTTTTTTAGTATTTTTATTTTGCCTTCTGGCACCGAAATTTACTGGTCTAATGTGTTTAGAGATACCGTCATTACTGTGGGAGCTTTGTTGCTTTTTTCAATAGAAGGCCTCAAATTCAAACATTCTCACATAGTTTGGCTGCTTATTTTGTCATGTATTTGTTACATTATTGCTATAGAATTTGACATAAATTGGAATTTTATGTCTTCCATTTTATATAGCAATTATGATTTTAGACACGAATATCATTTTGGCTCTATTGCTTGCATATTTGTATTATATTTTATTTATAAAAAAGATTATAAATTCTTACTACTTGCAATACTATTGATGCTACTTGTCAATAAACGGGCCAATCTTATGGGTATTATTCCAGCTTGTATTACTTTTTGGTTTTGCTTTGTTATATTTGACATTACAAAGCATAAATTATTACTCATTGGCTTGATAGTCCTTTATTACATTGTATTTTATTTATTGGCCATCAATATTGAAAGTTGTACTGTTTTTTTTCTGCAAAGTATCGGCAAATCTTACATTGATGCTGATACTTTTCTTACTGGGCGGCTTATTATGCAGCGAGATTTGGTTTTACAGATTTATGAGCGTGGTTTTGTCAATTATCTGTTTGGAAATGGAGTAGGACAAACAGAGTTTTTTTTATGGAAAACGATATATAACGAAGTGTATTATTTTTATGAAAAGCCATTTTTGGCACATAACGATTTTATGAAATTACATTTTGATATTGGCCTTTTTGGGGTTGTAGTTTACTTTTTTGTCATGTATTATTTGTATTGTGTTAGTTCTTTGGGTTGCTTTATGTATTTTGGTATTTTGCCTTTGTTTTTGATTGATAATACCATTATTTTTTTATATAATATGCTAGTTGCCTGCATGGTAGCAAGGGTTGATGAAGACTCTAAGCCTGCGAGTATTGGTAAGTTTTTTAAGTTTTCGTGGCATGATAGATAAAGATTATTTTGTGCATAGCTCCTCTTTTGTAGACGAGCCAACCCAAATAGGCAAAGGCACTAAAATATGGCACTTTTGCCACATTATGGCCAATGCTATTATTGGTACTGACTGTAATATTGGGCAAAATGTAGTTGTATCGCCTGGCGTAGTGATTGGTAATAATGTTAAAATTCAAAATAATGTTTCACTCTATACTGGAGTAAGTTGTGAGGATAATGTTTTTATTGGACCATCAGTTGTTTTTACTAATGTGATTAACCCAAGAAGCCAAATTGTAAGACGCAACGAATATCAAAAAACTTTACTCGAAAAAGGGGTATCTATTGGAGCTAATGCTACTATTGTTTGTGGTGTAGAGCTTGGCAAATATGCTTTTGTAGGAGCTGGTTCGGTGGTAATAAAAAATGTAAAACCTTACTCTTTGGTAGTGGGCAATCCTGCCAAGCATGTTGGCTGGATGAGTGAAAGTGGTTACAAATTAATTTTTGATCTCTCTGGCATAGCCTTTTGCCCTGACACAAATCAAAAGTATATTTTAAAAAATAATCAAGTAATAAAAGCTGAAAATGACAACCAAACAAAGGTATAAAAATGTGATAGAATATTTTTCGGCCAATTTTGAAAATGCAGAAACAGAACTGCACCATAGCAATGCCTTTGAATTACTGATAGCAGTTTCGCTGAGTGCCCAGTGTACTGATAAGCGAGTAAATATGCACACACCGAGTATTTTCAAAGATTTTGCTACACCAGAATTGCTTGCAAATACAGATTTTGAAACACTTTTTCCGTATATTAAAAGTATATCATTTCCTAATAATAAAACCAAAAATCTTATTTCACTTGGCAAAATGTTGGTTTCAGATTTTGGTTCTGAAGTGCCAGAGGCCATCGAAGATTTAGAAAAACTGCCAGGTGTAGGTCGCAAAACTGCCAATGTGATTGCCTCAGTCATTTTCAAAAAACCAGCCATGGCTGTGGATACCCATGTATATAGGGTCTCAAAAAGACTTGGTTTGGTAGATGCAAACCTCAAAACTCCACTTGAAGTAGAACAAGTGTTGATGAAAAACATACCCAAAAAATTTGTAGCTGAGGCCCATCATTGGCTAATCTTGCATGGAAGATATGTATGTGTAGCTAGAAAACCATTGTGCGAAAATTGCAAATTGAGTAATTTTTGCTCATATTTTGAAACTACCCAAAAAGGAAAAACATTTGAAATGATTTCGATTAATAAAAAATCAAAAAAGTGAACAATAATTTTGGAATTAATCCGCAAATATTACTAGAAATTACAAAAGAAAAAATGCCTTTTGGCAAATATAAAAACACCATTTTGTTTGATTTACCTACATTTTATCTAGAGTGGTTTCACAAAAAAGGCTTTCCCAAAGGCAAATTGGGTATGCAACTAGCTACTGTGTACGAAATCAAAATCAATGGATTAGAACAGTTGATTTATGATTTGCAAAAAAAAGGGACAATTTAGTGATTTGTAAATTATAAATGTTTTATATACAACCAAATTTGGGCAAATATCAACTAATACTTGTAATAATATTATCTTTTATATTTAAAAATATACATATTCAAAACATATCAAATGAAAAAACAAAAAACCGAAAAAAAAGTCGCTAAAATATCTCACATCAATAAACCAAGCAATATGTCGTTGGTGGATTGGCAGATTGCTTTACGCAAACAATTTGGCTCCGACAATGTGTTTGAAGTAAAAAATATAGGTGAGCGACCTGTATATTCTGATTTTAATGTACGCAATCCTATCAACAACAATACCTACAAAGTTGCCATACGAAGCAACCAAAGGGGTATTAATTTTTGTAATTGCAACGATTTCAAAACCAACGAACTGGGTACTTGCAAACATATAGAATATGTACTTTTTCAAATCAATAATTATCCACCCTACAAAAAAATCCTACAACAAGGCTATACTCCCGAATACAGTTCTATTTATTTGCATTATGCCAAAGAAAAATCTGTAAAAATACGCATTGGCACTCAGCAAACCGAGCAGTTTGAAGCCCTAGCCAAACTTTGGTTTGATGCCAATGATATTCTCAAAGAATCGTCTTATCAGGATATAGAAACTATCATACAGCAGGCTTTTGCTATTGATAGTCAGTTTAGGTGCTACCCAGATGCCATAGATTATATTGTGGCCAAACGAGAAAAAGTAATAAGATTAAAAAAAGTAAATCAACTATTTGAAAACAAAAACTTACTCGACCAAACCCTAAAAGTAAAACTATTTGAATATCAAAAACAAGGGGTAGAGGCATTGCTAAAGGCTGGTCGTGGCCTACTGGCCGATGATATGGGCTTGGGCAAAACACTACAAGCCATTGCTACTTGTGAGATTCTAAAAAAAGAATTTAATGTTCAAAAAATACTTATTATATGCCCTACATCGCTCAAATATCAGTGGAAATCTGAAATAAACAAGTTTTGCGATGCCACCATTCAGGTCATAGAAGGACAATTACCTATACGTCAAACACAATATCAAGAAGAGAGTTCTTATAAAGTAGTCAGTTACAACACTGTAGTAAACGATGTGGTTTATATCAATGCTATGGAACCAGATGTTATCATTTTGGATGAAGCCCAACGTATCAAAAATTGGCAAACAAAAATATCAACCCAAGTAAAAAAGCTACACTCAAAATACGCCATTGTGCTTACTGGCACACCCATTGAAAATAAATTAGAGGAGCTATACTCTGTGATGCAGTTTGTGGATTTGTACAAATTGGGCCCTTTATACAGCTTCTTGGATAAATATCAACGCAAAGACGACCGTGGAAAAGTCATTGGATATCAACACCTCAACGATATTGGCAAGCAACTAGCCGATGTAATGGTAAGAAGAACCAAAAAAGAGGTGCTAAAACAGCTCCCTACACGCATGGACAAAAATTTGTTTGTTCCCATGACCGATGAGCAGTTGATTATGCACTCAGAATACCAAGCCAATGTATCAAAATTAGTCAATAAATGGAAAAGATTAGGATTTTTGGATGAATCAGACCGCCAAAAACTATTGATAAATCTCAATTTGATGCGCATGGTTTGCGATAGTACTTTTGTGGCTGCCCCATCCGAAAAACATTACGACACCAAAGTAGACGAGTTGATGTGTATTTTAGAAGAAGCACTGACCAATCCAGAGCAAAAAGTAGTTGTTTTTAGTCAATGGCAACGTATGACACAGCTTATTGCCAAAGAACTGACCGAGCGAGAGCTACAATTTGAATACCTACATGGGGGCATCCCAAGTAAGAATAGGGAACAATTATTGATAAATTTCAGGGAGAATCCACTGTCAAAAGTATTTTTGTCTACTGATGCTGGTGGCGTGGGACTCAATCTACAAACGGCCTCGTTGCTTATCAATGTTGATATTCCTTGGAATCCAGCAGTTTTAGAACAGCGCATTGCACGCATATACAGACTGGGACAAACCGAAAATGTGCAAATTATCAATTTGGTGTCTACAGGAACTATCGAGCATCGCATGTTAGATGTACTGCAATTCAAAAACTCTATTGCCCAAGGGGTGCTCGATGGTGGCGAAGATTCTATTTTTATGACTGATTCTAAATTTAATCAATTTATGAAAACAGTAGAACAAATCAGCGAAGTAGAACTGCCAACGAATCCTGCCAAATCGACCCCAGAACCCTACCAAGCCGAACCCATTGCCACCATCGAAAACCAAATATCTGGCAAAACTACCTCTGGAGAGCAGCTATCTTTCTTTGATTTAGAAAACGAAGAAAACAACACACCTACAAAAAACAACAAATCCAAATCAACCCAAGAGGCCATGGCAGAAAACCCACAAACCAAAAATATAGATATGTTTGCACAACTATTTGCTGCTTTGGCCACCCCCGAAGGAACCCAAAAATTGATGCAACAAATAATCCATAAAGACGAAAAAACAGGACAAAAATACCTTAAAATGCCCATCGAAAACGAAGCCATTGTGGCCAACGCCCTACAAGCATTTGCTAATTTGGCCAGTTTGATAAAATAGAAAGGGTAATTTGTAATGCGTAATGAGTAATGTGTAATGTGTAATGTGTAATGTGTAATGTGTTAGTAGCAAGCTTACCGACCCGACACAGCAGACAAACAAAAACGACAATTGATGAAACGAATTTTAGAACTTAACCATACTGAAGCAAGACAATATCTTTTAAAAGCAGAAAGCTATTTCAACTTTGACTTACCTCAATACTTCGTTTTTCAAAAATTAATCGCTGACGTTTCGACTGCAATAGTTGGTAGACCCATTGAGGATTTTTATTTAAATCCGCCTGACTACACTAAAGCAAAACACGAAGCCAAACACCCATTCCCAAGCGACTTTGACGACATAAATTATAAGTTACTTAACAACAAGGACGGAAAATTTGCTTGGCGACCATTTCAGTTAATTCATCCAGCATTATATGTTTCACTTGTTCACAACATAACAGAAGAAGCTAACTGGAATTTAATTGTTGCAAGGTTTGGACAATTTGCCGCCAATCCCAAAATCAAATGTTACAGTATTCCTTTGCAATCGGACGGAACACAATCTGATAAAGCAACAACTGTAAGCCAATGGTGGCAGACAATAGAACAGCAATCAATTGAACTTGCCCTTGAATATGAGTATGTTTTACATACCGATATTTCTGACTGTTACGGTTCAATTTATACTCATTCAATTCCTTGGGCTATTCATACAAAGCCAATAGCAAAAACCAATAGAAACCCAAACGGAAATATCGGCAATATCATCGACAAACATCTTCGTGATATGGCATTTGGACAAACAAATGGTATTCCACAAGGAAGTGTTTTGATGGATTTTATTGCAGAAATGGTTTTAGGTTATGCCGACACCGAACTTTCCATTAGAATTCAACAAGCAAATATTCAAGACTATCATATCATTCGTTACAGGGACGACTATCGCATATTTTCCAACAACCCACAGGACGCAGAACTCATTACCAAAATCTTGACAGAAATCTTAATAGAACTTGGTACGAGGCTCAATGCACAAAAAACATTGGTTTCAAATAATGTAATTCGAGACTCCATCAAGCCCGACAAAATCTATTGGATAGCAGAGAAAAATGGAAGCAAAAGTATTCAAGAACATTTGCTTTTAATTCATAACCTTTCAGACAAATTTCCCAATTCAGGTAGTTTAGGTAAAGCGTTAGGGAAATTCTACAACAGAATTAAAGGCTTGACAGAGCTAAACAACATCCAAGTTTTGATTAGCATTCTTGTGGACATAATGTATAAAAACCCGAGAACGTATCCTATTGCTTCTGCAATTTTAAGTAAGCTCCTATCACTACTAAACGACCCGACAAAGAGAGATAGAATTTTACAATCAACTATGACTAAGTTTGCAAAAATCCCAAACACAGGACATATAAAAATTTGGCTTCAACGTTTGACAATAAAAATAGATAGACAAAGAGTTTACGATGAAGACCTTTGCAAAAAAGTTAATGACACAGCAATACAAATTTGGAATTCGGACTGGCTTAACAATGCTCTAAAAACTTTAATTGCCACGACACCAATAATTGACGAGCAAGTAATTCAGGACATTGACGTTGTAATTAATCAGACAGAAGTTCAACTATTTAAACCAGAGTATGACGACAACTTGGACGAATAAAAAGCCAGCCACTAACAGCACATTTGCAATAGGCGGGGTTTCGTGCTCCGCAGACAGTTTAGTGCAAGCCGAAAGTTTTGTGCTCCGCATCAACATTAGTGGTAAAAATCCCGCCCATCGCAAATCTGCAAAACGTAATGAGTAATGTGTAATGTGTAATGTGTAATGTGTAATGTGTAATGTGTAATGCGTAATGTGTAATGCGTAATGCGTAATGCGTAATGAGTAATGTATAATGTGTAATGTGTAATGTGTAATGTGTAATGTGTAATGTGTAATGTGTAATGTGTAATGTGTAATACGTAATGTGTAATGTGAAATGTGTAATGTTTAATGTTTAATGTGTAATGTGTAATGTGTAATGTGTAATGTGTAATGTGTAATGTGTAATGCATAATGTGTTATGTGAAATTTGTAATGTGAAATGTGTAATGTGTAATGTGTAATGTGTAATGTGTAATGTGTAATGTGTAATGTGTAATGTGTGATGTGTAATGTGTAATGTGTAATGTGTAATGTGTAATGTGTAATGTGTAATGTGTAATGTGTAATGCATAATGTGTAATTTGTAATGTGTAATTTGTAATGTGTAATTTATTTTTGATTATTTGATTTTCTTATTTCATAATTTATAACTTAAAATTCATAACTTATAATTCATAATTCATAATTCATAATTCATAATTCATAATTCATAATTCATAATTCATAACTCATAATTCATAACTCATAATTTTAAAACTCTTTATCCATAAAATGAAATCTACTTTTGCTACTAAACCAAAACTTATCGTAATAGTGGGGCCTACGGCTGTTGGCAAAACCAAAGCGGCAATAGAATTGGCTCAAAAGTATGAAACAGAAATTATTTCGGCTGATTCAAGGCAGTTTTATATCCAAATGAATATTGGTACTGCCAAGCCCACACCAAGCCAATTGGCCACTATCCCTCACCATTTTGTTGATTTTTTAGATATTGATACTTATTATAGTTGTGGCGACTTCGAACGTGATGTCATAGCAAAACTACAATTCATGTTCAAAAATCACAATACAATCGTTATGGTTGGCGGTTCTGGTTTGTTTATAAAAGCAGTATGCGAGGGCATTGATTATATGCCTGCCGAAAATTTAGAAGTAAGAAATCAATTAAATAACGAATTCAAAACCAATGGACTTACATCTCTCCTCGACCAACTTCAAAGACTAGACCCAGATTATTTTTTGCAAATAGACCAACACAATTCGCAGCGTATAGTGCGTGCCTTAGAAGTTTGTATTACTTCAGGCAAGCCCTACTCTAGTTTTAGAACAGGCCAACTGGCCACACGCAATTTTGAGATTATCAAAATTGGCCTAACCCAAGACCGCCAACTACTTTACAACAAAATAAACCAAAGAGTAGACACTATGTTGGCCGATGGGCTCGAGGCCGAAGCACTTGCCTTGTATCCTCACAAACATAAATATGCGCTACAAACGGTTGGATATCAGGAGTTTTTTGATTATTTTGATGGTCTAATTACAAAACAAGAAGCCATCAATGCCATCAAACAAAACACACGCAGATTCGCAAAACGCCAAATGACCTGGTTTCAGAAAGATAAAAACATTACTTGGATAGAAGCCGAAAGCAAAGATTTTTTGAAATTTTAAAAATTAAATATCAAATTTTTAAAACCAATTATTAAAATATTGTAATTATGTATTAAAAATAAAAAGAAATGAAGAACTCTAAAATATTAATCTCATTAATTTTAATATTGATTACCGTTTATTGCTTTGTAAGGGCTCGAAAAGGTGGCGATTTCGATGTTTATTTACATGCAGGAGAAAAAATTATTCAAGAACAAAACATATACAAACCCCCATTTGTTAAAGGACTTCAATATTATTACAGCCCCACTTTTGCCCTTTTTCTTGCACCATTCTCATCAATACCTAAAATAATACCTGAATTCATTTGGCTTTTGCTTTCGATATATTTTTTATATAGAATTTGGATAATTTCAATGACATTTTTTCCAAAAATTCCAGAGTTTTCGATAAAAGAAAATTATTGGTGGATAGGGCTTACACTTTTTTTTGTTTTAAGATTTATTTTAATGAATATAGCAATGATCCAAATGACTATTTTTTTAATTTGGGCATCTTTAGAAACAATTTTTCAAATCGAAAAAAAAAATTATTTATTGTCAGGTTTAATTTTAGCTATTGCAATAAATATAAAATTGATGCCATTAATTGTATTACCATATATATTATTTAGAAATCATTTAATTTCATTTTGTTATACACTTGCATGCTCATTACTACTTTTGGTTGCACCTTATTTATTTTTGAAACATGAATATATTACTATGTTGTATTCAGAATGGTGGCAGATTATTAATCCAACTAACCAAGAACACATGATTGAAACTGGAAATGGAACTCACAGTTTGGTAAGTTTAATTCCTGTTTATATAACTGATACAGTTGGAAATTTTGAATATAAACGAAATTTTATAAATTTAAGCATAGAAACTACTCATTTGGTTGTTAATATTTCAAGATTAATTTTAGTCTTTTTTACTTTTTGGTTTTTAAGAACATTACCATTCAAAAAAGAGTTTGATAAATTAAAAATATATTGGGAGGTTTCATATCTACTTTTAGTAACCCCATTGCTATTCCCTCACCAACAAAAATATGCTTTTATGTATATAGCACCTGCTATCATTTACTTGGTTTATGTTTTTATTTACAAAATAAAAAATAATGAAAAAATTTGGTTTAAAATATCTGTACTTCTTATTTTTAGTATAATATTTTCTCCACTTATTGGAAGCGATGTTATTGGTAGATTTATGCACGATTTAGTTGAACATTACAGAATTTTATCAATTTCAACATTCGTTCTAATGGTATATTTGGCATTATACAGCCCAAATAAAATACAAAATACAACAAAGTCTATTTAAACTAATTTTGAATATAAATAGCACAAATTTAATGATTCAACAATAAAATACATGGACTAAAATATCTCTATACTTTGGAATAGTAATAAAATCATAATTTTAATATATATTTTTTATTATTATTTATCCTTATCAAATGTAAGATTCTTTAGGTTTAAAATAAACTAAACTAAAACAAACCAATAGATTTGAAACTCCCAAATAATGGGTGTAATCAAGTATGTTTACACAAAAAGCACCAATAAAATCTCTACCCATAATTGCTTGAATAAACAATAGAATTGATATAAAAATGATTAAAACATAATCTAAAAAAGATATTTTTGGGTAATTTTTTAACAAATCAATGAAAGTCATTATCAGATAACTGCCAGCAGGTAAAATAAATAAATTAGAATACTTTAATTGATGTGGAAAAATAAGAAGAATTACTAAAAAAATAATACTTAAAGACCAAAAAATGTACTTTTCTATTTTGATAGATTTATTTTTAAAATTCCAATATATACTATAAAATAGGATAGAAATTAGTAATATTCTAATAAATTGTAGCATTAGATTAAGATTTTCAAAACTCATTAAAAATATTTTTCTTTCAAAACCATTTTGTATCTCTTCAGCTGCCCCAAAATCATAAAAAAATGCAGGCAAAAAGCAGTTTAATGAATTACAAGCATTATCATTCTCAAAGAAATATTTATTTTTTGTAGGGTTTATTGAATCAAACCAATCAATATGCAAAAAATAATTATTTTCAAAACCAATAAAAAAGCCAGGTAAAATCAAAAAAGCCATTGAAAAAAAAACGACTACCAAACAAGATCTAATTTTTTTATTAAAAAATAAAAAAATTAAAAAAATGGCAGGAAGTATTTTTATATTTATACCAAGTGCCAAAAGAAAAGCGCCAATAGTTTCATTTTTTCTTATAAAAATTTGATGTAAACCCTCTATCGACAACCAAATAATTATTATTGTAATCTGACCCAAAATTAAATTGTGGTTTATAAACCCAAGACCTAAAAGTACTGATAAAAAAAGCCATAATTTAATAGAAAATTGGTCAGGTTTTGTAATTAGTAAAACATAATTGTATAAAATAAAATATATTCTAAAGACAAATGTTACATTAATAATTGCCCAGATAGATCTTGCTATTTCAAATTTTATCCAAGAAATTACTTTTAATAAAAGTGCAAAAAAAGGACTGTACAGATACAAATTATATGGATTATCAACATATAACTTATTTGAATTTCCAAATTCTTTAGAGGCATACAAATATACATTGATATCAGCTCCCATGTGAAGGGCCTTTATAATGCCATAAACTGAAGCTAAGGCAAACAAAACTATGTATAGAAGGCTTTTTTTATGAAATACCATTTTTAAAGTTACAATAATCGAAAAAACGATTCAAAATTACTAAAATAAAAATCAAAAATTCGCAAAACGCCAAATGACCTGGTTTCAGAAAGATAAAAACATTACTTGGTTAGAAGCCGAAAGCAAAGATTTTTTGAAATTTTAAACAAAACTATGTAAAATTGATTGATTTAGGCATTTATTTAAAAATAATTATACCTACATGTAAGCCCAATCGTGCAGAAAATCCATCAAAACCATACTGCCAAGGCATTTCGGTATATCTGTTTTCTTGGGTTTTAAATTCACTATACTCCACTTTTGAAAACGAGTGTAGCAAGCCCAAGTAAGGTTCTACTAAAATTCGATTAAGTACCACATAGCTTAATCCAAAAGAAACCGAAATACCAAATTTATCAAACTTTTGTTCAAAGGTTTGATATCCATGCTCTATAATGTTTTGCCCAAATTCATTAGCCACACTGTAATACCCCAACTCGTAAATTTTAGACTTTACTTTATTGTAGTGAAGCCCAGGCGACACAAATATTCGTAAATTCTGAATTTCATCAAAAACTCTACTAAAAAAGTAATTTTTATAAAAAAATTCTACACCATATCCCGAAATCTCATCTCTACGATTATCTGCCGAGTTGCTTCTACCATATCCTACATACACAATAGGAGCAAACATTAGGGCATGGTTGTGTTTGCCCATCAAATATTCAAATTCAAGTCTTACGCCATTGATAAGTATATGTTGAGGGGTAAATTTTAATACAAATTTGTTGGCACAACTACTGTCTTGGTCAATTTTATGTTTGGCATTTCCATTCAAAAATACAAAAAAAACCAAAAAAATTAAAATCCTAATCAATGTCAAAGCCTAGCTATTTTAGAAAGCGAATCATTTTTGAATTTATAAATATAAACTCCATCTTTGGATGTAACAAATGCTAAAGAATCTTTTAAAATAATATCTTGAGCTTCAACATAATTAGATTGGCTCAAATAATCTATTTTATTACCATTTCGTTTGTAAATCTTCACAGAATTATCGCACACAAAAAGGCGGTTACTTGTAATAGCCAACCCAACTGGATTGGTCAGTCGAATAGAATACAAAAGTTTAGGATATTGAATATCTTTTATACTGATTACATCAAGCTGGCTCAATCCATTACGACAACGCCTAGGATGCACACTTAGGGTTACATACGCCAATGTATCATCGGCCACTATGGGGTCGCAGCTCCAAGCATGCGACAAACTTGATATATACACTGGCCTATCTGGCATGGTTATGTCATAAAAATAAGCACTTCTTTCAGACCCAATAAATAAGTTGTTTTTGTAATTATATATCGTCTGAATACGCTCTCCTACAGTTTTTGTAGTAATAAATGTGGGTTTCGATATGTTTGTAATATCAAAAGTATGTAACTTGGTATCGTCTACTACATATAAATAATCGTTTTTGATGCTAAATCGAGCCAAAGAACCACCCTGACCAACTCCTAATTGATTATTAGGACTTGCATTGGGTGATGCATCGCCTTTGCAACCTGAAAGAAAATACATAAAAATTACTAAAATGGAGTATTTACTCCCAAGATACAATAATGGTTTCACTTGGTCGGTTTGATTTTTGAAAATTTGATGGTACTTCTAAATAATCTGGTGGAGATTTTTCTGCAAGTGCATCCTTAAGGCGAGTTACTACTGTTGGTGTCATTGGATTGGTCATATCTATGGCTACTATATCTGTGCCATTATCTGCATAAATGATATTATTTTTTATGGCTATGTCTTCGTTGCCTGGGATGAGCAAAAAACCTAAATTCTCAGGAAAATATGGCTTTGAATAATCAATAATATGGACTCCTTTTTTGCTTTCGTTTACAAATAAATACTTGCCATATACATAAATTTTACCAGTTTTTTGAAGTGGGATAGCTGCATGAATCACAATTTTCTCCATTTCAGAACGCTTCATCAATATGGGCTTGTATTTTGTAGTAGACACAGGCACTGGTTCAGGTCTCCAACAAGCCGTTAGAAAAAAAAATAGGGAAATCAATAGTAAGTATTTACTTTTCATTATGATACATATTAATACAATATTATTACAAAGAATTGAATTATAAAACAAAAATCAAATTTATTTTAAATTGATTCTAAATAAGAATGACTAATTGCCTGACTATCAATTTGTTAATAATTTTAAAAAAATAAAAAAGATTAAATAGTTTCTAATGCAGTAAATCTAAAAAAGCACAATTATAAATATCAAAAAAAATATTTATTTTGCATATTTGTATTAATATTTTTTTAAGTTTGGCAAAATAAAAGCAATGAGAAACGATGATGTAGACCCAAAATTTTTGGTTCAACTACAAAAATTAGACGAGAAATACGAAACTATGGGTCAAGATTTAAGCTCCTATCTTGATGGTCTGTTGTATTCCAAGTATTTACATTATGCTGATTATATACAGCTCGAAACGCTACTTTCGATGCAGCGTCCACGAACTGATATTCCTGACGAATTGATTTTTATTACTTATCATCAAATAACAGAGCTTTATTTTAAACTCATCAATTGGGAACTAAAACAAGTAGCCGAAGCCAAAAAAATTACCGAAGATTTCCTTATTTCTAAAGTTTCAAGGTTAGTAAGATATGTAGATAATTTAATATATTCTTACGATATAATGACCAAAGGTATGGAAACAGAGCAGTTTATGAAATTTAGAATGGCTCTGTTGCCAGCCAGTGGTTTTCAGTCATTTCAATTTAGATTGATTGAAATTTATTGTACAGATTTGTACAATTTAGTTGATCAAAATTATCGTGATGGACTCTCTGAAACACCAAGTGTCGAAATTTTATTCGAGCATTTATATTGGAAACATGGGGCTCAAGAGCTATCTACAGGCAAGAAAACATTGACTTTGCGCCAGTTTGAAGAAAAATATACCCGAAAATTACTGCGAAATGCTAATATGTATTCTACCAAAAATTTGTGGCAAGTGGTAAAACTGTTTTCTTCAAAAAATAAAATGTCTGAAGAGTTAAAATCACAACTCAAAACATTTGACAAACGATTTAATGTAGATTGGCAACTGACTCACTTTCGTACTGCCTCAAAATATTTGGACAAAAAACCAGAAGCCACAGAAGCAACAGGAGGCACTAATTGGCAAAAATATCTACCACCTCGTTTTCAAAAAAAAATGTTTTTCCCTGATTTATGGACTAGTGAAGAAGTAAAAAATTGGGGAACTTTTTAGCTTTTTCTTAAAAATATACCGAAAATAAATCTTATAGTATCAATCAATGTCGTTTACTTAATCATTTTTTTTTTGTCTCTATACTAGCCTTTCTTCAGGGGAGAATTATAGTCAGATTCTTATGTAAACGACATTAAATTATTAATTCATTTTCTATTTTCTGTTTTTTTGAAATCCAAAAATTATTGAAACCCTCGCCCAGAGTTACTTGCAAAAATTGGTTTTGCAAAAGCTCCAATATCGACAAAAAATTAAAAATAATTGCAATTTTGTTGGGCATATTTGCCATTACTTCTTCAAAAGAAATGCGTTTGTGGGTAGCTACCAAATCCATAATATATTCTTTTTGATGCTCTATAGTATATGGATATGGTGTAACCTTGTGGGTTGGTTTTTGGGATTCATTTTGGTGTCGTTCCAGCACTTTTTGATACACTTTTAGCAATTTGTACAAATCCAAATCTTGCAATTCTGACTCTACGTTGTTGGTTTCGGATATAAGTTTTATTTCGTCTGCTATGTTTCCACGTGGTTGCATCAGGGCTCTATTGGCCTCCATGCTAGCGAGAGTATCTATCACAGATTTGTATTTTTTATATTCAAGCAAATGCCTGATAAGGTCTTCTCGAGGATCTATTTCATTGCCCAAAACATCCAATTCTGGACGGGGGAGTAGCATTTTGGCTTTTATTTGCATCAGAGTAGCAGCTACTAATATAAACTCGCTAGCAAGTTCCAAATTGGCCGCTTCCATTACTTTGATATAAGCCAAAAAATCGTCTGTAATTTTTGCAATAGGTATATCACGCACGTCTAGCTCGTCTCGTTCTATAAAAAAAAGTAATAAATCGAATGGCCCCTGAAAAAGCGGCAATTTTATTTCGTAAGACATACGGCCACCTTTAAACTAATGTGTTGATACAAACAAAAGTACATTATTTTAGAAAATTTGTTGAAATAAGCTAAAAAAATATTTTATCAAACATCTATATTTGCAAAAAACAAGATTTTAAATAGAAATCCAACGATGCAAATTGCCAAAACAGTACAAGATTTACGATTATTGTTGGATAATTGCACCAAAAATATTGGTTTTGTGCCTACTATGGGAGCTTTGCATGCTGGGCATTTACGATTAATTGATGTAGCAAAATCCAAAACTGAGTTGGTTGTGTGTAGTATTTTTGTAAATCCATTGCAGTTTAATAATGCAGATGATTTGGCCAAATATCCTATTACTTTAGAGCAAGATATAGCCTTGCTAACTTCGCATGGTTGCGATATTTTGTTTATACCAACAACAGAAGAAATGTATAAAAAAAAAACAACATTAGAAATAAATTTTTCTTACCAAAATTCTGTTATGGAAGGGTTGCACAGGCCTGGCCATTTCAATGGTGTAGCTGTGGTAGTGAGCAAATTATTTCATTATGTGCAACCCAAAATTGCTTTTTTTGGGCAAAAAGATCTGCAACAATGCCTCATTATCAGTCAGTTAGTCGATTCTTTGTCTTTTCCAGTAGCTATAGAAATAGTGCCAACAGTAAGAGAAAAAGATGGTTTGGCTATGTCATCACGCAATGTAAGGCTAAGTGCTGAGGCACGAAAAATAGCTCCTATTTTATATCAAAATTTAGAAATACTAGCTGCCAATTTACAACAATTTATTACTACTAAAAATGAATGTTTAAAACAACTAACCATCAACTCATCCTTAGAAGTGTCGTATATTCAGGCAATAGATATGCACACTGGCTTGGTCGTAGAAAATTTTGAAAAAGGAAAAAAATATGGACTTTGCATAGCAGCAACCATAGATAATGTAAGATTGATTGATAATGTCATAACTGTTTATTAACTTTGTATCAATAAAAATTCAGAATTTGTATATAGAAGTAATAAAATCGAAAATTCATAGAATAAAAATAACGCAAGCTGAGTTGCATTATGTGGGCAGTATTACCATAGACGAAGATTTGTTGGATGCCGCCAATATGATAGAAAACGAAAAAGTGCAAGTTCTTAATCTCAACAATGGTGAACGGCTAGAAACCTACATCATCAAAGGCCAACGTGGCAGTGGTATCGTGTGTATGAATGGCCCAGCAGCTCGCAAAATGCAGGTGGGCGATGTAGTGATTGTGATTTCGTATGCTTCTATGCCCTTTGAAGATGCCAAAATTTGGAAGCCATCGCTTGTTTTCCCTACCGAAAACAATAGGCTGAATAAGTAATATTATTTGTTTTCGGTGAGCGATTGAAATACCTCTTCTAGTGTATATTCTTCCATTTTTAGTTCTACCAAATCTAAATTTTGAGCTGAAATGGCTTTAAATAAAACACTTCTTATTTCGGCATCTTTGGCAAAAACTACATATTTATTTTCATTTATTACCTCAAATTTATCTATTTGAGTAATATTTTTAAATAATGAATCATCTATTTTATTGGCAAATTCTACCCAAATTCTATACCCTTTGTTGGATATAATATGCGAAGACATAGAGGAGATGACATCGTTTGCTACAATTTTTCCTTGATTGATGATAACTACTCTATCGCACACTTGTTGAACTTCTTGCATGATGTGTGTAGAAAAAATGACAGTTTTTTCTTTACCCAATTTTTTTATTAATTGTCGTATTTCTACCACTTGGTTGGGGTCGAGGCCTGTGGTGGGTTCGTCTAATATCAATACTTCAGGATTATGAATAATGGCTGCTGCTAATCCCACTCGTTGTTTATATCCTTTTGATAATTGCGAAATTTTCTTTTTTTGTTCAACGCTAAGCCCAGTTAGGGCTATTACTTCTGCTATTCTTTGAGTTAGAAAAGAGGGAATTAATTCGTAAGTTTTTCCTATAAATTCTAAATATTCGACCACATACATATCGTAATACAGGGCATTATTTTCTGGCAAATAGCCAATTTTTTTGCGTATTTCTAAGGTGTTTTGCACTACATCTAAACCACAAACGGATAATTGGCCAAAAGTAGGACTTAGGTAGCCAGTGAGCATTTTCATAGTGGTAGATTTGCCAGCTCCATTGGGACCCAAAAAACCTATGATTTCGCCTTTTTGTGCCGAAAAACTTATGTTATCAACTGCTTTTTGAGTACCAAAAATTTTAGTTACTTGTACTATTTCTACTGACATTATTTATTACGATAAACCTATTCTACTCGTTTTGACAAACCTACATACTTTTTTATCTATTTTTTAACTTTAGAATTTATTAATTCATAAGTTTTAATTACCTCAGCCCAATTTTTGAGGTTGGGGTTGGCTTCCAAAACAACTATACAATCACCGTAAAAACTTTTTTTATTAGCTAACATATAATAAGTATTTAATTCTAAAACGATAAATGTTCAAAATATAGTTTTGAAATTTATAACAAATTTACAGAAAAAATGATAATTTTATTTCATTAAAATAAAAAAACTCCAACTTAGAAGAGTTGGAGTTTTTTTGATATTTATGATTAATATGCTGTAATTGTACCCAAGTTAAACCTATCATTCGATTTTTCGGATGTACATGTTAATGTAAATGACTGACCAGAATAAATATTGAAAGAGTATTGGAAATCGCCACCCGCTTGATAAGATATTGAATACAGTGCTGTGCCGCAAATTCCATTTTGTTTCAAAAACAAAGTTCCGTTCTGTTGAAACGAACCAGTTGAGTACTTTGATACATTTATTGTTACTGTATTTCCGAATACATATACTAATTGAAATCGAACGCCTTTATAGATAATTAGACCACAAGAATTAACATTACTATAACTGTCTGAGCTGTAATCTCCAACAGCCATAGATAAGGAAATATTATTATTTGATGGTGTAATAGGGTTGGGTGTTGGTGTGGGAATTGGTGTAGGTGTAGGGATTGGAGTAGGAGTAGGAGAAGGTGTAGGCACTGGAACTGGCGTGTTTTTGATACCATACAAAGCCTGCAAATTGCCTCTATCTAAACTTGTAATGTTTAGTTTATCTGCAAACTCATACATAACACTCTGATTATCAGGATTGTGATATAATCCTAAACTATGGCCAGATTCATGAACAATTAAAGTTTCTAACGAATAAATGGCATTAGAATTGAACTCAGAGTAAGAAACACAAGAGTTTAAGAAAATATTTCCTTCTGCATCATTGTTGTTTTGCTCGCTTTCCGAATAACATACACTGGGTGGATAAAATGCAAACCCCATTAATCTATCTCCAAGCGTTGCACATTGGGTTCTTTTGCCAATATCAGTACCACAAAACTCGCCACAGCCAAAATTAATCTCAAAATCAGCCACTCCATAAGATTCTTCAAATGTAAGAGGAGCTACATCTGCCCAGCGTTGCAAGGCTTTTTGTATAACCTCTTTTTGTTTATTAACATCTACATTAGGATGAGGTGTAACCAATCGCCATGTAAGTTTTGTTTTATTCCATTTGAATAGATTGCAATTTTGATTGGAACTATTACTTGAACTCCCTCCATTTGGAGGTGCACTTGGCTTTATATGATCATCTTTGACTGGTAGTGGGTCGCTTTTGGGTGTAATACTAGAGTCTTCCTTTTTTTGTACACAGCCTGCCAAACCTATTGCCAAACCTGTACCAATTGCGAAAATGTAATTTTTAACTTGCATATCAATAATTGTTTATATTAAATTATTGATACAAATTAATATATAAATTTTTGTAACTTTTACAAGTTTTGAGAGTTAAAAATTTTTAAAAATGGTTAATGTAATATTCTAAATTTGAATCATTATTTTTAAATTTTTTTATTTTTTTCATCTAAAATCCTTTGAGCTGTTGCTTTCTCCAATGTGCTGAAGTCATCAAGTGCTGAAGTTTTAGGTAATGAAAATACATTTTGTGTATTAATTTCTTTTAATTCATTGTTTACTTTTGAAATTTCCAAGTCACTTTCTACAAATAAACTAATTCTGTTAAGTAAAATTCTTTTGATATGGTCTACAACGCTTTCTTTAAGTTTTACGTGCGTGATTAAGAATCTTTTTACTAAATCACTTGAGTGGAGGCTATCACAATATTTTTTTATTTCAAATAATTCATTCATTGTAAACTTATGATTTTGAATATATTCTTTCAATTTACCAACTTTTTGACTTTTTAAAAATATTTCACCAAACAATGTATCATAATCAACTTGTTCTTGTGCTTTTAGTTCTTCAAAAAGTTGGTATCCATATTTATAAAACCAAACCATACGTGCTCTAGCCACAAACCCAGCCCAATCAACATGCTTTAATTCCTCTTGAGCACCTATGAGCATATATACATTGCCTAGAGGTCTATATTGAGTTAAAACTTCTGGTTGTTTGTATGAGTTATGCTCGGCAAAAGCCATAGGGAACACCAATACATAATTGTATTTGGCATTTTTTATAAAATCAGCTTTTTGCAATTCATTTTTGTATGAATTTAAATATACTTTTATTTCTACAGGTGTTAAATCTTGGTATAATATTTTAAAACTAGTATTTGAACTATCTTTATCTCTCATATTTTGAGCAGTGTTTTTCAACAAATCGCCAAAAAACGTAATGTTATTAGCTTCATTTGAAATCTCAAACATAAAAAATGAATCATAATTTTTATACCAGCCTAAAGAAGAACTAAATTTAATATTTGAGTTCTTTTCTTTTACACCTGAAACTACTTTATAATAATCTTCATATACTTTTTGGCGTTGAATTTTGTCATTATCAGTTTCTGAAACTGAATAGCACCAAATAATGGTTTGCCCAATTCTTTCCATATCTTTTATTGATGTAGCCTCTATAAGGTAATAACATAGTTTATTATTATTATTTACGAGGTCAAACTCTTTAGTCATAAATGCTTCCCAAACATGCAAGTTTTGGTTATCAAGTTTAAAAATAGCTTCTTTATGGTTATATTTCATATCTATAGTATTTATAAGATTTTAAAATATCCTTTTATACAATCTAAGTTTCTGATACAAATTTGGGTATGTGTTTTTTCCATTATTTGAGTGCCCTCAAAAAGGGCTTTGCCTTCGTTGAACATACCCATTACAGAGTCATAGGGCTGCAAATTATTTTTTTGCCTAAAATTATGAAGTGTTTTGATTACAGCACAATCCAACTCTCTTATAATAATATCATTGTCTTTTTCATATAGTTTCTTATTTTTAGGGATAGGTAAATTAAATTTATTACATAGTTCAATTAAAGATTTATGTGCATTCTTTAATTCAATCAAACAGCTATATTCAGTAAGGTCTAGGCAATTTCCTAAATCAATTACTGCACCAACTACATCAGGTGTAGTAATTTTATTATCTTTAGTTTTGTTAGGATTTTTTGAAATCGATTGTGCAAATTCAATAGCACGGCTTGGGCTATTAAGCCAAAAATATACACCACTTCCTAACCAATCATAACTATTTTCGCTTTTTTGTAAGTGTTGGGGAGTAGCTACTATTTTATCCACTATTGATTTATCACAACCATGATAGCCCAAAACCAAACCTGAAATTTTCATTACTTCACCCCAAAAAGATTTCTATAATGAATCGTTGGTTTACCTTTTTTATCAACAATGCCAGCACTTACTAAAAACTCTAAGGCTGCTTTTGGGTTGTTTTTGATATTTTTTTCATAGTAATCTTTAATTTGGGCCAATTCTTTTTCAGCTCTTTCGCCTGGATATTTTTCTAAAACATTTGAATACATAAACATTATAATTTTTATTTTGCAATTTAAAAAATTTATAAAAATTAAAAAAATTATTTTTTTTAAATCTAATATTTCAGAATATTACTAAATTATACTTTGATTTAGATTTGATTAAAGTAAATTAAAGTATAATTTAGTAATTTATTTACTCAAAATTTCTTATTTCTTTTCCCAGAGGGGAAAGCAATCAGATAGGAATTTTAATAAATTATAAAGTTAAATTCATCAATGACTTTAACTTTAATTCAAACCAAATTACCCAAACCTATTCTTTTTAATCTTTTTTATAGGAACTAACAAATTATTTGTTTCTTACCAAAACTATTAAATCAATAATCGCCCAATGTCTCCTCTAATTGAGCCAAAGCAATATCTTTTTGCTCATCGTTTGGTGCATTTCCATGCCATTTGTGGGTGTGCATCATAAAATCTACGCCCATGCCCATTTCAGTTTTCATCATTATGGCAGTAGGTTTACCAGTACCTTTTTGTTTTTGAGCTTCAAGTATAGTTTTTTCTAATGCCTCAAAATCATTACCATTACAACTTAACACATTCCAACCAAAGGCTGCATATTTTTTGCCCAAATCTAGCAGAGAAAGTACTTTATCTGTGCTTCCGTCAATTTGCTGTCCATTGACATCTACAAAGGCTATCAAATTATCAATTTTATTGTGTGGTGCAAACATGGCTGCTTCCCATACTTGGCCTTCTTGTTGTTCGCCATCGCCCATGAGGCAATAAACAAATCTATCGTCATTGTTCAATTTCTTAGCTATGGCTGTACCAATGGCTACCGAAAGTCCCTGACCCAGCGAGCCAGATGCCATACGAATACCCTCCAAATGCTCGTGTGGTGTAGGATGCCCTTGCAACCTTGAATTTATTTTGCGATGTGTGCCCAATTCGTTGATCGAAAAATAACCATATCTAGCCAAAGTACTGTAAAATACAGCCGAAATATGTCCATTTGAAAGATAAAAAACATCTTCACCTATGGCATCCATATTAAAATATTTATTGTGTTTCATTACTTTAAAATATAATAAAACGAATAAATCAGCACAGCCCAGTGCACCTCCTGGGTGTCCACCTTTGGCACCATGCACCATTCTGATTATATCTCTACGTACTTGCGAAGCTACTTTTTGAAGCTCAATTGTTGTCATTTTTATTTTTTTGTATGTGAATGTTTAAAATATTTCCTCAAAAATTTGATTTGAGGAAATAGGATTATTCTGTTACTGTTAAAATTTCTCTTATGTCCTCTTCCTCTTCTTTTTTGTTGCCCAAGTCGATTTCGTCAAATTTATTTCTAAATCTATATTCTATAATCCCAAGTGCAGTATTTTTTTCTAACTTAACCCAAGTTTTATATTTCAAAAACCAATTAAAACGCTTAGAAATAAGCCCTGTTGTATAGTGAGCATACACAAATGGATGCAGCTCTATGGTAAGATTTTTTTCGTTTTGCTTGGTAATCAAATGATCCAATTTGTTTTCTATCTCGTCTGTTACAAGTACACTTGCCGTTATTTTGCCTGTACCATTGCACGATGGGCATACTTCAGAAGTAGTAATATTGAGCTGAGGTCTTACACGTTGGCGTGTAATTTGCATAATACCAAATTTTGATAATGGCAAAATGGTATATTTGGCCCTATCGCCTTCCATTTCGGCTTTCATGCGATTAAACAAAATAACCCTGTTATCTTGCTCTTTCATATCGATAAAATCGATGACAATAATTCCACCCAAATCGCGTAATCTTACTTGTCGAGCCACCTCTTTGGCCGATTCTAGGTTTACGTTTAAAGCCGTTTTTTCTTGGTCAGATTCTTGGTTTGATTTATTGCCAGAGTTTACATCCACTACATGCATGGCTTCTGTGTGTTCTATTATCAAGTATCCACCGCCAGGTAAACTCACAGTACGCCCAAAAAGTGCCTTTAGCTGTCGCTCTATGCCTGTTTGTTCAAACATTTTTTCTTTACCCGAAAATAGTTTTACTATTTTTTCTTTATCAGGGGCAATTGATTTGATGTATGTTTTGGTTTCGTCATAAAAAGCTTTGTCATCAATAGTTATGCTGTCAAACGATTCGTTGAGCATATCTCTGAGGATAGATGCTGTACGATCCATTTCGCTAATGATAACGTCTTTGGATTTGGCAGTTTTTAATTTTGTAAAACCATCTTCCCATTTTTTGACCAAATTTTTCAAATCTCTGTCCAATTCGGCCACTTCTTTGCCTTCGGCCACAGTGCGAATGATGACACTAAAATTTTCTAATTTGATAGAAGTAATGAGGCGTTGCAAACGCTGACGCTCTTCTCTAGAGGCTATTTTTTTGGATACATTGATAGAATCTGAAAAAGGCACAAGCACCAAATAGCGACCTGCAATTGAAATTTCGCAGGATAATCTGGGACCTTTGGTCGAGATTGGTTCTTTTACAACTTGAACCAATATTTGCTGACCTTTGGTAAGAACTTTATCTATTTTTCCGCCTTTGTCAATTTCGGGTTCTATTTTAAAACCAGTTAGTTTGTGCGATTGTTGTTGTTTTGATAGAACATTTTTGGTGTAGGTGTTCAACGACCTAATGTTAGGCCCCAAATCATGGTAATGTAGAAAGGCATCTTTTTCGTAGCCAATATCCACAAAAGCAGCGTTCAATCCTGGAACTACTTTTGTAACAGTGCCTAAATATATATCGCCCACATTGAATTTGTCGCCACTTCCTTCGAGATGGTATTCAACAAGGCGTTTTTCTTGCAATAATGCTATTCTATTACCATTTGGAGTACTATTAATAAATAACTCGTTATTCATTGAAGTAAATGGTTTTTGAGATGAAAGTAAAATCTTTTTTTAGATACAAAAAAATCATATCTAAATAAATAACAAAACCATCATTAAAAATATGTTTTTTTAATGATGGTAAGTATTAGTCAAATAAGTAAGAATAGCAAAACTATTTTTTCTTATGACGATTTTTTCTCAATCGTTTTTTTCTCTTGTGAGTAGATATTTTATGACGTTTTCTTTTTTTACCGCAAGGCATAATTGTAAGATTTTAAAGATGAATAAATAATTTAAAGTAATATATAACTAATCTATGGAAGATAAAGTGTTTTTGCAGTCGGCAACCAATAGCAAATCAGAGGCATTTTGAATAATATCTAATAAGATATTTTTGGCTTCTTGTTTTTTCTTGGTTTCTAATAGCGAAAGAGCTAGATAATATTTTGCATTCCAATTTTTGGTATTGGCCTCGGCCAATGTTTTAAAACGAGCTACTGCTTTGTCGTATTGCCCAGATTGCATGGCCAACAGACCTAAATTAAACTGTGCTTGTACGTTTTTGGGAGCTATTACCAATATTTTTCGTAGCTCCATGATTGCTTGCATGGGCGTATTGCTCACTACATAAGTCATGGCCATATTGTTACGAACTTGTAAATTGGTAGAATCGTTTTTGAGATACGAAGTATAATATTCTCTTGCTTTTTCGGCATATATGCCCGATTGTGAGGGTTCAGCTACAGATGAATATACTTGAAAATATATATCACCAGCTGTCTTCAAACACTCGAAATTACCACGATGAGAAAGAACTAATTTATCAGCATATATGGCTGCACTATCAAAATAAGATAGCGAAACAAACTTTTTTGCTAATGAATCTGCAAAATTAATAGAATTTTTTAAATCCACTGCATTATTATACAAATTTCTTAGTGATGCTATAATTTTGACATCTTTTTCTGAAATAGATTTTGTACTCAAGAGCTGTTCTTTGGGAACTTGAGTTTCTTTAGACCCTAATTTTTGCTTATCTGATTTATTTATGATCGCTTTGGGTAAATTGTAGATGGCCACCACTGCTACCACTGCTACTATTACTGCTACAATTTGAGATTTTTGCATTTTTTTAGTTTTTTCAAAGTTCTATGTTTTTTATCACATTCAAAGTAAGTTTAAATTATTTAATAAATACATAAAAAAGATTAAATCCATAATTTAGTTTTTAAATGGCATTATTTTAAATCCATTTTTTAATAAAAAAGTTTTGTTTTAAGGAAATTTGATACTCAGAAAGATATTATAATAGGCAGGATATAAGTCGCAAATGCAACTTTTTGTTTTAAAATTTCTAAACGATTTTGATGTTTTTATAAAAACTAAAAAGTATTAGAATTGCTGTTGTTTTGTACATCAACTTATATTGTTAAACTGTTATTTTTGATTTTTGAGAATGTTTTAAGTTGTCAGTTGAACTATTTTTTGGTAATTGAATTTCACTTTTACTTTCTGCAACTTTTACTTTGTTTAAAAATAAGTGCTTTTTTACAAAATCCTTAGCTTCTTTTTCGGTATTAAACACAAAATCATGCCCAGTGAATGGGTTGTCATCGCCACCTTTGGGAGAAATGCCAATTTGAGTGTCAGTGAATTGCAATGTCATCAAATAATCTTCAAAATCATAAACATCCATAAAAACAGAACCTTTGGTAAAATCTTCTTTTGTTCTCAATTTATGGGTATTAAAAAATCTTTTAAGAATATGATATTTTTCTATTTTATCTTTCATGAATACATCTATTGAGTTGTACTAATTTTTATAGGATTGGTTTTTGATATAAGTTTCAACAGAAGTTATAAATTCAGATATATGTTCAATTGTAAAATTCTTATAGTGAACTAAACCAAATTTAATTATTTTCTCCTCATCATTTACTAATTTTATTTCTCCAAAATAACTTAAATCCTTACCAATTTGCCCAAATGAAAATTTGCCATGAGCTAAATCATTTCTTTTGTTTTTTATTGAAACTAAGGCTTCACCATTCGGAAAATCTTTGTAATTTAATTCTTGAAAATCTAAGCCTAACTCAATAGATAATTGCCTAATTTTTTGAGGTGTTATAGTTCCTCCGTAGTCAATTTTATTTATTAATAAATTAATAGGAAATTTATTAATAATTTCTTCTACAAATTCAAAACTTTTTTGAGCTATATTTTGGTTAGTTAATTCCTCTTGATTTTTGAATTTAGTTTTAAGCCAAAACTTTTTTAGTTGAGGAGTAATGTTTTCATATTTTATTTTATGATGCTTTAATTCTTCAAAAATTTCTAAAATTGAATTATAAACAGATGATTCAATTATATTATAAAGCAAAAGAAATCCATTTGCTTTTAAAATTTTAACTAGTTCTTCATCAATTATCTGAGAACTACTTTTATAATCGAACATTTCTATTTTTTCTAAAAATGTAAAATATCGATTTATTTCTTCAAACCTTAAATTGAACTCTTCTCTAATCATTTTAATTTATTTTTTGAAATGAAGATTATTTACATTTATTTTACCAAGCAAACAATCTCTTACAAATTCTATTCTGCCTACCAATTTACTTTTGTTATTGGCAGCATCTGATGTCGTATGTTTTCTAAATTCTTCAGAATCTATCCAGTCATTGTAATTAGGAGTTAATTTGGGGTTTTCTTTTAAAGCAAGATTTGTACCTACGGTGATTGCCTCAAAACGAACTCTAGGAATTGAATTTGATGTTGTAGTCTTTTTTATACCATTTGGTAAGTAAATTTTAATAAAATTAAAAGTATTTTCAAACTCTGATTGTTTTTGACTTAAATTAAAACTATCTTTTCCTTTTTTTGAAATATACCTATCAATAAAATGCCTTACTGAGTGTTCAAACTTTTTATAATCCTCTGAATAAGCAAAAAAACGAGTTAGTAGCTCTTCTTTTTCTCCACGCAACTTGTCGTCAGATTTTTCAGACATAAATAATTCATTAAACAATGGAGTTTCAACAGTCTTTAAAACAAATTGATAAAATTTATTTTTTGCAAAAGCTCCTTTTCTTATTTCAGCTGGCGTTAGATTTAAACTTCCAGTATTTATTCGACTAAAAATTTCAGCATAAACCCCTTCATCAGCACCTTCTAATATTACATAATATCTAATCCCGAGTGCATTAAATTTTCTTTGCCTTGTATGATGAAAATCAGAAAATACTAGCCCATTTAAAGTGTCTAATAACTCTAGGTCTTTCAAAATTAATTTGTCATTTACAAAATCATATAATGTTGAAAGCCTCTGAACCCCATCAATTAGTTCCATGTTAGCAAACTCGTCTTTCAAAACAACAAATAATGGAGGCATAGGAACACCTAAAAATAAAGATTCTATGTATTTGCTTTGTTTTGTCAAATCCCAAACATGTTTTCTTTGAAAATCTGGAATATAAATTGAAGCTGTAGTATCATTAGAATTTATGTATTGCTTGTCTTTTACAAACTTTTTCAACAAATCGGAAACTTCTAATTCACGTAAATTGTAATCATACTCTTTTTCAAAAGCCCTAATTTGCTTTTCTATCTCTTCTAAATTTAGTTCCTTACCCATTGTTTTATAATTTAATGTTTTCAATTAAATGCTCTTTAATGCTTTGTGCTACAACTTGACCTAATTTCACAGGCACTGCATTTCCTATTTGTCTAGCAATTACTGTTGTATTCATCATTTTTAAATCCTCAGCAAATTGATAATTAATCGGAAAAGTTTGAAATAATGCAGCTTCTCTTAATGAAATGGCCCTATCTTGCTCTGGATGCCCAAATCTGCCATTTCCATATCCAATGCAATGGGTTGTCATCGTTGGGGATGGTTTATCCCAAACCATTCGTCCATACACACTTGGGTAAGATTTTCCACTTGCTTTTTTATGGCAGGCTAATTTTAAATTTTCGTCCCAATTATTCCAACTTCCACCATAAGGTGTAGCTTGTATTCTTTTTTTATTAAGTGGAGTTAATTTTCTACAATAATGAAAAGCATCTTTTTTGTCTTTTTCTCCATCGTTAATTTTAGGTAAATGGCCAATGGTATCATTTACAGTAACAAAATTTTCTTTTGAATGTGTTTTTGGAATTAATTTTATTTCGCCAAGTTTAGAAGCTAGTAAAATTAAACGATTCCTATTTTGAGGTATGCCATATTCAGGACATTTTACAACTTCGTAATTTACATGGTAACCTAATTTTTTAAGGCTTAATATAAAATCTTCAAATACAGGAGCTTTTTTAAAATTAAGCAATTGTGCTACATTTTCCATAGAAACAATATCAGGTTTTGATTCTTTTATTATTCTCGAAAATTCGTATAAAAGTGTCCATTTATTACTTTCCTTTTCTTTGTCTTTAAACATATAAGAAGAGAAATTTTGGCATGGTGCACATCCAACCAATATTTTAATTTTAGAATTATCAAATATAAAATCTAAGTCTTCCTTTGTGATTTCTTTTACATCTTTTGAATAAAAATTGGAGTTATTGTTACGCTCAAAGGCAAATTTACATGAATTATCAAGATCAAACCCACCAGCAATATCAAAACCTTCGAGTTTAAAACCATGGGCTAACCCACCAATACCACAAAATAAATCTATAACTTTACAATCTTTCATAAACATAAATATCAATAATTATTTTTTGATTTTCAAATCCCTACCTCACATTTATCCACAATTATTTCAATTTCTTTTTGCTTTTTAGAATCCTACAAACAAGTATGCTTATAATTCTACGTTTTTATTTCTTGTTCCTTCTTGATAAATAGCTCTTAATTTAGCAGACATTAGATATTCTTTTTCATAAAACTCAAAAAGATAATCTTTCTTTGAAAATTTTGAGTTCAAAAAAGAATTTACAGTCTGTTCAATATCAAAATCAGTGTTTTTATCGATAAATCCTTTGATTACAGTTGCCCAAAATATGGTTATCGTTTCATGATAGCCACTAGTGGCTGAATTTTCTGTTTTATGAAATTTGTTAAGCAAAATTATACCAGATTTTATTTTGCAAATTGCTTCATAAAACTCAAATTTTTTGACGTAATAGATAGCAACAATCAAATGTGCTTGATGAGTCCAATGGTGTTTTTCAAGCCTTTGAGCATCAAATTCTTCCATAATTTTGAGAATTTTAGTGTTTGAAATCATTTTTTGAGTTTCAAATATTCGTTTGCTGAATACACTAGAATCGGTAAACCTATAAAATCTTTTTTATTTCTAGTAATTATCAATTCAATATTACTATTTGTAGCTGTGAAAAACTGAATGGCATCTTCAAAATCAGTAATAGATGAATTTATTGCAAGAGATAAAATATTATCATCAAGTGGTAAAATATTTACCAATTCTTTAAAATTTGAAAGCACTTTTCTTGCTTCCATTTTTAAATGTTTTTGTAAAATATAATGTATATTTGCTATAGTTAAAGCTGAAACATATAATTCTATTTGTTTCTCATTAGCTAGTGTAAATAACTCTTGGGCATCAATATAAAAATTTTCTCGTTTCTGTAGTAAATCTAAAACTATATTGGTATCGACAAAAACTCTATCCATTTATGAATGTTTTTTCGTTAAATATTCATAGTAATCATCTTCTAAATCTTTTTCATTAGGGATAACACCAGTCAATTTTTCAACCAAGGGGCTAATTTTAGGAAACTTATTAGCTTTTTCAATGTCAATATCTAATTTATTTGCCGGTAATTTTGTTTTTTCTACATAGATAGATTCATTTATATCTTGAGTAATTTCCTCATCTATATAAAAAAGTGCATTAACTTTTTTGCCAATATAACTTTTAGGAAAATTTATATTCACATTTGAACTATCAGGAATAAGCGTAGTTTTATACATGATTTTATTTTTTTCGCCTAGTTTTATAAGATTAATAAACAATATCACAAATTATTTCTTTTAATCCAAATCCCTACCCCACATTTATCCCTAAGTTCTTTCAATTGAGCTTCGTTGATTAGTTTTCTAACTTCGAATTAATCTTTAAAATTATTTTTTCTATTACATCTTTATATGAATTTGAAAGACATTCTGTCATGTTTGTTCCAAAATCTTTTAACAATTTGGAATCATCTTTATAGTTTTTAACAATAAAGTCTGTTTTATTACTAGAAACCAACGTATCAGAAAACACCAACTGGTCGTTTTTAGAAAGCGTATATACTACTTTTAAATTTGCTTTTGATGCCCCACATGATTTGTTATAATTGTAAGAATACGCTAATATTAAAAACAAAAACATGCCATCACTTTGAAACAAACCAGATGTTGATATCTCACTAATTTTAACCTTTAATTGATACTTATTCGTATTTTCAGAAAAATCATTTACTTTAAAATCAGCACTTCTTTCAGCTTCTTTTACAAATAAGTTTTGGAATGATTGTATTGGATTTTGTTTAAAAGATTCCTTGCCCAAACTACAATATTTAGTATTGCCCCAAGCTGAAAAAAGTATAAATGGTAGGCAATATTTAGAGATATTTTTTACCTGATTGTTATTGCTTAAACCTATTGCAGTATCTAAATCTAATTGAATACTAACATTTTTTTTTACAGAATTTAATTTTGAATCTGAAATATAATTTAAGTTAAATTTATTGTTACCTAATTTTCTTAATACATAATTGTTGGTAGAACAAGAGCATAAAATCATTACAATTAAAACTATGCCATGTTTTAAAACTTTATTAATCTTCATATCTTATTATTTTAATTCTTTTATTTATTAATTCTTTTATTATTTTATCATCAGTTTTATCCATTAACTTCTGATAAATAGCTATTTTTTGTTCAAAATTACTGTTTTCTTTGGATATTTCATACGCAATATCTGCACATAAAAATTCATAAAAATAATGATATTCTAAAATATTGAGTCCTTTCAATATTTGATTTGCTTTTAAATAATCTTTTTTAGAAAAAAAATATAATCCCAAAATAAAACGCTCTGAATCACTTTCTTTTGATTTTAATTCGGTTTCATAATTGATTTTTTTTGAAAAAACCATTTCACTAATTGCCGCAGAAATTTTTTCATTTTCATCTTTTGCTTCTAAAATTACTTTTTTAAAATCTATACCTTTTGGGATAGAGTTATTTAAAACATAGTAGAATTTTAGACTATTTGTTATATCGTTATTGCTCAGTTGCGTCTCTTTTTCATATTTTGATTTTGAAACTAGTAAATAATTTGCGTTTTTACCCAAATATAAATTGCTGCTACAAGACAATAACAATATAAAAAATGTTAAATATAAATAAAATATTATTACTTTTGTCATTTTCATTTTCCCTTTACATCCTACCTCACATGTATCCCCAACTCTTTCAATTGAGCTTCGTTGATGGTGCTTGGCGAATCTATCATTACATCTTTTCCTGCATTGTTTTTAGGGAAAGCTATAAAATCTCTGATAGAATCTACGCCACCAAAAAGCGAACAAAGCCTATCGAAACCAAAAGCCAAGCCTCCATGTGGTGGTGCTCCATACTCGAAGGCATCCATCAAAAATCCAAATTGTTTTTTGGCTTCTTCTGGGCTAAATCCTAAAATGCCAAACATTTTGGCTTGCAATTCTCGGTCGTGGATACGAATACTGCCACCACCAATTTCTACACCATTGATGACCATATCATAAGCATTGGCTCGCACTGCTCCCAAATCAGTGTCTAACAAATGAATGTCTTCAGGTTTGGGAGAAGTAAATGGATGGTGCATGGCATACCAGCGTCCGTCTTCTTCGTTGTGCTCAAAAGCTGGGAAGTCAATTACCCAAAGTACTGCATATTTATTTCTATCTCTCAAGCCTAGTCTTGTGCCCATTTCTAAACGCAATTCGCACAAATGTTTACGAGCTTTGCTGTCATCGCCACAAACAATAAGCATCAAATCGCCTTTTTGGGCTTTCATGGCAGAAGCCCATTTTTGCAAATCTTCTTGGTTATAAAATTTATCAACCGAAGATTTTATGCTGCCATCTTCTTCCATACGAGCATAAATCAATCCTTTGGCTCCAATTTGAGGTCTTTTGAGCCATTCAGTGAGTTCATCCATTTGTTTGCGAGTGTAAGAAGCACATCCTTTGGCACAAATGCCAAGCACAGTTTCGGCAGCATCAAATACTTGAAAATCTTTGCCTGAAACTAAGTCTATATTTTCTTTTTTTACTTTCAAAGGCACAAATTCCATCCCAAAACGAGTGTCAGGTTTGTCAGAACCATACAAACGAGCGGCATCTGCAAAGGTCATTCTTGGGAATTTGCCCAAATCTATATTTTTGGTTTGTTTGAAAAGATGCACAATCAAGCCTTCAAACATATTTAAAATATCTTCTTGCTCAATAAAACTCATTTCGCAATCAATTTGCGTAAACTCTGGTTGCCTATCTGCACGCAAATCTTCATCTCTAAAGCATTTTACAATCTGAAAATAACGATCAAAACCAGAAACCATGAGCAATTGCTTAAAAGTTTGTGGCGATTGTGGCAAAGCATAAAACTCACCTGGGTGCATACGACTTGGCACCACAAAATCTCTAGCTCCCTCTGGGGTAGATTTTATCAAAACTGGCGTTTCTACTTCCAAAAATCCATTTCCATCCATGTATTTTCGTACTTCTTGTGCCAATTTATGACGAAGAATCAAAGCATTTCTTACTGGATTTCTTCTCAAATCTAGGTAACGATATTTCATTCTGATATCATCGCCACCATCTGTTTCGTCTTCTATGGTAAAAGGCGGCAATTTTGAGGCATTTAATATTTCTAATGTTGAAAGTGCTATTTCTACATCACCAGTGGCTATTTTATCATTTTTGGCCCTACGTTCTTGTACTGTCCCTATGGCTTTTATGACAAACTCACGACCTAGTTTTCGGGCAGTTTCTATCACAGAGGCATCTACTTTTCCTTCTTCGATAAGCAATTGTGATATGCCATATCTGTCTCTTATATCAATCCAAATCAAAGCACCTTTGTCTCTGATTGTTTGTACCCAGCCACAAAGGGTTACTGTTTTACCTGCGTCTGAAATTCGTAATTCGCCTGCTGTATGTGTTCTTAACATGTTGTAATAAATTAATGATTTATATAGTAATTCTATTTTAAATATTTCTGAATTAAATCTAGTTTTTCTTTGACTTCTATCGGTATAGATTCTAGGTAAACTATGATTTTATAAAATTCTGATTTTGACAATAGTATTGGCTCTGATTGCAATAATGCATATTTTTTTAATACATTTTCTAGTAGTTGGCTCATTTTATGATTTACAGCTAGATTTTCTATCTGAATATTTTGCAAATTTGGTTTTAGCTCTTTTAACTCATTTAGGGCATTTATATTGCCATTTAATATGGGTAAAATCAACTCTACTTCAATACATTTTTTCAAAATTTCAATTTTGTCGTTTATAAAAAGCCCTCCTCCATATTTTAAAATTAATTCATTTTTAACGAAAGCAATAATTGTAGCTGGAGTTATAAAATAATTTTCTAATTCATATCTTTTCCAATAAAAAACACCTAATTGGTTGTCAATTTCATCTGATTTATGTTGATTATCACCATCAAATATTGCAAAACCTTTAAATTCAGGGACAGTTTTTTTTATGGCATAAAAATGATTTTTAAAATTACTAAAATTTCCTGATTTTCGTTCTAATTCATTTTCTAAACTATTTTCTGGGTTTACATTTTGAGTGTAAAAAAAGTGTAATCTTTCGTTAAAAATTTCTAAAACTGGATGTTGAAATTTTTGAGCAAATGCTTTTAGCATGTCTTTATCAGAAGTTCCTTCTACGTATAAAATGTGTGGGTTTATTTTTGCTTTATAATAATGTTCTAACCCATAGTTCACTAAACTGTTTCTGATGAATTTGAAGTCGTTTGTGTCTGAAATTTCTTGTACTTTACCATCAGAAATAAAAACCACATTATTTGCTTCATTCAAAACAACTTCTGAGTGGGTAACTAATATGATTTGACATTCATATTTATGAGCTACATCTTTAAGAATACTAAAAATTTGTGTTTGTCTAAGTATTTCCAAATGAGCATCAGGCTCATCTATCATCAAAACAGAATTTTTATTAGACAATAAATAAGCTAAAACTAACAACATTTGTTGTTGTCCTCTCCCAGCGAGAGTAATATCCAAATCATAATCTGTTTTTTTGTTTTTTTCAGTATAATTATACAAAACTTCTATGACTCCAGTAGCCCTCACAAAAGGTTTTTCAAGAGTAATAGCAAAAATAACAGACATTAATTTTACCAAATATTCCCATTCTTCAGGGTTTTTGGTAAATAAATGGTAGCAAATATTTCGTAATACATTTGCGGTTTGTCCTATGCCTATTTGTGTACGAATGGCATCTTCTTGAAAAATAAATTCTTTTTCTCCAATACCAGACATTTGATAAAGTAAATTTATTTTAAGATTATGGGCAAATTCCATCAATCCTTCTTGAGCAAAGCTTTCGTCAGTTGGTTGACAATACATCAAATCTGGGCTATGATATCTAAAAATCATACCCAACTCTACTAATTTATTTTCAAAAAATAGCCCAACTTTGAGTGTCAATCCAATATAATCATTCTTATTTTGCCTCACTTTAGTGTTGTTCCAAAAATAACGTGCTTCTTTTATTGGAACTTGTGCAATTTCTAATCTATTGAGAGCTACTGCTTTATCAGATTTACTTTTTGTGTTTTTCTTTTTTTCAAACCATATTTTTACAGCCCAATTCCATAATGCAAGTGCTTGAATAGCAGTAGTTTTTCCAGAATTATTGGCTCCAATAAGAACAGTAGGATTAGAAAAATTAATAATTACCTCATCTCCAAAAACTTTGAAATTTTGAATTTTAATGTAATGAATGTGTTTCATATTGATTTAATCAAAACCAGTTGGGGCGCTCTCTAAAAAAATTGATAATTAAAAAGAATAATTCAGCTTTGATATACATTTTGTGCATCAATATTTTTAATTTTGAAATTTTACAAAACTACTAAATAGAAATTACAAAATGATACATTGTTTTAGGTTTTTAAAATCATTTTTTGAAATCTTAAAATAAATATTCTATTAACAATGTGTAAAATGTAGACTTATTACTAAAATTTTGCATTTCTACAAATGAATGATTCGAAATTTATTTCAATTAAAATATGATATTTTTTTTATATTCTTACTAAATAAATATTTTTTTATTTTTTTTTAAAAAAAATATTAAAAAAATTATAATTATTATGCAAATATTTATATAAATTTGTAAAAAAACATCTTATGAAAAATTTAACAACTAAATTTATCTTTTTTATTGTTGCAGCCGTAACACTAAATCTGAATGCACAAGTAATTACAGTAAATGGCATTTTACTTCCATCTAGTAATAATGCAAGTGGGCACATAGCCGAAGAGTTACTCATAGGTGGGCCGTCAAGTGACTTTATGAATTTAACTTTTCCATTTCCACAGGCTACCTCTTGTCCTGGTACTTCAATTCCTTCTCGCACATTGAATCAAGAAATTGATACTTATGGAAAAGTAATTTTACTTGTAACCTCTCCTAGCGACTGCCCATATTGTCAAAATGCAGCAGAAGCCGCCAACGCAGCCATTATAGCTCGCTTACCCAATATTAGATTGTGGTATGCAGCAAGTAAATTAGGTGGACAGACCTCAGATTGTAATGAAATAAATATGCAAAAAAGCAATAGTAGATATCCTTTTTTATCTTTTGCAAATTTTACTTTCATGGAGGCTTACTGGTGGGACAATACTATTGGTAGACCTCATTCAAATGATAATAATACTGCTTATCTTATGGGGCCTGGTATGCCCTCTTCTTATAGAATCATTGATCCAGTTGCTAGAAAAGTGGTTGATTATGGCTATTTTTTAGATGTAAGTGCCCTAGATGCAGCCATTGCCAATAATTTTAACCCAGGTGGTAGTGTATCGCTTTCTACCAATAATTTATCTTTTGCAGCTTCTGCTAGTGGCATCAATTTTTCGATTACAAGTACTGGTACTTGGACAATTTCTGACAATGCTTCATGGCTGTTTACAAGTACTACTTCTGGCTCAGGTACTAGAGTTGTAACTGCCACTGTTTCTCCAAATCTAAGTATAAATACTAGAAATGCTGTTATTACTATAACCAGTGGTAGTGTATCAAAAACTATTAATGTAAGTCAACAAGGTGCTACACCTATTTTTAATGTAAATCCTTTATCATTATCTTTTGCCTCTGCAAGTGGCCTCAGAGCTGTTATTTCTGTTACAAGTAATATGCCTTGGTCAGCAAGTGGAAATCCATCTTGGATTACATTAAACACTACTTCTGGTGTTTCTTCTGCTGTCATTACAGTTACATCTGGAATCAACATAAATGTAGCTTCTCGAACAGGAAGCATCAGTTTTGCGGCTGGTATTTTTTCTGCAACTACAAATATTACCCAAACTGGTGCTGCTGCAATTTTAGATGTGCACACAACTACTGCTTCTAGTTTGCAGGTTGGCGGCAGTACAAATGTGTCTGTTACAAGTAATATCAGTTGGGTTGCAAGCAAATCTGCCAGTTGGCTCAGCTTGGGTGCTACCAATGGTACTGGCAATGGGGTAGTTGCCTTAATAACTGCTGCCAATCCTACATTTGTAACAAGATCAACTATTTTTACAATAAGTGGTGGTGCTTTCAGCAGATTAATTACTATCACACAACAAGCTTTGACACCATCGTTGAGTGTTAATTCTACTTCAGAAACATTTACAGCTTCTGCAAGTCAAAAAAACATGACTGTAACTAGTAATCTTGTTTGGTCTGTATCAAAAAATGCAAGTTGGATAACTCTAAATCCTACCACTGGTGCCAATAATGGCAGTTTTGATATTTCAGTAATGGTAAATACATCTACCACAGGACGTAGTTCTGTAATAACATTGAGTGGTGAGGGTTTGAACAGGCTCATTACAGTAACTCAAGCTGGGGCAGCCGAAATACTAACTCCTAATTTGTTTAATTTGGTTTATAATTCAGGTGGTTCGACAAAATTAGTTTCCATTACAAGTAATATAAATTGGGTGGTTGTTGCAAGTGCAGCTTGGATAAAACCTAATATTTCTAATGGTGCTATTGGCGTTACCGAAATGTCAATTTTGGCCGATCCAAATGTTTCTTTATCTCCTAGAAATGGCAGTTTGACAGTTTCTGGAGGTGCTCTTAAACAAATTATTAATGTTGGTCAGAATGGAGCTTCTGCAGTTATTACACTAAGTTCCTCTAATTTATTAATGCCTTCTGCTGCTAGTTTTCAAACCATAACTATTACTACCAATTCGTTTTGGAATCTGACAGTACCTAGCAATTGGCTATCAGCAAGTCAGGTAAGTGGAAATGGAAACGCTGTTGTTACTATAAATTCTCAGTTAAATGCTAGCACAAATTCACGTTCTCAATTACTTGTTTTTAGTGTGCCTGGTTCTATGCAATCTGTACTTGTAAATCAAGAAGGTGCAGTTCCAGCTTTATCAACTAACGTACCTGGATTTAGCACATCCTCAGCAGGTGGAACTCAAAATATCAATGTTTCGAGCAACACAAACTGGCTTGTTTCGAGCTCAGATACTTGGATTGTAATAAGCACTACCTCAGGCTCTGGAAATCAAACAGTTGCTGTAAATGTACTTTCTAATAATAGTATTAATAAAAAAATTGGTCAAATTACTTTTAGTTATGGGTCTGCAAATACTAAAATAGTAAATGTAACTATTGCAGGAGCTACTCCAGTACTTAATGTGTCTAACAATTCTTTATTATCAAATAGCAATGCAAATTCTTTTAATATAAATATTTTGTCTAATATAAGTTGGATAGTAACAGCATCTGATACTTGGATTACTTCTAATGTAAGCTCTGGATCTGCAAACGCAGTAGTAAACATTGGTACTACCGAAAACAATACCGTAAACCCAAGAATAGGTACAATAACAGTGTCTGGCAATGCAATTAACCAATTCATTTCAATTACGCAAACTGGCCTTAACAAAGTACTTACTGTTTCGAGTTCTAACTTAGTTTTGGGTTCTACCAGTAGTACTCAAAATCTAAATATTACAAGTAATATATCTTGGATTGTAGAAAAAAGTGAAAATTGGCTTAGCACCAACCTGACCACAGGACAAGGAAATGCAGTTTTAGAAATAAGCTATTTATCAAATCCTACAAATATTGCTCGTAATTCTACAATAACCTTATCTGGAAATGGATTGAAAACTATGGTTTCAATCAATCAAGATGGAGCAACACCTCTATTAGTGGCTACTCCTAAAACATTAAACTACAGTGCAAATTCTGTGGGTACTCAACAAGTTAATTTATCTAGTAATTTAGTTTGGACAGTATCTAACAATACCACTTGGATTACATTGTCTACATTATCAGGCAACGCCAATGGCCAAATAGATGTAAATGTATTAGAAAATACATCTACCCAATCAAGAAGTGCAGCTTATACTATTGCTGGATTTGGCCTCTACGAAATCGTTGAAGTCAATCAGCTAGGTGCCAATCAAGTGTTAGATATTCCTGAATCTATACTTACACTAAGTTCGGCCGCTGGTACAAGCCTGACTACGATTACTAGTAATTCAGTTTGGGAAGCCAAAGCAAGTCCATCTTGGGCTACTTTAAGCATATCTACTGCATCTGGTACAAGTGAGTTACAAATATCTTACACCGAAAATCCAAGCTCTAGATTTAGAAGTGCTGTAATCACAATCACTGGTGGAAATGAAAAAAGATTTATTACCCTAAACCAAAATGGGGGTCTTCCATTTTTAAATCTTACAACAACTTCAGTAGCATTACCAGCTGTAAGCAATAACACAACAATAGGTGTTTTAAGTAACCTAAATTGGACTGTAAACAAACAAGCAACATGGATTATATTATCAAAAACTAATGGAACTGATTTTGAAACTTTCAACATTGGCGTAACATCAAATTCAAGCACGCAACCACGAACAGGATTTGTAACTGTTTCTGGGCTGGGTATCAACAAAATAGTCGAAGTTAATCAAACAGGTGCAAACCAAACTTTGAGTTTTAGTGCTTCTACAATCACTGTTTCAAGTGATGTAAACTCTAGTTTGTTTCAAATAAACTCTAACACATTTTGGACTATTACTGGTTTACCATCTTGGCTCACAGCCGATCCTACTCGTGGATCTAATAATGCTTCTGTCATTCTTACACCTACTCAAAATACAGATGTCAATTCAAGAAGTATAGTTTTAACTATTACAGGACAAAAAGGAGCTAACACAATTACAGTTCGTCAAAATGGTAGAACTCTAACAAAACTTTCTGATGTAGATGTTGCAAACTCAGATATTTCTATATACCCAAACCCAGTTCATCAAGGCGATATTGTTCAAATTTTAGGAAATTCTAGTAGTTTTAATGTTTATGATATTTTAGGAGTGCTTCAAAAAGTATCTTCTATTGATAATAAATTAAATACTTCTTCATTGCATCAAGGTATTTATTTTATTAAGTTCAAAAACAATAAAATTGTAAAACTAATCATAGATTAAAATCAACTTCATACAGATTTCAATTTACACGCTTATTAGACTGGCGTGTAAATTGAAATCTATATTTTGATTATTCAAATGATTTTAATACATTTAGTAAATGCTACTATTTATAAATAGTTATTACTATAAAAATTTCAAAAAATCTATTTAAAATTAATTCATTTTATACCAAAATCTTATAATTTTTTGTAAATTGCAAAAAGTTTAAAAGTTTATAATTTTAAAATTAAAATCAATAATATGTTTACAAAAATTACTATATTAGTATTAAATTTACTTTTTTTACAAGCCATTTATGGCAAAACTTCCTATTCTTTCAAAAAAACATCCTTTGACACTACTGTAGTGTATGGCGAATATGATGAATTTTTGTTAGATGCCAAAACTACCAATTTAGGTACTACAACTGTAAATCTGGTTTTCAACCTTGTTTCAAGCTCTGTGCCTCAAGGTTGGGTTTTTAATATTTGTGATTCTCAACATTGTCATTTGCCTGGACCAGCCTCTAGAAATGGCAGTGGAATACTATCAGTTACAGGAAATACCCAACTCTTTAAAGTGGGCATTACACCAAGCAGTGTTTTAGGAGTTTTAGAATTAGAATATGAAACTTACGATGCAGCAACACCAACTGAAAAACAAAATGTAAAGTTTAAATTATCTACTTTGCCACCTCCATCGCTCAGTTTTAGTTTAAATTCAATTTCATTAACAGGAGTAAACTCTTCTCAAAGTTTAAGTTTGACTTCAAATATGCCTTGGACAGTAGTGGGTCTACCGTCTTGGCTTACTGTAAATTCTATTACTGGGCAAGATAACTCTATCCTCACTTTTACTATTGCAGAAGCAAACCCAAGTAGCACAAATCCTAGAAATTCTATCATCACAATATCTGGTACAAGAACGGTTACAAGTATCAATGTTTATCAGGTAAGTAACACAACTTCAATAACTTCAACCCAAAAATCAAATATCTTTAGTTGCTTTCCAAATCCTGCAAGTTTAGGAGAAACACTTGTTTTTAATAAATTATACACTACCATTGAGTTATTTGATCTACATGGTCATAAGTTATTGCAAGATAAAAATAATGTTGCTTTAAGTTTAATTGGAATCCCCAAAGGTGTATATTTTTTAAGGATAGATAATCTTACTACCCAAAAAGTTATTATACAATAGCAATTTCCAAAGCATTCATCTTTTCAAGGTAACTTCCAAAACCTCAATATCTTCGTAGAAACCCATACTTATGGGCTTCTACGAAATTGATAGAATTTATTTGATTGGTATTTTTAAAAAATTATTAGGTTTTTGTATCTTTCCATGCTGTATTAAAATGATAAAAGTTAGGACATGGTATTCGTTATAAAAAAAAATAATTTTGATTATTTTATTATTACTTTTGAATAAAAAATTACATGGATTATGATTAAAATATTGAAACACAAACAAAATACAGCTATCAAGTATTTTTTAATTACTTTTTTTGTATCACAAAGCATTATCTGCTTTGGTCAGTCTTCTAGAAAATTGCCAGAATCAGAACTCAAAGACATTTATGGTAAAAGTATAAATAGTAGATCTATTTTGAATGACTCAGGACTTACTGTTATTGATTTTTGGGCCACTTGGTGCAAACCCTGCATACAAGAGTTGGATAATATTAGCGAAGTCTATCCCAACTGGATAAAAGAAACCAAAGTAAAATTTGTGGCTATTTCGATAGACGATGCTAGAAATATTACTAAAGTAGCGCCCATAGCCAATAGTAGAGGTTGGAAATATCAAATCTTAATTGACTCCAATGGTGATTTAAAAAGACTTTTGAATGTCAATAATATCCCTCATACTTTTTTGCTTAACAAATCTGGTGAAATTATATGGCAACACAACTCCTATGTGCCAGGCGATGAAGACGAATTATTTGAAATCATTAAAAAAGAATCATTAAAATAAGAGCTCTTCAATGACTAAAATTTTTAAGTTTAGCCCCTTTTTTTTGTTATTTTTTTTTACTTTCATTCAAAAAATAAAATCGCAAGAAAAATTTGAAACTGGAAGTGTACATGGCGATTTCCAAACCGATTTTCAAACTTATCGAACAGATTCTACGATCAATGCTAGTGCTGTACCCGAAAAATCAGGAAGCAATAGTTACTTAAATCTAATTTATTATAGAGAAAAAATTACTGTAGGTGGTCGTTTTGAAGGATATTATCCTGCATTGCAAGGATTTGATAGAAGGTACAAAGGTGGGGGCATACCTTATCGATTTGTCAATTTTAAGCACCATGGATTAGAGGTTACTGCTGGTAATTTTTACGAACAATTTGGAAATGGTCTTACTTTGAGAACTTATTGGGAGTGGGGGCTTGGTTATGACAATTCTTTTGATGGTTTTAGAGTAAAATACTCTGCCATAAAAGGAATCGTACTCAAAGGTATCATTGGCGATCAAAGGTTTTATTTTGATAAAAGTGCTGGAAAAGTTCGAGGGATTGATGCCGAATTTTTTCTAAACGATATCATCCCTGGTTTAGATAGTACTCCCACTAAAATTTCTTTGGGAGGAAGTTTTGTGAGCAAGTTTGAAGCTGACAAAAACCCAGTTTTAGCACTGCCCGAAAACGTATCATGCTATGGTGGACGACTCAACATTACTAGAAATAACTTAAATTTGACTTCAGAATATGCCTATAAAATCAACGACCCCTCAGAGATAAATGGCAATATATACAAATCTGGAAATGCCCTTTGGGTAAGTGCTTCTTATTCACCAAAAAACTTTGGGTTTGTGGCTCAGTTTAAAAGATTAGACAATATGAATTTTAGAAGTGCTCGTTCTGCCACAGTGAATGATTTAATGATTAATTATTTGCCTGCTGGCACACCACAGCATGTATCAAGGCTTGCTTCTTTTTATCCTTATGCAACCCAGCCCAATGGCGAAATTGGCCTCCAATTTGATCTTATGTATAAATTTAATAAAGAAACACCACTTGGGGGAAAATACGGCACCAAAATATCTGTAAATTTTGCAATGGTCAACAATATCAACAAAACACCAATAGATCCAGCTTTGATTGCTCAGGATCCAAATAATAAATTTATGGGTTATAATGCTAGCTTAGCAAACGATTTTAGAATTGATAAATCTGGGATTCACATGGGCGGACACATGTTGTATAGAAATTTGAGCTTTGAAATCAATAAAAAAATTACTGAAAAATTAAAATTGATTGCCTCATATATATATATAGAATTAGACAATAAAGTGGTACAAATATCACCTTTCAAAAAAGTAATAAAGTCCCATATTGTGGTTGCCGATGTTTCTTACAAAATCAAGCCTCGAAAAATTGTACGTGCAGAATTACAACATTTATATTCTGAACAAGATTATGGCAATTGGATTACTACCATATGTGAATACTCCATTGGTAGTCATTGGTTTTTTTCGGTTTTAAATGATTTTAATTATGGTAGTTTTTCAAGTAATAAACCAGACGATATTCAAGATTTATTTAAAAAACCAACCCATTATCTCTCTGGCACTATTGGATACAATAAAAATACCACTAGAATATCTCTAAGCTATGGCAGACGTAGGGCTGGTGTACTATGTGTTGGTGGGGTTTGTAGGCTTGTGCCTGCTACAGATGGGCTTACTTTATCAGTTACAAGCAGTTTCTAAAATGAAAAATAATATTATATCTATTTCAGTATTCTTACTTTTAATTAATTTGTTTTCTTGTGATTACATAAAAGTTGCAGATATACAAAAAATTACAAATCAAGTTGTACCTTCAGAAACTGGTAATAAAAATCAAGTTTTTGCATATATCACTGAAAGTAAAATAGTATCAAAGCAACTTGTTGGTAGCACCATTGATCCAAACTATGTCCATGATAAAGCTCTTAGAGCTCAACTAACTACAATCAATAAAAACAACCTAGATTCTTTAATTTCAGTTCCTACATTTGCAGATTCTGTACAATCCAAAAAAGTTTTACTCGAATATTTTACTGGCCATAAATGTGGAAATTGTCCTGTAGCCTCCAATCCTGTATTCGATTTAATCAAAATAACCTATCCCAATCAAGTAAATATCATTAAAATTCATGCTGATTTTTTTGCACTACCTAGCAATTCTTATCCAACTGATTTTAGAACTACTCCAGGAACCGAGCTTTTTGCTGCTTTAGGAGTAAGTAGTATGCCAATAGCGGCTATAAATAGAATAGAATTTCCGAATGCTTCCAAATTGATAAATACCACTGATTGGATTGCAAAAATTGACGAAGAATTGAAAAAAAAGCCAATCTTTGGTTTGTGGCAGTCTCATTCTGTGTCAAGCAACAAAGATATTCTACTACAAATCAAAATTAAAAATTTAGAGACCAAGAAAATCTATGGTGTTACTTGTAAAGGTACTTTAAAACCAGAATGGGTTACGAAAAATTGTAAAATAGTAATAATTATTACTGATGAGTTTGGAAATGTGATTCAATCAATAGAAAATCCTGTAAATGCTTAATATTATTTAAAAAGTATATTTTTAGATTCAAATTATTTTATGCTAATTTAAAAAAATATTAAATCAATTTGAAACAAAATGCAATCATAGTAGGGGCTGGTGTGGCAGGATTGGCTTGTGCCATCAGGCTTCAAAAACAGGGATATGATGTTACTATTTTTGAGGCTGCCGATACGCCTGGTGGCAAAATTAAATCTTACCAATGGCAAGATTTCAGATTTGATACTGGTCCTTCTTTGCTTACATTACCGCATTTGGTAGACGAAATTTTTGAACTTTGTGGCAAAAATCCAAGAGATTATTTTCAATTTATTCAACTTCCATTGGTTACAAAATATTTTTATAGCGATGGAAAAATAGTAGATTCTTACTCAGACCCAATTAAATTTGCCAACGAAGCCCATCAAAAACTTCAAGTAAATCCCAATATAGTAACTTCATTTTTAAATACTCAAAAAAAAACATATCAATTACTGGCGCCTATTTTTTTAGAAAATCCAATCCACATTTTCTCGAGATTATTACGAATCAAAAACATTCCTGCATTGATCAAAATCTCAAATCCTGTACTACTTTTTTCGATGAATTTTGTTAATTCTTATATTTTCAAAAACAATTATTTAGTTCGTATTTTCAATAGATATGGCACCTACAATGGCTCTAATCCATACAAAATGCCTTCCCTTTTTAATATTATTTCACATTTAGAACACAATCAAGGTGCATATCTGCCAAGCCAGGGTATGTTTGCTATTGTTGATGCACTGCACAAGATTGCCATAGAAATTGGTGTGAAATTTAATTTTAATAGCTATGTGGATAGTATTTTAGTAGCAAATAATACTGCTTATGGTGTTCAATCAAATGGTCAAAAACATCAAGCCAACGTAGTAGTAAGCAATATGGATATTAATTTTTCTTACAAAAAACTATTATCGTCACAAAAAGCCCCAAAAATACACCTCAATACACCTCAAAGCAGCTCTGCGTTGATTTTTCACTGGGCTATACAAACCACAACTCCTATATTGGATGTCCACAATATACTTTTTGCAGATAATTACAAAGAAGAGTTTGGCTATTTATTTGATAAAAAATTACTTTATTTTGACCCTACAATTTATTTATATATTAGCAGCAAATGTGTTTCCAACGATGCTCCAGCAGGTAGCGAAAACTGGTTTGTAATGATAAATGTGCCTCATATCACAGACCAAAACCTACAAATTGACATTATTGAAGCTCGAACATGTATCATCGCTAAAATAAATCGTTTCCTGAAAATAAATATTGAAGCCAACATCATTCACGAAAACATTACTACACCTCAATCACTTCAAAATACCACACATTCTTACTTAGGTAGCTTATATGGTGGCAGTAGCAATACCATAATTTCAGCATTTTTGAGACACCCTAATTATAGTGCTATAAAAAAAATGTATTTTTGTGGTGGCACAGTACACCCAGGAGGAGGTATTCCTTTGTGTTTGCTTTCTGCCAAAATTACTTCAAATTTAATAGAAGAAAAATATAATTTTTAACCTAAATATCAATGTATGGGCATTTTATCACATTTTTTTAATAAAAAAGATACAGATGTGCGTTGGTTCAAGGTTTTTGAATCCTTGATGGAGGCCGAAACCCAAATGCCAACCAATAAACCTATTACAGTCTTGGTTGAAAACACCAAAATATGTTTTGTAAGAACGCATAAAGGTTTTTTTGCTGTTGCAGATGCCTGCCCACATCTAGGGGCATCTCTTTCCAAAGGCCATTGCAACGGTTTTATGGAAATTGTTTGCCCTTGGCACAGCTTCAGATTTGATTTACAAACTGGTACCGAAAACACAAGCAACCAACACAATATGTACGTTAAAACATTTCAAACAAAAGTAGAAAGAAATGGAATTTATATAGGGATATAAAAATGAAAAAAAATACTAAAATATTAATTATTCAAACTGCATTTTTAGGTGATGTTATACTAGCAACAGCAATTGTAGAAAAATTAAAGCTAGAATTCAACGATGCCAAAATTGATTTTCTACTCAAAAATGGCTACCAATCTTTGCTCTCCAACCACCCTCATATCCACAAAGTTTACACTTTTGATAAATCCAAAAAAATAAAAAGTTTATACGAAAATATAAAAACTATTAGATCTCAAAAGTACGATTTAGTTATCAACTGTCAGCGGTTTTTTAGCTCTGGTTTGATTTCAGTTTTTTCAAATGCCAAAGAAATAGTAGGGTTTAATAAAAATCCTTTTTCATTTTTATATTCCAAATCCTTACCTCATTTGTTTGATGGCACCCATGAAATACACAGAAATCAGTCTCTCATTGCTCATCTTACAGATAAGCATCCCATGAAACCTTATTTGCATATCAAAGATATTGATATTTCGAGATTTATTACCAAAAAATATATTACCATCAGCCCAGCTTCTGTATGGTTTACCAAACAATTTCCCGTAAATAAATGGATAGATTTCTTACAAAAAGTGCCAAATCAGTTTAAGATTTATTTACTAGGAGCAAAATCAGATTTGAAATTATGCCAATCCATAGCTTCTCAATTAAATGGCGATATAGAGATACTGGCAGGTCAGTTTTCATTTTTACAATCAGCAGCACTTATGCAACAAGCCACCATGAATTATGTCAATGATTCGGCTCCATTGCATTTGGCTAGTGCTGTCAATGCTCCAGTTTGTGCAATCTATTGTAGTACTTTGCCCACCTTTGGTTTCGGTCCTTTATCTACAACATCTTACATTGTTCAAACACCACAATTATTGGAATGTCGCCCATGTGGCATACATGGTTTGGCCAGTTGCCCAGAAAAACATTTTAATTGTGCCAATACAATATCTATTTTCAAAATGTTAGAAATTTTAAAATAATTTCATTTTTATTTTTAAAAATATAAAATATATTTGTTGTATAAACTATCCAAACTATGAATCCCAAAAATACTTTTCATTATTTTATTTTTATATTAACATTATTATTTTTTAACCTATCAGCTTTTGGCCAAATACTATTTCCTGAATCAGGTAGCAATTCAGTTTATACCTGCAGTGGAACTTTGCTAGATCCTGGTGGCTCTGGCAATTATCCTACCAATACAGATGGCAATCTTGTGATATATCCATCGCTTCCTGGACAGTATATAAACTTAAATTTAAACTTATTTCAAACTGAAAGTGCCTTCGACAACTTATTTATATACGATGGCACAACCATAGGCTCAAATTTGATTTCAACTTATTCTGGGTCTCTTACATCAGGTTTTATCTCTTCTTCAGACCCAAGTGGAGCTCTCAGTTTGAGATTTCGGTCTGATGCAAACAATGTATTTTCGGGTTTTTCTTTTAATATAGGTTGTAGCAATCAATATTTAAAATCTACACTTTATAACTACAGCTACTCATATACATCGAGTAGTGGCTTCAATCTAGTTATAAATTCAAATACCAACTGGACAGTTTCTGGCATACCCTCTTGGTTGATTTTAAAAACCTCAACAGGTTTTGGTAATGCTATTGTAAATATGACAGCCACTGGCAATAACTCCCTAGATACAAGAGATGCAGAACTAACACTTGCAGGTATAAATTTATCAAAAAAAATTTATATATTCCAAGACGCCACTCCACCCCTCAATACTCCTAATACTTTAGGTTTTACAACCTCTGCAGGCTCTAATACATTTTTAGTAAACGCTTACAGCTATTCTTGGTCTCTAGTTTCTACTTTGCCTAGTGGATTCACTTTATCCCCAATTTCTGGTACTGGTTCAACATTAGTTACACTTACTTCAAATATCAACACAGGAATTAATAATTTGTCAAATGAATTAATTTTTTCTTACTTAAATAAAACCAAAAAAATTCAAATAGTTCAACTTGGAGCCATTTCAGATAATAAAATAATGCAATCTCTTAATAGCACAACTATCACTGCTTGTAGTGGCAATGTTATCAGTCCAGGTCAGCTCAATCGATACATAAACAATGAAAATAGCACGATTACAATCGTACCCTCCGAACCAGGGCAAAATATTTCTTTAAACATAAAATTATTCGACACTGAAAGCAGTGGAGATAGGTTGCAATTTTTTAATGGATTAACCAAAAACGACCTTCAAATAGGGAACAATTATTTTGGCTATATTCCAGAATTTAATATTTTATCTGATAATAAATCAACAGGAGCTATAACTCTACATTTTACTTCAGATAACTCTTCTGCTTCAACTGGTTTTTTGGCCGAAATTGGTTGCATTAATGTAATTAAAATGCCTTTATCAGGTGTCCAAACTATTACATCTTGTAACTCTATTGTTTTAGACAATGGAGGTGTAGATGATTACCAACCCAATTCTAATGGTTGGTTGGTAATCGTACCTTCTCTAGAACAAAAAAATATTAAAATAGATATACAATCTTTTAAAACTGAATCAAGATTTGATTTCCTTACTTTTTATCATGGCGTTGTTACAACATCAGGTTCAAATTCGATAGATAAATATAGCGGCTTTAATACTACCATACCTAGTTTTGTTTCAAATCAAGGACCTGTAACTTTAAATTTTACTTCAGACAATGCCCTAAATTTTGAAGGCTTCATGCTAAAAGTTAGTTGTGTAAATCAACCGCCAGTTTACCCTATCACTTCAATTTCTATTTTAGGAGAAAATACATTAATTGCTGGCACTACTTCGTCTACTTACAGTGCTTTTACTGACCCAATCACTGCCACAAGTCCAATAATTGATTGGTACATATCCAACAATTCAACTATTTTTTATAACACAACATCTATTAGTATAACTCCAAATCTTGCAGAAATAATAACAATTACTGCAATAGCCTATAATAGAGTTTCAACAGTTACATCAACAAAAATTGTAAACATCATTCATTCGACAACAGGCATCAATCCATACAATCAAAAAATTGATTTAACAAAAGCAACTATCTATCCCAATCCAAGTTCAAATCAAATTTCAATTTTCCCACAAACAAATATAAATAGTATTCAAATACTTAATTCTCAAGGGCAGTTGATTTTTAATACAACAAATCCAAATATTGATATTAACAATTTTAAAAATGGAATTTACATTGTCAAAATTCAATACAAAAACCAACCTTTCGATTTTTATAAGTTATTTAAAACCGAATAACCCTGATAATTTCTTTCCATATTGTATAAACTATCATATTTTCGCTTGGTCTAGTAAGTTGTCCTACATTAGAAATCGGTCATTTGCAAATCTTCAAAATTCAATACCTGATTGATTTGTATCTATTTCTATTATTTGATTATATTCAATGCTGTTTCCAAATACTATTTTCACTTTTCGTACAAGCACTTTTTCGGGTAAATCAACCTTTTCTCATCTAATTTCAATGCGAATTTCAAAAAAATCCTTTCAGTTGTTGTAGTAATGTAGTCGAAAAAAATAAAATAATATTTCTTTAATAAAAATTCTTGTAAAAAATTATGTATTTGCTTTGAAAAATGCAATTTAAAACAGTCTTGAAAACGTGTAAAATCGTAAATTTTCAATTTTAAGATTGATTTTTTGTTTTTTATTTTTAAAAAAAAGCACACAAATATTAAAATTATTTGTATATTTGTATTGTAGAGGTTGACACATAAGAAACAACCGTTGCACACCGACCTCGTAAATTAAAATTTACGAGGTATTTTTTTGAAAATATTTTTTTTCTCAAAGCGTATTATCTTACCATTTACCCAAAACCAAATGCTTTCTAATAGAGAAAATGAATTGAGCCTCCCTTTAGCAAGCCTAAACAATTCTTTTGTTGAAATAACATAATCAAATCTTATCAATATTTTATTAGCTTGTTTATATCCTTTTTTTATTTCAATATCTACTGAAGATAATTTTCCTGTGTTGTTGGTTTTAAATTCCCATATTTCATTTTTCCAATAAGCGTCAGGAAATTTACCTACTTTTACGCCAAATGGCATTATTTTATTATAAATCTCAATGTCTTGAATTTGGTTTGGCAATAATTGCATCCTTCCTCCAAATTTATCTACCAAAAAATTAGCTATTGGTTTATTTTTTGCAAGTTCCTCGCCACTATGCGTAGAATGAATTTCGTATTTGTTGCCTTTTGGGGTTGCAAAGGTTTGGTATTTTAGTTCTATTTTGGTTTGCATGGGCAAATCTACTTTTTATTCTTTATTGAATATATGCAATCTACTTCAATCTTTATTTTTTCTGAAAATATTTTCTAATATTTTTTGTACCTTAATCAATATAGTTTATATAAAAATCCTATTAACATTAAGACTAAGATAGATGTAATAAAAATGCTTAAATAAACAACGTGGATACCTAAAACTATCATTTGTTACAAACAATAAAAGTATATATTTTTGTAAAAATCAGAAATTATATATCATTTTGTCTAACCCAAAGTAAATACAAGCATAAAGCAAAAAATAAACAAAATGACAAAAAATGAATAGTTGAAGCATAAAGAATGATATTTTGAATGTAAGAAAAAAATATTAAAACTTAACCCATCTTTTTTGATTTTAAACGTATACACATCAGTATTAGCATCAATCTTGGCCAAGACTTATAAAAATAAGATTTCAAAGTATCAAAACATACTATTTTGTAAAGAATAAGTTAAATATAAATTTAATAAAAAATTACTAATAATTTTCCTTCAAAAGATATTTATAATAGATAAAATTAACTAACACCAAAAAATGAAAAATACTTACACCATTTCACTCGAAAATATTTCGTTTTTTGGTTATCATGGATTATATGATTTTGAAAAAAAAAATGGTAACGACTTTTTAGTAAATATTACTATTAAATATAAAGTTTCTACTTTCAAAATAGTGTCTATTACCGATATTTTAGATTATTCAAAAGTGTATGAAGTCATCAGTTCGGCCATGCAAGTGCCAACTGAATTACTCGAAAATCTTTGTACTGATATAACTAATCAATTGATGCAAACTTTTGAGTGTGTACAAAAAGTAGATATTTCTATTTCTAAACTAAACCCTCCCATTGGTGGAAAATGCGAAAAATCAACAGTAAGCTATTCTGAAAAAAGGTAGTATTTATTGAGTTTTTATTACACAAAATTCTTATTTTTAAACTAATCTACACATCATTTAGTTAAGTGATTGTATATGGAAGCACTCGTTTTTCTTATTATTCCTCTTATCATCTACATTTCTATAAAAGTAATGATTTGGAAAGATGTAGATTTAATTGCGGTTGATTGTAGCACTTATATAGAGGGTATAAATATGTATAATTGTGGGCAATACGAGCAGTGTATAGCTTATTTTAACGATGCTATTACAAAAAATACTAAATCTTGTGTATTGTTTTACTATCGTGGTCTGGCCAATTTAGCTTGCAATAATGTGCATAGTGCCATTTATAATTTTGAAAAAGCAACCAATCTAAGCCATGATTTGCCAGATGTTTTTTATCAAAAAGCCAAAGCTTTGTATGAAATAGCCGATTTTGAATATGCACTGATTGAACTCAATAAAGTATCGAGAATGTATAGAGATGCAAACTTAGAGGTGTTACAACTCAGGGCTCAAGTATATCTAAAAATGGGTAATAAAATCAATTATTTAATTGATATAAAAAAAATAGAACAACTTACAAACATTACCAAAAAATAATCTATTTCCTCACAAATATTGTTTTTAAACTAATAATATTTAGTGGAAATTCTAAAATAATATGTGATAAACCAAGAATTGCAATAAGTGTACCACCAAGAAATTTATTATAAAAATATAAGCAAATCAAAGACACATAAATCCCTAGCAAACAAGCCATTCTTACTTTTGATATTTGATGCCATTGAATAACAGAAGTTTTGGTAAACCAGTTTAAATAATGATATGCGTAAGAAAATGCAATAAATTGCATAATTATTATACCATGTTTTGTTTTGAACAAGTCGGCCATTTGGTTGAATTGGCCAAAATGAAAAAAATCAGAAAACTTTTTGTTCAGTACCGTAAAATCATAGTATAAATCTTGAATTTGAGTAGAAACTTGGTAGCTTGGCCATTGATATTTAAAAATAAAGAAAAAAGAAGAGCAAAAAATAAAGCTGCCAATCATAATCCAACCTGATATATTTTTGTTTTTGAGAACTCCACTTAGCATAAAAAGGCCTGTAAAAATACTTATATGAATGATTGTAGGCAAAAAGACACTAAAAATTATCAAAAACCAATCTTGTAAATGCCACTTTACATTAAATACAAAGGCAAAAGAAAGTACAAATGTAGCTATTTGAATGAATATATTTTTTGTTATAATCATAGATAATGCAAGTAACAATGAACTGAAAAGTAAGGTATTGATGTAATCGTTATAGATTTGGTTTGGGAAAAAAAGCACAATTCCAAAAAAAATAATTGAAAATAAAGGTAATACGACATGCTTTTTATTAAGTAAAAAAAACTGTTTTTTTTCGAGCCAAGATATTTCAGTAATATAATGTAGTGGCCCTACGATAATATAAAAAAATAAAAATAATTCAAAAGGATAAAATAAAGCAATTCCTAAAGAAGCAAACATCAAAAAAACATTAAGATAGTTTACTTTATCTAAAGTAGTAATATTTGGCATTATTATTTTATAATTTATTAAAAAAAACAAAGCCCTCTTTTTTATGGAGGGCTTCTAAAATTAATATACACTTGATAAAATTCCCACATCTTTGGATTCTAATTTTGATTCTCCCATCAAAAATTCGTCTACTTTTCTGGCACATTCTCTGCCCTCTGATATAGCCCAAACAACCAAAGATTGGCCTCTACGCATATCACCTGCCGAAAATACTTTAGGATTGAGGGTTTGATAATTGTTTGTTTTCACATTTCCTCGTTCGTCAAACTCTACACCTAAGTCTGTAAGCATACCTTCGTGTTGAGGGTGCAAAAATCCAGCGGCAATAAGTGCCAGCTCACAGGGAATTTCTTTTTCAGATCCTGGTTTTTCAATCATTTTGGGTTTGCCACCTTCCATAGCCCAGTCTACTTCCACTATTTTTATTGCTTTAAGGTTGCCACTGCCATCGCCAATAAATTCTTTTGTATTGATAGCCCATTGTCTGTCGCAACCTTCTTCGTGCGAAGACGATGTACGCAAAATCATTGGCCAATTTGGCCAAGGGGTATTTGTATTTTTACCCTCTGGCGGTTTCGATAACAACTCAATTTGTGTTACAGATTTGGCTCCATGGCGTATGGATGTGCCTACACAATCAGAACCAGTATCGCCCCCACCAATCACAAATACATTTTTGTTGGTAGCAACCAAATCTTTGGTTACTTGTTTGTTGGCCACTCTTCTGTTTTGTTGAGGCAAAAATTCCATAGCAAAATATACTCCATTCAGCTCTCTACCTTTGATACTTACATCTCTTGGAATGGTAGAACCACCAGCAAGTATTACGGCATCATAGTTGTTTAAAATTTCAATAACTTTGATGTCTTTGCCAACATTGGTCTTGGTTTTGAAAACGACACCTTCTTCTTCCATAAGCTTGGCTCTGCGTTCGATAACCCATTTTTCTAGTTTAAAATCAGGAATACCATATCGTAATAAACCGCCAACTTCGTCATCTCTTTCAAAAACCGTAACCCAGTGACCAGCATAGTTTAGCTGAGCAGCAGTGGCTAGTCCAGCAGGGCCAGAACCTATTACTGCAATTTTTTTGCCTGTACGCTCTGTTGGTACACGTGGTTTTACAAGATTTTTCTTAAATGCAGTTTCAATGATAGTTTTTTCTATTTGTTCTATCGTAACTGCAGGTTGATTGATTCCCAACACACAAGAAGCCTCACAAGGTGCAGGGCAAATACGACCAGTAAATTCAGGAAAATTATTGGTAGAAGTAAGAATATCATAAGCCTCTTCCCAATTTTGTTGATAAACTGCATCGTTAAATTCGGGAATTATATTACCCAAAGGGCATCCATTATGGCAAAATGGAATACCACAATTCATACATCTGCCCGATTGTTGGTTAGTTTGCTCGTCTGTCCAGTCGGCCACAAACTCTTTGTAATGACTTGTACGTGAAGTAGCTTTTTCTTTGCTTGGCATTTCACGTGTTTTCTCAAGAAATCCTGTTGGTTTTCCCATATTTATATAGTGTTAATATTTTAAATCTCTTTTTTTTCTTTTCTGTCTAATTTGGAGATTCTAAAATCTCCAAAAATTACTTTTAAAACCTCAACTAAAACTTCCCAGAAGTGGAGTGCTTTTTAGGAATTGAGGTTTTAAGAAGTTTCCTTTAATTTAAAATCTCTAATAATTGAATAAAATGTTATTTACAACAAAACTGAAAATTTCAAATTCTTTTATAAGTCATACCTACACCATTTCCATTTTTTTCTCCATTTTCATGGCTTTACGTTTTGCTAAGGCAACTTTATAATCTTTTGGCATTACTTTTACAAATTTGGTTAATTCATGTTCAAAATTACTCAAAATTGTATCAGCCACGGCCGATTTTGTATAGGTAAGATGGTTGGTAAGCAATCGTTTCAAAAGTGCTTTGTCTTCATCTTCTATGTCATCGTGTCCTACCATTTCCATGTTGCATTTGGCCGGAAATTCGTTTTTAGGGTCATAAATATAAGCCACTCCACCGCTCATACCAGCGGCAAAATTGCGTCCTGTAGACCCAAGTATTACTGCATATCCACCTGTCATGTATTCGCAACCGTGGTCGCCTACGCCCTCTACTACTGCAGTTGCACCAGAGTTTCGTACACAAAAACGCTCGCCTGCCATACCACTAATATAGGCTTCGCCTGATGTAGCACCATAAAAACACACATTTCCTACAATGATATTGCTGCTTGGTTCGTATTTTGTTCGTGCATCTGGGTATAATATTAGTTCTGCACCAGAAAGACCTTTTCCAAAGTAATCATTTGCTTCGCCTTCTACTTCTAATTTCATGCCCGAGCAGCTAAAAGCACCAAAACTTTGTCCTGCCGAACCTGTAAATTTAAAATGTGCTGTGCCTCTTGGCAGACCTATACCTTTGTGTACTTTGGTTATTTCATTGGCCAAAATAGTACCCACAGAACGGTCTACGTTTGTAATTGGAAATTGAGCAAAAACTTTTTCTTTTGTAGCAATAGCGTTTTTGGCTTTTTCCCACAATTTAAAATCGATTTGCCCTTCTAATCCATGGTCTTGGGTTTCAGATTGATATAACCCAACTTCTGGGCCAGCAGGCATTTTGTGTAAAAGGCCAGTCAAATCAAGTTTTTTGTATTTCCAGTGGGTTATGTCATCTCTCATTTCTAATCTATCTACTTGGCCTACCATATCATTGATGGTTTTGAAGCCAAGTTCGGCCATAATTTCTCTTAAATCTTGAGCTAAGAAATTAAAGAAATTAACAACATAATCGGCATCTCCACTAAATCTTTTTCTAAGCTCTTCATCTTGAGTGGCTACGCCAACTGGACAAGTGTTGAGATGACATTTTCGCATCATAATACAACCCTCAACTACCAAAGCAGCTGTGGCTACACCCCATTCTTCGGCTCCCAACAAGGTAGCTATGGCTATATCTTTGCCAGTACGCATTTGTCCATCGGCCTGAACAACGATGCGACTTCTCAATTTATTTTTTACAAGTGTTTGATGAGTTTCGGCAAGGCCAAGTTCCCATGGCAAACCAGCATGGCGAATCGAGCTTATGGGCGATGCCCCTGTGCCTCCATCGTGGCCTGCTATCAATACCACATCTGATTTCGCTTTGGTAACACCAGCTGCAATAGTGCCTACACCAGCCTCTGATACCAATTTTACTGAAATACGAGCAGTACGATTAGAATTTTTTAAATCTGAAATCAACTGAGCTAAGTCTTCTATAGAATAAATATCGTGATGTGGAGGTGGCGAAATTAAACCTACACCTGGGGTAGAGTGTCTTACTCGCCCTATCCATTCGTCTACTTTATGGCCTGGTAATTGTCCACCCTCGCCTGGTTTAGCTCCTTGAGCCATTTTTATTTGCAATTCATTGGCATTGGTAAGATAATTGCTAGTAACACCAAATCGACCAGAAGCCACTTGTTTGATGGCAGAACGCATAGAATCGCCATTGGCCATGGTGTCATAACGCATTTCGTCTTCTCCACCTTCGCCAGTGTTTGATTTTGCTCCAATTCTATTCATGGCAATTGCCAAAGTAGAATGTGCTTCGTGCGAAATAGAACCAAACGACATAGCTCCTGTTGCAAATCTTTTTAGAATAGCGTCAACTGACTCTACCTCGTCAATAGATATTGGTTTTGAAGCCTTGAATTTTAATAAGCTACGCAACGTAATAGCTTTTTTGGATTGGTCGTTGATTACTTTTGCATATTTTTTGTAAATACTATAATCATTTTTACGAGAAGAAAGTTGTAATAAATGAATAGAATCTGGGTTAAACATGTGTGCTTCGCCTCTGCGTTTCCATTGATAATATCCACCAACCTCTAATTTTACGTTTGGCACTTGTTTTTCGGGGAAAGCCAACATGTGTTTGATGTAGGCTTCGTTGGCAATGCCATCCAAATCGAGGCCGCCTATACGAGAAACAGTTCCAGTGAAATAACGATCTACTACTTTTTTGTTTATTCCTAGAGCTTCAAATATTTGTCCACCTGTGTATGATTGAAGTGTAGAAATACCCATCTTTGACATAATTTTGAGCAATCCATCGCCAATGGCTTTGATGTAATTGTATTGTAGTTTCTCTTCTGTCAAATCAGCTTTGATAATATTATCTTTTTTCAACGCATTGATAGATTCAAAAGCCAAATAAGGATTAATGGCAGAGGCACCATAACCAACCAAAAGTGCAAAATGATGTGTTTCCCAAGCATCGCCAGCTTCTACAATTAGGCCGACTTTGGTTCTCAATCCTTTACGAATCAAGTGATGATGGACTGCTGCTGTGGCTAGCAAAGAGGGGATTGGGGCATGGTCAGAATCTATACCTCTATCAGATAAAAGTATAATTTCGTATCCATCCTCTACAGCATCTGCGGCATATTGGCATACTTTTTCTAAAGCTCGCTCCAACATGCCAGGCTTATTGTTTTGAGCAAAAAACGTGATTGGAATTGTCTTGGTTTGAAAATGAGCATGGTCTACATAGCGCAATCTTTCTAAATCTTTGTTAGTAAGAATGGGTTGTTTTAGCGAAACTATATGACAAGCCGTAGGTGCTTCGTCTAGCAAATTGGCCACTCCACCAATATAGCTTACAAGCGACATGACCATACGTTCACGTATGGGGTCGATGGGTGGGTTGGTAACTTGGGCAAATAATTGTTTGAAATAACTCGATATGTGTTGGGCTTGGTCTGATAGTATGGCCAAAGGTGTATCTTGCCCCATAGAACTGATTGGTTCTTTGCCATCTTCGGCCATTGGAGCAATAATCATTCTTAAATCTTCAGACGTATAGCCAAAAGAAAGTTGTTTTTTTAGCAATAGTGCATCATCAAGTGGCAAATAACTACGATGGGCAGCAGGCAAATCTTTTAGATTAATTTTAAATTTTTGTAGCCATTCTCCATAAGGCTTACGGGTACAAATATCTTTTTTGAGTTCATCATCAGCAATAATTCTACCTTGTTCTACATCTACTACAAACATTTTGCCTGGTTGAAGACGGCCTTTGGCTACTACTTTGGATGGATCAAAATCTACTACACCTGCTTCTGATGCCATAATTAAAGTATCGTCATCTAATAAAGTGTATCTTGAGGGACGCAACCCATTTCGGTCTAAGGTAGCACCTACTATTTTGCCATCTGTAAACGAAATAGATGCAGGGCCATCCCAGGGCTCCATGATAGAAGCGTGGTATTCGTAAAACGATTTTTTGTATTCCTCCATGCTTTCGTTGCCATCCCAAGCCTCTGGTACTAGCATCATCATCACATGTGGCAATGTGCGTCCTGATAGGGTAAGAAGCTCTACTACATTATCCAAATTGGCCGAATCCGACATTTTATCATCGCAAACGGGCAATATCATATCCAACTCTTCTCTGGTAAATGTGCCTGGTTCAAATACATTTTCGTTGGATTTCATCCAATTGATGTTTCCACGAACAGTATTGATTTCGCCATTGTGTGCAATATATCTAAATGGTTGTGCCAATTTCCAAGATGGAAATGTATTGGTACTAAAGCGTGAGTGAACTACTGCAATGGCAGAGGTTACATCTTTATGTTGCAAATCCGAAAAATAAGGCTCTACCTGATTAGTTGTTAGTTGGCCTTTGTAACATATCACTTTGTACGACATAGTAGCAATATAGAAATCGCCTTTGGCTTTGTCTACAGATGCTTTTACTAAATGGGCTGTGTAATTTCTAAGTACAAAAAGTTTGCGTTCAAATGCTTGAGCGTCTGCAATATGGTCTGGAGCAGCCACAAAAACCTGTTCCATGATAGGTTCTTTGGATAATGCAGTAGGCCCTACATCAGCCTTTGAGCTACTTTTAGGCAATACTCTATAACCAAGCAATTTCATGCCAAGTTTTTCGATATTGCGATTCAAAATTTCTCTACACTCTTCTCTTACTACTTCGTCTGTAGGAAAAAACACCATACCAACGCCATATTTCTCAAATTCTGGTAGTTTAAAACCTAATTTAAGACATTCTTCAAGGTAAAATGTATGTGGAATTTGGATAAGAATACCAGCACCATCGCCAGTGTTATCTTCACATCCACAGGCGCCACGGTGGTGCATACGAGTAAGCATGTGTAACGCATCGGCCACTATTTTGTGCGATTTGCGACCTTTGAGGTTTGCTATAAAACCAATCCCACAAGCATCGTGCTCAAATTCGGGGCGATAAAGACCTTCTATTTCTTCGTTCATTGTAAATGTATTACTATATGTATAATAGATTTAAGTACCTAATAAGTTAAAATAATATGTTAATAAAAATGGTTTAAATTAATTAATTTCCATTATAAATGACATGAAAAATAACTTAGTTTTCAAACATACAAAAAAAATGTTTTATTTACATCAATTTAACATACAAAATATATTAAAAAAATATTTTTTCTATAAAAAATGATAAAAAATATAAAATTAATTATAAAATTTTAAAAATTTTTTTTCTATTTTTTTTGTTTTAATTAAAATTAAAAAAATTTTTGATGACAAATTCTGAAAATTAAAAAAATATTACTTCAAAAAAATAGATTCTACCAATGATTTGATTTCGGCATCGGCCATAGATTCTTGGACGCTTTTATCATAAATAGATAGCAAATAAACAGTTTCATTGGCTACATACACATACGAAATCACTCTAGCACCACCACTTTTGCCTTTATTTTTTGATGATATGGCCATTCTGATTTTGTAACAATTTTCAAAAAGAATATCTCCATTAAGAGGGTTTTGTTTAAGCAATTCACCCAATTCTGCCACATCATTTTTGATAGAAATATACTTTTTAGCTAGTTTTTTAGTTCTCTATCAAAGTTTGGGATTGTTGTTACATTATAACTCATCCAATACTTCTTTTAGAGGTCTTGCTTGTAATTTTCCATCCAAAACCAACTGAAGCTCGTCAAATGCTTGTTTGAAACTTTTAATGAAGGCAGTTTTTTGGGCTTCTTTTTTGGGTTTTAAAACAAGTTTTGGATATTTTTTTTGTATGTTTTCCCAGTCTTTGATTGGAATAAAAACACCTGCTGGTTTTCCGTTATCGCTATGAATTAATTGTACATTCATTGTTTTAATTATTGTTCAATACACAAATATACAGATTTTTGAATATAAGTTTGATTCTATAGCCTTATATAATTTGTAACAGGGAAAACTAATTATTGAAAAAAATCTACAACTACATATTTAATCGCTTAATTAAAAAATCAAAACTGTTGAAGTTTTAATCAATATCAAGAAATCAAATTTTCTAAGTTGTTGGTTATGAAGATAAATTTTAAATTTAGTTATACGTAATATTTATTTAATACATTTTAAGTTTTAGAAAATTATAAGTTCAATTATAAAATTTAGATGATGAACTACATTAATTACTATTAGCACTATTTCAATAATAGATACCATAGCTTTTATCTTGGATAAATAATAAATAAAAAATTTAAGTTTTTTTATTTATTTATAAATTCTGAAAATTAAAAAAATATTACTTCAAAAAAATAGATTCTACCAATGATTTGATTTCGGCATCGGCCATAGATTCTTGGTCGCTTTTATCATAAATAGATAGCAAATATACCGTTTCATTGGCTACATACACATACGAAATCACTCTAGCTCCACCGCTTTTGCCTTTATTTTTTGATGATATGGCCATTCTGATTTTGTAACAATTTTCAAAAAGCATATCTCCATATTTTGGATTTTTTTTCTATTTCATTTAAAAGTTTTTCATAATTCTCTGGGATGGATTTATATTTTTTTGCCAGTCGTTTCAATTGCTTATCAAAATGACTAATTGTAGCAATTTTATAACTCATTTAACACTTCTTTTGCAGGTCTTGCTTGTAATTTTCCATCCAAAACCAACTGAAGCTCGTCAAATGCTTGTTTGAAACTTTTAATGAAGGCTGTTTTTTTGGCTTCTTTTTTGGGTTTTAAAACAAGTTTTGGATATTTTTTTTGTATGTTTTCCCAGTCTTTGATTGAAATAAAAACACCTGCTGGTTTTCCGTTATCGCTATGAATTAATTGTACATTCATTGTTTTAATTATTGTTCAATACACAAATATACAGATTTTTGAATATAAGTTTGACTTTTTGTACTAATTAACAAACAAAATTGCAACAAATTTAACAATCTTGTTTAAAAATCTGTATTAGTAAAAAAAATGCAATTTTGGGTTTCATATTTTATTTTCAGGCTACATTTAATTATAATTTATAGCTATTTTTTAATATTTATGAATTAATTATTTGTAATGATTTATATTTGTGCCACAATTTATATTTGAATAAGATAGTATGCAAAATATTCGTAATTTCTGTATCATAGCACATATCGACCATGGCAAAAGTACTTTGGCTGATAGACTTTTGGAGTTTACCAAAACGGTTTCTAATCGTGATATGAAAGCCCAAGTACTCGATGATATGGACCTAGAAAAAGAAAAAGGAATAACCATCAAAAGCCATGCCATACAGATGGACTACGTTTTTGAGGGGCAAAAATATGTTTTGAATTTAATTGACACTCCTGGCCATGTCGATTTTAGTTATGAGGTTTCTCGTTCTATTGCTTCTTGTGAGGGTGCTTTGCTAATTGTTGATGCTTCGCAAGGAATCCAAGCCCAAACGATAAGCAATTTATATCTAGCTATTGCAAGTAATCTTACTATTATACCTGTACTCAACAAAATTGACTTGCCTCATGCCATGCCCGAAGAGGTAAAAGACCAAATCGTAGACCTAACTGGTTGCGATCGATCTGAGGTTATTGCTGCTAGTGGCAAAGAAGGCAAAGGGATAGATTTGATACTAGAAGCCATCATCAAAAGAGTGCCTGCCCCTGTGGGCGACAAAAACAAACCCTTGAGAGCCCTAATTTTTGATTCTGTTTTCAATTCGTTTCGTGGCATAGAAGTTATATTTAGAGTGTATGATGGTACCATTAAAAAAGGCGAAAAAATAAAATTTGTAGCCACTGGCAAAGAATACGGAGCCGATGAAATAGGTATTTTGCGTATCGGCAAAGAGCCACGTGATACCGTAGAGGCTGGCGATGTAGGCTACCTCATTTCGGGTATAAAACAAGCCAAAGAAGTAAAAGTGGGCGATACCATTACACATGCTCTAAACCCAACTACCGATGTTATTACAGGTTTCGAGGATGTAAAACCTATGGTTTTTGCTGGTCTATACCCAGTAGAAACGTCAGATTTTGAAAATTTGAGAGATGCCATGGAAAAATTGCAACTCAACGATGCCTCTCTAGTGTGGGAACCCGAAACCTCGGCCGCTCTTGGTTTTGGCTTCAGATGTGGTTTTTTGGGTATGCTCCACATGGAAATTATACAAGAACGATTAGAACGAGAATTTAATCAAACTGTCATTACAACTGTACCATCAGTGCAGTTTTATGCGTACGATACCAAAGGCAAAAAACATATCATCAATGCCCCCAGCGATATGTTAGACCCAAATATTTTAGACTATATAGAAGAGCCATTTATAAAAGCTCAAATTATATCCAAAGCCGAGTATATAGGGCCAATTATTGGTTTGTGTATGGACAAACGTGGTACTTTGCAAAGCCAAAATTACTTAACAACAGATAGGGTAGAGATTATTTTTCACATGCCACTGGCCGAAATGGTGTTTGATTTTTTTGATAAATTAAAAACAATATCTCGTGGATATGCCTCACTTGACTATGAATTAATTGAGTTTAGGCAATCCAACATGGTGCGACTAGATGTGATGCTCAATGGCGAAAAAGTAGATGCCCTATCGGCCATTGTACACAAAGATAAGGCTTATGCTTGGGGCAAACGCTTGTGCGAAAAACTAAAAGAATTGCTCACACGCCAACAATTTGAAATTATTATTCAAGCAGCCATTGGAGCTAAGATTATATCCAGAGAAACACTCTCTGCCTTGAGAAAAGATGTAACTGCCAAGTGCTATGGTGGTGATATATCTCGTAAAAGAAAATTATTAGAAAAACAAAAAGAAGGCAAAAAACGCATGCGTCAGGTAGGTAATGTAGAAATACCACAAGAAGCATTTATGGCAGTATTGAAATTGGATTAAGCTATTTTTTTAGGTTTAATAAATCTCAAAAATTACTTTTTTGAGATTTATTAAACTAGAATATTGTAATAAATTTTATTTTTTGGCATTAAAAATAATTTTTAGAATATTATATTTTTTTCTTACATCAAATACTTTTATACACTTTTGCGTTGAAAGCATTTATTTTTTTAGTAGCTTTGAAAAGTGAAACATTTTTAATCGTTTTGATAAGGCTCAAAATAGTACTATTTTTTTTGTTTGTTGTTCAAATAATTGCATTTTCTCAAACGCAATTACCTGATAAACGCATGGATTTTCAGAAAAAAAAATGGTCTTGGAAAGAAAAACTGCCACGTAGAGTTTCTATCTCTCCATCTGTTGGGTTGGTAGTTTTACCCAACAATGTACCACTTACCAGTTTTGGATTTGTCAAAAATATATATGCAGGCTTCCCTTTAGGTCTTAGTTTAGGAGTTGGGGCTCATTACTCAATTTCTGGCCATATATTTGCTCAGGCAGGTATAGATATGATATATGCTAAAAATACTTATAACACACTTTCGGCAATGGCTCTTCATTTTGGCCCAAAGTTATATTTATTTACTCAAAAGCGTAAGTTTTCTCCATATTTTACCATAGGCGTTACGCTTTCATCTCTTAGATTTGAAGAAAAAGAACACACCAAAACATTCGATAAGTATGTCCCTAATACAGAATTGATTTCGATAGGAGAAGTAACAAAAGTAGAAAATTATTATCCAGCCCAAAAAATCAATATAGGTCCAGTCTTGGGGGCTTACATTGGTGGTGGTTTAGAATTTAGACTAAACAATAAATTTTCATTTTTTGGGCAAGCTACTTTCAATCCAACAGTAAATTCACAAAACAAAATCATAGATTTTTTTCCAAACAATGATTCACAATTAAAATATTTTAATGTAAAAGCAGGAATTAATATTAAATTATTTAAAAAACCACCACCAACCATAGATACCAACACTATATATATACCAGATGAAATAGCAATGATAGATGTACCAGAATCCATCGAACCACGTGGGTTATTAATTAGAGAAGGGGTTTTTGATGTACTCTTACGTGAGGGGATGAAACACGATGTGCGTGTAGCTACAAGTTCACACGAGTTGATCATTGATGAAGAGGTGCAAGAACCTTGCAAAGTTACATGTTACCTTTTTGATGATAATGGCGAAATAATGGCCACTTCAGAATCAACCCCAGAAGGCAAAATTGTTTTCACAGATTTGCCCAAAGGCGTATACGACTTAGCTTTTCAACTAGATAAACCCTGTCAATCAGCCAATTTTAAATATAGTTTCCCTGACCCAAGCACTCAAGTTTTAGAGCAATTCAACTCTGATGCCATGCCAGCAGATTCTTCTAATTATAATATTGAAGGGTTTGTTGATATACCAGACACTGCAGATTATAGCTTTGTTTACAAATCGTCTGCACTTTTTGTGGCTACAGACGAAAGGCTAAATAAGAAAAATTTTGATGTACATGTCATGCTTGCCAATGCCGACAATAGAGTAATCAGGCACTATGACCCCAAAAGTGATGAAAAATTTAGCTTTAAAAAACTACCGCCAGACAACTACGATGTTATCTTTAAAGCACCTGATATGGAAATGAAATCAGGATACAAATATACATTATTTAATAGCAACAAAAAACCACTAAAAAAATATGCTAAAGATAACACTTGTGATAGCATATCATCTGACAAAAATGAAGCTGGAGAAAACTTAAAATACACAATGCGTGGTAAAATTGATTTTATTGACTCGCTGACAAAGGCCGAAGATGTAACTTTATACCTGGTTAATTGCTACAAAAAAGTAGTAAGCACACGCAAACCTGATGCCAATGGTACTTTTGTTTTCAAAAATTTGCATAATAAAAATGATTATACAGTTTTTTATGAAATAGAAGATACTAAAAAGAAAATAGAACTCCTGTATCGTATCGAAGACCCTCAAGCCCTAGCCATTGCTAAAAATGTAGCAGCCCTTACTGAGGTTAAAGTAATCAATGGCGATATGCAAATATGGAATGAAAACACAGAATATAACACTTCTGGCACTATTACCCATAGTCATGGCTTGGCCATCCAAGTTGGGGCTACCGACAATGTAGCAAGTGTAAATGCCCTTTGCAAAAAATTAATGGACGATGGTTTTTCTGATATCAATATTCAAGTTTTGGGTACAGGAAACCTCAATAAGCGTTTTTCGTTTTCAAAATCTTTTAAACTATTTAGGGTTTTAGTAGGAAATTTCCAAGATGATAAAGCTGCTAAAAAAGAAAAATCTAAACTAGATTTTTATGGATACGATGCTTATATTGTAAAACATTTTGATTAAGAATACTTTAATTATAAGTTATAAGTTATAAGTTATAAGTTATAAGTTATAAGTTATAAGTTACCTAACCGCCAATGCTAAAAAGACAACGAAAGTGAACAAAATGAATGACAGAAATAAAATGCCAACAGCACATTCAGGCTCATTTGTATGCCCCAACACACGGGCGACCGCTCCCCAAGCAAAAGAGCCTGAATTTTTGTCAACGCACAGAATGACATTAGGACTTTAAATAATTACCTTAGCAACCTTACAATTTAAAAATGGTATTAAGCTGGAACGAAATAAAAGATAGAGCATTAAATTTCTCAAAAGAATGGGCTGACACTTCAAACGAAGAAGCAGATGCAAAACCATTTTTAGTTGAGTTTTTTAACGTGTTTGGCATTAGCAGTAAACGTGTTTCGACCTTTGAACATAGAGTAAAAAAACTGGACGACAAAGACGGTTACATTGACTTGCTTTGGAAAGGAACAATTTTAATTGAAATGAAAAGTCGGGGCAAAAACCTTGACAAAGCCTACCAACAAGCCAAAGACTACACACATGGACTGAAACAACACGAATTACCGAAATACATTCTAATTTCTGACTTTGAAAATTTTAGACTTTACGACCTTGATGACAATTCAGCTTTAGGAATTGAAAATCAAAAAATAATAGAATTTAAAATAAGCGAACTTGTAAATAATGTTCAGCATTTCGGCTACATTTTAGGTTATCAAAAAAAGGTTTACAAAGAACAAGACCCTGCAAACATAAAAGCAGCCGAGTTAATGGGTAAACTTCATGACAGACTTGAAGAAATTGGATATACAGGACATCCGTTAGAAGTTTACTTGGTTCGTATTCTGTTTTTATTGTTTGCCGAAGACACAACCATTTTTAATAAACAACAATTTGAAGAGTACATAGAACAGAGGACAGCCGAAGATGGAAGCGACCTAGCAGCCAAATTACAAGAGTTATTTCAAGTATTAAACACACCAAAAGAAAACCGTTTTAAAAATTTAGACGAGCAGCTTGCCGACTTTCCGTATGTAAACGGAAAACTTTTTGAAGAAAACTTGCCTACTGCAAGTTTTGATAGTAAAATGCGTCTAGCCTTGCTTGACTGCAGTTACATTGATTGGAGCAAAATATCGCCTGCCATATTTGGTTCAATGTTTCAAAGTGTAATGAACCCAAAAGAACGTAGAAACTTAGGAGCACATTACACAAGCGAAACCAATATTTTAAAATTGATTAAACCTCTTTTCTTGGACGACCTTTGGAAAGAATTTGAAAGCATCAAAGACAACAAAAACAAACTTCCCGAATTTCACAAAAAACTAAGCACTCTCAAATTCCTAGACCCTGCTTGTGGTTGCGGAAATTTCTTAATTATTACTTACCGTGAATTACGTTTGTTAGAACTAGAAATTCTAAGAGCCACTTACAAAAGTGGGCAAGGCGTGTTAGATGTAAGAGAAATTATGTTACTAGATGTTGATATGATGTGCGGAATTGAATATGAAGAATTTCCTGCACGAATTGCCGAAGTAGCCATGTGGCTTATCGACCACCAAATGAATATGCAAATTAGCAATGAGTTTGGACAATATTTTGTTCGTTTACCACTTAAAAAAGCGGCTAAAATTGTTCACGGTGACGCTTTAGAAACGGACTGGGAAAATATTGTTTCAAAAAATGAACTCTCTTTTATTCTTGGTAATCCGCCTTTCATTGGTTCTAAAATAATGAAGCAAAGCCAACGTGACCAAATTGTAAAACAGTTCGACAACGCAGACGGAAGCGGAGTGTTAGATTATGTAACTGGTTGGTATATTAAAGCAGCTAAATTTATTCAAGACACAAAAATTAATGTGGCGTTTGTTTCAACAAACTCAATTGTTCAAGGCGAACAAACGAGTATACTTTGGGGGCGGATGCTGAATAAATACAAAATCAAAATTCAATTTGCCCACAGAACTTTTAAATGGAGCAACGAAGCAAAAGGAAATGCAGCTGTTTTTTGTGTAATAATTGGTTTCGCTAACTACGATACTAACAACAAAAGTATTTATGAATATGAAGATATTAAAGGCGAAGCCCATGAAATAAAAGTAAAAAATATCAATCAATATTTAGTTGATGCAAAAGATTTCTTTATTACCAAAAGAACAAGTCCACTTTGTAGCGTTCCTAAAATGTTTAAAGGTAGCCAACCGACAGATGGCGGAAATTTTCTTTTCACAGAAGAAGAGAAAAATGAATTTTTAGCAAAAGAGCCTAAAGCCAGTAAATATATTAAACCTCTAATTTCTGCACACGAATTTATAAACAGTGAAAAAAGATATTGTTTATGGCTTATTGACTCAGAACCAAGCGAACTAAAACAAATGCCTCATTTGCTTAATAGAATTGAAGGAGTTAGGCAAATGCGATTAAAAAGTTCAAAACAAGCTACTGTGAAGTGGGCAAGCCAGCCAACTCTCTTTTCTGAAAACAGACAGCCAAAGGATAATTACATTTTAATTCCTTCTCATTCTTCTGAGAATAGAAATTATATTCCAATTGGTTTTATGACCAAAGACGACATTCTAAATAACTCTTGCTTATCTGTGCCTAATGCTACATTATTTCATTTTGGAATTATGACATCCTTAATGCATATGGCTTGGGTAAAATCAATTTGTGGTCGTTTAGAAAGTCGTTATAGATATTCAAATGAAATTGTCTATACAAATTATCCTTGGCCAGACAATCCAAACGAGAAACAAGTAAAAGCTATAGAAAAAGCTGCACAAAAGGTTTTAGATGCAAGATTGCAATTTCCTACAAGTTCATTGGCTGATTTGTACGCCCCTTTAACAATGCCACCAGCCTTGGTAAAAGCACACAACGAGTTAGACAAAGCGGTGGACTTAGCGTATCGTTCACAACCTTTTACAAGTGAAGCTAACCGTATGGAGTTTTTGTTTGAGCTTTACGAAAAATATACGGCAGACCTTTTTACAAAAGAGAAAGCGAAGAAACCAAAATCATTAAAAAGCAAACAATAGAATGGAACTATTTTTTTACAAGGGAAATGAAAACATAATAGCCAACACGAAAGGTAAAGTCGAGGATGGTGTAACACAAGATGTAGCAGATTTTAAAGCACAAACTTTAAAAATGCAAGAGGCTTTCTTGAAAGTGTTAGATAATAAAAATCTTTCTTTTCTATTGGGAAGCGGTTGTTCTTCTTATAAATTGGAAACTGATAGTTTTAAAGAAATTGGTATTCCAGTAATGGCTCCGTTAGCCAAAGAATTTTATACACTTCTTGAATTTGCAGAACAAAAGGAATGGCTAAAAAAGGAACTTTCAATTGATGTTTCACATTCCAATTTTGCTACAAACCTTGAAACGTTTTTGTCTACGCTTCATAGTTTATCGTTTTATCATTCTAAAATTAATGAACCAAAGAAACAAGATGAAACAATTAAAAAGTTTTCTGAACTGACAAGTTCTGAAAAAATTGATTTCATAATAATTCAAGCAAGAAACTTCTTGTTAGAAAAATGTTTAAACTCTACAAACTCCAAAACAGAGAAAGACAAACCAAGTGTTGACAAGCCTTTGATTGAGCTTTACAAACAGTTTTACAGAAAATTACTTTCAAGAAATCCAACATTACCGAGACTAAATATTTTCACTACTAATTACGACTTGTATTCAGAAAGAGCAATGGATTTGCTTGGAATTCATTATGTAAATGGTTTTACGGGTGGTATCAGCAAGTTCTTTAATCCTGCTATTTTCAATTATGCCTTAGCAGAGAAAATGGATTTATCACAGTCAAAATGGAGCGTTATAGATAATTTCTTTTACTTGTATAAAATTCACGGTTCAGTTAATTGGATTGAAGCAGATGGAGAAAATAAACTTTTTAAGGTTAAAGAAATTCAAGAGCCAACAATAGAAGAACTAAAAGGGAAGGACAACATAATGATTCATCCAACCCCTTTAAAATATAACGCAAGTTTAGGCAGTCCATATTCTGACCTTTTCAGGGAGTTTCAAAAAAAGTTAATGCAGAATAATAATATTCTTGTCACCATTGGATACAGTTTTAGTGACGAGCACATTAATAACTTAATTTTTCAAGCATTTACAATTCCCTCATTTCGTTTAATAGTTATCGGGGAACCAACGGACAAAAACGTAATCGGTAAACTACTAGAATTAAATGATACACGAATATGGATAATTGGCGAAAAGTGGCCTACTGGTGTAGCTAATTATACTCCGCTGTATTTCTTCAAAAAATTTGTAGAACAAATTTTACCTGATTTAACAGCCCAAGATTTAGACCACAAAATGGACGATACAATCAATAACTTAAAGAACTTATTGAAATGACAAAAGATGATAAACAAAGAGTTATTGGCAAAGTTGTAGCAATTAATTCCGACCGATTTTCAGTAGAATTACTAAGTGGTTTGGAAAACTTTAATGTAAGTGGTTTTGATGATATTCATTACTTTGCCCAATTAAACAGTTACGTTATCGTACCATATCAGAATTATTACTTGGTTGCCGAAGTTTCAGGTGTTAGGGAAAAAGATTTAAATGTTCCATTTTCAAATCCAACAGACCAAATTCTAAGTAAAGTTCAAGCAGGTAAGTTTTTAGAAGTACTTCCAATTGGTACAATCAAATCAACAAAAGACGAAGTATTAAATTTTGAATTTGGCGTAAGTGTTTACCCAACACTTTATTCTGATGTTCTTTATATCAAAGAGAAAGAGCTTGATACAATTTTCAAGACAGATAACGTCAAGATTAAAATTTGTAAAAATACCGATAATGATTGTAAAAAGGAAAACTGCGATTGTAATTATAGATATACATCTTTACCAATAGGAAAATCAACAATATTTCCAGACTATGAAGTTAAACTTGACATTGATAAATTCTTTGGTAGTCATTCAGCAATACTAGGAAATACAGGTAGCGGAAAATCTTGTACCATTGCTTCAATGATTCAAACACTTTACAAACTTGAAGAAAATAGTGCAGCAGGTAGTACGTTCATTTTTCTTGACGTAAACGGTGAATATCGCCAAGCTTTTGAAAAACTTAATGAAAACAACAGTAACATTGAAGTAAAAAACTTTACCATTGAGGAAATCGCAGATAAAGACAATCAAACGCTAAATAAATTCACACTTCCGCATTGGTTTCTTAATATTGATGAGTGGGCATTATTGCTCAAAGCCAGTGATAAATCTCAACTTCCTCTATTGAGAAATGCACTTGGATTTACTCAAAATCTATCTGAGGAAACTCTTTATCACATTTATGCTTGTAGCATAATGTACGTTTTTGACCATTGGGAAAGTCCAGTAGCAAAAAGACAAAAAATAGTTTCACTAATTCAGACTGCAAAATTTCCAACTGATAAAGAAGTTAATTTCTCAACATACAATGCTCAATATGGTAGCTTTTCAGATAGACCAGGAGACCCAAGTGCAGGTATTAAAGAAGAAGCATTTAAAAAATCTGTAAGGTTATTTATAAAAGAAGATTTAGCAATAGACCCAAAATATAATTCTGAAAAATTTGAATTTACCAAACTCGGGCTTGCAATTGAAAATGCCCTTTTGTATGAAGAATATCACGGTAATAAACAAATACGAGATTATTGTTCATCGATGATAACTCGATTTAAAAGTATTAAAGAACGAGACGACTTTAGTTTTCTTACTAAAAACATTGCTGAGATAGACCAAAAATCTTATTTAGACCAATTTTTAGGCATAAACACAACATTAAAAAAATCACAAGTAATAATTATTGACTTAAACTCTGCCAAAGATGAAATGGTAGAAGTAATATCTTGTGTGTTATCACGAATGATTTTTGAAAAACTTAGAAATGCTAAAGAGAGAAATAAATATCCAGTTAATTTAGTACTGGAAGAGGCTCATAGATACATCTCAAATGAATCAGGAAAAGTATTTGGTGACGCCAACAAGATTTTTGAACGCATCGCTAAAGAGGGTAGAAAATACGGAATGTTTTTACTTGTTTCATCTCAAAGACCGAGTGAACTTTCAAAAACGGTTTTATCTCAATGCAGTAATTTTATTGTACACAGAATCCAAAACCCAGAGGACTTATCTCATATAAGACAAATTACTCCTCATATTTCGGAGACAATTTTACGAAGAATGCCATCTATACCAACTCAACACGCTTTAATATTTGGACACGCTGTTAACTTACCGACAACCTTTAAGGTAAATGAGGCAAACCCTAAACCTAAAAGTGATAACAATGAAATAAGTAAAAATTGGTTTAAAGAAAAAGATTTTAAAATTGAAAAATAAATAAGCAAAACGCATTTTGCAAGCACATTTAAAAACCGCACAGGCAAACGCACAGACCAAAGTTTTTAAAAGAGCTTGCAAAGCCAACCCAAAAGAAAATTGAATTAAAATAAATCCTTCCCTTCTGAAAATAAATAATTCGCAACGCACAGCCGACACTCAATGACACGATAACTCAATAACGACAATGGTTTACAAACAAGGTGGACAGAAACGCCAGTACCTAACAGCACCTATCCAAAAGGCGGGGTTTCGTGTAGCTACAAATCGCATTACACATTACCCATTACGCATTACACATTACGCATTACACATTACGCATTACACATTACACATTACACATTACACATTACACATTACACATTACACATTACGCATTGCACATTACACATTACGCATTGCACATTACACATTACGCATTACACATTTTTATTACTTTATTGAATATCAAAATTTTTTAATTTATTTGTCGTTGCATTTTTTTTGAATTAATATTTATTTTCTAATCAATTTTTGTATACAACTAAATTAAGAATGTATTATATTTGGAAATTAAATATTGAGTAGATATTTATATAGAAAAACAAAAGTGCCAAAAACCTGTTTTAAAAGAAATAGAAAATAAAAATATGTCGCAGATAACCACAAAAGTAAACAATGTACCTGCTCCACCAGGTTTTGAAGGACCAGGATTTTTTGCCACTTCATTGGACAGCGTTATTGGTATGGCACGCAAAAATTCGTTATGGCCTTTGCCCTTTGCTACCTCTTGTTGTGGAATAGAGTTTATGGCGAGTATGGCTTCTCATTACGATTTTGCTCGATTTGGCTCCGAAAGGGTTAGTTTTTCGCCACGCCAAGCCGATGTTTTGATGGTAATGGGTACTATTGCCAAAAAAATGGCACCCATTGTTCGCCAAGTTTACGAACAAATGGCCGAACCCAAATGGGTAATGGCTGTAGGAGCTTGTGCCTCGAGTGGTGGTATTTTTGACACCTACTCTGTGCTACAAGGCATAGACGAGATTATCCCAGTAGATGTGTATGTGCCTGGATGCCCACCAAGACCAGAGCAAATTATTGATGGTTTTATGCGTATACAAGATTTGGCAGCCAGCGAATCTCTTGGGCGAAGAGAATCAAAACAATATCAAAATTTGTTAGAAAAATATAATTTTAATGAAAAATAATATTAAAAAATGCCCATTTCAAACGAAATATTAATCGAAAAACTTACATCAAAATTTGGCTCAGCTATCATTAAATCTGAAACCATGTATGATATACTTTGTGTAACCGCAAATAAGGATATAAACTTAGAAATCTTACATTTTTTATACGATGATTCTGAATTGCAATTTCAATTTCTTACTGATATATGTGGTGTTCATTACCCAGATGCTTTGATGCCTTTGTGTGTTGTGTATCATTTGCATAGTTTATCTACCAACACAAGAATAAGGTTCAAGTTTTATTTGACTATCGATAATCCAAGCATCAAATCGGCCACACCAGTATATGCAGCTGCCAACTGGATGGAAAGAGAAACGTATGATTTTTATGGAATAATTTTTGAAGGGCATCCAAATCTAAAACGAATACTTAATGTAGACGAAATGACTGTTTTCCCTATGCGCAAAGAATATCCTTTGGAAGATCCAAATAGGGTAGATAAAAAAGATTTTTACTTTGGACGATAAAAATAATCATGGAAAACAAGCTTATAAGCACTGAATTGGAATCGTACGCACGCAATTGTGCTCGTAAGCAATGTTTAGATTATTTTGGTGATACTAAAATTTTTATCAAAGGCGAAGAAATATTACACTTCTGTAATATAAAACAAGTCAATTATTTTATATTAAAAATCATTTTTCAGAAGTGGAAAGAAGAGATAGGATTGCTCAAAAAAAGTACTTTTTTTGATTACGACCATCAAGATGTCATTCAGAGCATAGAACTACTCAGCAATACATTATCCAATCATATTCTGATAAAAAGAGATATTTTTGAAACTTTTTTATCTAAATCAATCGAAGAAACTTTATATTTATCGCTTTCTCCTTACAACTATTTTAAAAATTACTTTTTTTCTTCAGATATTCAAAAAGTAACGATGACTGAGTTGAGAGAAAAACAAAAATATTTAAAAATTAATAATGCTTTCTTCGAAGAGTTTGTTCAAAAGCTAGATTCTTATAAAATTCATACTTTTTTTGTATCTGATATTATGGGGCATTTGCAAGAATCTTACTACAATCATAACTCAAATTTTGATGATTTTGATACAGTAGTTCAAGATTTTTCTAGAATATTGCCACTTGATCTATCAAAAATAGTAACTGATCCTAAGAAAAAAGATACAGCAGCACCTACGCCTCTCGAAATATTTGAATCAGAAAAAGCCGAAATACAAGCTACTGTTGTTCAAAATAAAAATATTACTCCTATAAAATTATCTTTGAATCAAAAAATTATGTTTTTGAAAGATGTTTTCAAAAACGATATGGGACAGATGAATAATACCATGGCTAGGCTCGAATCGGCAGGCAACAAAGACAACGCATTGAATATTTTGAGTTATTTGCATCTCGACAAAGAAAACGAAAGTGTGATAGAGTTTCTAGAATTGATAGAAGCTAAATATAAATAGTAATTTTTTGGATATTATATTGTCTAAATTACTGCTCAAAAAGTAACTACAAAATTTAACTTTGATTAATCAAATATTACAATTATTTTTGCATCAATTTTATATTATTTCAACCAATAAAGGGTAAAAAATTAATGGATAGATATGTAGACCTCATTCACCAAAACTATGAATTTCCTACTGTAGAGTTCAAAGAGTTGAAAAATGAACTCTATTTTCATGACATACCGCTCATGAAATTAATCAAAAAGTATGGTACTCCACTACGTCTTACCTATTTACCCAAAATTACCCAACAGATTCAAAAAGCAAGGCGACTTTTCAGAAACGCCATGAAAAAATACGATTTTGAAGGCGATTATACGTATTGCTATTGCACAAAATCATCGCACTTTTCGTTTATTGTAGAAGAAGCCCTCAAAAGTGATATTTATTTGGAAACTTCCTCTAGCAATGATATAGAAATAGTGAAATTGCTGGCTGCCAAAGGCAAAATGGACGATGACATATATATATTATGTAATGGTTATAAACAAAAAAAATATACTGATTCTATTTTAGATTTGTTTAATAAAGGCTTCAAAAACATAGTTCCTATTTTCGATAATATGAAAGAGGCCGATGCCTATGCCAACAAAACTGAAGCTGTAATGCAAATTGGAATTAGACTGGCTGCTGATGAGGAACCAAAATTTGAATTTTACACCTCTCGTTTAGGAATAAGACCTAGTGAAGTAGTAAGTTTTTATAAAAATAAAATAGCAAAAACAAAGAATTTTAAATTAAAACTATTACATTTTTTTATCAATACTGGTATCAAAGACACACCTTATTATTGGAACGAATTTACAGAGTTTTTGCATCTTTATTGCGAACTAAAACAAATTTGCCCATCGCTCGATACTATTGATATTGGTGGTGGGTTTCCTATCAAAACCAACATCAATTTTGAGTACGATTACAAATATATGACCGAGCAAATTATTGAAAATATTGTCAATATTTGCAAAGAATACAATGTGCCACATCCAAATATTTTTACCGAGTTTGGAAGTTTTACTGTGGGCGAAAGTGGTGCTATCATTTATGAAGTAATTGATTGCAAAGCCCAAAACGACAAAGAGTTGTGGTATATGATTGATAGCTCGTTTATGACAACCCTGCCAGATATTTGGGGTATGAAGCAAAGATTTATCATGCTTGCCATTAATCATTGGCAAAAAGAATATAACAGAGTCAATTTGGGAGGAATCACTTGCGATAGTATGGATTATTATAATTCTGAGGCCGAAGGCCAAGACTTATTTTTGCCCGAATATGAAGAAAAAGAGCCATTATATGTTGGTTTTTTCCACACAGGGGCTTACCAAGAATCAGTAGGCGGCTATGGTGGCGTGCAACATTGCTTAGTACCTGCTCCAAAACATATTTTAGTAGACTTAGACGAGGACGACAATATCCAAACTAGGCTTTTTGCAGGCGAACAATCTACTGATACTATGATGAAAATATTGGGATATAAGTAATAATATTGCTTATTTTAATTGTAATGACTCAATCCCTTAATTTAAGAATTAGATTCTCTCTACTTTGGAGAAAGACAAAGATAGAAGTAATATAAAATGATTAACGAAATGATATTGCGTTATAATTTCTAAATCTTACTATATTTAATGCTTTAATTGTTTTTTTATGCCATTAAAAATAGTGTTATTTGGGCCAGAAAGCACTGGCAAAACTACACTTTGTATGCAACTAGCTGAGCATTTTGACACAAAATGGTTGCCTGAATATGCACGTATATATCTAGAACACAAATGGAATACAGGTAATATTTCGGACGAAATATGCCCAGAATCTGACCTCAAGCCCATTGTTGAAGGACAATTAAAGCAAGAAAAAAATATTGAAAGTAATTCTAAATTTGTGTTTTTAGATACAAATCCACTCGAAACATTGGTTTATGCCAAATATTATTTTGGAAAAACATATCCTTGGCTCGAAAAAATAGTACAACAACATAATTACGATTTTTATTTACTTACCGATATTTCTGTGGCCTGGCAACCAGATATTTTGAGAGATAGACCCAAAAACAGAACAGAAATATTCGATCTTTTTTTAAAAGAATTGCAATCTAGACAATTGCCATTTGGGATAGTTTCTGGAATCGAAAACGAAAGATTCATTAATGCTTTAGCATTGATAAACAAGCAATTTGGGAATATTTAACTTTGAAAGTTCTTACTAAAATTAAAGGCAAATTCATTTAAGATATTTTTTTTCAATAAAATTACCTTTTATTTTAATAACCCCACACCCCACCCAAAATCCAATTTCTGTTTGATCCACAGAATCCAAAGGGAGGGACTTTAGATTAAACTATTAAAAAAACATACTTTCTTAGTAATATTTTATTTTTTAATTAAATAATATTTTTAAATGCGTTTGCCATGACTAAGAATCCATTATAAATAAATATTTTTAAATTTTTATTAAAGTTTCTAATGTTATGATTTATAAACTTAGTTTCAATTTTATTTATTATCCCAAAATCGAATTTATATGTTGGATTTAAGATGCTAAATGTTTAATTTATTAAGCATATTTTTTTACGAAAATTTTAGTTTTAATTTATTTTTTAATAAAAAAAACTTTTTATGATTTTTTTTGTAATTTTGCAAACTAATGTGATTTGAGAATCGTAGTAATATACGAAAAAACAATTTGGGGCCGACCGGTATTGACGGTTTGAGTGATTGTATGTATAAGCATGTCGGGAGTGATTTATCTCCTGTCAAAAATGAATCAAAACATTAGCTGGCGAAGAATCTTTTGCCCTTGCTGCTTAATCGGAGATTAAGTAATCGCATGTGTCTCTCCACACTATTTCCTGATGTGTGGGTCGGAGGCATCGTAAATCAGGAATGCTCTTGTGGATGTTATTAAAACAAGCTAAGATAAATAAATAAGCTACACATTGGTCGTTTCCAACCTGTATGTAGACGAAAATTAACGTGAAACTAAACATGTAGAAGGCATATCGGTTGCCTTGTCCGGACCAGGGTTCGAATCCCTGCGGCTCCACAATTCATTCCCCAAAAAAACAAAAAATGGTTGTAAATGTATTTTTACAACCATTTTTTTATTCATAAATCTTAGGAAATTCCTCTGGATTGGTTTCGTGCATGATATGGTATGCTGCATCAAATATATCTTCAGCATTGGGTTTAGAAAAATAATCTCCATCTGATGAGTACGCTGGGCGATGTTCTTTGGCTGTAATAGTTATCGGTTTTGCATCTAAATAGGTGTAAGCACCTTGTTTTTCTAGCACTTGTTGCATCATATAAGCAGTGGCACCACCAGGCACATCTTCGTCAGCAAATATTACTCTGTTGGTTTTTTGGATAGACTTTAAGATTGTCGCATCCAAATCAAAAGGCATAAGAGATTGCACATCTATGACCTCGCAAGAGATTCCCAACGGCAATAATTGCTGGGCGGCATCTAACACAATGGCACACATGGCGCCATAAGTAACAATGGTAATATCTGAGCCATCTTGTAAAATTTCGCACTGGCCAAGTGGTAGTAATATTTCGCCAATGTTGCGTGGCATTTTTTCTTTTTTGCGATAGGCATTGAGTGTTTCTATCACTATTGCTGGGTTATCAGATTGCAAAAGTGTGTTATAAAAACCAGTAGCTTGCGTAAAATTACGTGGTACAAGCAAGTAAATACCTCTTGTAATAGCCAAAATCATAGCAATTGGTGAGCCAGAATGCCATACACCCTCGAGCCTGTGGCCTCGTGTACGAATAATCAAAGGGGCTTTGTGGCCACCCTTGGAGCGATAATGAATAGAAGCCAAATCATCGGCAATGGGTTCGAGCCCATAAATGAGGTAATCTAAATATTGAATTTCGCAGATAGGTTTCAGGCCACGCTGTGCACATCCTATACCTTGACCAATGATAGTTTTTTCTCTGATTCCAGTATCAGTCAGTCGCCATTCGCCATATTTTTCTTGCAATCCTGCCAATCCTTGATTGACATCTCCAATTTTTCCTACATCTTCGCCTAGTGCAAATATGCGTGCATCACGAGCAAATGCTGCATCAAAACAGGCATTTATTACTTCTCTACCATCTACTAAAGGTGCATTATCATCGTATTGTGGCAAAATTTGTTTTACCAATAAAGGCGAAAATTCGCTTTCTGAGTAGGTATGTGAGTTGTATCGTTCCTTATTTTCCTCTCCTGTTCTATCAATCCATTGTATCAGTTGTCGTTTTTCGATATTGTTGTTTTCATATCGCAATATGCGTAAGGCTTTTTTTACGGCTATCACTGCATCCATACGAATAGGATTCAATGTTTTTCGTAAAGTTTCTTTTATGCCAAGCAAAGATTCTTTATGAGCAGGAATGGCAGTGGCTACATTTTCTAAGCAAACTAAGGCAGCATCAAAATCTGATTTCATGGATGCGTTGAACTCGTCCCAAGCCTCGTCTCGGGCTTTTTTTACATCATATTTTGATTTTGTTTCTATGTCTTCAAGTTCTTTTTCGGTGGCTATGTTTTGTTTCAAAATCCAAGATTTGAATTTTTTGATACAATCATTTTCGGCCTCCCAAGCCAGCCTTTCTTTGGTTTTGTATCGTTCGTGCGAGCCAGATGTGCTGTGTCCTTGCGGCTGAGTGAGTTCGTCTACGTGTACCAATACAGGCACATGTTCGTCTCTACATACAGAAGCTGCATAACGATAAGCCCCACATAAATTGACATAATCCCAGCCTTTTACTTTCAAAATTTCTATGCCTTTTTCGTTTTCGGTTCGTTGAAAGCCCTCTAGAGCCTTAGAAATCTCTTCTTTGGTGGTGGCTTTGCTTCGTGGGGTTGATATTGCATAACCATCGTCCCAAACCGAAATCAACATGGGTACTTGTAGCACCCCAGCTGCATTGATGGCTTCGTAAAAAATACCTTCGGCACAAGAGCCATCGCCAATGGTGCCTATGGCAATTTCGTTGCCATTGTTCGAAAAATTTTTGCTATATGGTTTTAGTTGTTTGTTTTCTCTATATAATTTTGAGGCGTAAGCGAAACCCAAAAGCCTAGTCATTTGGATAGAGGTAGAACTCATATCAGTGGCAGAGTTTTTTATTTCCAACAGATTGAGCCAGTCTCCGTTGGCATCGAGGCTGCGTGAGCCATAGTGTACATTCATCAATCTGCCGCCCGTTTGGGGTTCGGCTTCTAGGCAAGTGTGGGCATATAGTTGGGCAAAAAATTGTTTTAAATTGGTGTTGCCAATGGCAAACATCAAGGTTTGGTCTCTATAATAGCCAGATCGCCAATCGCCTTTTTTGAAAACTTTGGATAAAGCCACCTGGGCTACTTCTTTGCCATCGCCAAAAATACCAAATTTGGCTTTGCCCATAAATACCTCTCTACGCCCCATCAAACTGGCTTGTCTACTTTCATAACAGATTTTGTAATCGGTCAGGATAGTGGCTTTGTCGAGTTTGGTGTCTGATATAGATGTTTTTTCGTTCATTGCTAAGCTATTATGCTTTCCAAATTTTGGGTATTAAGTTTCCTTATTCAAATATACAAACATTTATTCATGTTCAAATAAATAATAAAATTACTTTTACTAATTTTATACACTTACACTGATATTCAGGTATTTAGTTAGGAAAATGGTTAGGAAAAGAATAAAAAAGGCTCTATTTTTTTTAAAGCCCCAAGCCTATTTTGAATCGAAGCCATAGAATCCAAAAGGGTGGGGCATTTGGTACAGCTATTTCATAAAAGATTATTATTAAAGTAAGATTCTTGTTTTTTAAAAATAAGAATCTTAAATATATTTGCCTTTGTATTAAGTTTCTTTATTAAAATATATAGTTTTTTTGATACAAATAGAAATTTATAATAGATATTTTATTAAGTAGGCAAATGTATATTATTTACAGGACTAAAGTTTAAATTTTTAAAAAAATCTTATTGAAAGTACAAAATTCTAGTCTCTTATTAAAGCCTTGATTTTACAAATTAATACTTACTGTTTGTTCTTTGTCTATCCTAAGTTTAGTAATCCAAATGTTTCGTTGTAAGGTATATTCAAGTCAATGAATTGGAACTTTGGATTTGTTTGTTGTCTCAAAAGGTTATATATTTTTAAACTTTCTGTATCTGAAGAAAGGTAAAATTGAATAGATTTTTCACAATCAGCTTGTGCAAATAATTTTGTATCGTTTGGAATTATATTTCTTTCATTAAGTTTGAGTTTTGCTTTATTTTGAAACACAATTTTAGCAAATTCTGCAGTTCTTTTTGAATGGTCGAGATTGAAAGGAACTATTTGCAAGTTTTTCAAAGGCAGTTCGTGAATGTCTCCCCCTACACAATATTCTGCAATAGCTATTGTGCTTATTGCTAATTCAAAACCGTTTTCTGCAAAGTACTTAAAATACTCTTTTGCGTTTAAATGCAAATTACTTGTTTTATCTAACAAGCGAATAAAAAACTTGTGCCAAGAAATATTGTTTTATGTGTCATAACTTCCTCTAATTTCTTTTAACCAAGAATCTTTATTCTCAACTATAGACCAAGAATTTTTAGTAGCTTTTTCAATAAGCATGTTTAAGTAATTTTCGTCATATTTTGGTTGATAATCTATAAGCTGTACAAATTTTAATGAAGCTAGATCAATTTCTCCTGTTTCGGAATGTTGTTTTCCTAGTGCTCTTAATCCCAGTGTTTTATAAAGTAAGTTTTCTTTATACTCTTCTAAAAAACTAATGGGAGTTTGAACTCTAACATTGCCAAAATCTTCTGTAAAAATGTGAATATTTGCCTTGTCCTTTCCTCCTGCATTTGTTACTTTTCCATAAAAATAAAATTCAGCATCAACCCAAACAGCTTCTGTTCGTTTATAATTTGTTGTTCTATCCAGTTTTACTTCATTAGAGTTGCCAAGTGAAGTTTTGATAATAAAAACATAATCATTTTTTGATGCAATGTCTTGTAAACTTTCAAACGCCTTGGCTGTTGAAAGATCTAAAAAATCAATAGTTTGATTTTGGTTAATTTGTCCAATTATTGCATTAAAACCAATAATATATTGCATAGGTGTTTTGAATACATGTCTTACAGAGCCTTTTTCAAGGCTATAAGTAATAATTGGTCTTGATTTTTTATTATCTATATTTAGTAAGTTTTCTGTATTTTCTAGGATAGAAATAATCTCACGAATATCATAATTGTCGGGGTTGAGTTCAAGATTACCCTTTGAACCATTAATTTTTATCTCTATGTAACCTACTGTGTCCATAATACAAATAAACAAATTATTTTTTAAAATGTTACTTCTGTTTTGTAAAATATTAAATTTTAAGGCTAGATTTTTGAAATTAAAGTTAAAATATCAACATTTATTCATTAACATTGATAATCAAGCAATTAGAATTTAATAAGAGAAAAATATGATTTTTTGAAAATGATTGATTAGTGTGGTTTGAAAAAATAGTTTAGCAAATTGCAGAATTTGTTTCAGTAGGTGTATTCCAAAATATACATCCAAAAAAAAGCCCTACAAAAACTTGTAGGGCTTTTTTTAAATATGATTTATTTATCTTGTTATTAAACTGATAAATAAGTATAATTGATTTTAGACTAGTTTTTAACTACAGTTTTGCGAACTACACCATCAGCAGTTGTTACTTCTAAGATATATAAACCAGAAGACAAACCACCCAAAGAAATAGAAGAAGCAGTAGAAGTAGCTACCAAAGTACCAGTTGTGCTGTATACTTTAAGACCAACCACAGCTGCACTAGCAGTAACCGAAACCACATCAGATGTAGGGTTTGGAGAAACTACTACTGAAGAAGCAACAGCAGAAGAAGCATTGATACCAGTTGAAGTACCAGCAACAGTTGATACTGGCAATAAAGTAACTGTACCATCTGCTTGAACTGCTATTAAACCAAATGCTAAACCAGCAGCTGTGTTTCCAAAGCTACCACTTGCTAATACTGCAATTGACTGACCTGCAAATAAATTTAAAGGTGCATCAAAAGAAGCAACAGTTGCTCCAGTAGAGCTTCCAGCTTTTATATCTAGTATATAACCAGTAGATTGTACACTAACGTCATTTGCTACTTGTGTATAAGAAAAATCACTTACAAGAGTGGCTACACCTCTAGCTACCACACCCACTTTTGGAGCGTTAGGAGAAGAGTGATAAATATCTAAATTAGTTTTACCTGTCATTGTTGTAAGCATTACATCGTCAGCTACTAAATCTAAAGCAGAACCAAAAGTAGTATTTACAAAACCTGTAGCTATAACTCTGTAGTTCATTCCATAACCAAGATTTAAAACTCTAGTTAATACAACAGCGTTGTTGCTGCTCAAAGAAAGTTGTACAGTAGTAGGCATTGTAGTAGGTACAGTTAAGAAAGCAGATGCTTTGCGGAAAGTAACATTACTTGCAACTGTAGTTCCGTTTACCCAAACATTAACTGCTGGTGCATCAGGGCTATTGTGAATTACTTGAACTTTTGCTGGAGTAGCTGGTACAGGTATTAAAATTTTGCTTGTAACAGTACTACCAAACATAGAGCCTATAACAGTAACTACACCAGATTGAGTACCATTAGGATCTTCATATTGTAAAAGAACTGAATTAGAAGTTGAGGAAGAAATAACAACCATACCTGCAGCATTTGCTGGATTCATTACTTGCCAGCTAATCTCTTCAATCACATTTTTGTCAAAGTTACCTGCTTTTACAGTCATTTGAGAACCAAAAGATTGTACTAATCCACCCATAGTTTCTAGTGAAAACATTGAAGGAACATTAAAACCTACATTGATAGAATGAATAGCCAAGTTTCCATTAAAATTGCTTGTTCCCATACTAATTGCACCTAAAACAGTGGTCATAGAAGTTGGCAGAGTTACTAATTTACGTACACCACCTGCAATAGTAGTTTCAAAAGCAGTTCCATTTGTACCTGTTGAACCCACTTCATTAATGGCAAACTCTTTTGTATTATTATTGTCATGTAAGTAAAATTTAATTGGCATTGGTAAAGAAGAAAGATTACTTACTTCTACCATGGCTGTTTGATTTGATGAAAGATTAATTCCACAATCATCTTTAGCAAAATTGAAAGATAAACGAGTAGTTCCATCAACCCAACTTGGTTGGAAATCATCTGGGAAACCCAAACCTAAAGTGGTTGCAGTTACAAATATACCATTTTCTGTAGAACCAGTTAGTAAGCCAGCAACTGTTTTATTGGTAAGAGTATATGGCAAATTTGCTGATACAAACCATCCATTATCATTTCCTAACAAGTCTTTTGGTATAACACCAAACTCTTTTGACCTAACATTATAAGTAGGAGCTAATCTGCCATCATTTCCATCCCATTGTCCAGGAAATGTTTCTCTGTAACCTGTTTGACCTGTTACAGTAAAAGTAACAATGTTTGAAGTCAAACTTGGGTTTCCAATTTGAAGAACCTCTAAAAAAATGTTTGCAGTTCCATTATTTTTTGCTTTTAATAAACCATTATCAGAATTCGTAGACAATAAAGTGCACTTAGCTGAGCTTCTTACAAATAAGCCAGGTTTAGTAGCATTAGATGGTTCATATCTGAAAGTAACTGTTTCTTGTCCTAGAAGAGTAGAAATAGAACCACTACCCGCTATAGTTGCACCAGTAACACGAACAAAGCCAGAAACAGTAACTAAAGCTGTATTAGAACGAATACTAGGATTGGCTTTAGAGAAAGCTGTAATTGTGTAAACTCCATCTGCTCCAAATTGAAATTGTTTAAAGCCTTGAGCTACTCCTGCAGTTGTAGGTAAAATCTCCCAACTATACTTTACATCTAAACCTGCCCATCCTTCTTTTGTATTATTATTGTCTAATAAATAAGGCTTAGCGTTTCCACTAGCATTACTATTTGCTTCAGGAGTACCAGTACCAGTAACTGTAGCTATAAAGCCATCATTTTCGCTTGTAAGCACAACAGAAGAAGGTATGTTTATCCCCAGAGTGCTTATCTGCCCATTTGCCGCAAAGGCCGCACAGGCCACTGCAATTGTTGTAATTAATTTACGCATTGTTTTATTGTTTAAGTTAAATTATTGTTAAAACTGTTGCAATAATAGATATAAAAAATTTACTATGCAATCTTTAATAAATAATATTTTTTAAAAAAACTAAATAAAATAATTCTTTAAGTATTGGTTCAAAAAAGATGTAATAAAAAATTAATATAATTGCTTAATAATCACCAATTTACAAAATTTGTAAAAAATGTTTCAATACTATTTTTCAATTTAATTTTACAAATTAAATTGAAAAAAACCTAAAGTATATTTTCCTAATATTAACACTTACTTCAACCCATAGTAGCATTCAAAACTTTCGTTTTGCAATGTATGTGAGGGATTAATCGAAAATAAGTTTAGTATAAGATTCCATTAATGCATAGTACAAAGATATTTCCATTTTGTATTGTTTTGTTTAAATCTTAAATAATTATTTTAAAATTATAATCTTTTTAATCAGCTTTTCTAATCTATTTTAAATTAAAATAAGTTTAAAAAAAAGATGTAATATTTAATTTATATAACTAATTTTTTTATAAAATTTTGAAATATTAATAATTGGTTTTATTGTGTAATTATTTATTTTTAAAAATAAATGATGACGTTTAAAATCAATATTTTATTTCAATTAATCAAATATTTATTACTAAAATAGCTTTTAAATCTTTTTTTTTGAAAACAATTTTCACAAACAATTTAATTATTCAAATTAGGTTTATATTTTTACACGATTTTATAAAAAAAATAGTTTTTCAGTACATAACATATAAAAAACAAACATGAAAGTAACCGTAGTAGGTGCTGGTAACGTAGGAGCTACCTGTGCCGATGTATTAGCTTACAAAGATATAGTAAACGAAGTGGTGTTACTCGACATCAAAGATGGTGTAGCCGAGGGCAAATCTTTGGACATTTTCCAAAAAGCCCCCATCGATTTGTACGACACTCGATTGATAGGTTCTACCAACGATTATAGCAAAACGGCCAATTCTGATGTTGTAGTTATTACTTCTGGGTTGCCACGCAAACCAGGCATGACTCGTGATGATTTGATAGCTACCAACGCTGGTATAGTGAAAACTGTAACCGAAAATGTGGTTAAATATTCGCCAAACGCTATCATTATAGTAGTATCAAATCCGTTGGATGTGATGACTTACCAAGCCCATTTGACATCGAAAATGCCTAGAAACCGTGTAATAGGTATGGCTGGTATTTTGGATACAGCCAGATATAGGGCTTTTATTGCCGAAGAACTCAATGTATCGCCCAAAGACATACAAGCTGTGTTGCTTGGTGGTCATGGAGATACTATGGTGCCGCTGCCTCGCTATACTACTGTGGGTGGCATACCAGTAACAGAGTTAATAGATGCAGATAAATTGCAAGGTATTTTGGAAAGAACCAAGCGTGGTGGTGGCGAGTGCGTAAAATTGATGGGCACTTCAGCTTGGTATGCTCCAGGCTCGGCAGCCGCTCAAATGGTAGAGGCAATCGTAAAAGACCAAAAACGTGTATTCCCTGTATGTATGCAACTCAAAGGTGAATTTGGTATCAACGATTGCTACCTTGGTGTGCCAGTAGTTCTTGGCAAAAACGGTGTAGAACGTATTTTAGAAATAAAACTCAATGATGCAGAATTACAATTATTAAAAGACTCAGAAAAAGCCGTAAAAGTGGTAATGGGTGTTTTGGATAATATTAAATAAGTTTTGAGTTATAAGTTGTAAGTTATGAATTCAATGCGTTAGCTAAGCCCCCTTCTGGGGTTTGGGGGCTTTTAAAAATTGCTATAAACGCAATTTTCCCCTTCGGGGGTTTGGGGGCTTTTAAAAAAATTGCTATAAACGCAATTTTCCCATCGGGGGTTTGGGGGCTTTAAAAAATTGCTATAAACGCAATTTTCCCCTTCTGGGGTTTGGGGGCTTTTAAAAAATTGCTATAAACGCAATTTTCCCCTTTGGGGGTTTGGGGGCTTTTTAAAATTGCTATAAACGCAATTTTCCCCTTCGGGGGTTTGGGGGCTTTTAAAAAAATGCTATAAACGCAATTTTCCCCTTCGGGGGTTTGGGGGCTTTTAAAAAATTGCTATAAACGCAATTTTCCCCTTTGGGGGTTTGGGGGCTTTAAAAAATTGCTATAAACGCAATTTTCCCCTTCGGGGTTTGGGGGCTTTAAAAAAATTAAATAAACTATTAAATTAAAATTAAATCATGGAAAACAAAAATTATGGTATCGCTCAAATAAGTAAATTTATCAGTAATACTGACTTGTTTGATGGCAAAGACGAAGTGGCTCAAAAATATGCCGAAAAAATCAAAGCTGGCAGCTATTCTAACATGGCAGGTTATGATTTAAAATCATATAAAAACAATATGGCCAAAGTAATTACTTTTTAATAGTATCTAGCTAGAGAAGTTCTACTTACAGGGCAAACGCATTTAAAAAGATAGTTGTTATTTTACAATACTATTTGCTTAAAATTACAAAATGACAAAGCCCTTTCCCCCTTGGGGAAAGGGTTGGGATAGGGGTTTTTGAGCGAAATTTTTTAAATGCGTTTACCCTGTTCTACTTATTCTTATTTTTAGAATTGATTTATATACTAAGCCATTTTTTTGGAAGTGGCTTGGTATATTATTAAGGGAACTTCTAAAAACCCATAATTTAATTTCAAAAACCCCACCCAAACCAATTTCTGTTACGATGCCACAGAATCCAAGAGGGAGGGCTCTATAGGAATTAGGGTTTTTAGAAGTTCCCTTAATTTCAAATTTGCTTTTTTTTATTTTTATTTCTAATTCAAAGTTTACAAAAAAAGATTTAATTTGCATTTTTATACATTATATAAATGGGATTATTCGATTTTTTCAAAAAAAATACAACCGAAAATAAAAAATCACTTGACGAGGGTTTAGAAAAAACCAAAACTGGATTTTTGGGTGGACTAGCCAAATTGGTGCTTGGCAAATCAACGGTTGATGCTACTGTGCTTGATGGCCTAGAAGAGATGCTAATCAAAGCTGATGTAGGAGTTGAAACAACACTCAAAATTATTGCTCGCATAGAGGCTCGTGTGGCCAAAGATAAGTATCTGAATACCAGTGAGTTAGACAAAATTCTAAAGTCAGAAATAGCAGCATTGTTGGCTCAAAATATAGCCTCTGATTATAACGATTCGGCCATAAAATTGCCTTATGTAATTATGGTTGTAGGAGTTAATGGAGCTGGCAAAACTACTACTATTGGCAAACTAGCCCATCAATTTCATAGTGAAGGCAAAAAAGTAATATTAGGTGCAGGCGATACTTTTAGGGCTGCAGCAGTAGATCAACTCAAAAATTGGGGTGATAGGGCAGGGGTTACTGTGATAGCTCATGGCATGAATACAGACCCAGCAGCAGTAGCTTACGATGCAGTAAAACAAGGGGTTGAAAAAAACGCAGACATAGTCATAGTAGATACAGCAGGCCGCCTTCACAACAAAATAAATTTGATGAATGAGTTGTCGAAAATAAAAAATGTGATGAAAAAAGTTCATCCTGAGGCACCACACGAGATATTGTTGGTCTTGGATGGTAGCACTGGCCAAAACGCAATCAATCAAGCTCGAGAATTTAGCAAAGCCACTGATGTAACTGCCCTAGCCATCACAAAACTAGATGGTACAGCCAAAGGCGGTGTAGTTATTGGTATTTCTGATCAATTCCAAATTCCTGTAAAATATATTGGTGTAGGTGAGAAACCAACTGATTTGCAAATGTTTAATAAAGAAACTTTTGTAGAAAGTATTTTTGGAAAGTAATATTTTTTATTTCATGTTTTTAAAAAATGTTGTTGGAACAGTTTTATCTAAACGGCAATATTTGTCAAGCACCACAAAAAAAGTGCATTACGTTCGTTGGGTATATCCAATTTCCTGATGATGTTTCTGCGATGGGTTTCTACAGTTCTGTCACTAATAAAAAAAGTATTTGAAATTTCTTTAGACGTTTTTTGAGATGCAATTTCGAACAATATTTTTTGTTCTGTGGTAGTTAGTTTATCTTTCCAAATTTCGTTTTCTTTTTCTGCTTTGAAATTAAGTTGATTGCTAAAATAAATTTTATTATTTAATACAATTTCTATACAATTGGCCAATTCTTCTATCGCAAAATCCTTGAGTAAATATCCTTTTACATCCAAAAGTTGAGCCTCTCTGAAAAAAGATATTTCTTTGTGCATAGTGAGGAGAATTACTTTAGTAGAAATGTTAGTCTGGAGCATTTTTTTTGCAATTTCTAAACCATCTAAGCCAGGCATTGAAATATCTAAAATGGCAATATCAGGTGTTTTTAATTTTATATTATTATAGGCTTCAAGTCCGTTGGTGTACGTTCCAATAATAGTATATCCTAAACTTTGAATATAATCAGATGTGCCTTTGAGAATCAAAGGATGGTCGTCAGCTAGTAGTATATTGATCATTGTAGGGGATATTTATAGTAATAATAGTGCCATCTGAGTTTGATTTTATATTGAAATATCCATTCATCGATTTGGACCTTTGTAGCATACTTTGAAGACCAAAACTTAACTCACTTTGTAATTTCTTTTCTACATCAAAACCAATTCCATTGTCATAAATAAGAATAGATAAATGAGTGGTTTCTTCGTGTAAACACAATTTTACAGCCTTTGCCTTTGCATATTTAAGGGCATTATTTGTGGCTTCTTGGAATATACGAAATACTTGCAATTCTTGTTGTTTTGACAATGAATTATTATAAAATATATCACAACTGATAAAAATAGGGTGAGTTTCCATCACTTGTATAGTAATATTTTCTATGGCTTGTGCCAATCCTACTTTTTCTAATGCAACTGGATACAAATTTCTGCTAACTAAACGCACATTTTCGATAATATGTTCCACATTTTCGGTATTTATAGACTGATTTTTTAAGCTTCTTTTTAGCAAAAGCAAATCTTGGCCTATGCCATCGTGTAAATCTTGAGCTATTCTTTTTTGTTGTTCTTCTTGTATAAATATTACTTTTTGCTGTGAAAGACTAAGGTCTTTTTGAATCGAAATATACTTCTTGTTTTGGTCTGAAAACTGAAATGAAACACCCAAAAGCATGCAAAAAATCTCAATTAATGGGATTGAATATCCTAAGTCGTAGTTTTGATTGATATCATCAATCACACCTATGTTTCCTAAAATAAGTGTTGTAGTTCCTATCAAAGAAAATAAGAAACCTACCAAATAAAAATATACAAATATTTGCTTTTTTTTGATGCAATATATGAGTGATGTTGCTACATAAACATCCATAATGAATACTATATAGTAAGAAAATTTAATTATTAAACTTCTAAATAAATTCTCAACAAACGGAAATATAAGCAATATGCCTAGAATGATGAAAAATAAAGTAATATTAATGCCAATATAATAGAGCCATGTAGAATCTTTTTGGTTGATTTTCAATAAAACTATAGTAAGATAAATGTGGCTTCCAACAACTGCATAGAAAAATATACTTGTAAGATTATTATTTAAGTATAAAATTTGAGGAAATGGAAAATAGCTGTGTCCATATCCAGCATCTACCACAGCCACAAAAAAAGTGCAAATACAGTAAATACTATATACTAAGTACATTTTTCTATGAAAAAATAGAAATAAAAAAAATCCAGCAATACTTATAATAATACAAATCCCAGAAATAAAGGCTAAATAATGGTTAAAATAAATTTCTTTTAAATAGAAATTATCAAGCGTTGCAATACTAACTATGGGAGCATGTGACCCATATTTGCGTCCAGAGTAGAGTTTGCAATTTATTTTTTCGTTTTTTTTTAAAGAAAATTTATAACAAAAATCTACACTTTTTAATGGTCTTTGTAAAATCCCAATCGTTTTATTAATCAATGGCAAAGAATCAATTTTGCCACTTTTATAATAAATATATAATTGAACAAAATCAACTTTTGATTGCTGTATTCTTACTACATATTGGTTTTCGATATCAGTGTTTTTGAGTTCAAAGTTACATTCCCCTTGTGGGGTATTAAATCCAAACCCAACCTCTTGATTACTATTGTTTTTCTTAAATTCTCCATTGGCCATTCTTATCAATACTCTGTTGTTGATAGACATATTTGTGTTTCTATCAAGGAGAATAATATCTGATTTAACAACTAAGGATGAAAAAATTAAAATAGATATACAAAAACGATTTAATTTTGTCATTTTTATCTCTAAAATCGAAATATACAATTTTAAAAGAAAACATCTTAAATAAAAACTACTAAATTGGTTTATTTGTATTGATATTTGTCTACTTTATTATCAACTGTCTGCCAAGTCAATTACATAAATTAGAAATAATTGAATAAATATAACAATAAATTAGCAAAAAAATAAAAATTTTAGTATTTTTTAAATTAAATATTTATAATTAATTATTACTACAATAGCTTTATAGAATGTAGTAAAATTGTATAAAAAAATGGGTTGAGTCTGAAGATTAAAAAAAATGAAAATGTATCTTTAGTATTTTACTAAAATATTTTAGCAAAAAAAATTAAAAATATAAAATAAAAAGAAACATTACGAATTTTACTTTCTTACTTGCCCATCGCCTTCAATCAGCCATTTGTAGCTTGTAAGTTCAGGCAGAGCCATTGGCCCACGAGCGTGTAGTTTTTGAGTACTTATGCCAATCTCAGCTCCCATTCCAAATTGTGCACCATCAGTAAATGCAGTAGAAACATTGGCATACACAGCTGCTGCATCTATAAGTTGAAAAAACTTTTGTTTGTTGGCTTCATTTTCGGTAACTATACATTCGCTATGTTTGGAGCTATATCTTACTATATGATCAACAGCAGAATCAAAATTTGGCACTGTTTTTATGGCCATTTTATAATCCAAAAACTCTGTACCAAAGGCCTCATTTGTGGCCAATTCTAACAAGTCTGAAGGATAAATATTTTTTAGTACGCTATAGGAGGCCTCATCTGCATAAATTTCAACTTTTGATGATTGCAAAGGTTCTACCAAAGCTGCCAAATCGTTGAGTCTGTCGGCATGCACAACCAAGCAATCTAAGGCATTGCAAACACTTACACGTCTTGTTTTGGAATTATTGATGATATTTTTTCCTTTTTCTACATCTCCAAACGCATCAAAATACACATGCACAATTCCTGCACCAGTTTCTATGACAGGTACTTTTGCATTATTTCTTACATGATCTATCAAACTTTGGCTTCCACGAGGAATCAATACATCTACAAAACCAACAGCCCCAAGCAACTCTTCGGTGGCTTGCCTATGTGGTGGCAAAAGTGTACATATATTGGCATCTAATTGGTTTAATTTTAAGACTTTGTGTATTATTTCTACAATAGCAATGTTAGAATAATTGGCATCGCTACCACCTTTGAGTACAACTGCATTTCCAGATTTTAAACACAACGAAAAACAATCAAATGTTACATTTGGACGGGCTTCGTATATAATACCAACTACCCCAAGTGGAACAGTTATTTTGGTAAGTTTTAGTTTATTTTCTAGTATTTTTGATTCTACTATTTTGCCAACAGGATAGGTAAGCGTAGCTACTTGTCTGATTTCATTTGCAATAGATTTGATACGAGCTTCTGTCAATAACAATCTATCATATTTGGGGTTTGATTTTTCCATCAAAGCCAAATCTTTGGCGTTTGCAGACACAAGCAAATCAATATTTTTTTCGGCTTCTAAGGCCAAATCTAGTAATATTTTATTAATAGTTTTTACATCAAGAATTGCTATTTTTCTAGATGCAATCACAGCCAGTTCTAAACTTTGTTTTATTTCCATAAAATTTAAAATTTTACGCCCAAATCTAATGAAATAAAATCGTTATACATTTCAAATTTGGTTTTTTGACTTTCAATATTTGTTTTTTGATTATCCACATCGCTAATTCCTCTTGAATAAGTAATGCCAAGCATCAAAATCATGTCGCCTTTCCATTTATATTCAGTACCAAGTGAAAATATAAGTGATGAATGCAAATTATTGATATAATCTGTGGTTTGGATTACCTGGGGACTGCCCAATAATTGCACAGATTTTTCGCCTCGTACCCTAGAACCTACCATATAATCTGCACTTGCACCTAATTTGGTATAAAAAGAAAAATTATCTACAACTTCGCCAGTTTGCAATTTGAGTAAAAAAGGTATTTGTACATATTGTATAGAGTAAGAATTTTCTTCTGTTTGAGTTGTGGCCGAGGCACCAGTGCCAGTGGTTTTGGATACTTGATATCCACTGCCATTTAACAAAAAATTAAGACCTGTACTAAATCCATAATTATTACCAACCATGTAATCTAAAATTACCCCAACACCAAATCTACCTTTTAGTCCATCGCCACTGTATACATAAGTAGTGTTGTTGGCTTGGTCGTTGTAGGTAGATGGGCTAACTCTCGAAAAAGCAAACGATGGGCTTAATTTTAAGCCTATCGAAAATCCTTGTTCGGCTTTTGATACATATATTATGCCACAAACTATTATTAATGCTAACTTTTTCATTTTTTTATATAATTTTACGCATCAAAAATAGTATTTATGAAAAACATTTGTGCAATTATTAGTATTTTATTTTTATTAATTTTTATAAGTTGCAACAATAACAGCACACAAAGTACTGATAATGAGGTAGTTAAGCAAAAAATTGAACTCCAAAATGTACGATTAATAAGACTAGAGCAAGAGCTATGGGCCGACAAAACGCCAGCTGGCGTAGAAAAATTATTAAAAAAATATCCTGATTTTAATAGGAAATATCTTGGTAAAATTTTTCCAAACGACAAAATTTCTATTAAAGAAATTGGTCTTGGCATCAATAATGCGGCAGTGGATACATTATTCAATATATCTCAAACCGAATTTGGAGATATGCAGGAGCTTAAAAATCAATTTGCTGAAGCAGCCACAAATATCAAAAAAAATTACCCTAATTATTACGTTCAAGATTTTTATACTTTTATATCTGGCATGGGTTTTTGGGGACAAGATTTTCTTATTTCTGATAGTATGATAGTAGTAAGTTTGGATTATTTTTTAGGAGAAAAATGCAAATATCAACCACAATTACCTCAATATATTTTGAAAAGATATAAAAAAGAATTTGTTGTGCCCACGATAGTAGCTTCTATTGGCAATCATTTTATTCAAGGCGACCTTACAGACAATTCGCTTGTTGCAGAAATGATATTTTTTGGCAAAATGTATTATTTTGTAGAAAAAACCATGCCTACTGTACCAGAGGAGATTATTGCAGGTTATTCAAAAGATGATATAAAAGAAATTAAAACACATCAAAACATTATTTGGGCTCATTTAGTAGACAAAAAATTGCTCTTCGAAACCAAAGCCGAAATCACAAATCGATATATTGGTGAGCGACCAAATGTGCAAGAAATTGGTAATAAATGTCCTGGTCGTATTGGGCGATGGCTAGGTTGGCAAATAGTAAGAAAATATATGGAATTGAATAAAAATATTACACTCAAAGAATTGATGAGCGAAAAAGATGCGAAAAAGATTTTTATAAATTCTAAATACAAGCCAGAATAAAATTATAAAATTTTACTTTTTTTACTCTAACTTATTTTTTTAATATTTATGATTTTTTTTTAAAATCTGGGGCTTTAATGTGTCATTTTTTATACAAATAATAGTTTTTTTATTCTTTATTTTGATTAAATTCAGTTATATAATTTTGAATATCTTTAGCGTCTTTTACATCAAAATCTCCAATTCTTGTTCTTCTGAGGGCCGACATAAAGCCACCTGATTGCAAAGATTTTGCAAAATCGTGTGCCAAAGAACGTATATATGTTCCTTTAGAGCATATAATTTTACAAGTTATTTTTGGTAAGTTTATTTCAATTATTTCAAAATATTTTATTTCTACTTGTCTATCAGGAACGTCAATTTTTTTGCCCTTTCTGGCTAATTCATACAGCCTTTTGCCATTAATTTTTATGGCAGAATACATGGGTGGTTTTTGGGTAATAGTTCCTATAAACTGGCTTACATTAGCGTAAATCATGTCATTAGTGATGTGATTATAGCCAAATTCTGCATCTGGTTCAGTTTCAGAGTCGTAAGAAGGTGTAGTTTTACCAAAAGTTATTTCAGTAATATATTCTTTTTCTTTTGCTTGAAACTCATCGATTTTTTTAGTCCACTTTCCTGTACAAAGAATAAGCAATCCTGTAGCCAAAGGGTCTAAAGTTCCTGCATGGCCAATTTTTTTTATTTTTAAAACATATCTCAACTTATTAACCACATCAAATGAAGTCCAATTTTGAGGTTTATCTATCAAAATGACAGCTCCATCATTATAATCTATCATAAAAAGGTAATTCTAAAGAAATTAAATTTAGTACAAATTTATCATTAAAAGTGATTATAGCTTTCTATACTTTTAATATTTTTTATTTTAATTTTTAATGATATTATGAAAGTTTTGTAACAATTTATAACTAATTCAAACTAATTATTATAAAAATTGGATGATTTCATTTAATTTTGTTTTGAAATTTTTATGATTCAATTCAATGTCGTTTACTTAAGAATCCTATTTACTTTCTCTATTGGAGAAAGACTAAGATAGAGGCAATAAAAAATGCTTAAGTAAACGACATTATGATTCAATAAGTTAAAAAATCAACAGTTTATATTATTATCAATTATATTTACAAAATCAAATAGCTGAAAATTTATAATCATCACAAAAGATAAAAATAATACATGGCAAAACAAGCACAAAACTCACAAGAACCCATACAAGATGGTCAGATAAATATAGAATTAACAGAAGAGATAGCAGAAGGTATTTATTCAAATTTGGCCATGATTGCCCATTCCAATAGCGAATTTGTGGTAGATTTTATCAGAATGATGCCTGGTTTGCCTAAAGCAAAAGTAAAAGCTAGGATTGTGCTCACACCAGAGCATGCCAAAAGACTGCTTCAGGCCTTAGCTGATAATGTAAATAAATATGAAGAAAATTTTGGTTCTATAAATATGCCAAACCAATTTCCATCTTTTCCAATGAATTTTGGTGGCACAATGGGCGAAGCCTAAGCAAAATGTACGAAAAATTATTAAATAAGAAATCCTCTTTAGCAGTTATTGGCTTAGGGTATGTAGGTTTGCCAGTAGCACTCGAATTTGCCAAAAAAATAAGAGTTATAGGCTTTGATATTAATCAAAATAGAATCCAAAAATTACATCTTGGACAAGATCCATCAAGCGAGCTTTCTGATAAAGATTTTGAAAACACTGACATATTATTTACATCAAATATTACTGATTTGGTAGATGTTGGGTTTTATATTATAGCAGTTCCAACGCCCATTGATGAGTATAATCAGCCAGATTTATCTCCACTTTTGGCTGCAACAAAGACTGTGGCTCAAGTATTGAAAAAAGGCGATTATGTGGTTTTTGAAAGCACAGTTTACCCTGGATGTACAGAAGAAAAATGTGTGCCTATACTAGAACAACAATCTGGGTTGGTATTCAAAAATGATTTTAAAGTTGGATACTCACCAGAAAGAATTAATCCTGGAGATAGAGAACATACGCTTAAAAATGTCATAAAAGTAACCTCTGGTTGCGATACAGAAAGTGCCAATATAGTAGCCAATGTTTATGAATTGATAGTTGATGCAGGTGTTCATAGAGCCTCTTCAATAAAAGTGGCAGAAGCATCAAAAGTGATTGAAAATACGCAAAGAGATTTGAATATTGCATTAATGAACGAGCTTTCAATGATTTTTGATAAACTAAACATCAATACTTACGAAGTTCTAGAGGCTGCTGGCACAAAATGGAATTTTTTGAAGTTTTTCCCTGGTTTAGTTGGTGGACATTGTATTGGTGTAGACCCTTATTATCTTACTTTTAAGGCTGCCCACATGGGGCATTTTCCTAAAGTAATTCTTAGCGGACGTGAGATAAATGATAGTATGGGTGCTTATATTGCAAAAAAAACCCTAAAAACTTTGATTGCCCAAAAAATTGAAATATTAAATTCTAGGATATTGGTCATGGGGGGCACTTTTAAAGAAAATGTAGCTGATATTCGTAATTCTAAAGTAATAGATATGGTAAAAGAACTAAAATCTTTTAACTTAAATGTAGATATTATTGATCCTCATGCTTCTAAAGAAGAGTTTGTGCATGAGTATGGATTAACACTTTCTGAAAATCCTACTGGTTTATACGATGCCATTATCTTGGCAGTTGCCCACAAAGAATATGCAAATAAATCAGAGAGTTATTTTCAACAATTTGCTAATAAAAATGCAATTTTTATTGATTTAAAAGGTGTTTATCGTAATAAAATATCAAATTTCTTGTATTGGAGTTTGTAATATATGGCATTAATTTATTAGATATTTCATTTTCATAACCAAAAAAGGTGTTGATTAGCGTAAAAAAAATAGGTATCTACTGAAAAGCTCCATTTTTGCATAACCCTACCTCTAGGATTTTTTGCGATAAGACTAAAATAAAAATCTAAAGCCAAGCAATTGTGGTTGCAAATTGATTAAGCAGGTTTTTTTTAATATTTTTATGGTTTTTAGGATTTTTCAAAAGTAAAATTATTTAGTTTTTATTTTTATTCTCAATATACCAATCTCTAAAACTTTGTTTTGGTGCTATGGGCAGTTCTCTTTGTTTGCCCCAAACGTTGAGATTGTTATACATCATAAAACGTGGCATAATACTTACCATTTTTCGGCCAATCTTACCTGCCAATCTATACATCCAGGGAGTAGAAAGTAAGAAACCCATAGCTTTCATGCTTATTTTTTTGCTCAAAGGTAGTTCGCCTTCTTCTGATATAATTTGCCTCCATTTATATAATTGTTGATGAATATCAATTTTTACTGGACACACATCAGTGCAAGAGCCACACAAAGTACTGGCGAATGGCAGTGAACTATGCTTTTTTAGGTCTATATTTGGCGAAAGTATAGCCCCAATGGGGCCTGGCACAGTATATCCATAACTATGGCCACCACTTCTACGGTACACTGGGCATGTGTTCATGCAAGCACCACAACGAATACAATACAAAGATTTGCGAAAATCGGCTCTACCTAACTGCTCTGTGCGGCCATTATCTACAATGATATAGTGCATCTCTTGCCCATCAATAGGTTTTAAGAAATGAGAAGAAAAAGCTGTAATAGGCTGTCCAGTGGCATTTCGACCCAAAAGTCGTAAGAAAACGCCTAAATCTTGGTTGCGTGGCAGTATTTTTTCCATTCCAAAACTTGCAATGTGTACTTTTGCCAAATGCACGCCCAAATCAGCGTTACCTTCGTTGGTGCAAACTGTGATACCACCAGTATCAGCTATGGCAAAGTTTACGCCCGTAAGGGCAGCTTCGGCAGCCAAAAATTTCTCTCTTAAATGGTTTCGAGCTACTTCAGCCAAATATTTTGGGTCAGAAGCACCTTTGTTGCTACCTAAAATTTGATGAAAAGTTTCGCCAACTTCTTCTTTTTTGAGATGAATGGCTGGTAATACAATATGGCTTGGGGCTTCGTCTCTGAGCTGAACTATACGTTCGCCAAGGTCTGTATCTACTACTTCTATGCCATTTTCTATCAAATATGGATTCAAATGACATTCTTCAGTGAGCATAGATTTGCTCTTGACTAACTTATTTATTTTGGCATTATTGAGGATAGAAAGCACAATTTTGTTGTGCTCTTCTGCATCTTTAGCCCAATGTACGGTAACTCCGTTTTTGATAGCGTTAGATTCAAATTCTATCAAATAAGTATCCAAATTGGCCAATACATTAGCCTTGGTTTGAGAGGCAATTTCTCGCAACTCTTCCCATTCTGGCACTTTTTTTACTGCATTATCTCGTTTATATCTTACAAACCACAAAGCTCCATCGTGCCAATCGGTGCGGGCTTCGTCTTCTATAAATGTTTCGGCAGCAGTAGCGTGAGTCATCATTTTTGAATATAAATGTAAATATTACAATAAAAACTATTTTATTTAATAGTTCTACAACGATACTATATTTATTAATGTTTAAAAAATAAATTGTAAAAAATACACAGTTTTTTTGCCCTTTCATTAGTAAACTTTGCTTTACTTAGATTTATAGAGCACATAAATATATAGTATAAATGTATTATCATAAATAATATAATCAAATTGCAAGCAACTTAAAACATATTAAAATTAAGTATTTTTTAAATATATTATTACTTAATGAGGTGCTTTTTCAACTCAATTAAATTGTTATTGGCACTGTTTGCCTTTGTATCAGAAACTTTATAATTATTGTATCTCGAACTCATACAAGCATCGTGCAACCACCTGTAATAGGAAGAGCATAGAGGTAAATTTGATTTGACAAGTTCTATCGTTGCAGCGTGTTTTGAAGTTTTTTTATTCTTATTCTTCAAAACTTTATCAAAGTAAACATTGAAATCATTGTATTCATGTCCATTAAATGACAATGGAAATAGCTCATGTTGCACAAAGTGTAAAGCTGAATAAAATGCAGTTGTAACAACCCAATCGTTAAACTTTTTACTAGTGAGAAGAAATTTACAGGCTTCTTCGTTATGTATAGCGTGTAGTTTCTTCATTAATTCATTATATGTTTTAAATTAAAACCCTCTGACACTACATAATTTTCGTCAATATTATCTTCGGTATCGCAAATTGATATTTGAATTTGATAGAGCTCTTCTTTTTCTTTATTTTCTAGAACTGAAATAAAATCATAAACACTAAAAATCTTTTTATCAATGAACTCTAGTTGAGGTAAGACAATTAAAACAGCAAAGTCGTCAAAAGAATTTATTTTGAGGTAAGCAGCGATAGGATTAAAACTCTTTTTTCTAATAAAGTCTATGATTGTTGTGGTATTGTTGCTAGCCTTGTTTATGTTTGAAACAAGTTTTTCTAATATAAGTCTCTGGGCTTGTTCTAGTCCAGATTTTTGCCCCTTCATATATGCATCTATTACATGGTCGCTAGAAAACAATTTTTCACTAGGAGAGGTAAATTCCCAATTTGCAGGTGCTAAAATCTCTTCAATGACATTCATAATTTTTGGTTTTATAAATTCTTCAAATGTAAATATTTTAAAAGTCTCAAACAAATACTATTTTTTTTAAAAGTCGATAAAACTTTAACCATAGATAAAATAATTATTGTTTATAATATTACTTAAACAATATTTTTGTTCAGTCCAAAAATAGACATCAAAAAAATAGATTATTACTTCCTTAAAAACTAATAAAATCAAAGTTGTGCAAGTTTTGATTAGATGTAAAGTATCTTTTTTTTAATAAAAATTCAACTAAAAATGGTAAAGTGAATAAGTTTATTTTATAATAGACTAAATTTACAAATTAAATTACTAATACTTATTTTGAAAATACAATTTCCAAAGTTTAAAATTAAATCTTCTGTTATTGCCCTTTTTTGGGTAATTACAATTTTTAGTTTAATGGCTTTTGTGCATAAGCGACAACAAAATAAAATTTGCCAAAAAGTAAATATTTCTATAGAAAACGATTATGACAATTATTTTATAGAAAACATAGATGTTCAAAATTTGATGACAAAAAATGAAAACGAAAATTTAATTAATAATATTCATGCTTTTATTACCCTCAAAACATTAGAAAAAAGAATTAAATCTCATGGATTTGTAGAAAAAGTAGTGGTATGCAAAGATTTGGCTGGTAGTATTGATGTAGAAGTAGTGCAATATCAGCCCTTGGTAAGACTAGGAGTTCCAGGAAACGAAGATGCTTATGTGAGTTCTTCTGGCAAAATATTACCTATGTCTAATAGATTTACAGCCCGTTGTATGGTCTTGACTGGTGCTTTTACATCGCTTTTGGCCCAAAAAGATTGGACAAAAGATAGTATCAGAACGCCTTATTTCGATTTTGTAAAACGAATAAATAATGACGAATTTTTATCTACTTTGATGCCTCAAGCTGACATTAATTGGAAAGGTGAAATATTTATTTATCCACAACTAGGAAAGCAAGTTATAGAATTTGGAAAACCTACAGAATTAGATATTAAATTTGCTAAATTACAATCGTTCTACAAAAAAATAATTCCTTCCAAAGGTTGGAACGCTTATTCGTTTGTATCTTTAAAATATAAAAATCAAATTATTTGCGAATAATTTACTGAAATAGTCTTATTTATAAAAAAATAATAGCTTATTATGAGCATAAACACTGACAAAATAGAAGTTGGACTTGATATTGGTACCACAAAGATTTGTGCCATTGCAGGACGAAGAAACGAGTATGGGAAATTAGAAATTTTGGGTATGGGCAAGGCTATTTCTGAGGGTGTTACTCGTGGAATGGTTACCAACATAGACAAAACTGTAGATTCTATCAAAGCTGCCATAGCCGAGTGCGAACTACAAGCTGGGCTCGATATCCAAGAAGTTAGTATTGGCATAGCTGGTCAGCACATTCGTAGTTCTAAGCATCGTGGTAATATTATTTTGTCAGGCAACGAGCATGTAATATTGATTGAAGATATTGAAAAATTAAACCTAGAAATGCATCGTCTTTTGGTGCCTCCAGGCAACGAAATCATCCATGTTATGCCCGAAGACTACACAGTAGATTATACAGATTCTATCAAAGATCCAGTAGGCATGGTAGGCAATAGGTTAGAAGCCGATTTTCATATCATTACTGCCCATACAAGTGCTGTAAACAACATTTATAGATGTGTAAAAAAAGCTGGTGCAGAGCTTGGAAAAGCTGATTTTATATGCAAAAATCTTATATTGGAACCTCTAGCATCGTCTATCTCTGTATTGAGCGAAGAAGAGATGGAGGCTGGCGTGGCTTTGGTAGATATTGGTGGTGGCACTACTGATATAGCTATTTTTCATGAAAATATTTTGAGACACACGGCTGTCATTCCTTTTGGTGGAGCTATCGTAACTGCTGATATCAAACAAGGTTGTGCATTGCTGCACCAACAAGCCGAAATGTTGAAAGTAAAATTCGGCTCTGCCCTACCAGATGAAGAAAATCCAGACCATATTGTATCGATTCAAGGTCTCAGAAATAGACCAGCCAAAGAAATCAGTATCAAAACACTGGCTCAGATTATTCATTCTAGGATAAATGAAATCATAGAGCTTGTGTATGCAGAACTTATTGCATCTGGCTACCACAAAAGATTGGCAGGTGGCATAGTAGTAACAGGTGGTGGAGCTATGCTAAAAAATATAAAACAGCTCTTTGAATACAATACAGGCATGGATACACGCATAGGACACCCCAACGAGCACCTAGGCAAATGCAAGTCTGATGAAATCAAAAGTCCTATGTATGCTACCTCTGTTGGGCTGGTATTGGCTGGGTTTAGGGCTTTGGATTCTAGAGAGATGCGTTACCAAGAATTAAAAGATAAAGTTCAACCCATAGTATCTCAGGCCAAACCTGTCAAAAAATTTGATATTAACAATACTTCTAATTTGCTAAATAATATTTTATCCAAAACAAAAGGATTGCTCATGGATGATTATGATGACAAAACTGGGTATTGATATTGGTGTTAGCTGTAATTACAAGAGAATTGTATTAAATTATTTAGTGGAGACCAGAACCCACTTAAAATAAACGGATATTTCTTAAAAAAAGTGGCGACTACGCAAAACAAAATGAAAATAAAATTATATACAATTATAACTATGTGGTTTATTTTTTTGAGCATGTTTTCAAAAGCTCAAAATAATTATGACAAATATTGCAATTCAAGATTTGAATATTGCATAGAATATCCAACTGAACTCAAAGGAATGGGAGAATCAGGCAACGGAGATGGACAAAAATTTATTTCAAAAGATAATAAAGCAACTTTAATAGTTTACAGAGATTCTCGTATAGGAGATTTCGAAAACATTGCTGAATGTAAAGCAGATTGTTTCAGAAATGATAGTCAAATAGAAGCAGGTAAGAATGTAACATATAAAAAAGAAGGAAATAATTTCTTTGTAGTATCAGGTTATAGAGGAAATAATATTTTTTATCAGAAAACAATTTTTAGAAATGGAGAAATGGTTACAGCTGTAATTGAATATAGTACAAGTAAAAAAGCAAAATATAACGCCTACTGTACATATTTATTTAATAATTTCAAATAATAAATGACCTGCTTAAAACAAATAGTATAAGTTCAAAAGTGTATATTCAAAAGACAATTACAGCTTATAGTACATTTTAAATATGAGGGTTTATTACATAGCTGACTGTTTAGTTGTAGCCTAAATCTTTATAATCTGCGTAAGTTTACTTGGTAAAAATCTTGATTATATCAATTTTTAAAAAACAAAATGAATTACTTTTAATAGTAATAATCTTACATATATACAAATGCAATATTCTATTATTTTTGATATATAATAATCACTAATATTACTGTATGATCGAAATATCTGCCCCTGTCATTACCCTCGAAAATGTATCAATATTTCAAGAAAATAATCCTGTGCTTCAGGATGTAAGTTTTACTATACAAAAAGGCGAGTTTGTGTATCTTATAGGTAAGACTGGCAGTGGCAAAAGTTCGCTCTTAAAAACATTGTATGCAGACTTGCCTCTGATAGTAGGCGATGCCGAAGTGGTAGGATTTAGTATTAGAAAACTAAAACGTAGCCAAGTACCCAAACTGAGACGCAAGTTGGGTATTATTTTTCAAGATTTTCAACTGTTATCAGATCGAACAGTAACCGAAAATTTAGTGTTTGTGATGAAGGCTACTGGATGGAATAATAAAATCAAAATTCGAGAAAGACTTACAGATTTGCTCGTGCAAGTAGGTCTAGGGTCGGCTGGTAGCAAATACCCACATCAGTTGTCTGGTGGCGAGCAACAACGAGTAGCCATAGCTAGAGCCTTGGTCAACGAACCACAAGTTTTGTTGGCAGACGAGCCCACTGGAAACCTCGACCCCGAAGTGGCCGAAGAGATTTTAAACCTTTTTATCAATATCAATAGAAATGGTACTGCAGTAGTAATGGCAACTCATAATAGAGAGTTTCTTACTAAATTTCCACACAAAACATTTATTTGCAAAGATAGAGAAGTAAGTATTTTGGAATAATATATTAGCTAAGAATGTTTCTTTAGCAACGAATATAAGATTGTTTTTACAGCCACGAATCTACGAATGGATAGTATTATTAGTGCATTCGTGCCAAAAATATCATTTGTTTATTCATGGCATATTTTATCTTTTGGTAATATTGCCAAAGCACAAAAGATTTTTAATTTTGTAATATTTTTTGATACCAATTAATAAATTTTGCTTATTTGCTCGGCAATTGAAATATGTATTTTAAATTATTGTGTGAAACAACACTTTTACTTATATCAAACCGAAAAATTAAAATTACATTCTTATAATTTTTCTCCCACTTGGGGAGAAATTAAAAGAGGGGTTTAAAATAAAATTGTAATATTTGTTTTTCGGTTCACTTAATTCACTTTTTTAAAGTTTTATATTTCAATATTTACGATAAATCATCTGGCTCATGTCATTAGATTCAATCCTACAAAAATACAGAACAAACGCCACCTCAGAGCGCGATAAAGGCAATATGTTTGAAAAACTAATGCTCGCTTATTTGCAAACCGACACTTTTTATGCTACCAAATTTAAAACTATATGGCTTTGGAACGATTTTCCTGCTCGCTAAGAATTAGGAAGTGTAGATACTGGCATAGACCTGGTGGCTCTTGAACAAAACGGTGATTACTGGGCTATTCAATGCAAATTTTTTGATAAAAATACCACTATCGACAAACCTGCCGTAGATTCTTTTTTATCTACATCGAGCCGTAAATTTACAAATACCAACAACCAAACCGTAGAATTTGCACACAGACTCTGGATTTCTACAACCAACAACTGGGGCACCAATGCCCAAGAAGCCATCAAAAACCAACAACCACCCGTAACTCGCATTAGCTATACTGACTTAGAACAATCTGCCATTGATTGGCAAAAATTAGACGCAGGAAATATTGGCGAAAATGCTAGACTTACTCAAAAATCCCTTTTCCCTCACCAAGAAGTGGCTCTAAATGCCGTGCACGAGCATTTCAAAACCAACGATAGAGGCAAAATAATTATGGCTTGTGGCACTGGCAAAACTTTTACCTCACTCAAAATTGCCGAAAACGAAACCAAACACTATCAAAATAACTCAAATACTGGCGGTTTTGTATTGTTTTTGGTGCCTTCTATTGCTCTTTTGGGACAAACTTTGAGAGAATGGATGGCAGAAGCTAGCCAAAACATCAATGCTATTTGTATTTGCTCTGATGCCAACGTGAGCAAAAAAAGTGCACAAAACGATGATGGCGATATTAGTACCCTCGACCTTGCTTTGCCTGCATCTACCAATATAGAAAATATCATCAAACAACTGGAGTTTATCCAAAATTCAGAAAACAATAATCTTACAGTCGTTTTTTCTACTTACCAATCCATTGAAGTAATTGCCAAAACACAAAACGAATTAATAAAAAAACAACTAACAAAAGCCGAAAATCAAACAGAAAATCAAACAATTGAAAGTATGGGAACTTCTAAAAACCTCAATTCCTTTGAAGCCCTCCCTTTTGGGGAGGGTTTGGGTGGGGCTTTTAAAAATGAGTTTGGGGCTTTTAGAAGTTCCCATACTATTTTTGGGATTTTTGATCTGATTATTTGCGATGAAGCACACAGAACTACTGGTATTACCCTAAACAATGAAGATGCCTCAGCTTTTGTGCGTGTGCACAACAACGATTTTATAAAAGCAAAAAAACGCCTTTATATGACCGCCACACCACGTTTATATGGCGAAGATGCCAAATCTAAAGCCAATAGATATGGTGCTGAACTTTGTTCTATGGACGACAAAGAAATTTATGGCAAAGAAATTTATAGAATTGGCTTTGGCGAAGCAGTAGAGCGTGGGCTACTTTCTGATTACAAAGTGCTCATTCTTACTCTCAAAGAAGAAGATGTGCCGCAAGCAGTGCAAGATATGATTGCTGACGATGACGAAATAAACACTGACGATGCCTCAAAACTCATTGGCTGCATCAATGCGTTTTCTAAACAACTGATTGGCGACAATACCATTGCAGAAACCGATCCTACACCCATGAAACGTGTAGTGGCGTTTTGTAGCAAAATAAAAGATTCGCAAAATATTACCAAAACTTTTAATTCGCTCAACAACGCTTATTACAACAATTTATCCAAAGAAAAACAAGAAAAAATAGTATCTGTGGCTGCTCAGCACGTAGATGGCACCATGTATGCCATGGCTAGAGAAGAGAAATTGAGCTGGCTCAAAGAAACAGTAAACCAAGCCAACCAATGCCGCATTCTTACCAATGCTCGCTGCTTGAGCGAGGGTGTAGATGTGCCCTCGCTGGATGCCGTTATTTTTCTCTCCGCTCGCGATTCGCAAGTAGATGTGGTGCAATCTGTTGGTCGAGTGATGCGCAAAGCCCCAAATAAAAAATATGGCTACATTATTATTCCTGTGGTTGTGCCTAGTGCTATTTCGCCTGATACTGTGCTGGACGATAACCAAAGATACAAAATTATTTGGAGTGTACTCAATGCCTTGCGTGCCCATGACGACCGATTTAATGCCACAATCAACCAAATAGAACTCAACCGCAAAAAACCACGTGCAATAAGTGTAGTATCCACACCAACAGGCACTGGCTCTGGCACAGATACTCAACCCAATTCTGATGTTCAAAAAGCCATAGAAAAAAAACTTGCCCTCCAATTTGAACAACTGCAAGGCGTGATTTTTGCCAAAATGGTAGAAAAAGTTGGCGACCGCAGGTATTGGGAACAATGGGCAACTGATGTAGCCCTGATTGCCGAGAAATATATAGATAGAATTACTATTTTGAGCAAAAAAACAAACTACCAACCCCATTTTGAGGCTTTTCTGGTAGGGCTGCAAAAAAACATCAATCCTGCCATCTCGCTAGAAGAAGCCATAGAAATGCTGGCGCAACATCTTATCACAAAACCTGTGTTTGAAGCACTTTTTGAAGGATATTCTTTTGTTAAGAGCAATCCTGTGTCTATTGCTATGCAGAAAATGGTGGACATTTTGGAAAATAAAGTCGTTGAAAATGAAACAGATACACTCCAAAAATTTTATGAATCTGTCAAAAAACGTGCCTCTGGGATAGATAACGCTGAAGGAAAACAGAAAATTATTGTAGAACTTTACGACAAATTTTTCAAAACTGCTTTTCCAAAAATGGTGGAAAAACTAGGTATTGTTTATACGCCTACGGAAGTGGTGGATTTTATTGTGCAGTCTGTTGATGTGGTGCTGCAAAAAGAATTTAATAGAAATATCTCTGACGAAAATATCCATATTCTTGACCCATTCACAGGAACAGGCACTTTTATTACTCGCCTGCTGCAAAGCGGACTTATCAAAACCAAAGACCTCAAACGTAAATTTACCAAAGAAATTCACGCCAACGAAATTGTATTGCTTGCCTATTACATTGCTGCTATCAATATTGAAAATGCCTACCACGAAATAATAGAAAAAGAAGAAGAAACAAATTCAACAGAAAAAACCCCCGCAGAATACCAGCCTTTTAATGGTATTGTGCTAACGGATACGTTTCAGTTGGGCGAAAATGACAATAACAACGAGCTTTTTTCTAAAATGTTCCCTGAAAATTCAGAGAGAGTTTTAGCCCAAAAGAAAGCTCCACTACGCATTATTATAGGAAATCCGCCCTATTCTGTTGGGCAAAACTCTGCCAACGACAATGCCCAAAACCAAGAATATGAAAAACTAAACAGAAGAATTGACGAAACCTACGCCAAAGCATCAAAGGCAAATTTGAATAAATCAAATTATGATTCTTATATGAAGGCTTTTCGTTGGTCGTCTGACCGTTTGGATAAAGATGGGGGCATTATTGCCTTTGTTTCTAATGGCTCGTGGCTTGATGGAAATAGTACAGACGGTTTTCGCAAAACCATAGAAAAAGAATTTACGGCTATTTATGTTTTTAATTTGAGAGGAAACCAACGCACAAGTGGCGAACTTTCTCGCAAAGAAGGCGGCAAAATATTTGGCTCTGGCTCTCGTACGCCTATTTCTGTCACTTTTTTGGTCAAAAATCCAAGCATTACCACCGACAAAGCCACTATTTATTATTTTGATATTGGAGATTATTTGAGCCGTGAAGATAAATTGCAACGCATCAAGGAACTAAAATCTGTGGAAAATATTGAATGGCAAATGTTGCAACCAAACACAGAAGGCGACTGGATAAGCCAACGAAATGATGCTTTTGCAGAACTTGTGCCACTTGCGCCTGACAAAAAATTTGATTTCAAAACTAAATCATTTTTTAATACATACGTGATTGGCGTAGCTACCAATAGAGATGCTTGGGTTTGTAATTTTTCAAAAAACGAAATTGAAAAAAATATGACCCAAATGATTGACTATTACAACGAGCAACAAAAAGATTTTCAAATTGCAAAGCAAGAGAATGAAAAATTAGATGTTGAAAGTTTTATAAATCAAGATGCGCTACAAATTAGTTGGACACGAGCATTGAAAAATGGTTTAGCAAATAATATAAAGCATCAGTTTGATGAAAAATATTTTAGAACGAGTTATTATAGACCATTTTGTAAGCAAAAATTATATTTTGACAAACGGTTTATAGAAAGTCCTGGATTAAGTTCTCAACTTTTCCCAAACGCTGATTTAAAAAATATTGTGATTGGTATTTCTGGGGTTGGTGCGCAAAAGCCGTTTTCTGTGTTGGTTTCTAATCATATTACAGATTTGCAAGTGGTGGATAAAGCACAATGTTTTCCGTTGTATTATTACGAAGAGCGGGAGAAAATGCAGGGAAATTTGTTTGACAAAAGCAAGACAGAATATACCCGCAGAGATGGTATTTCTGATTTTATTTTGGGTTATGCCCGCCAATTGTATGGCAATACAGTAATGAAAGAGGATATTTTTTATTATGTGTATGGCATTTTGCATCAGCAGGAGTATCGCACACAGTTTGAGAATGATTTAAAAAAGATGTTGCCACGTATTCCGCTGGTGGCGTTGGGCAAAGATTTTTGGCTGTTTAGCAAAGCAGGCAGAGATTTGGCTGGTTGGCATTTGGATTATGAAACCATAGAACCCTCAAAAGAAACTACTGTAGTTTTTAGAGCAACTAAAAATATCAATTATCAAATAGAAAAGATGCGTTTTGGCAAGAAAAATGGCGTAGTTGATAAAACGGTGATTGATTTTAATAGTGAAATTACGGTAGAAAATATCCCTTTGGTGGCTTATGCGTATGTGGTAAACGGAAAAAGTGCCATAGAATGGGTAATGGAGCGTTATCAGAAAACTACGCACAAAGATAGTCAGATAAAAAATAATCCAAATGATTGGTGTGCAGAGGTTGATAATGAGCGTTATGTGCTGGATTTGCTGCTTCGTGTGATACGTGTGAGCGTGGAAACGGTGGCTATTGTGGCGAGTTTGCCTGCGTTGGTGCTGGCTGGAGAGAAAGCCGAAGGGAATAATTAGAGAATAGTATGGGCAAACGCATCTAAGATTTTTTTAAACAAATACCTGTAATTCTAAGCCACACCTGAATTTCTGTTACTAAACCACAGAATCCCAAAAAGAGGGGATTTTAACATTACTATTTCTTAAAATATTAATTTTAAAAGTAATATTTTATTGTTTTAATTTAGAATATTTTTATATGCGTTTGAACTGAGGTAAATGTTAAAAAGCTAATATTTGTTCTCATTAGCTACTGAGCCAATCTATCAAATCATTTTAAACGATTGATTTGAAAAATTTATCAGATTGAAAACTAAAACGATAGGACTTATTTTTCCAAAATCCCTTTCAATTTCTTAAGTCCAAATTCAAAATCATCTCCAATCATTTTTTCAAAATTCATAAACAACAAGAGTAAGTTGATTGGATAATTCATTTTTCCATAATAGCCCCATTTTACTTTTGTAGTTGAATCAGAAACTGATTCAGTTTTTAGATACGCATTATCAGTTCCTTCAATTGGTTTAAAAAAACGCAACTCTAAATCTATTTTTTCGCCTTCAACTATGTTTTTTATTTCTTGTTCACCTTTCCCAACTTCGTCTTTTTCAGAATCCCAACCTGCTATTGCCCCCACAGTACCATCTGTTCCACTAAAAGAATTTTTTACATTAGGATCCATTGTAGCCCATTTACTATAATTATCTTGATTTTTAAGATACTTTATATAATTAAAAACCTCGTTTTTGGGCTTATCAATTATGATTTCTTTTTCAATAGCATATTCTTTTTTTACAAATAGTGCAACTACAAATGGCAATATCAATAGGATTGCAAATCCAATAAGTATTTTCTTGATCATATTTTTAAGGATTAATTTTTCAAATAAAATAAAAAAAATACATCAAAAAAACTTTTTAGCTATTTTTTTGATTGAAGTTCCTTTAAATTAGAGTTGCAAATATAGAGATTTATCAAAAAGTATAATTTCGTTAGCACATATATATACATGGGAACTTCTAAAAACCTCAATTCCTATGAAGCCCTCCCACTTGGATTCTGTGGCATGGGGGCAAAACGAAAGTTTTGAGCCAGGTTGTGAGGTTGTAAAATTGGTTTGGGTGGGGTTTTTGAAAATAAATTTGAGGTTTTTAGAAGTTCCCATTAGACTTTAGGTTAATTTAAAAAGAAAATTAAAACATAAAAAAAGTTTATATATATTATATAAAACATAAATGAAAATATATGAATTAAGCCAATTATCTTTGCATCATCAAAATTTAAACAAAAGCAAAAAATGAGAAAAATAACAGTTGCAAAAGGTGATGGCATAGGGCCAGAAATTATGGATGCTACATTAGAAATAATAATGGCAGCAGGTGCAAAAATCGAAATAGAAGAAATTGAGGTTGGCGAAAAAGTATATCTCGCTGGCAATACTTCAGGCATTGCCAAAGAATCTTGGGATGTAATTCGTAGAAACAAAGTTTTCTTAAAAGCTCCTATCACAACTCCACAAGGTGGTGGTTACAAAAGTTTGAATGTAACAACTCGTAAGTTTTTAGGATTATATTCTAATGTTCGTCCATCAACAAGTTATCACCCGTTTGTAAAAACCAAACATCCTGTGATGGATATAGTGATGATTCGCGAAAACGAAGAAGATTTATATGCAGGTATTGAGCATCAACAAACAGATGAAGTAGTACAATGTTTGAAACTAATCAGCCGTCCTGGTTGCGAAAAAATAGTAAGATATGCCTTTGAATATGCCAAACAATATGGTCGCAAAAAAGTAACTTGCTTTACCAAAGACAATATAATGAAACAAACTGATGGCTTGTTTCATCAAGTGTTTGACGAAATTGCTAAAGAATATCCAGAAATCGAAAACGAACATTGGATTATTGATATTGGAGCTGCAAAAATGGCGGATACACCTGAAGTTTTTGATGTAATCGTTACTTTAAATTTATATGGCGATGTGCTTTCTGATGTAGCTGCACAGATTGCAGGTTCTGTAGGGTTGGCTGGTTCGGCCAATATTGGTGAAGAATGTGCTATGTTTGAGGCTATTCATGGTTCGGCTCCACGCAGAGCAGGTCAAAACTTAGCAAATCCATCTGGACTTTTGCAAGGTGCAATTATGATGTTGAACCATATTGGAGAAACAGAAGTAGCCGAAAAAATCCAAAATGCTTGGCTCAAAACTATAGAAGATGGTATACATACTTATGATATTTTCAAAGAAGATACAAGCAAACAAAAAGTAGGAACTAAGGAATTTGCCAAAGCTGTAATTGCTAATTTGGGCAAAAAACCAAGTACATTGAAAGCAGTGTCGTATGCCAAAGGTTCGGCTTTGAATTTGCCAAAATACAAAAAGAAACCAGCCGCCAAAAAAGAACTTTTGGGAGTAGATTTGTTTGTACACTGGAACGGCACAGATGCCAACGAAATTGCAGCAAAAATACAAGCACTCGATTCTAAAGAAATCAAACTTTCGATGATAACCAACCGTGGAATCAAAGTATGGCCAGAGGGTTTCAAAGAAACATTTTGTACCGACCATTGGAGATGTCGTTTTAAACCAACAGAGGGCAACTCAATATCAAAAACTGATATTATAAAATTGCTTTCTGGTGCATTAGACAAAAATATCGATTGCGTAAAAACCGAAAATCTGTACAGCTTTGATGGAAAACCTGGTTTTTCGCTCGGACAAGGACAGTAATAATTGTTAATTGTTAATGGTTAATGGTTAATTATTAATTATTAACTGATGTTACGCAAAACTATAATTTTATCAAAATTTTAATATTGTTAATAGCCTATAAAAGCTTGAAATAATAGAACTGACAATGATTTAAAAAATTTTCTGTGTAACATCAGTTATTAGTTATTAATTAATCCAATTTTTGATTAGAAAAAAATTAACCCTTAACCCTTAACAACTAACCCTTAACAACTAACCATTAACCATTAACCATTAACCATTATCAATTATGAATATTCCATTAATACAAGGCATGTTTAGTGCCAGCGATGCCATAGATTTGATTACACAAATGATTCATGTAAAAATCAAATTTCAAGAAAGTAAAATAAATAGCACAAGCAGCGAAGAGGAAATAAAAATGCGTGAAAGGCGTATCAAAGAATTGCAAAAAGATTTGTACGAAGCTCGCAAAGAAATAGAATCTAAATCTGGCTCAGCTATGGAGATGCAGGCAATTATTGAAGTTAAATAATTCTTTAGTGAATAGATATAAAGCCACTTTGTAATAAAAGTAGCTTTATATCATTATTTTTATTTCTCTTTGCCAAACAAAAGGATTCCAAAAGTTAATCCAACTGCATTGTAAGAAGCTGCACCAAAAAATCCATGTGTATATTCTAGCGTTAGTCTAATGCCTTGTGTACTAAAACCAGCACGTAGTTGCGAACCTAAACCACTATTAACTCCAACAGTTTGAGTTACTCCATTAGCAGATTGAGTTATGCTACCACCTGTAGAATTTACTGTTACTGATTGATTCACAGAATTGTTGCTAGACGAATTGTCTACTTCGGCTCCTGCAGACCCCACAGATAAGTTTCCTATACTTATACCTACAAAAGGCCTAAATTTTTTGTAACCATTAACAAAACGGTAATCTCCTGTAAGATAATAGGCTGAAGAAGCCGACAATCCAGAGCCATAAATACCAGCTTTGATACCTAAAGCAACATCAAATTTTAGACCAACTTGTATATTATCTGTAAGATTTGCTCTCAGAGCAGAATAAAATGGCATGGCATTGTATAAATTGTCGACTCTATATCCAAAACCTATCACTTCCCATTCGATAAGTTGATAATTTTGGGAGGGAATAGAAAAATCGGCCGCTTGTAGTGCCATAGAAGTAATTAAAGATGCTGTAATGAATAATTTTTTCATTTTTTATTATTTAATTTAAGCTCCAAAAGTACCCAATAAAATTGATTTTAAAATTTAAACACTTTTTTTTTGAAAACGTATATATTTGTAATGTTTAAAAAATTATAAATATTCTTTAAAAAGTGAATATAAATCTAAAAATATCATTTGCCTGTGTATGTTTATTACAGGTTGTATTTTGTTTTGCTCAAAAACAAAATGTAAAAGTTACCAAAGGGGTCGAGTATTTTAATAATGGCGATTACTCAGATGCCAATGCTTATTTCAAAAGCTTGGTAAACCAAGATTCTACCAATGCCGATTACCATTTTTGGTTGGCAAGGTCTTACGAAGAAACATCGTTTAACGAACTAGCTTTGTATCATTACAAAAAATCGTATCAATTCAATCCCAAAATAGCTACCAATATATTATATCTAATAGCAAGAGCTTATCAAGAAAACCTGTTTTTTTCTGATGCCATTGCACATTATAAAATGTATAAAAAAACGCTCGAAAAAATGACAACTGGCGATGTGATGGACGAAAACATGAAAGTCGCCAAAAGGCTCAACGAGTGCGAAAATGGAAAAATAATAGTTGCTAATCCATACCAACATAAAATATATCATTTATCCAAAATTTTGAACTCGGAGTATGCAGAATACACCCCCTCAGTGTCGGCTGATAATAAAAAAATGATTTTTACTTCACGCAGGCCCAATGGCATTTCAGAAAAAAAAGATATTGATAATGGCTATTTTGAAGACGTTTGGATGTCTACCAAAAATGCAAATGGCGAGTGGGGCGAACCCATAAACTTAGGTGTACCCATAAATTCAGAATATCACGATGCTTGTATTTCGATGAATGCAGCTGGTAATGAAATGTTTTTGTATAAATCTACCAATGGTGGAGATTTGTTTGAGTCTGATTTGGTTAATGGCAAATGGACAAAACCAGAGCCACTCAAGCATCTCAATACCAAATATAAAGAACCCTCAGTGTGTGTGTCGGCAGATAATAAAATCATGTATTTTTCGAGCGATAGACCAGGCGGACATGGTGGATTGGATATATATATGTGTATCAAAGATAAAAATAATGAATGGGGCCATCCTATCAACATGGGTTCGCAAATAAATTCAGATTATGATGAAGATAGCCCATTTTTGTCGCCAGACTCCAAAACATTATTTTTTAGTTCCAATGGCCATAGCAGTATGGGCGGATATGATATATTTAGTGTCCATTTTGATACAAGAAAAAAGACTTGGAGTAAGCCACATAATATGGGCTTTCCTATCAATTCGGCCGAAAATGATATTTATTTTAATATCTCTGGCGACCACAAAACGGCCTACTATTCTTCTGCCAAAAAAGATGGTTTTGGCGAAAAAGATATTTATATGATACTTATTGATAGCACTTATGCTGATAAACCGCTACCAACAGTAGAACTTGGCACAGAAGCACCAAAACATATTGTGGCAGTGCATCCATCGCTACTCAAACACCACGAAGGCCATAAAATTGTGCCTCATCCTTCGGTGGCTGCTCAGCATGAGGCCAGTCTAAAACCAGCCATAGAAATTGTAGAATACAAGGGTACTGTGCTAGACGAAAATCAAAACCCCATCGAATCTGATATACTTGTAAAAAAAGAAAATTCAACCGAACAGCCAAAGTCATATCATACAGCTACCAATGGCGAGTTTAATGTGCCTTTAGAAAAAGGTTTTCAATATGGTGTAGATATTCAAAAAGATGGTTATGTGTTTGCATCCAATCATATTGATTTGACACCAAATTCTAAAACATTCAGTACCACAGCTACCTCAAACAATACTGGTTCTGGAAATGTAGTTACCCCAAAAGTAATTATACCTAAAATAATTTCAGAAAAAGTAATATTGAAAAAACCTAAAGCTGGCGATAAAATAGAGCTAAAAAATGTATTTTATAAATCTGGTAGTGCATCACTTACCGATGATTCTTATGCTGAAATACAAGTTTTGATTCAATTTTTGAAAAAAAATCCTACTATTAAAATCCAAATTATGGGCCATACAGATAATAGAGGAGCCGTTTTGTTAAACAAAAAAGTGTCTACCAATAGAGCAGTAGCTATTCAAAATTTATTAATCTCGAAAGGGATAGCTCAAGAGAGAATCAAAGCTATCGGTTTTGGCCCTGAAAGGCCTATTGCTGACAATAATACAGAGCTTGGTAGAAGTAAAAATCGAAGGACTGAATTTGAAATTGGATTCTAATTCTACTAAATTAAACTATATAAAATCGACTAATTTTTTATGAATTTTATTACCTTTTACCTTTTGTGGAAATCAGAAATAACTTATTCAAAAAATATATTTGGATATATTAAATAGAATCAAAATTATTATAAAAAATTAAGAAAATTAAATTGGATTGTAAATACAACAAAATAATTATCATTAATTTTTTATTTAATTATTACTTTTATTTACCTTTTGTTTCAAAGAAATATAACTTTTTATTTACAAAATATAAAAAAACTATTTACATTAGAAATAGCCTTTATCATATTTTTTTAAGAAAAGAATTGGATTGAGGCCTTAGAATACAATAAATAGCAGTTTGAACTATTTAATCAATGTCGTTTACTTAAGAATCTGATTATCTATCTCTTTTGAAGAAAGCCTAAGATAGTGGCAATAAAAAATGCCTAAATAAATTACATTGGGTAATTAATCAAAATCCTAAAGTTGTAATTGGTTGATTAGAACCTAAAAGTTTGGTTAAATATGTTGAAATTGCCTTAAAAAGCGAACATCGTTTTCAGAAAATAAACGTAAATCTTTGATTTGATATTTGAGCATTGTAATACGCTCTATACCCATACCAAAGGCAAAACCAGTATATTTTTTGGAGTCTATGCCACAATTTTCTAGTACATTGGGATCTACCATACCAGCACCCATGATTTCGACCCAGCCTGAATGTTTGCATACATTACAACCTTTGCCCCCACATATCTGACATGATATGTCTACTTCTACGCTTGGTTCGGTAAATGGAAAATAGCTTGGCCTCATTCTAATATTTGTTTTTTTGCCAAAAAATTCTTGTGCAAAATATAAAAGAGTCTGCTTAAGGTCTTTTACACTTACATTTTCGTTGATATATAAACCTTCGATTTGATGAAAAAAACAGTGAGCACGTGCTGTAATGGCTTCGTTTCTGAATACACGTCCTGGAGAGAGTATTCTAATGGGTGGTTTTTGGGTTTCCATGGTTCGCACCTGTACTGACGATGTATGTGTACGAAGAGCAATATCAGGGTTGAGATTGACAAAAAAAGTGTCTTGCATCTCTCTTGCAGGATGGTTTTCGGCAAAGTTAAGTGCCGAAAAATTATGCCAATCGTCTTCTATCTCTGGGCCTGTGGCTATGCTAAAACCCATACGTTCAAAAATTTCAATTATTCTATTTTTAACCAACCAAAGCGGGTGCCTTGTACCTATCTGATGTGGAATTGTGGGCAGTGAGTAATCAAAGTGGTCGTCTTTTAAGTCATCCCCTTGATTTGAAAGCATCTCTTGTAAAAGTGCCAATTTGGCTTCGGCAGCTTGCTTTAGTTTATTGAGTTCGCCCCCTATGGCTTTTTTTTGGTCGTTGGGCACGGCCTTAAAGTTTTCAAATAGGGTAGAAATCAATCCTTTTTTACTCAAATAAGTTATTCTAAAGTCTTCGAGGGCAACTTTATTTTGGGGCTGAATAGCAGCTATTTCGGCTGCATATTGGTTTATTTTATCTAGCATTTTGCAAAATTAATTTTATTTTTCAATTCTTTTCAAACTTTATTTTGAGTATGTGCACAAAGTGATTAGTTTTGCAGCACAATCAAGGGGGATTAGCTCATTTGGCTAGAGCGCTTGCCTGGCAGGCAAGAGGTGACCGGTTCGAATCCGGTATTCTCCACTTTTTTTCTAGGATTATTTTTTATAAATATTAGTTCATAATTTTTAGTTTTTTAATCAAAGAATAGCAAATTTTATCCTTTATTGACTTTTGGTATAAGTTGTTTAGCATTTTTTTTGTTTTCATTTAATAATTATCCAAATCAATTCTTATTAATAGTATTTTTACTAATAGTATTTTTATTAAAAATTTCTTTTTTAAAATTATAAATTCAAAAAAAATATTATGTTTGCAAAGTCAAATACAGTAAATAAATTGAGAAAAGTAGGTAATCCAGACGATAATTTAAAAAGACGAAACCAAAATAGAAAAAATTATGTCGAAAATTTAAAACCTGAAGATATGGCACGCATCCTAAAACACCCTTTTATTCGTGGTGTTTTTACAGAAGAAGCCAATAAAAGAAGAAAGCAACATTTTATTCAAAATCTAGGTAAAAAAATGGAAAAATTCATTCATTCATAAATTTGTGGAAATAACTAGATAGACACATTTAAAACTAAAGGGAACTTCAAAAAAAATACTAATTTATTAAACCTCTCCCTAGCAAATTCTATAAATTATGTAGAACACTAAAAAAGAAAGGATTTTTTTCAGCGAAAATAGCGATACGAGTTATTCCATGATTTATAAAACCATCTCATTTTTTTCTTAACATCGTACATTGTTTCGCTTTTTACATCATTTAAAAGTCTTTACTATTGATTTTTTTAATTTATAAGTATAACTATTTTTATTTTTTATGGTATAATACTTATAAATAAACGATTTATCTATATGAAAATCTCTAGAGTTTTTGATATTCTAGCCTATCAAAACCAAAAATTCCCTCTTGCCGATGCCCTTGCTAGCAAAGTTGATGGGCAATGGCACAAGTATAGTACGGCCGAGTATATAGACATTGTAAATAAGACAAGTTTGGGTTTGTTGGAAGCAGGTATTGCGAAAGAAGACAATATTTGTATTATTTCGCCTAATCGACCTGAATGGAATTTTGTAGAAATGGCAATTCAACAAATTGGGGCCGTGAGTGTGCCAATTTACCCAACGGTAACTATCGATGATTTTAAATTTATTTTTAATGATGCAGCCGTGAAAATGGTGTTTGTGGCCAACAAAGATTTGTTTGAAAAAGCCATACAAGCGGCCAAAAGTTGCCAAAATATACCCAAAATATATAGCTTTGATACCATTTCGGATTGTGATTCTTGGAAACTATTACATAAATCTACCCAATCGCTTTCAGTGCTAGAGGGCATCAAAAATACAATTTTGCCTTCGAATACACTTACTATTATGTATACATCTGGCACTACTGGTGTGCCCAAAGGTGTGATGCTGAGCCACTCCAATTTGGTAAGCCAGTGCGAAGCAGCTGTTTTGATTTTGCCAGTTTCGGCTGGCTCTAGAGCCTTTAGTTTTCTGCCCTTGTGCCATGTGTACGAGCGTATGTTGTGCTATGTGTATCAATTTACGGGTTTATCTATTTATTATGCCGAAAGTTTAGAAACCATAGCTGATAATTTAAAAGAGGTAAAACCACATATTTTTGTAACTGTGCCACGCTTGTTAGAAAAAATATATGACAAAATTATAGCCAAAGGACAGGCACTGACAGGCATAAAACGAAAATTGTTTTTTTGGGCTGTAAGTTTGGGCATGCGTTATGAAATCAATGTTAATCAAGGATTTTGGTATAATTTGCAGTTAAAACTGGCTAATAAAATTATTTTTAGCAAATGGCGTGAGGCCTTGGGTGGCAATGTAGTAACGATAGTATCTGGTGGGGCAGCCCTTCAACCACGCTTGGCACGCATATTTTCGGCTGCTCAAGTGGTAATAGAAGAGGGATATGGACTTACAGAAACATCGCCAGTGATAGCAGTAAATAGATACCAAGAAGTTGATAGACGTATAGGCACTGTGGGGCCTATATTTCCAGGAGTAGAGGTTAAGATTGCTGCCGATGGCGAAATTTTGACTCGTGGCCCACATATTACCAAAGGTTACTACAAAAGGCCAGACCTCACTGCCGATGCCATAGATGCCGATGGGTGGTTCAAAACGGGTGATATAGGCCAAATGGTTGAGGGACGTTTTTTGAAAATTACAGACCGCAAAAAAGAAATGTTCAAAACCTCTGGGGGCAAATATATAGCTCCTGGAAATATGGAAAATAAATTTAAAGAATGTAAGTTTATCGAACAAATTATGGTAGTTGGCGAGGGTAGAAATTTTCCTGCTGCACTCATAGTACCAGCTTTTGGTATGCTTAAAGATTGGTGTAGTATCAAAAATATAGCCTACACTACACCACAAGAGATGGTAAACCACGAAGCTGTGTTTGCAAAAATGAATGAAGAAGTAGAAAAATTAAATTCAAATTTTGCTCAATACGAAAGAATAAAAAAAATAGCACTCTTGCCAACAGAATGGACAATCAACAATGGCGAACTGACCCCAACATTGAAACTCAAAAGAAAAGTAATAATACAGAAATATACAGATAAAATAGAACTACTGTATATCGATAAAAATTTGTAACTTTTTACAAAATTATACCTCATGCTAAGGCAAGTTTTTTGCTCACCATGATTTATTTGTTAGATCAATTTAGGTAATAATATGATAAATGTTGATTAATTATAAAAGTTTTTAGTTTTTAAATTTTTATTTTAATTAAAATATAGCCAAATTGCTTAGGAATTGATTTGATAAAATGGCAAACATTACTGATATATCCCAACTCGACCTTACAAAGCAATACACTTATGCAGATTATCTTACTTGGTGGTTTGAGGATAGGGTAGAATTGATCAAGGGCTATATTCTCAAAATGAGCCCTGCACCACTTCGTATTCATCAAAAAATATCAATGAAACTATCATGGCGCATTAATACATTTTTATTAAATAAAACCTGTGAAGTATATACTGCCCCATTTGATGTGCGATTTCCCAAAAAAAACATTAAAAATCATCATAAAATATTTGATGTAGTTCAGCCTGATATTTGTGTCATTTGCGATACGTCCAAGCTGGATGACTTGGGCTGTATAGGTGCTCCAGATTTGATTATTGAAATTTTATCAGAGGGCAATAAAAATAGAGATATTAAAAAAAAACATGCTTTGTATGAAGAATATGCAGTAAAAGAATATTGGATTGTGTTTCCAAAGGAGCAAATGGTGCAAGTTTTTAGATTAGAAAACCTAAAATATGGCCTCCCTGATGTTTATGAACTCAAAGATGAAATTACATCTAGCATTTTAGAAGGATTTAGGATAACAAATGATGAGATTTTTAATTAATTTTATTGTATGATTACTGATATATCCCAACTTGACCTTACAAAGCAATACACTTATGCAGATTATCTTACTTGGTGGTTTGAGGATAGGGTAGAATTGATCAAGGGCTATATTCTCAAAATGAGCCCTGCACCACTTCGTATTCATCAAAAAATATCAATGAAACTATCATGGCGCATTAATACATTTTTATTAAATAAAACCTGTGAAGTATATACTGCCCCATTTGATGTGCGATTTCCCAAAAAAAACATTAAAAATCATCATAAAATATTTGATGTAGTTCAGCCTGATATTTGTGTCATTTGCGATACGTCCAAGCTGGATGACTTGGGCTGTATAGGTGCTCCAGATTTGATTATTGAAATTTTATCAGAGGGCAATAAAAATAGAGATATTAAAAAAAAACATGCTTTGTATGAAGAATATGCAGTAAAAGAATATTGGATTGTGTTTCCAAAGGAGCAAATGGTGCAAGTTTTTAGATTAGAAAACCTAAAATATGGCCTCCCTGATGTTTATGAACTCAAAGATGAAATTACATCTAGCATTTTAGAAGGATTTAGGATAACAAATGATGAGATTTTTAATTAATTTTATTGTATGATTACTGATATATCCCAACTTGACCTTACAAAGCAATACACTTATGCAGATTATCTTACTTGGTGGTTTGAGGATAGGGTAGAA
>JAAFIH010000007.1:127219-141119 GCA_013297755.1 Cytophagales bacterium
TAGGATAACAAATGATGAGATTTTTAATTAATTTTATTGTATGATTACTGATATATCCCAACTTGACCTTACAAAGCAATACACTTATGCAGATTATCTTACTTGGTGGTTTGAGGATAGGGTAGAACTGATCAAGGGCTTTGTTCTCAAAATGAGCCCTGCACCACTTCGTATTCATCAAAAAATATCAATGAAACTGGCTCGAAAAATTGATGTTTTTTTGGATGGAAAAACCTGTGAAGTATATACTGCACCATTTGATGTGCGATTTCCCAAAAAAAACATTAAAAATCATCATAAAATATACGATGTAGTTCAGCCTGATATTTGTGTCATTTGCGATACATCCAAGTTGGATGACTTGGGCTGTATAGGTGCTCCAGATTTGATTATTGAAATTTTATCAGAGGGCAATAAAAATAGAGATATTAAAAAAAAACATGCTTTGTATGAAGAATATGCAGTAAACGAATATTGGATTGTGTTTCCAAAAGAGCAAATGGTGCAAGTATTTAGATTAGAAAACCAAAAATATGGCCTCCCTGATGTTTATGAACTCAAAGATGAAATTACATCTAGCATTTTAGAAGGATTTAGGATAACAAATGATGAGATTTTTAATTAATTTTATTGTATGATTACTGATATATCCCAACTCGACCTTACAAAGCAATACACTTATGCAGATTATCTTACTTGGTGGTTTGAGGATAGGGTAGAACTGATCAAGGGCTTTGTAAAAAAAATGTCTGCTCCACTAGAAAAACATCAAAAAGTGAGCGTTTCTATGTCGAGCGAAATTTATATGTTTCTTAAAAAGCAACCTTGCCAAGTGAGGGTTGCCCCTTATGATGTACGCTTGCAAAGATCGGTAAATGATGCAGAAATTACAACTGTAGTTCAGCCTGACATTTCTGTCATTTGCAACCCAGATATCATAGATGAAAAAGGCTGCAATGGCCCTCCTGATATGATTATCGAGATACTATCTCCATCCAACTCTAAAAGAGATATAAAAGAAAAATACGAGTTATATGAAGAAGCAGGAGTAAAAGAATATTGGATAGTGCTACCTGAAGCAAAAATAATACAAGTTTTTTTACTTGAGAATAATACCTACAAAATGGATAACATGTATGCCGAAGATGGATTGGTTTATGTAAAAACTATCCCTGGTCTTGTTTTAAACTTAGAAGATATTTTTAACTACTGACACAATGCTAAACATTACTGATATATCTCAACTCGACCTTACAAAGCAATACACTTATGCAGATTATCTTACTTGGTGGTTTGAGGATAGGGTAGAACTGATCAAGGGCTTTGTTCTCAAAATGAGCCCTGCACCAAACAAAAGACATCAAATTATTCATAGAAAAATAATTACAGAAGTTGTACCTTTTTTCAAAAAAAGCAAATGTCAAATTTTTTACGCTCCATTTGATGTAAGGCTTACAAGAACTATCAATGATAGAGAAGTATCAACTGTGGTGCAACCTGATATATGTATCATTTGTAATCCAGATTTGCTTGATGATAAAGGCTGCAATGGCCCTCCTGATATGATTATCGAGATACTATCAGAATCAAATCGAAAACATGATATTGTTACTAAATATAATTTATACGAAGAGGCTGGAGTATCAGAGTATTGGATTGTATATCCAGCAGATGATATGATTGAAGTGTATCTTTTAGAAAATGGCAAATATAGGCTCGACAAAAAATATGTCGAAGACGAAATTATTACTCTTAAAACTATAGAAGGCTTAAAAATTGATTTAAAAGAAATATTTGGTGAAAAGTAATAATCTTTGGAGAACTGTTAAAAATAAATTGGAATTTTAAAAAAATTCAAAACCATTGCTATACATTCTAAGAACTTATTTTTTACTTTAATACTAGTCAAATCTATATCCAAAGAGAAATAAATCCATGACTTTCTGTTCTCATCAGAAATGATAGAACTAAACTCGCCATTATTGTGTCCACCAAGCATACCTGTGGCAGCATAACCTACACTAAATAGCAACCAAGAGGGAAAAAAATTTGTCTTAAAAATCACATTTGGACTTACATTAATCCAATAGATTTGTCCATTATAATCTTTAAAACATTGAGTAAGAAAATCGTATCCTAAAAGTTCAGGTCTATATTGGGCAAGGCCACTTTGCCAAAAGCTAAATTTTGGCAAAAAAATTACTTTTTTAAAAAACACAAACTGAAAATAAGCTGCCACAGAACCAATTAAATTGGCCAAAATATCAAAAACCGAAAATCCATAACCAGCCGAAAATCCGTCCATAATCTCAACTGGCAAAAAAAAATAAAACCCACAAATGCCTGTGTACCAGTGTAAAACTTGATTTGTTTGTACTATGAATTGTATAAAAAGCCAGCTCATCACAAACGAACTATATATATGCCCCAACTTGTCCATATAGAGCCATTCTGTGGCATCATTAAAAAAATGAAAACTGCCTGACATTTGTTGGCTATACCACAAAAAATAAAATAATATCCAAAAGAATATAAAAATTATTACTCCTAAAAAAAGTTTATTTGAAGTAATAATCATATTAAGATAAGTTGAAATATGAATGAATAAATTATGACAATATTTGCTTTTTAAGATTTAAAATTACGCCATAATGTAAATTTTCGTGTCCATAATTATAGAGCAAGGCATCTTCTATACAAGTAAGAGTGAGCCCACTTGATGTAGTATATGGTTTATAATTTTGAAATTTTTTTGCCAAATAATCTATCTCAAAATTGGCTGTGGTAAGGGCAAAATAGTTTTTAATAACATCCAAGTTTTGTTCTTGATTCCACTGCTTGGGGGAAGATCCTTTTTTGTACAAATCAACAAAATCTTGGGGAATAAGCATCTCTATATTGGCCAATTTATAGCATAAAATTTGCTGTGTAGCCACATTATGCCCCAAATTCCAAATAATATTGTTGCTAGCATTGGCTGGAATTTGATGCAGCTGTGTGGTAGAAAGTGCCGAAACGGCTTCTAAAGTGTTCTGACGAATGGTTTTGAGGGCTTCAAAAATGAATGACATATAGTATGATTTTTAAATAAATATTTTTTTTATAACTAAATTCAAATTTAAAATCTATATTTTTTTGCATCTACAAAAGAAACATTAGGACTGTACCCAAACATTATGCTTGTTTTCCTTCTTACTTTGCTTGCAAATAAAAGTCTGATTTTGGTAGTAAACTTATTCATTTAACAGATTGATTTTAACAGATTGATTTTAACAGATTGATTTTAACAGATTGATTTTAACAGATTGATTTTAATAAATTTATTAAATATTTAATTAAATTATATTTTTATATCGTCTTTTCTACCAATCTACCAATCTACCAATCTACCAATCTACCAATCTACCAACCTGCCAACCTACCAATCTACCAACCTACCAATCTACCAATCTACCAATCTACCAATCTACCAATCTACCAATCTACCAACCTGCCAACCTACCAATCTACCAATCTACCAATCTACCAACCTGCCAACCTACCAATCTACCAATCTACCAGCCTACCAACCTACCAACCTACCAGCCTACCAACCTACCAATCTACCAGCCTACCAACCTACCAATCTACCAATCTACCATTCTACCATTCTACCATTCTACCAACCTACCAATCCCTACCTACTCAAATACAAATTTCGTTCTCCATACACTTTTTGGAAGAAATCATCTTGCAAATCGTCAATAAAATAGATGGCTTCGCCTGTAGATTTCATTTCTGGGCCTAGTTCTTTGTTTACATTCGGAAATTTATTGAATGAAAACACTGGGATTTTAATAGCATATCCATTTTTCACTGGCTTAAATGTAAAATCAGCTACTTTTTTATATCCTAACATTACTTTTGTGGCATAATTTACATAAGGTTCTTGATAGGCTTTGCAAATAAATGGCACTGTTCTTGATGCACGTGGATTGGCTTCAATTACATAAACAATTTCATTTTTTACTGCAAATTGGATGTTTATAAGCCCAACTACTTGCATAGCTTTGGCAATTTTTGTCGTAATTTCTTCAATTTGTTTGATTACATTTTCAGATAAATCGAAAGGAGGAAGCACAGCATTTGAATCGCCAGAGTGAATCCCTGCAGGTTCGATATGTTCCATGATACCTATAATATACGAATTATCGCCATCGCTTATAGCATCAGCCTCTGCTTCTATGGCACCTTCCAAGAAATGATCGACCAAAATTTTATTTTCGGGCATATCTCGCAAAATATTTACCACGTGTTGCTCCAATTCTGATTCGTTTATCACAATTTTCATTCCCTGTCCGCCAAGTACATACGATGGACGAACAAGCAATGGAAATCCTAAACTTTTTCCAATTTCTATGGCTTCTTCGGCACTTTCTACAGTGTCAAATTTTGGATAAGGAATATTCAAATCTTTCAAAAGCGTTGAAAAACGACCTCTATCCTCTGCCAAATCAAGCGACTGAAAACTGGTTCCAATGATTTTTATACCATATTTATCTAATTTTTCTGCCAGTTTCAAGGCAGTTTGTCCACCTAATTGCACAATCACTCCTTCTGGTTTTTCGTGCAAAATGATTTCATAAATATGTTCCCAAAATACAGGTTCAAAATACAATTTATCGGCTGTATTAAAATCTGTAGAAACCGTTTCTGGATTGCAGTTAATCATAATCGTTTCATAACCAGCTTCTTTGGCGGCCAAAATGCCGTGCACGCACGAATAATCAAACTCTATGCCTTGTCCAATTCGGTTTGGACCAGAACCCAACACAATTACTTTCTTTTTGTCGGTTACGATAGATTCGTTTTCTAAACCAAATGTTGAGTAATAATAAGGTGTTTTTGCTTCAAATTCTGCTGCACAAGTATCTACCATTTTGAACACACGTTTGATGCCAAAATCCATGCGTTTTTTGAAAACTTCAGATTCTAAACAATCTATAATATGTGCAATTTGGCGGTCGGCATACCCTTTTTGCTTGGCTTCCATCATCATTTCTTTTGGCAAATTAGAAATTTTATATTTTTCTAATTCTTTTTCAAAGCTTAATAAATCTTCGATTTGATGTAAAAACCAACGGTCGATTTTTGTTAAATTTTGAATTGTTTTAGCAGGAATACCTAGTTTATAGGCATCATAAATATGAAAAAGCCTGTTCCAACTTGGGTGTTTTAGGCTATGCAAAATTTCTTCTTGATTTCTCAACTCTTTGCCATCTGCTCCAAGTCCATTTCTGCGAATTTCGAGCGATTGACACGCTTTTTGCAAGGCTTCTTGAAATGTTCTGCCAATGCCCATAACCTCGCCAACCGATTTCATTTGCAAACCTAAACTTCTATCTGCACCTTTGAATTTATCAAAATTCCAACGAGGAATTTTCACAATTACATAATCTAATGCTGGTTCAAAATAAGCAGAAGTTGTTTTAGTGATTTGGTTTTTGAGTTCATCCAAATTATATCCAATAGCCAATTTGGCCGCAATTTTTGCAATGGGATAGCCAGTAGCTTTCGATGCCAAAGCAGAAGAACGAGATACACGTGGGTTGATTTCTATGACGATAATCTCTTCTGTTTCAGGGTGTAACGAAAACTGAATATTACAACCACCAGCAAACATACCAATCCCATTCATACATTTTATTGCCAAATCTCGCATACGTTGATAAGCAGTATCAGACAAAGTCATGGCAGGTGCCACAGTGATAGAATCTCCAGTATGAATACCCATAGGGTCGAAATTTTCTATCGAACAAATGATAATTACATTGCCAATATTATCTCTCAAAAGTTCCAATTCATACTCTTTCCATCCAAAAATAGATTGCTCAACCAACACCTCGTGCGTAGGAGAAGCGTGCAAACCTTTGTTAAGGGCTGCATCAAAATCTTCTGGTTTTTCTACAAATCCACCACCAGTTCCACCTAAAGTGAACGATGGACGAATAACTAATGGAAAACCAGTTTCTTGGGCAATTTCTTTGCCTTCGAGAAACGATTTTGCAGTTCTGCCTTTGCATACATTGGCTCCCAATTCGAGCATACGCAAACGGAATTTTTCTCTGTCTTCTGTCGTATTGATGGCATCAATATCTACACCTATGATTTTTACGCCATATTTTTTCCAAATGCCTGCTTTGTCGCAATCGATACACAAATTTAGGGCTGTTTGTCCACCCATTGTTGGCAAAACAGCATCAATTTTATGTTTTTCTAATATTTCTACAATGTATTTTTTTTCTAATGGTTTCAGGTAAATGTTGTCGGCTGTAACCGAATCTGTCATTATGGTTGCAGGATTGGAGTTGATGAGTGTAACCTCAATGCCCTCATCACGCAACGAACGACTTGCTTGCGAACCTGCATAATCAAACTCACACGCCTGACCGATGACGATTGGACCACTACCTATGATTAGAACGGATTTTATTGCGTTATTTTTTGGCACTTTTTATCAAGATTTGGTTTTTGTAATATTGTTTTTCAAAACAAATTTTGCAAAGGTAATCTATTTCGTGGTTTTCGATATTAAAAAATTATAAAATTATACTTTGACAAAAAAATAAAAATTTCAACTTATAAATTTTTCTTTTTCCAGATCTGTAGGTATTCTACAAACATCAGATTTTCCAAACCACTTGTATCTATATTTTGCTATTGTTTTATAAAGAAAATTAGTAATAAATAATGGTACGATTGAAAAAAATAAATATATAAAATAATAAGGCATGGGCAGTTCTTTGGTTATCAATTTGATAGCTTTGGCATATACAAAAACTTTGTTTTCGGAAACCAAAATGATAGAATCTATCTCTTTCAAATTACAGTTTTGAACTTCCAAAAACCCCAAATTAATTTTCAAAAGCCCCACCCAAACCCTCCCCAAAAGGGAGGGCTTCATAGGAATTGGGGTTTTTAGAAGTTCCAAACTATTGATGATATTTTTACCATACTCTGATTGCAAAGATGCAAAATGAAAAACATTTTTTTTGTCTAATTTTAGTAATAAATTTACATTATAATTGCAAAAATTACATACTCCATCAAATAAAATTATTTTTTTGAATGACTGATTTTCCATAAATGGCAATAAAATTTTAAACAAAGTTGAATCTAAATATGGAAATAACAAAAAATGATTAAATTTGAAAAAAAATAACCTAAAATAATAAAAAAATGGCATTTTCACTTCCTGCACTTCCTTATTCGACCCAAGCTTTAGAACCACATTTTGATCAAGCAACCATGGAAATACACCATGGAAAACATCATAATGCCTATGTAACCAACCTCAATGCAGCTGTTGCTGGTAAACCAGAAGAGAGTTTGGCTATAGAAGAAATTTGCAAAAATATAAGCAAATATACACCTGCTGTACGCAACAACGGTGGTGGACACTACAATCACAGTCTTTTTTGGACATTGCTCGCTCCAAATGCTGGTGGACAACCCACTGGAGATTTGGCAACTGCCATTACCAAAAAATTTGGTTCATTCGATACCTTCAAAGAAGAGTTTGCCAAAGCTGGGGTTACTAGATTTGGCTCTGGTTGGGCTTGGCTTATTGTAGCCAATGGCGAATTAGCAATCTGTTCTACTCCAAACCAAGATAATCCATTGATGGATGTGGCCGAAGTAAAAGGCACACCTATTTTGGCATTGGATGTATGGGAACATGCTTATTATTTGAAGTATCAAAACAAAAGACCAGATTACATAGCTGCTTTTTGGAATGTTGTCAATTGGACCAAAGTGGCTGAATTGTACAAATCTGCAAAGTAATTTATCAAAAAAAAAGTTATACATTAAAAAAGCGAATAGTAATATTCGCTTTTTTTTTGAGAATATTTGAAAGCATAAAAACTATTCAGAATCTTAACAAATGGCGTGAAATTTGGATTTACTCTATTCCAATGAGGTGTTATCAACTTACAGACAAACTAATCAACTTTTTTTATAAATTTATTCTTTTTATTCCACCAAGCTGATGTTGGGGTTTTATGGGGTGTTTTGGGTTTACGTCTAAGGTTTGGTCAAATGGGCTTATGACTAAGTCCATCAATTCCATGGGTACAGCCCCAAAAAGTGGTGTTGTTTCTCCTTTCAAAACGATAGCATCTGTAATACACCACCTGTTTTTAAAACGTACTTCTAAACCTCCAACAACTTCTAAATCTACAATATCGCCATTTACTAAACTAAACGATTGCATTTCGGTAGCACTGAGGCCTAGTTGGCTTTTGATTTCTTCATTTATAGCCAACATCACTGCACCACTATCTACCATCATAGAAGTTTTGATTTTTCTAATATCAAGGTCTTTTAGATGTCCATTTTTTGCTAGTACTTTATCTTCTAAATTGACTAACTCAATTTCTGCGTGCAAAATACCCATATTTTTCTTTTTAAAACCATACAAATATACAAAATAAAAATTATTACAATAAAGTTAATTTTTGCGATGGGCTGTCACTCTAAGAAAAAAATCTGCATAAATTGAACTTACATAAAATACAAAGCACTCCAAACCACTATTCATAGAAAAAAAATATTTAACTCAAAATATGTTGATAGTAGTCCGTTGTATTGCAATCTACAATATAAGACTTTTGCAGCATGGAAATTAAGCAAAAATTCGGCAAAAATCTCAAAAGGCTACGGTTAGAAAAAGGAATGTCTCAGGAGTCGCTTGCATTAACGGCTGATTTAGACAGAACATACATTCCTAGTATTGAAAAAGGTTTGAGAAATGTATCAATTACTGTTGTTGAAAAACTAGCTCTTGCACTTAATGCCAACATTTCTGAATTTTTCAAAGACTGACAAATGGACGTATTAAAAGATTACATCAAAGCAAAATTTGGCATTGACGAGAAACGATTTTTAGAGGTTTTACAAAAAAGCCCAGGAGCAGAAGGCTATATTTTAGGAAATCTTGGCGAAGAATTGTTTAAGGAATATAATGAAATTGCTATTAGAAGCAAACGGAAAAACTAATATTCTTTGCACAAATTCTTTAGAAGATTTAGACAATTTAAAATTGACCTTATCACATTCAGAAGGCTTTGATTTGGTTTTGGCAAATCCTCCTTTTGGTGCTAAAATAACAAATTCGTCAACACTTTCAAAATTTGATTTAGGATATAAATGGACAAACCACGAAGGGGAATATCACAAGACAAAAACAGTTTATCCAAATCAAAATGCTGAAATTTTATTTATTGAACGTTGCTTACAACTTCTCAAAGAAGGAGGAAGAATGGCAATCGTTCTGCCAAATGGCAATTTTGAAAATCCATCGTTGGAATATTTACGATATTACATAAAACTAAAAGCAAAAATTTTAGCAATCGTAAATTTACCACAAGAAACATTTATCCCTTTTGGAACTGGTGTAAAAACTTCACTATTATTTTTAGAAAAAGACACACCAAATAAAGTTAGACAATATCCTATTTTCTTTGGTAGAGTTACAAAACTAGGCTATCAAGGCAATAAAAACGGAACACCACAATATCAAAAAGATAAATACGGTCAACTTGTAAAAGATAATTTAGGTCAACCAATTTTAGATGAAGATTTCAGCGTAATTGTAGAAGCATTTAAGGAATTTCAAAAAGGAATTGAAATTGAAAAAGAAAATTCTTTTTCAATCAACTACAATGAATTAAACGGTAGATTTGACTTTGATTTTTATTCGCCAGTAAATCGAAAAATGTTTACCAAGTTAGACATAGGAAAAAGTGTTCGTTTAGGTGACATTTGCGACATTATTAAAGTTAAAAGTAAAAAACTAAAAGAGCAAAATAAAATAGTAGAGTATGTTGAACTTTCAGACATCAATACACATTCGTATGAAATCATAAATTCAACTACTTATCAAGTTCACGAATTGCCAAGCAGAGCAAGTTATGAAATTGAGGCTGGCGATATAATCACAGCAATTGCTGGCAATTCAGTAGGTACACGAAAACACGCTACTGCATTAGTAAACCAAGATTTTGACAGATTTATTTGCACAAATGGTTTTAGGGTTTTACGAAATTTTAAAATTGATAGTTACTATTTACTTTACTTTTTGAAATCAGAAGTGTTTTTAAAGCAAATGTTTATGTATCGAACAGGTGCTGCAATTCCCAATGTTTCCGACATAGATTTAGCAAATACATTAATTCATTTACCAGACGACAAAACCATCGCTAAAATTAGTTCAAAAATGAAAAAAGCGTTTGACCTAAGAAACGAATCTAGGTTACAAATCGAAAGCATCAACCTTGAATTTCAATAAAAATTAATAGGCTTAATTTTTGTGCTTTTATTTTGCTATCACTTCACATAGCAAAATACCGAAAATTATCCACCAAAAAAAGCGAATAGTAATATTCGCTTTTTTTTATATATAAAAAATAAAAAAATTACTTTTTACGAGCTATTACTTTTTCTACTGCTGCCACAATATTGTCGGCCGTAAGTCCATATTTTTTCATCAATTCGTCTGGTGTGCCGCTTTCGCCAAAGGTGTCTTTGGTGCCTACAAACTCTTGTGGCACTGGGAATTGAGTACCCAATACATGAGCTACGCTCTCGCCAAGCCCCCCAATAATATTATGCTCCTCGGCAGTTACTACACATTTTGTTTTTCGCACAGATGTTAGAATGGCCTCAGCATCCAATGGTTTTATGGTATGAATATTGATAATTTCGGCATCTATTCCTTTGGCTTCTAGCATTTCGCCTGCTTTTATGGCTTCCCACACCAAATGCCCTGTGGCAATGATAGTTACATCTTTGCCTTCATTTACCATCCACGCTTTGCCGATTTCAAACTTCTGATTTGGATCTGTATAAATAGGAACTACTGGACGACCAAAACGCAAATATGCTGGACCTTCGTGTTCGGCAAGGGCAATAGTAGCAGCTTTGGTTTGATTATAATCACAAGTATTGATTACTGTCATGCCAGGCAACATTTTCATCAATCCTAAGTCTTCTAAAATTTGATGTGTAGCACCATCTTCGCCCAAAGTAAGGCCAGCATGTGAACAAGCAATTTTTACATTTTTGCCAGAATAAGCCACCGATTGACGAATTTGGTCATAAACTCTTCCAGTACCAAAATTGGCAAAAGTGGTTGCATAAGGTATTTTGCCTCCCACTGTTAATCCTGCTGCTATGCCTATCATGTTGGCCTCGGCAATGCCCGTTTGGATAAATCGCTCAGGATTTTCTTTTGCAAAAGTGCCTAATTTTAAACTATCTGTAAGGTCTGCACACAAGGCAACCACGTTTTTGTTGGTTTTACCTAATTCAGCCATGGCATCTCCAAAGCCCGAACGTGTATCTTTTTTTTCTGTGAATGTGTATTTTTTCATTAATTATTAAATTCTATTACTTATTTCTATTTTTTTGAAGTAAATTTATACGTCTGTTTTATTTAGTTATCTGCAAACATGAAAGAAGCAGAAACATGCTCTTTTGTTAAAGTTGGGTATGCCAATAATATCTCTTCTACACTATCTGACATTGATAATTTCTCAAGTATTAAATCTAAAGGTATTCTAGTACCAGAAAATACAGGTTTACCAAACATTTTATCAGTAGAAATTTCAATATAGTTTTTCCAATTTTTCATTTTATTAAGCCCATTTTGTATTATTTACTAATTTCAAATATTGTGTATCAGGACAAATCTCTAACTCATCGTCCCAAGCAATGGCATTGTTTTCTTTGTTAATAAATACAGAATCAAAGCTATTATTTTCATCCCATTTTTTTAACACCCCTTTGTGAGCCAAATGTATTAAATCCACAACTCCTTTTGTATTATCAGAATATTCTAAATATATCTTAAAATCATCTAAAGGATTTACAAATGTAGGAATAGGAAAAGATTTCATACATAAAATTTTAAATATCATAAAATATTTCTTCGCAACTCAGTGTTTTATCTTCCCACAAAACTAATGGAACTTTATCATTATTTTCAAAATAATCTAATAAATCGTATTTTCCAGCCTCGTTTAGCACATATACCGACACATTTTTTTCGGTAGGATGCACCACCCAATATACTTTTACGTTAGCTTCTTCGTACAGTCTAAATTTATCATTCAAATCTTTTTTCATTGTCGATATTGAAAGAATTTCAACTATCAAATCAGGTACACCTATACAACCTTTGTCTTTTATTTTGGTTCTATCACATATAATACATATATCAGGTTCTACAACAGTGTTTTTTTTGGCCTCGTCACCAAATAAATAAACGTCAAAAGGAGCAAAAAAAAACCTTAAAAGTTGATTTTTTGAAAATAGAATCTAATTCAGAAATCAAATTATAAGCTACTGCTTGATGATAAGTTCTAGGAGATGGCCTCATTTGTACTACTTTTCCCTTAATGAGTTCCACCAATTCATCAAACTTCCAAGTAAGATAATCTGCCACAGTATAAGTTTTTTTAAAAATCTAATTCTGAAATGGAATGAATCGACATTTTTTTTTTTTTATTTCTAAACCTACAATTTTGTTGAACAAATTATCATAACTAATAATCTTACCAATTTCAGTATTCGACAATGCAGATGCAATTTGGAGCGAATCTAAGGTTCGTAAGCCATCAACTCTGTATTTTTGAATTAATTTTAACGAAACTTGTAATACATCACTACTTAAATGAATGATTTTAAATTTACCAATATCAAATTTAAAAGATTCAATTATCAAATCAGCTTCAAATTTTGTGATTGATTTGGTTCTTTCTTTTTTAAAAACAGCAGAATAAAACTCTAATATACCAATCTGTCCAATCCATAAGTTGTGTCCAACAATTTTACTTCTCAACATTAGAGAATCTGCCTCATCAATATAAATTTTAATGAGTGCAGAAGTATCAAGGTATAAATTATCTGTAGTTTTCACGTTCTTCAATTACTGCATCACTCAAAACTAATCCTGGATGGTTTTTTCTAAAATATTCACTACATTTAACAAAGCCCCACTCTTCTTTATCTTCTTTTTCGGCTTTTAAAGTAGATAACTCATAAGTTACAATCACCTCATCCCCATTTTTGAGGTTGGGGTTGGCCTCCAAAACAACTATACCATCATTGTAAACGCCTTTTGCAGTTGCTAACATATTATTTTAATTTAATTTTAAATCAATAAATGTTTAAATTAATAAATTTGAAATTTACAACAAAGTTACAAAAAAATGATGATTTTATTTCATTAAAATAAAAAAAACTCCAACTCAAAGAGTTGGAGTAATAGCTTTTTTATTTTAAATCAAGTGAATTTATTGTATTTGTTTCATATATAGTAATTTATAAAAACCTCAATTCTTATGACTCCATACCTCTTGTATTCTTTGAAACTGAAACACAAACCAAAATGGTTAAGGCTTTTTAAAATATTTTATAAGTTTTATAAGTTCATAAATGTATAATTTTAAAATAAAGACCAGATAACTGCACTTCATTAAAAAAAAGTCCATCTCTTTTTTGTGTTATAAACTTTGAGTAGAATTTCTAAGGCTAAAATAAGCTAAAAGATAATAAATAGAGCTTTACAATAATATAACATAAATGCTCTTTTGTTTGAAAATTTATTGATAAATATCTAAAAATGATAAAAATATGCAATCTGCCTCCTTGGGGCAAAGAACACTAAATTGAAACTGGATTCATGGTAGAATTTCTAAGAAGAATACAATTTAATTTATTTTTTGAAACTAATGGAATAATTTTTCCGATAAACACTTGGTTTGACAAATCGGGTTATAGACTGAAAGCCAAAGAGTTACGTGATTTATTTATACAGAAACTTACGATGGTTTAATTTTTTTCAAATTTTTTTCAA
>JAAFIH010000070.1 GCA_013297755.1 Cytophagales bacterium
ATTTGTTTGATGGGGGTAATAATACCTCATAACTCTAAAGGTTTGTGTTACCCCAATAAAAAATTATAGCTACATAATCAACTGATTATCAAGGATTTATGAAAAATTTGATACAAGTTGGGTTAATAGTTTAATTTATGTAGATTTGTACGAATTTTTATCAATAAAATATGATTTGATACTAATTTTTAACTTCTATTTTATAAAATTATGAATTTTGTTTCTTCCGAAAATATTACCAAAACGTATGCCGACAAACCTTTATTTGAATGTTTAAATTTTGGTATCAACCAGGGCGAACGCATAGGTTTGATTGGTATTAATGGTTCTGGAAAATCATCTTTACTCAAAATAATAGCTGGCATAGAGCAGCCTGATAAAGGTATAGTTTCGGTAAGAAAAGGCGTAACGATTGGTTATTTGGGTCAAAACCCTATATTTGAAGAAGACAAAACAGTGTATGACAATATATTTTCGTCCACAAACTCTGTTATTCATTTGGTAAAACAATACGAAGAGCATCTGCACAAAGACCCAGAATCTGACAATTACCATGAAATTTTCCAAGATTTGATGGAAAAAATGACCGAAATGGATGCTTGGAATATGGAGCAACAAGTGCAAGAAATTATCTCGAGATTGGGTATCGAGCATTTGTCAAATAAAATTGTAAGACAACTTTCGGGCGGACAACGTAAACGTATTGCCATGGCCAAAGTCTTGATTGAAGAGCCAGATGTACTCATCTTGGATGAACCCACCAATCATTTAGATATGGAAACGGTAGAATGGCTCGAAAATATGGTAAGTGCTAAGTTTCAGACTGTATTGTTGGTAACACATGATAGATATTTTTTGGATAATCTTACCAATAAAATTGTAGAAATCGATCGTGGACAGGTATATAGGTATGATGGAAACTATGCTTATTTCCTCGAAAAAAAATCAGAACGTGAAGACATCAAAGGTGCCGAAATTGATAAAGCCAAAAACCTCATGCGCAAGGAATTGGATTGGATTCGTAGACAACCCAAAGCCCGTGGTACTAAAGCAAAATATAGGGTAGATGCCTTTGAGGATATAAAAGCCACTGCTACCCAAAAAACAAGCCAAGCACAGCTGGATTTGCAAATAAAAACTACCCGCCAAGGAGGCAAAATTGGTGAAATCAAGAAATTATACAAATCGTATCCAGACCTAAAATTGATAGAAAATTTTAGTTATGTGTTCAAAAAAGGTGATAAAATAGGAATAATAGGTAAAAATGGTACTGGAAAATCTACTTTTTTGAATTTATTGACAGGTGCAGCCAAGCCCGACAAAGGCGATATTGATATTGGCGAAACTACCGCTTTTGGATATTACAAACAAGAAGACGGATTCTTGGATGTAGAAAAAAGATTGATTGAAGTAGTAAAAGAAATAGCCGAATATATAGAATTGGCCAATGGGCAGAGAATATCGGCTTCTAATTTTCTTACTATGTTTATGTTTCCACCTGCCGATCAATACAAATTTATTTCTAAGTTGAGTGGTGGCGAACGCAAACGATTGCAACTGCTAAAAGTGCTTATCAAAAATCCTAATTTCTTGATTTTGGATGAGCCAACCAACGATTTGGACATAGGTACGCTCAATGTATTGGAGGAGTTTTTAGAGAACTTTGGCGGTACTCTTGTCATTGTATCTCACGACCGCTATTTTATGGACAGGCTTGTCAATCACCTGTTTGTGTTTGAGGGCGATGGCCATGTAAGAGATTTTTCGGGCAACTATACTGAATACAGAGCTGTACTCGAAAACGAAAAACTAGCTGCCTCAAAACCTGCCGAAACTGCCAAAACTGATACCAAACCTGCTGAAATAAAACCTGAAGGAGGTGGCTCAAGTGCCACAAAAAAAATGTCTTTTAAAGAGAAAACGGAATACGAAAATTTAGAAAAAGACATAGCTACATTAGAAGAAAAGAAATTACTGCTTACCAACACGCTCACATCTGGCCTCACAAACCACGAAGAGTTGATAAAAACTGCCAATGAAATTCAAAAAATAGAAACCCTGCTAGACCAAAAAAGTATTCGTTGGCTCGAATTGAGCGAATTAGTATAAAAAAAAATAACAGGTTAGAACTATTTTTGAACTATTTGAGCTGTGGTTTAAAGAACTACATTTGGGCTTGAATATAACTGCGTAGGTTGAAACAATTTTTTCCAATTTCAACTTTTCGAAAAATTGGCGTAGCGATTGTAGAACAAAAGATAAAGAAAATTTTTTATCCTCACATAGAAAACACCCATTTTGTATGCTGGTACTGTTCAATAAATAGTGTAGTCTAGTAATAAAATATTTTAGAAATAAATTTTTGATTTTCTGTATTTAAAAAAAACGGTGTGGTTTTGGCCACACCGTTTATGAAAGAAATAAATATCAATTAATCAACGAGTTTCGATTTTGCTTTTTTGTTTGTTAGAAACATATATTTTTTAAATCTCTAAGTTATAATTCTGAAATAATTACTTTTATTCTATGGTTTTATTTTACAACCAATTTTTTGGTTATTCCTTTAGAGATTATCATATACAGTCCTGAGGGTATGTTGGATACATCTAGTAGCTGGGTGTCTTTGTAGTTTCTTACTACTACTCCATCGCTGCGTACCAAATCGGCCTCTTTTAGTATCAAACTCGAGTGTACTTCTGTAGCTGCTGGGTTGGGACTTAGCTGCCATTGGTCTGCCGTTTCTATACTCAACTCTTCGAGGCTCAATAGTACTGGGGAGGGCAACATTGTGATGGCTATCGTTTGGGCTCCGCTTCCTTCAAAAATTACCGTTATCTGGCCATTGATGGTTTCGTTTGTTCGGTTGTTCAAC
>JAAFIH010000008.1 GCA_013297755.1 Cytophagales bacterium
ATCTAAAGTCTATCAAAAAAATAAGATACAACCATACCGAAAGTGTAATTACTGAAATCAATAAACAAACCCAAGAGCTTTTGAAAAAAATGAAATTATCTATTACCTAAACTTTTAGGGTTTGAGATTAATCAAACAATAAACAATGATTCGCTATCTCAATTGCCAACTATTCAGTACAATGATTTACTGGTAAGCAACAGTTATCTCAAAGAAAAATATGCCTTGAGCAACTATAAGCAATACAAAAAAAATCAGCTTCCAACACTTTCTTTTGTGGCTTCAAATACCTTACAACAAAACAACCAAAATTTTAGAATTGTAGACGATAAAGTAAACTGGATTAATAGTAATTATATAGGATTGAGATTAATATGTAATCTTCCATCAACTAAATCTTTGTCTCAAATTTATAATGCAAAATTTGAATATCAATTGACCCAAAAGAATACTGAACATAATAAAATAAAGGCAGAACTTGACCATAAACAGCTAGAAACAGATTACGAAAAAGCACTATCTCAAGCCAAAACAAATAGAGATATTTATTTACTCAGAAAAGATAGTTATGATAAAAATCAGCAGCTATACTCAGAAGGATTAATAGGAATTGACCAAACCATCAATAGTTACAATGCTATGGTCAATGCCAATTATAGCATGATTTCATCTCAAATCAATGTAGAATTAGCCAAATCAAAAATAGACATTAATAATAAAATCAAATAATTATGAAAACAAAAATCATCATAGGATTATCCACTTTCGTTTTAATGGCTTCTTGTGGAAGAAAAAGTGCAGAAACAAAGCCCATTCGCAAAGATGTGACCGAAACTGTATTTGCTTCAGGCGTTTTAGAAGCAAAAAATACCTATACTTTGAAGGCTCAAACAGATGGCTATTTGTCAGCCATCAATTTTGAAGAAGGCGACATAGTGAAAACAGGCAGTATTCTTGCCATTGTAGATAATAAAGAGAGTGGATTCAACAACGAAAGTGCCAAAGAGCTTTATCAAATAGCCAAAAGCAATTTGAAAGATGATGCCCCAGCTTTATTACAAGCAGAAAATGCCATAAGGCTCAACAAACAAAAATTGGAACAAGATTCTATTCAATACCAACGCTACAAAAAACTTTTCGATAGCAATAGTGTATCAAAACTAGATTTTGAGAATAGTGCACTTCAATTCAAAACCTCTAGAACAAATTACGAAAGTTCTCTGGAAAACTATAAACAATTGAAGCAACAAGCCAAACAACTGGTGATAAGCAACAAAGCTGCCAATGAAGTAAACAATATTGTGTTGAGTAAAAATCAAATTAAAGCTATAAAAAGTGGCAAAGTGTATAAAAAATACAAGCAAATAGGTGACTATGTCGCCAGAGGTGAGTCTATAGCTTTGATTGGCGAACCTGAAAATATTTATGCAAAAGTAAATGTAGATGAGGGCAATATAGGCAAAGTTAAAATTGGGCAAGAAGCATTGGTTCAACTCAATATCAACAAAGACAAAACATACAGAGGAAAAATATCAGAAATCAATCCTTCGTTTGATGAAAGTTCGCAGTCATTTATTTGCAAAATATATTTCTCAGAAGCATTAGATTTTACGATTGTGAATACCCAATTGCAATCCAATATCATAGTAGAAACCACCAAAAATGCACTGCTGATTCCTCGAAATTATATTGATTTTGGAGGTAATGTACAAATCAAAGGCAAAGATGGGAAGACAAGAATTATTACCAAATTCGTAAGTAGTGAGTGGGTACAAGTATTGAATGGAATAGATGAAAATACAGTTTTATTTACAGAAAATGTTACTGAAAATAATGTAGCTACTTCAGAAGCTGGTTCTCAAATGCCTAATCCATAATTATAAAAATAATGAAAAATATAAATATTGAAATTGCTGTAACGCATATAATTACACGAAAAAAACAAACGTTGGTAGCTGCTTTGGGTGTAACTATTGGAATAGGTATTTTTTTATTCATGAATTCACTTTCATCTGGATTTACAAAATATTCAAAAGGAGAAATATTCAAAAACAATGCCCATATTAAAATCTATAAAAACGATGAAATAAGTATGCCTTTTATGGGAAATAATGATAGTAGTAATAGTTCACAAGTAATAATAAACCCTCAAGTTACTACATTGTCCAAAAAAATTATTAATCCTGAAGAATTATTAAAAAAGCTAAAAAATCAGACTTATGTAACCCATGCTATTGCACAAGTAAATTTTGATGTTTTTTATAATAGAGGCAAAGCTCAAATCAAAGGCAATGGTATTGGTGTAGATATGATAGCCTATAGCGAAATGTTTAATACCCAAAAATATATGGTGGCTGGCAATGTAAAATCGCTACAAGGCAATCTAAATGGCATCATCATTGGTAGAGGTATTTCTGAAAAACTAAACTTAGGAATGGATGAAAATATCACTGTGAGTTCATCGCATGGGGTAGTGAAAGTAATGAAAATTGTAGGCATTTTTGATACTGGCAATAGCATGAACGACAATCAAAAATCGTATGTCAATTTAAGCTCTGCACAACAGTTTATCAAAGAAGGACCTTCTTATGTAAGTACCATATTTGTGAATACACCAAATTCAGATAAATCAGCAAATTATGTCCCTTTACTACAGCTACTCACACCCTATACAGTAGAAGATTGGAAAACCACCAATGCAGATGTACTTAGTGGCGATAAAATAAGAAACACCATGTTGGGAGCAATCTCTGTTTCTATTCTTATTGTGGCAGCATTTGGGATTTACAATATTTTGAGTTCTACCATTATGCAAAAAATAAACGACATAGCCATATTAAAAGCTACTGGTTTCAAGGGTAGCGATGTAGTCAAAATATTTGTATTTGAAGCTTTGGTAATGGGTCTAATTGGTACCATTATGGGTTTAATACTAGGTTCTGTTTTGATTTTTATCATGTCGCATGTGTATATGGGAGGACCTGTAGGATATTTCCCCATAGGATTTGAATCACAATTATATATTACAAGTTTTATTCTAGGAATAGTAATCACACTTTGTGCAGGTTATTTCCCAGCTCGAAAAGCTGCAAAGGTAGATCCAGTTGAGATTTTTAGAAAGTAATGAAACTGCTACAGTAATATATTATTAGCTAAAAAAGACAAAGAAATGACAGACAGAAAAATAGTATTAAGCACCAAAAATATAGCCAAGTTTTTTTATGAGCCAGTTAAATTTCAGGCCTTACACGATATTAATTTTGAGGCTTACGAAGGCGAATTTTTAACCCTTGTAGGCAAAAGTGGCTCAGGAAAATCTACCCTTTTGTATTGTATTAGTACAATGGACACAGCTTATGAAGGCGAAATTAGTATCAAAGGCAAAAATATCACTGGAATGAAAACCGACCAATTGGCTGCCATTCGCAATGAAAACATAGGTTTTGTATTTCAATTTCATTACCTATTGCCCGAGTTTTCATGCCTCAAAAATGTGATGATTCCAGCATTAAAATTGGGAAAATACAGCCATCAAGAAATCGAAGAAAGAGCCTATCAAAAGCTGAAAATTTTGGGTTTAGATGAACAAGCTTTAAAACCTGCTTCCAAATTGAGTGGTGGGCAACAACAACGTGTAGCCATAGCCAGAGCTTTGATCAACGACCCTGCCATCATCATGGGAGATGAACCTACAGGTAATTTGGACAGCAAAAACACAGCCATAGTGTTTGATATTTTCAAAGAAATTTCTAAAGAATTTGGACAAACCATTATAGCTGTAACGCACGACAACGATTTTGCCAAAGCCAGTGATAGAACCATAGAATTAGGAGATGGGAAAATTATCAATCACAAAAAAGTGTTTGAGTAGGCGAAAAACAACTTCTTAGTATTATATATTCGATATAGATGGTTACACCATAAAAAATTCTTTGAATTGCTATATTTTTCAATATTTGAACGATACTAAATAAATGCCTCAATAGCTGTGCAGAATTATTCATCCTTTTGTCGCATAATTTTAATCCTTCTTCTCAATAAATTCTTCTAAAGATACAATTTTTTCATTTTTGAGAAAAGCATTAAAAATAAAAGAATATATATGATTTATTGAATATAGAATGCAAAATTATTCAATACATGTAACCCCATAATTTTAAAAAACTAATCGATAAATTTCAAGCTCATGCCTAAACAAATTTTCAAATATTCAACTTTTTTACATTTCCTAGTGGGATTTTTTGTTTTAGACCTACATGCACAAGACACTAAAATTAGATTCTTTGCTCATACAGGTGGTTTTTTCTCGCATCAAAGAGATACAAGCAAATTTGCTTTCAATGTAGGTGGGTTAGATTTACTGCTAACCTCACAAATAACTGATAGGTTGTCTGTATTGAGCGAAACCTTCATTGGTGCAAAAAGTACAGGTGTAAATTTTTTAGACTATAATATCCAACGATTGTTTGTGAACTATAATGTCCATGATTATTTGAATATCAAATTAGGAAAAATGCTCAATCCTTATGGATATTGGAATTCAACCTATAACTATGGTTTTGTATTAATGCCTACCATAGAAAAACCTACTATTGTACAAGATAGAGATCAAGCAGGTCAGTTAAATACATTAAGTGTGGGTTTGCAATTGGATGCAGATAATATTGGAAGTAAAAAATTTGGGTATAAGCTATTTATAAACAATGGAAATTCTGGTACAGATATAACATCCTACAGACTAGGCAAGTCAATCACTGCTCAGATAAAGTTTGAACCCATAGAAAATTTAAAATTTTATGTTACACTAGCAAATGATGTGATTCAAACAAAACTTTTTGCTAGTATTTTAGGTCCTCAAAACACAACCTTAGCATCATCAAATTTTCGTTTTCCTGAAATTAACCAGAATATAGCCAGTATGGGTATGGCCTATTTTAATCCAGATAAAAAATTGGAATATGCGACTGAATATTTTTATATCAATAGTAGCGAACCCAATTTTAGCTATCACACACATGCAGGATATGCCTATTTGGGATATAAGCTTCACAAAAAGTTTGTTCCTTATACTACTTTCAATACAAATTATACCAATAATTCAATCAGTAGTTTTGCACTCACAAACAAAACTTATCTAGGAATTGGGGCCAGATACCTTTTCAATTCTTTGGCTGTGTTAAAATTAGAGTATCGTTTTGGAAATGTAGAAACGGTGGATAGAAACTCAATAAATATATTTGATATTACTGCTATTCAAAAAAATACTTTCATAGAAAACAAAGTTTCATTACAGTTGTCGGTAGCATTCTAAAATTCATCAATTTATGTTGCATATTACTTATTTCAAATCTTCATTTTACACTCTAATTCAAAGATTTATGTATAAATTATTGGTTTTGTGTTTGCTCATTGGGCTATTGTCTTTCAAAAACAAACCTCTTGGAGGAACATTGGCAATTGTAGTCAATAAAGATAATAAGATATCTGAAATGACTGAGGGGCAAGTAAAGCTCATTTGATTGAAGAGAATAAAAAAAAGATGGGCAGAAATCAATAAAGCTATTCGTCCTGCAGATCGTAAAAAAAAATGTATTGAAAAAGAAGCTTTCTATGCTAAAATACTTGGAATGCAAACAGACGAAGTAGAGCTCTATTTTGCAAAATTACAGTTTGAAAATGCCGAAAAACCCCAAGAAAAAGTAAATAGCGACCAAGAAATGATACAATACATTAGTGAGGAAATAGGAAGTATAGGATATGTGAACTTGAATTCAATAAGTGAAAAAGATAAAGAAAATATAAAAATAGTTTGCACTGTTGCCATATAGACAACCTGATTTGACTCACCTTTTTTGCAAATAAGTTTATAAAGTTATTTATATCTATTTCTATTCTAAAATAAAAAAATAACTACAAAAATTACCCTATAAAACAGATTGGATATGGAAAATAAGTTTTTCAAAAATTTAAAAATACATCGCAAAATAGCATTTGGATATGGATTCACTATTTTGATGGTTATTATAGCAGGTATTACAAGCGTCTTTACAGTCCTTACTTTGGTAACCTTAGATCGTAAAATATCACAAAATTATTTACCATCTGTCGAAAGTCTGAAAATATTAGAAAATACTGTAGTAACCTCATCAAAATACATTGAAAACTGGATTTATTTACCAAGTGTAGAAGACAAATCAAAACTAAGGACATTACAAGAAAAAGAATATTTTAACCAAAAGTCTATTTTTAACGAGCATTTAGATGCTTGGGAAAATGCTTCAGAAACAAAAAATGGACTTGATTTACTCAACAATATCGATATTTTAATAGAAAATCAATTAAGAATAATGAACTTATTGATTATAGATGATGATTATATAAATGATAAAAAAGTAGAAGAAGCCATTAGAATATTTGAAAGCAGTATTGTGCCAAATAGAAAAAAAATAATCTCTCAAATAGAGTATCTTTTGCGATTGAAAAACAAACAACTACAAAAAGCCAAATTAGAAAAAGAATCAATAGCTAATTTTCTAATTTATATGATGTCTATCATAAGCTTGTTCACAGTATTGGTAGGTATTTATGCTTCTTATATCACTACTAGGAGCATAGTAACACCTATAAAATCATTAAAAGAAAATATTTTAGAGCTTAGTAAAGGCAACACAAACATCACTTCAATTACAACTAATGATGAAATTGGAGAAATGGCAAATGCTTTACAAATTTTAACAAATAATTTAAAAAATGTAAGAGACTTTGCAAATGAAGTAGGTAAAGGTAATTTTGAAACCACCATTAGCGTATTCAATAACGAAGGAGAATTAGGTACTGCATTAGCCGAAATGAGAAAAGGACTTCAAAATGTAGCAACTGAAGATAAGCAGAGAAACTGGATAAATCAAAACTTGGCAAAAGCAGGCGAAATTCTAAGAAATGTAAACATTGATTCAAGTGAATTTTATTTTAATATTCTCAAATTTATAGTAAAAGCACTAGATGCAAACCAAGGTGGATTATACATTGCTAAAGACGATTATGAATCAGGGAAAACATATTTGAATTTAGAAGCTTGTTTTGCTTATGACAGAAAAAAACACATTCAGCATACTATAGAAATAAACAGAAAAAGCTATGAATCAGATGGATTAATTGGTCAAGTATTTTTGGAAAAAGACACTTACATCCTAACAGATATACCCGAAAATTATCTTAAAATAACAAGTGGATTAGGTCAATCTACACCCAAATTTGTAATAATCGTTCCCGTCAAAATACATGAAGATGTATTTGGTATTTTGGAAATAGCAAGTTTTATTCATCTGCCAACTTTCCAGATTGAGTACTTAGAAAAAATATCAGAATCTATTGCTTCCACGATTTTTAATATGCGTGCATCAGAGCAAACATCGCTTTTACTTTCTCAATCTCAAGCACAAGCTGAGCAAATGAGGGCTACAGAAGAAGAGCTAAGGCAAAATTTAGAAGAATTACATGCTACACAAGAACAAATTTTATTGCATAATAAAATAGTTATCCCACATGAAAATCAATTTTAGGAGCTTAGTTCCCATACCTACAATTAAACTCTTCTACATAAGTCCTGCCAATGGGAATTTCTTTATTTTCAATAAAAATAGTCTTATTTCTTACTATTTCTATTTTGCTGAATGGAAGTATAAAGCTTCTATGCACACGAATAAAATCATTTGATGGAAGTTTGTCAAGCATATCCTTCATAGTCATACGAGCAACAATCGTTTTGCGGTCTTTGGTATGAATTTTTAAATAATCGGCTAAACCTTCTATATATAATATATCTGTTAAAGCTATTTTTACTAAGCTAAAATCGGCACGAATAAAAATATATTTTTCGATAGATTGGTCTTTCTTTTGGATGTAATTGTAAAACTCTTTAGCTTTTTGAGTAGCCTGCTCAAACCGCTTTTGGCTGATGGGTTTTAGGAGATAGTCAATGGCATTGAGATCATAACTTTTGGCTGCATATTCGTTAAAAGCAGTGCTAAAAATCACCATTGTGTTTTGCTCAAGGGCTTCTACCAACTTTATGCCTGTCATCGAAGGCATGTGTTTATCCACAAAAATCAAATCAGTAGGAAATTTTCGCAGATGTTTAAGTGCCTCAGTAGGCTGGGTAAATGTTTTTTCTAATAGAATAAAATCTGTTTTATCACACAAAGTTTGAATTACTTTGAGTGCCAAAGGCTCGTCATCTATAGCAATTGCTTTTATCATTGGAGATTAATATGTAATGAAACCCTAAAACTTTGAGCAGTGTCTTTTATAGTAAGCAAATGTTTGGTAGAATAAATCAATTCCAATCTGTGTTTGGTATTTTCAATTCCCAAGCCACTTCTTTCTGTAGTTTCTTTTTGAGTTTGAACTTTGTTGTTAACCACTTTCAAATGAAACTCTGTTTCTTTTAATTCTATTAATATATAAATGTTGCTATCTTCTTCTGAATTTACACCATGTTTAAAACAATTTTCAATAAAAGGAATCAACAACATAGGTGCAATTTTAAGTCCTGAGAAATTGCTTTCGGTTTTGTATTCTAGCTTTACTTTGTCGTCTAAACGCATTTTTTGTAGCTCAATAAAATTGTCGATATATGTAATCTCATCTTCTAAGTCCACAAAATCATTCTGAGTTTCGCTCATGGTATATCGCATCATTTCTGATAGTTTAGCCACCATTTCGGCAGTTTGAGGAGAAGAATCTATGGCAGTAGCATAAATACTATTTAGTGTATTAAACAAAAAATGTGGATTGATTTGTGATTTGAGCGAAGAAATTTGAGCAGATAGTTTTTCTTGCTCTACTTTTTTCATTTTAGTGATTAATGCAAGACAATAAGCAGCCACAAATGATATAACCAACATTAGCAAATTGTTTGCTGCAGCAATTGGCTTTATATTTTGGATTAATGGATTGAGCTTCTCTAGCTTTTGAGGATTAAAATCAAATAGATAAAAAATTAAATTTGCAAAAAATAAGGCTAGAATTACACTTCCTACAAACGAAAAAAAGTAATTTTTATATTTTTTTGTAAATAGAAATTTAGGAATCAGAATAAAATAATTTGCATAAAAAATGGCAATTAAACAAAGACTTGATATAAAAATTGGCATATATCTAAGTATTTTATCATCTAATACCAAAGATTGTAAAACTTGATAAGTTGATAAAAAAGGAACAAGTAACAACAGCATCCAAGCGATGACGTGTACAGAGATAATAATAAGTTTGTTTTTCATATATTATTCAAAAATAATTTAAGCAAATGAAACACTTTGTTATTTATGATAATATTAAATGCGAAAAAAAGCAGAATTTTGTGGATGAAAGTGATTTACTCCACTCTGTTGGATGACTTAATTTTTGTCATAGTTTATTTCAATATAAGTAAAAATTTAAAAATTATTAAATTTAAAATGCTATTTAAAGGGAAAAATCAAAGTTTAAATTAGTAAAAATAATTTACCGACATCCAACTAAAATCAAAATTAGAAAAAAAGGCTTTAATTTGCATAATTAAGGGTCTTTTATTTAATTTTGACAAACAACCACTAAATTGAATCTGGCAATACATATTAAAAAAGGGTGAAATATCAATGTAAAGGAGATTTTTTTAATGTTTTTAAAAAATTTATTATAAAAAAAATACTTTATGATTTTGATATTTTATTACAGCGTTGGTAATAAATAATTCTACCCAAACCAATTCAAAATCATTTACTATATTGACTTTTTTTGTATCTTTGAAAAAAAATTATCATGGATAGACTTGCCATTATAGAAGCCAATATGATTAAAATTCAAGAGGCTCAATTAAGATTAGAAGCCTCGCAAATTAAAACTGATCAACATATATCTGAATTAAAGGCTTCGCAACTAAAAACTGATGCTCAATTAGCCAAAACTGATGCTCAATTAGCCAAAACTGATTCAAAACTTTGGAGTATTGGAGTTAATCTTGGCCATACTGCCGAGGAGTTTTTTTACTATGCTCTTCAAGAAAACTTACAAATCAATCATGTAAAATTTGATGAAATATCTCTAAATATTAAAGGAAAAAACAAACAAGTAGAAGACGAATTTGATATAGTTTTGTATAATGGAAATACAATAGCTTTGGTAGAAATAAAACACAAAGTTCACCCAACAGATATAGATAAATTAATTACCAAAAAGCTGCCAAATTTCAAAATTTTGTTCCCTGATTATGCAAATTATAATTTTTATCTAGGCATTGGCGGCATGTCTGTACCTTTAGAAGTTGCCAAACAGGCCAAAAACAAAGGTATGCTTGTGTTTCGCCAAAAGGGCGAACTGGCTGATATTGATGCTGATAACTTAATTTATTTTTAGCTATTTTTATGAATCAAGCCTCTGCTAGATAAATATATTAGTAATATTGTAAATATAAATTGAAAATATTTTAATTTTTTTATACCTTCTGATATATTTTTAATATTGTCTTGATTTAACAAAAAACATATTAGAGTATATATTTTTTAATAGACTGTAAAACCAAATTCATAACAAGTTGAAGTTTATAGTTTTGTTTTAAAGCTATTTTTTATAATTTTGCAAAAAACACTCTTTTCCAATCATGCTTACAGTATCCAATTTATCGCTACGTTTTGGCAAACGCATACTTTTTGATGATGTAAATTTAAAATTTGCAAACAATAATTGCTATGGAGTAATTGGAGCAAATGGAGCTGGTAAATCTACTTTTTTGAAAATTTTGTCGGGCGAAATAGACCCCACTACTGGCCATGTAACTCTGGCTACTGGTGCTCGAATGGCAGTATTGAGCCAAAATCACTATGCTTTTGATGAATGTGTGGTGTTGAATGCTGTAATTATGGGTCACAAAAAATTGTGGAACATCATGCAAGAAAAAGAAGAAATCTACGCAAAAGCCGATTTCTCTGAAGAAGACGGCAATCGTGCTTCTGAACTAGAGGCCGAATTTGCAGAAATGAACGGCTGGGATGCCGAAACCGATGCTGCTCAGATTTTGAGCTCCCTTGGTATTACCGAAGACTGCCACTACAAATCTGTAAAAGAACTGAGTGGAAACGAAAAAGTAAGAGTATTGCTTGCTCAAGCACTTTTTGGAAACCCAGATGTGTTGCTTTTGGACGAACCCACCAACGATTTGGATGTAGAAACTATCCTTTGGCTTGAGGCTTTTTTGGCAGATTTCCCTAACACTGTTATTGTAGTGTCGCATGATAGGCATTTTTTGGACTCTGTATGTACCCACATGGTGGATATTGATTTTTCTAAAATAAATTTATATTCTGGAAATTATACTTTTTGGTACGAATCAAGCCAATTGGCTCTCAAACAACGAGGCGACCAAAACAAAAAAACCGAAGAAAAACGAAAAGAATTACAATCGTTTATCGAGCGATTTAGTGCCAATATGTCTAAATCCAAACAGGCCACTAGTCGCAGAAAAATGTTAGAAAAACTTACTGTTGATGAGATAAAACCATCGTCAAGACGCTACCCTGGCATACAATTTAAACAAGAAAGAGAAGCTGGCGATCAAATATTAACAGTCGAAAATCTGGCTGCGCAGGCCCAAGATGGTACTGTACTTTTCAAAAACATTTCCTTTTCTATCAACAAAGGCGATAAAATAGCAGTGCTTGGCAAAAGTGGATTGACTACTACTAGCTTTTTTGAAATTATTACTGATAATGCCACTCCTACACAAGGCGATTTCAAGTGGGGTGTTACTATAACTAAAGCCTATTTGCCAAACGATAATTCTCATTTTTTTGATGTAAACCTCAATTTAATAGATTGGCTTCGCCAATATTCTACCGAAAAAGACGAAACTTTTATTCGTGGCTTTTTGGGGCGAATGTTGTTCTCTGGAGAAGAAACTTTCAAAAATTGCAAAGTACTTTCTGGTGGCGAAAAAGTAAGATGTATGACTTCTCGTATGATTATGACTGGTGCCAATATGCTCTTGCTAGACGAACCTACCAATCACCTAGATTTGGAATCGATTACTGCTTTCAACAATGCCTTGATTGATTTCAAAGGGACAGTCATTTTTACTTGCCACGACCACGAATTTGTGCAAACTGTGGCCAATAGAATAATAGAAATTACGCCCAATGGTATTATTGATAAAATGATGCCTTATGACGAATATATTACTCATCCCGAAATTAAAGCATTGAGAGAAAAAATGAATAAATAAGTCCATATATTACTTTTAAAAATTGATTTTATGAAAAAAATAGTCTTTTTATTGGTTGTATTTTTTCAGTTTTCAATGGCTCAAACAGTGGATTTATTTTTTGAATCTATTACTCTTAAAATAGATACATCAGTATATTTTAGTAATAAATCAACTTATTTGTATCAATTTGAAAAACATATTTTTTTCAAATTTATTCAAAACCAACAAGTGGCCGAGCTCATCTTTAGACCCACAAAAGATGCTCAAATAGCTGCCATAGACATAGTGTCAACGGCTGATTACACTATTTTGGATTCTCTACGTGCCTTTGAGGGCAATTATTTTACAGGTAAAATCAAATTTCTAGACCTCGAAAATGGTAAGAATGTTGGCGTAATATTATCCATAAAACTTAAAAATGATAAATATGTAAATTATCAGATGAAAACTATTGCTTACACCGAAACACTGCTACAGCCCGACCAAGAACCCATAGAATTGTTTGTAGACGAAGAGAAAACCATAGAAATACCCTGCTCAGACCCTTACAATATCAGATATACCAACGACATAGCCGATGCCAAAGAAGATGACATTTCTATCGCTCCATCGCTCAATGCCATAAAATTAAAAATAAAACCCAAATCAATAGGTAATAGAAAAATAACCCTAAAACTCAAAACCAACAAACCGTTTATTAACAAAAATAATGAATTATCTTACGAATTAACCCCTTTTATAGTATCATTTACAGCAAAGCCCAATCGTATAGATTACCTAAATCCAGTAGAAAATGTCATATTTTTTAGTTCTGATTTTAAAGCAAGTACCGAAATTCAGTTTGAATACAATAAAAATATGGTACTTCGCAAAACCTATCGTATAGAAGACGAAGCCGAAAGTGGCGGCAACTTGATTGCAGAGATTTTTACCCAATCTCAGGTGGGCAATAGCAACAAAATACTATGCAAAGTTCGTACTTTTTCGGTACATAATGCCAAAGATGGCTATTTATACATCAAAGATGGCGACAAAACTCGATTTATGACCAACTTTAGTATTTTAGAAAAACCTAGAGTTGATGATATAAGTATGATGCACGAAGGCGAAGACTGGACCAACAACCTGCATGTATCGCCTGGCGAAACTATCGAAATTAGAATAAAAGGTACTGGCCTGCAAACATCGACTTTTCAATTTGATGGAGCCGAAAAAATAAATAGAGATTCTACAAGACTAACCGATGGTGTGGCTTTTTTTACGATGCACATACCCAAAAATATTCCCAAAAAAAAAGTAAATATTTTTATGAATAAAGAGGCCTCGGCCTATTCGCTACAAATAAAAGAATACCAAAAACCTACTAATTTAGATTTTGTAACCATCAATTATGGCGATAAATCTTTGCCACTCACCCATGCTATTTTTGATAAACCTATTTTTTATGACAAATCAATAAAAGACGTAAACATCAATTTTGACCCATCCAAGATAGACGAAAATGGAAAATTATTTGGCAAACAGTATATAAATATTGAAATAAAATTACTAAATAGCAAAAGCGATTTGATAGAAATTCAAAACATAAACCAACTTGTGATATGCCCCAACGAAAACTCTCCACGTGGCTCTTTTTACGATCTCAAAGACTGCAACAACCAGTCTGTAAGCCTCAACGATGTACTTTTGCACAAAACATACAGTCTCGAACCCTTCACTCAAGTTTACATTACCATAACCCACGCACCCCAAAAATACCCCAACGAAGTAGGATTTACTAGAAAAGTAAAACTTATACTGAGACGCAAAATTGATTTTGATTTGCAAGTATCGTTTCCTGCTGGGCTTTTACTCAAAAAATTTAACGAGCCAGGTTATGGCAATCTATCTGGTATAAGCATAGCTTTTATTGCCCAAATGAGTTTTTATGATGGCGAACGCATTAATAAATACAAACCTTACAATTTTGGTGCAGGATTTATCGCCTTAGATGCCTTCAATTATTCAGAAAATAGCAAAAGTAGAGACTTAGGAATTGTTGTTTTGGCTACTCTTGTACCTATCCAGAGTGCAAAATTGAGTTTTCCACTTTATTTGGGTGGGGGCTATTTGCTACGCAATGCTACGCCATTTATTTTATTTGGGCCTGGGTTGAGATTTAATTTTTAAATGCTAAAACAGACTAAATCATCTTTTTTTTGCCAATTATATCAAACCGAAAAATTAAAATTACATTCCTATAATTTTTCTCCCACTTGGATTCTGTGGCATCGTAACAGAAATTGATTTGGGTGGGGTTTAAAATAAAATTGTAATATTTGTTTTTTGCCAATTAATTATTGAAAACAAATCTATAAATTGCCTAAAATATATAATTTTTTTGGTATGTTATAATTTTAATAATTAATTACTATAAATTGCAAAAAAATACCATTGATGAGCAATAAAAGTGTGAAAGTAGGCATAATTATGGGCAGTAGTTCTGATTTGAATATAATGAAATCGGCTGCCGAAGTTTTAGAAAGATTGGATGTAAGCTATGAAATCACAATAGTTTCGGCACATCGTACACCCAAGCGTATGTTTGAATATGCCGAAAGTGCCGAAAAAAGAGGTCTAAAAGTAATCATTGCAGGAGCAGGCGGAGCCGCTCATTTGCCTGGTATGGTGGCCTCATTGAGCATTTTGCCTGTGATTGGTGTGCCAATAAAATCAAGCAATTCTATCGAGGGATGGGATTCGATTTTATCCATTGTGCAAATGCCCAATGGTGTGCCTGTGGCCACTGTGGCACTCAATGGTGCCAAAAATGCTGGCATATTAGCTGCACAGATTTTGGCAGTAAGCGATAATAGAATTTTAGAAAACTTACGTAAATTTAGAAATATGCAACAAGAAGAGGTTGAAAAAACTGCTTTAGAAGTTGAAATTCAATATGCACAGAAATAAGATATTATTACTATTATTTTTTATTTCAAATGTACTGTTTTCGCAATCAATGTCAACTTTTGAAACAAAAGATGCTTGTCTTGATGCTGGCTATTGCATTTTTGATTCAGTAAGAAAACCCGATGTTATACTCATACATACATCTTATTGCATTGCCAAAAATGATAGCTTCAACTTAAATTGTATCTTGAATTACTACAAAAAAAACGAAGTTGCAGCCCATTATATCATAGACAGACAAGGGATAATACACAAAATGGTAAACGAAGCACAAGTGGCTTATCATGGCGGCAAGGGATTTTTGCCCGATTCTAATTTTCAAATCAATACCAGGTCTATTGGTATAGAAATTATAAATACAAAATCATCAAATATTACCTCAAACCAGTACCAATCTTTATTAAAAATTGTAAAAAATAATATACAAAATTATAAAATAAAATACATCACTGGCCACTCTGATACTGCTCCTGTACGCAAAACTGATCCTTGGAACTTTGATTGGAAATATTTTAAGACTTTGCTTGGTAATGATTCTATTTTGATATGGAGAAACTATAAATATTACTAATATTTTGAATATATCAAACCGAAAAATTAAAATTACAATTCTATAATTTTTCTCTCACTTGGATTCTGTGGCATCGTAACAGAAATTGGTTTGGATGGGGTTTAAAATAAAATTATAATATTTGTTTTTAGGTTCAATATAAATAATTTCAAAAATTGATTTCTATATTTTACAGATTAAATTTATAAAAAATTACAAAAATTTTGTTAAAAAAACTTTTAAAATATATCACTATTATTTTATTTTCTATATTTTTATTACTAGGTAGTGCCATAGGCATAGCTTATTTGTATAGAAACAAAATCATAGCCTTGTTTGTAAACGAGGCCAACAAACACCTTTCTACCAAAATACTGGTAGATGAAATTTCATTAGAGTTTTGGGAAACTTTTCCTCATTTTTCTATTGCATTTAAAAATATTCGTATCAAAGAATCAGTTGAAGGAAGCGACAAAAACTTTGCAGAAGCCAAAAATCTTTTTATTTCACTTTCTATCAAAGATATTTTAGAAAAAAAAATCAAAATCAAACAAATTCATATCAACGATGGGACATTGAATTTTAAAATTGATAAAAAAGGAAACAACAATTTTACAATTATCAAGGAATCGACAGAAAATACCACTAAAAATGCTATTGTTTTTGAACTTTCGGATGTTCAACTCAAAGATATGAGGTTGATTTACAAAGATTTAGAAACCGACAACGATTATGATATTGTGGCCAAAAATGCCAAAGCTCAATTTAGATACAATAATTTTGACTGGGATATTTCTTTGCAAACTGATATTTTGTCAAACGAATTGAAGTTTAATAAACTCTCTTTTTTCAAAAATAAGCCTATGCAAATTTCTAGCACGCTTACATATACCGAAATTGGCGAAAAATATGTGATAAAATCAACAGAAATAAAGGTTTTAGATGCTATTTTTACCCTAGACGGTCGTTTTTCGTTTGACAAAAAACCTTATGCTGACCTCAAATTTTCAGAAAAAAATAGTGATATTAAGACTATCCTGTCTCTCATTCCTCAAGATTTTGGCAAACCTTTGGCAGCATACAATAGCAATGGAAAAGTATATTTCAAAGGCATAATCAATGGCTTTTTTGGCCGTGGATTTAGACCCTTTGTCAAAATAGATTTTGGATGCAATCAAGCCTCGCTTACTCACCCAAAACTAGGAATTGCTATCAAAAATATGGGTTTTGTGGGCCAATATAGCAATGGCACAAGAAACAAAGACGACTCCTCTTATTTTAAAATGAAAGATATAAAAGCCATAATATCTGATAAATTTATTTCTGGAAACATTACTCTATCTGACTTAAAAAATCCAGTCTTATATTTTGATCTTAAATCATCGGTAGACGCTGCTTTTTGTAATAAACATTTAGAAAATTCACCATTAACTAATCTTACTGGACAAGTAGATTTTGACATTATTTTTAAAGGAAATATAAATGAAATTAATAAAAAAAATTACCAAAGTGTGTCTAGTCAAGGATTTATAACACTTCAAAATTTGGCTTTTGGTCTCAAAAACAAAAAATATGACTTTTATAATATGAATGCTAAGATATTTTTTAATAATACAGACATTGATATAACCAATTTTGCTTGCAGGGTTGGCAATAGCGATATTCAATTAGACGGTTCTCTCAAAAATATTATTCCTTACCTAGCCCATGCCAACCAACAACTAGAGTTGCAAGCCCATTTGAAATCAAAAAAACTATATTTAGATGAGTTAATGACCAATACTGACCAAAATAATGGACAAAAAATTACTTATAATTTAAGTTCAAGGATTTCTTTAAACTTACTAGCTCATATTGATGATTTTAGGTTTAAGAAAATATCTGCAAGTAATATAAGTTCAAAAGTATTGCTTAAAAATAAAAAATTATCTATCGAAAATACTTCTTTGAATATAGCCAATGGATTTGTAAAAATGGATGCCATTATAGAACAAAACCAAGATAGCACCCTGCAAGTAAATGCTAATATAGATATAAAAAAGGCACAAATAGATAGCATTTTTTATATGAACGACAACTTTGGACAATCTTTTATTACAAACGAAAACATAAAAGGAACATTAACATCAGTAATAAATACTCAGTTTTATATAAATAATACAGGCTTGGTTGATAAAAAAACACTTAAAGCCGACATCAAATTAAACATCGAAAATGGTAAATTAGTCAATTTTGCGGTGATTCAAAAAATGTCGAAATTTGTGTACGAAGATGCACTTGCCAATATATCGTTTTCGCAACTCAACAACGACATAAAAATTTCAAATGAAAAAATTATAATTCCAGAAATGGTCTTAAAATCGAATATTACTACCATGCAGGTATCAGGCACACATGGTTTCGACAACGAATTTGAATACCATATCAAATTACCTTTAAGAAATTATCGTAAAAAAGAAAACCTCGAAGACGCACAATCCATAGAAAACGATGGAAAAGGTGGCCTCAATTTGTATTTAAAAATATATGGAAACCCCAGCAATTTTAAAGTTTCTTATGATTCTAAGGCTGTAAAAGAACATATTATCGAAAAATTAAAGACCATAAAAGACGATTTTAAAGAGGTATTTAAAAAGGATTATATCAAAAATAAAATCGAAAAAGCCAAAACCGTAGAGCTGAAAGAGGACGAATTTTTAGACCTAAACTAATGCTATTAATTATATGATTTTTCCGCCTTTATTACAAAAAAATGATACTGTTTTGTTTATTTCTACTGCCAGAAGTGTTGCAAAAGAAGATTTAAAACCAGCAATAGATGTGTATCAATCGTGGGGCTTAAATATAGAATTTGGCAAGCATTTATTTGAAGTATATCATCAATTTGCGGGTACTGATGAGCAAAGAATGAAAGATTTGCAATGGGCACTAGACCATCCTACTGCCAAAGCCATCGTGTGTGTACGTGGGGGTTATGGTACAGCAAAAGTGATTGATAACATCGATTTTAGTAATTTTTTGAAATTTCCTAAATGGGTTATTGGCTTTAGTGATTACACAGTGCTACATTCCAAAATTCAACAATTAGGCTTGGCAAGCCTGCATGCCATTATGCCCCTTTTTTTTTCAGATCCAAAAGCAAAAATATCAGTAGAATCTATTAAAAATTCTTTGTTCACAGGCGTTGATGCTCTTGATACATATATTCCAAAACCTAACCAATGGAATATAAAAGGTAATATTTTGGGTTACTTGATTGGTGGAAATTTATCTATTATTCATCATAATATTGGCACCCAAACAGATGTTGATTTTAGTAACAAAGTTTTATTTATAGAAGATATTGACGAATATTTATATCACATCGATAGAATAATGAATCAATTGGATAGAGCCCAAAAACTAAAAAATTTGGCTGGTATTATTGTTGGGCATTTTACTGATATGAAAGACAACAGTGTGCCTTTTGGCAAAAATGCTTATCAAATCATTCATTTTTATGCTCAAAAGTACAATATTCCAACTATTTTTGGCTTTGAAGCAGGTCATGATTTTGATAATCTAGCCATCATTCTAGGTAAAAAAGTCGATTTCTGGGTAGATTAAATCTAAGAAATGCAAAAGTATTTTATTTGATAGTTAAATTTGCTATTTTAAATATATAATACAATAAGGTCTAGATAACTCAGGATAAACACATTTAAGATATTTTAAATAAAATTACCTATTATTTTAATAACCCCACCCTAAATCCAATTTCTGCTACTATGCCGCAGAATCCAAAGGGAGGGACTTTACATTCAAGTATTTTAAAAACATTCTTTTTTTTAGTAATATTTTACTGTTTTAGTCTATAATATTTTTAAATTCGTTTACCCTGAAATAAATTTGTTTTTATAAACTACAATTTATTTTTTTAGTATATTTGAATAAATATTTATTTTCAATGTACATTTCTGATTTTAAATTAGTTGATATTTTACGAGACAAAATGGGTGAGCAAGAAGCTCGTACCCTTGTAGAATATATTGGAGTAAGAATAGAAGATAATTATGTTGAAGCAAAAAAGGTGTTTTCAACCAAAGAAGATTTGCTAAAATTGGAGTTGAAAATACTAGAGGCCATCCATAAAAATTCGCTTGATACTCAAAAAATGTTTGCTGAAACAAAAGCAGAGTTTCAAAAAATGTTTGCTGAAACAAAGGCAGAGTCTCAAAAGCAGTTTGCAGAGGTTCAAAAGCAGTTTGTAGAAGTTCAAAAGCAAATTTCTGAAATTAATCTTACTATTGCTGAATTAAGAGAAGAAACTCAAAGAATGTTTGCAGTTTCAAAAATCGAAACCCAAAAACAATTTACTGAGGTTCAAAAACAGTTTGCCGAAGTTCAACGTGTCATCGCAGAATCCAAAGCTGATACACTCAAATGGATGGTTGGGTTTATTATGGGTTCTACAGTGGCCATCATTGGCACAATCTTAACAGTAATGAAAATGGGTGGTTGGTAATAAATTTTAAAATTGTATGTACATTTCTGATTTTAAATTAGTTGATATTTTACGAGACAAAATGGGTGAGCAAGAAGCTCGCACCCTTGTAGAATATATTGGAGTAAGAATAGAAGATAATTATGTAGAAGCAAAAAAGGTGTTTTCAACCAAAGAAGATTTGCTAAAATTGGAGTTGAAAATACTAGAGGCCATTCATAAAAATTCGATTGATACTCAAAAAATGTTTGCTGAAACAAAAGCTGAATCTCAAATGCAATTTGCTGAGGTTCAAAAGCAAATTTCTGAAATTCATCTTACTATTTCTGAATTAAGAGAAGAAACTCAAAGAATGTTTGCGGTTTCAAAAATCGAAACCCAAAAACAATTTACTGAGGTTCAAAAACAGTTTGCCGAAGTTCAACGTGTTATCGCAGAATCCAAAGCTGATACTCTCAAATGGATGGTTGGGTTTATTATGGGTTCTACAGTGGCCATCATTGGCACAATCTTAACAGTAATGAAAATGGGTGGTTGGTAATAAATTTTAAAATTGTATGTACATTTCTGATTTTAAATTAGTTGATATTTTACGAGACAAAATGGGTGAGCAAGAAGCTCGCACCCTTGTAGAATATATTGGAGTAAGAATAGAAGATAATTATGTAGAAGCAAAAAAGGTGTTTTCAACCAAAGAAGATTTGCTAAAATTGGAGTTGAAAATACTAGAGGCCATTCATAAAAATTCGATTGATACTCAAAAAATGTTTGCTGAAACAAAGGCAGAGTCTCAAAAGCAGTTTGCTGAGGTTCAAAAGCAGTTTGTAGAAGTTCAAAAGCAAATTTCTGAAACTCATCTTACTATTGCTGAATTAAGAGAAGAAACTCAAAGAATGTTTGCGGTTTCAAAAATCGAAACCCAAAAACAATTTACTGAGGTTCAAAAACAGTTTGCCGAAGTTCAACGTGTCATCGCAGAATCCAAAGCTGATACTCTCAAATGGATGGTTGGGTTTATTATGGGTTCTACAGTGGCCATCATTGGCACAATCTTAACTGTAATGAAAATGGGTGGTTGGTAATGTAAATTACTTCTGCCTAGTATTTTTTAAATATTTATTTGTAATATTTCTTACTATCTTATTTGCTGCCCAATACTAAATGTGAAATTTTGTACTTGTGCTGGGTTGTCTGGGTTAAGTGGAATACCATAGTCAATACCAATCAAACCAAAGGCTGGCATAAAAATACGAGCTCCAAAGCCTACAGATTTTTTGATGTTCAATGGATTAAAATCTGCATATTGGTTCCAGTTGTTGCCACCTTCGGCAAATGCAAGCACATATACTGTGGCAGCTTGGCTCAAACTAACAGGATAACGCAATTCCCATACAAATTTATTATACACCAATCCTCCATTATCCAACTTAGTTGGGTCGTTTGTAAACGGTGTTGGTCCTATGGAATTGTTTTGGAATCCACGCATACCTATAATATCAGAACCAAGAATAAAATTGAAACCTGAAAGTCCATTGCCCCCAAGTAAGAATCGTTCAAATGGCGTATGGCCTAATTTATCATTGTATCTGCCCACAAAACCAAAATGGGCTCTTGTGTTTAGTACCAATTTGCCAGCAATATTGGTAAACCACGATGCATCAAGCATCATTTTATAATATTCTACCCATTTAAAATTGAGTAGTCGCCTTACCTCATCGCTACCAAATTTTGCATAGTCTTGTTCTGTAAAAAGCGAGTAGGGGGGCGTAGCCATGACACTAAAAGTAAAACTAGACCCTTTTTTGGGAAACATAGGATTGTCTATACTATTTCTGCTCAGTGTATTTGTCAAAACTACACTATTTACAAATCCAGTAACCGATGATACATTGGCAAATCTATAATTATCAAGACTATAGCTCGAAAAACCAATGGTATGAGAAAGCGTAAAATAATCATCAGGCCAACGAACCCTGCGGCCAAGAGATACAGATAGGTTGATGATACCAATTTTACTATTTGTGGTAGGTAAAAAGTTTCTCTGACCTGCACCTAAGCCACCACCCAAACCCCCAAATACATTCTGACCAAGCCTACTTACAGAGTAAGAAGCACTCACACTGAGGGAGGTTGGTTTGCGGCCACCCAACCAAGGTTCGCTAAAGGATATAGAATAAGATTGAAACGATGGGCCATTGGCTTGCACTCTCAGGGCTAGTTTTTGTCCATCGCCAGAGGGTAGAGGGCTCCATTTATAAAATTTAAAAAAATTGCGTGCCGAAAAGTTATTGAAACTCAAGCCCAAAGTACCAATAAACCCATAAAAACCACCCCATCCACCAGAAAGTTCTATTTGGTCGCTTGGTTTTTCGGCCACTCCATAGTCTATATCTACTGTACCCGAAGCTGGATTTGGTTTTGGGTTAATATCAATTTTTTCTGGATCAAAATAGCCCAAGGTAGCAATTTCCCTTTGGGTTCGTATCAAATCTGCACGACTAAATTTCTGTCCTGGACGAGTACGAATTTCACGCATGATTACATGGTCGTTGGTTTTTGTATTGCCTGCAATGTTTATTTTATTGATTGTAGCCTGTGGCCCTTCATACATTTTCATATCAATATCAATGCTATCGCCCTCTATGGCCACTTCTTGTGGCTCTACATTAAAGAAAAGATAGCCATCGTCAAGATATAGCGAGCTTACATCGGCCCCTGTGGGGTTGTAGTTGAGTCGTTTTTCGAGTGCCGACATATCATATACATCGCCTTTTTTTATCCCCATTACCCTGTTTAGGTAAGCATCTTCATAGATATAGTTGCCATTCCAGCGTATATTCCTAAAGTAATATTTCTGACCCTCGTCTAACCTAATTTTAATATCAGCAAATTTTCCTTGTTTGTAAGTAACTGTGTCAGAAACAATGTTGAAGTCTCTGTATCCTTTTGAATTATAAAATTCGACTAGTTTTTTCTTGTCTTCTTCATATTTTGATTTAATATATTTTTTTCTAAAAAGTTTAATTTTAAAAGGCTTATTATCTAACATGTATACATTTTTAATGTCCACAAGATGCATTCTTTTAGAATTTTTGAGTTTTTTTCTCAAAACTTTATCTTCAAAAGCATCGTTGCCATCAAAAGTTACCTCATCCACTTTTATTTTGTTTCCTTTATTGATTACTATTCTGAGTGTAGCTTGGTTTGCACCAGTAGAAGTGGTATCTAAACTTTGCAACATAGTAATTTTGGCATTATTGTACCCTTTTTCGGCATAATAATTTTTAACTTTTTTTTGTGTATTTTTTTGCATCACATCAGTGATAGTGCGTCCTTTGATGAGCCTTATTTTTTCTTTTAGGTCGTCTTGTTCGCTTTTTTTAATGCCCAGAAATACAAATTTTGACAATCGTGGACGCTCTTTTAGGTTGAATTCAAAAAATATTTTGCCGTCTTCTATGTTGGTTACATTTACTTTGATGTCGCCCAATATACCTTGATCCCATAGCTTACGTAAAGCCACAGTCATGGCATCGCCAGGAATTTGAATATCATCGCCAATTTTGAAACCAGTAACTGCAATGATGGCGTTGGGATCTAGGTATTGGGTACCAGAAACGCTAATTCCACCAATTTTGTAAGTATTTGGTTTTGAATAATTAATAAAAGACTCATCATTGAAATTTTGGGAATAAGCCCCAAAATGACTTAAAAAAATGATTATAATAAATAATTTATACTGTAGCCAAGGCCACTTGTTCGCTTGTTTTTCCAAATCTTCTTTCTCTTTTTTGAAAATCTATGATTGCTTCATAGAAGTTTTCTTTATTAAAATCGGGCCATAAAATGTCCGTTATATACAGTTCTGTGTATGCCAACTGCCACAACAAGTAGTTGCTGATTCTTAGCTCACCACTGGTGCGAATCATCAACTCTGGGTCGGGCATAGGGTAGGTGCAAAGATATTTAGAAAACTCGGCTTCATTGATATCTTCTAATTTTAATTCATCGTTTTTGACTTTATACGCAATTAATTTAGCGGCTTGGGCTATTTCCCACCTTCCACTATAGCTTAGTGCCAAAGTTAAAGTAAGGCCTGTATTATTTTTGGTGTTTTCTATGGCTTCAAACAATTCATTTTGGCAGTCTAAGGGCAGTTCGGCAGTGTTGCCAATAGTGTTTAATTTGATATTATTTTTGTTTAATGTTTTGGTTTCGCTTCCAATAGTTTTGATTAGTAGAGCCATCAAAGCATTGACTTCGTCTTTGGGTCGATTCCAGTTTTCGGTCGAAAAAGCATAAAGTGTCAGGTATTTAATACCTAATTCTGCAGCAGCCTCAGCGGTGTCTCTTACAGATTTTATGGCATTGTTATGCCCAAAAATGCGCATAGCACCCTTTTTTTTTGCCCAACGTCCATTACCATCCATGATAATGGCTACGTGCTGTGGCAAATAAGATAATTGTACGTTGGCTTTTAAAGTCATTGCGAATAAAGGGCAAATATTGTTTTTTTTTACTTCATTTCAAAATTTTAATCTTTAGTTTGAATAATAAATTTGAAATCTGCCGAATAGAATTTTGCTAAAGTGATAAAATAAAAATAAAAGACAGTTTTTAAAAATCATTTTTTGGTTTAAAAATCATTCTTTGGATCAATACTAAAGTTTTCAAACTCCTAGAAAATAAAATTGAAAATAGTAAAGCCCTGATATCTACTCTTCTTTTAAAAAAAGCCCTCTCTTTTTTGGAGTTCTAGGTTTAGGGAAGCATTTGTAAGGTTAATGTTTAAAAAATATGAATGATAGTTATGTAATATTATATGGTTTTTTCTATTGAAATACATAATTTTAAAAAATAATCAGGCCAATGATATTAGTTCATAAAACACAAAAACCCACAGAAATTATGTTTTCTGTGGGTTGAGAAAGAACTACAAGTAAAATTAATTTTTTGGTGCAGGAGCAGCTGCAGGAGCATCAGCAGGCACTACATTGCACACAATAGAAACTTGTGTTTGAGAATTTTTGGCGTTAGAATATATAGTTATTACCTTATTTTGCTGACCCATTTTACCAGAACTATTAAAAGTAGCGTTTATTTCAGTAGTTTTGCCTGGTGCTATTGGCTCTCTTGTCCAAACTGGTACTGTGCAACCACATGTTGTTTGTACATTGGATAAAATTATAGGAGATTTACCCTTGTTTTTTAGTCTGAAAGTAGCAGTTACTGATTGGCCTTGTTTTATTTCGCCAAACTCTTGCACTATTTTGTCAAATTCGATTTCTCCAAGATTTTGATCCACTACTGCTGATGTGGTAGTAGTAGTTTGTGCTGATACAATACCCGAAAAACATACTACAATAGAGGCTATAAATGCTAGTTTTTTCATTATTTTAAAGAATTTTTAGTGGTTTAATAAAATTAATATAACAAAACTACTATTAATACGGAACATATACAAAAAGTTATTCATTTTTTTTAATAAATCAGTGGAATTGTAGTTTTGATATGTGTATTTAGTTTTTTATTCGATGAGTGTATTTTTCTGTTTCTGCAATGTTACAAGTCAGCCAAGCCATTGTCGAATGACATATTACCAACTTTTATCATTTACAATACAATCGTTGCTTTAACTAAAAGGTTAAAATAGTATGTGAGGATTAAAAATTGCTGAACTGCCATTTTATTATTGAAGACTACTGAGAACTTGGGTTTTACTTTTACTTGCTTCTTTGCTCCAAAATTTTAGGATTTCTCCTTGTATGAATCACTGCAAAAACTTTTACTAAAAGTAGTATCTCATCTAAGGTATAATGTACCATAAAAGGAAATTTTTTTATAAGCATACAATGTACATCCGCATACCGTTTAGCATACAAAGTAGCATCTTTTTTTTGGGAGTTAATTTGCAACTTTATTTGTTTCTGAAACTTTGAACCCAAACCTTTAAGTTGTTCAATATACCAATCTGTAGCTTCTTGTATGTCTTATAAGGCATCTTCATCAATGTAAATTTTATACATTACTATTATGGTTTTAGTGTTTTAGAAGCCTGATTCCAAGCCAACAATCGACTTGGGTTGGCTTTGCTTTTTATGATTCTGTCCTTGACTAGTTTTTGTTGCTCTTCTGGAATATCAATATTTTCATTCCAAATATATTCATTCAATTTTATTTTTTCATCAGAAGATAATTGTTTTACTACTTCGATTACTTGTTGAAAACTAAGGCTTACGTTTAATTGTAGATTATTCATGTTAGTATTTTTTTTATCTTTTATAAAATTTCAATACTCCTGTTTTTTATAAAATCTTTGTAAAAGATTGGTTTAGAAGCAAACGCATTTAAGATTTATTAAGGAAACTTCTAAAAAACAAAACTATGTTTTCAAAAGCCTTACCCCAAACCACAACCTTGCTCAAATCTTTCGTTTTGTCGTAAAAGAGAGAGGTTCATAGGATAAGAAGTAATTAGAAAAACCCCTAATAACTAAGTGGGCTTTAATTTTATTTAGCAAATTAAATCATTTAAAATGATATTTTTTTTAAAACATACCTATTTTAAAAAAAACAGTTGTATAATATTATCATTCCAATTTTTATCACTTATATTTACATTACAGAAATACAAATACACGCTGTTTCGCTTAGTCTCCAGCCTATGTCGAAGTAGCTACAAATCTAAGATTTGCTTTTATTTTATTCTATATTCTACATTACAAAAATCCAGGGCAAACGCATTTAAAAAGATAGTTGTTATTTTACAATACTATTTACTTAAAATTACAAAATGACAAAGCCCTTTCCCCCTTGGGGAAAGGGTTGGGATAGGGGTTTTTGAGCGAAATTTTTTAAATGCGTTTACCCTGCAAAAATAAGCACTTTTTTGTTTTTAGCAAATCAGAAGTTTGCCAACACCATTACATAATCAAAGACTATGTAGAACTTACATTTTATTATTGAAGACTACTATAAAATCAGGGCAAACGCATTTAAAAATATTTTAATTTATAATAATAGAATATTACTTTAAAAATATTATCTCAAGAAATATTAGTATCAAAAGCCCCTCCCTTTTGGATTCTGTGGCATCGTAACAGAAATTGGGTTGGGGCTTAAAAAAAGAGTTTTTTATTTTAAAATAATCTTAAATGCGTTTGCCCTACTATAAAATAGGGATTTAATTTTTTTCTATTTTTCAAACACTTTTTTCAAAGTAGCCCAAAAAGCTCGTTTTTGGTCTTCGTTGCCTGTTTGCAAATAGGTATCTAGTTTGTCGGCAAATAATATTTTAGAATTATCAACTTTTCCAATCTCCAAAAAATCTCTTTTGCCAGTATAAGATTGTAGGTTGCTAAGTGATTTGCCTTTTCCACCCATCAATATAAGGTATTCAAAACTATAATTTTGGAGTAACTCAGGATTTTGGGCGGTTACATTTATAATTTCTATATCTGTTTTTGATAATCCTAATGCTCCAAAAATTTTAAAATAATTTTCTTCAATAGATGCTGGAATACCATTGATATAAGAAACCAATATAATTACTTTTATTGATTTAATCTTGGGTAATATTGCTTCAGTTTTTTGTTCTTTTGTAGATATATGTGGTTGATCTATTTTAGTAATAATTTTATTTTCAATCTTTATTGGTTTTTCTATTTCTTTAGCTTCATTTTTCTCTTCATTTGAGTTTTCAATAGCTGGTATTATTACTTTTTTATTGTTGGGGATTTGGTTTTCAGAGTCTATTTTTTGTGCTTCAGTTGGCTTTGCCAAAATTGATTTTTCATTATTATCAACAGCATCGTTTGTAGGTTGAGGAATAATTTTATTATTTAAAATTTGGGTATCAGCCTGCAAGTCAATATAGATATCCTCGTCTAAAAAATATGGTAAAAAAGTAATCAATTCTTGTTGGGTATGTTGCATAAATAAGTAATATTTTAATTAAAATTAGTTATTTTAATATATTTTTTTCTTAAAAATCATATCCTAAAGTTAGGTACAATCGTAAACCTTGGTTGTTGAAATCTTTTACTCCCCAGGCACAATCAAGTTTTGCATAATACCCCAAAACCATAGATCTAAAGCCAAAACCATAGCCAAGCAAAAATGGATTTCTGTAGCTTTTTACTTGAGCAGTAAATGGCCCTTTGGAGATAGTTTCTGCGTTATTGCTGTTTTCAGAGAATGGATTTATCTGGCCTGTCCAGGCGGCACCTGCATCAAAAAAGGCTATGGTTTGAAAATTTCTAATAAAATTAGACTTTATTTGCCTTCTAATCAAGTATTTAAAAATTTGTAATCTTAGTTCTAAGTTTGCCATGATATAATTATTGCCAAATTGATTGGCATAATTAAAGCCACGAAGGTTGGTGGCAAATTCATGGAAAAACAAATCTGTATTGCCCACATCTTGAGTGGATTGGTTGAGTGGATTTTTTTTGCTATCTGCATCTTCTACTTTATTGAAGGCCCAGTTGTCCATTCCACCGAGTAAGAATTTCTTTTTTGCTGCCCCAAAAAACGAACCTGCAGCTATTCGAGTTGCAAAAATCAGTTCTCGGTGTACTTGGGTATAGTTGCGGGCATCAAAATATATTTTTCCAAAGTTTAATTGGGCCGTGTCTATACATATATATTGGGTATAACCTATGCGTATTTTGGTACCTAGACTTACATTAGACCCAAGCAATCTTGAGTTATCAAACACATATTCGGCTGTATATCCAGTATAGGTATTTCTTACTTCTGGTAATTTTTGGTAAGCTAGGGTTGGCAGTAGGTTTGTAAAATTAGTCCATCCCACAAAAGGCGTAAAACTTACTTTCATGGCTGGGTTTAGTGGGTACGATGCTGTGGCTTCTAATTTATAAAAAGCGTATCTGTGCAATAGTGCGTTGCCACGTCTATAAGAGATTACATCTTTTGAGATTCTAAACTTAAAATCAGTTCTTTTTTTTAAATATTCATACTCGGCCCACATGATGCTTGTGCGAAAATCGAATACAGCAAATATACCAGCATTTATTCTATGATTGCCCATGAGGTCGCTCATGTTGGCGGCTAATGTTGCACCAAACCCACGAATTGGATCTATTCTAACGCCAGTTGTAGCGTTGTCTATGGCAAAATCGTTTCTGTATTTTTGAGGCGAGGTTACATAAATTTGGTTGTCTTTGAGGCTTAGATTTACTATTGGGGAGCGAGCTGGAGCTACATATTCTTGTATTTTTTTGTTGCTAGAATCAGATTTTGTTACTAAAGGGGCTTTCTCAAATTCAAATTCATAGTTGTCTATATCTATTTCGGTGGTGTCTTTTGGGGCTGTATTTTTTTTGCGTTCTAGTATCAGTTCTGTTTGTGTTTTTACTGCAATAGGTTCTTTTTTAGGTTTTAGTGTTTTCTTTTTACTGTTGTTAATAGTCTCTATATCAATGAGTTGTTGTCTGTATGTTTTTATCCAAACGCTATCAGCATACACATTGGCTTTGAAGTTGGTGTCTAGATAAGTTCTATTTTTGCCATCGTTAAAAGTAATAAAAGCCAAACTTGATTCTCTATCATTGACATCATACGTTTGCATGCCTTGGCGATAGGCTGTTAGAGCATGTTTAGTCGTATCTTTTAGGTTTGTTTTGTATAATTGGTTGATTCCACTTTCATCGCTGAGATAAAATATGTCGCCTAATTTGTTTACTTTGGGTTGCTGTTCGTTTACACTAGGTGTGTTGGTAAGTCGCTTTGCCAAAACTTTGGATGTATCAATGTTATATAAAAATATGTCATGTAGATTTGGTAATATTTTATAATCAAATTTAGATAATGGCTGCAATGAATCAGTGGTTCGATTGGAGTTGAAAACAAACGATTTGGATGATTTTGACATAAATTGTGGATGTTTGTCATCGTAAATATCATTGGTAATTTTGGTAACATTATTATTTTTTAGGTTGTACAAAAATATATCTGATTGGCCCAATATATTTTCGCCACTGATTACAACCATTGAGCCATCTTCATTAAAATTAAAATCGTTTACTTGCTTAAAATGCTTATAAATACCTCTGTACGTTTGTTTTTGAGAATATTTAACATTAAAAAAATTAGATATTTCTAGTCTTATTTTTTCTCTAGTGTTTTCGATTTCTTGTTTTATGTCATAAGTAAGGAGTTTCATTTTATCTTTTTTAATATTAACTATGCCTATTTTATTGTTGTTTCTCCAGGCCAGTACAGGCATATTGTAGTCTATTTTTTGGTCGAAAGTACGATAGCCACCCCTGAAAACGATATTTTTTTTGCCATTTTTCAGGTTTTTTACAATTACTTTGTAGCGTCCTTTTTTGTTTTGAACATAAGCAAGCCTTGTGCCATCAGGGCTTAGATGTATGCTGCCATAAAATGTTTCGTCTTTGGGGTTTCGTATGATTTGAATAGAATCTGCTGGAGGCACCAACGAATTGAGTGGTGCTACGTTTTGCTCTAAATAGTAATTTTTCCACGCTTTTAAAAAAAAAGGGTATTCCATTGATGTGTTATAGGCAATAGATTTTTCGTAATTTCTACTATATCTTGTACTTGTAATTACGTTAGAAATCATGTATTTCCCATATCTTTGAGCCAAATAATTCCAAATCGAAAGTCCTAAGATGCGTGCATCATCGCCAGTAAAACGATTTGGATTTTTAAATTTTATATTCGTAAAAACATCTCTTATTTTATCATCGTTTTCGGTTGTCCAATTTTGAGACACATATTCTATCAAGCCACTTAGGTACCATTCGGGCAGGTTCATCAAATAAGTGCTTTGTAGCACTTCTTTAAAATTTCCTCCATAAAGCATTTCGTTTACTATCATGCTCGTAATGCCTTTGGCAATATCTTTTGTAAAATCAGATTGGATAGAATTGAAGGCAACCTCGACTCTGTTTTTAAGAAAAACGGAATATCCACCAATAAAAACTTGTTGGTTTGATAAACCAATATTGCTCTGTTGCAAATCTGAATTGGCTGCATATACGACCAATTTTGTTCTCGAATAGGGGGCATAGCCCAGTATTTCGGTAATTCTATCAAACTCGGCCTCTGCATACCTGGCTGCCAATACAGCTGCTGCTTGGCTTTGTTTATAAAAATAAATATCAAAATTATCGGTACTTATTACTTCCCATTTGAAATTTTGGTATTGGATACGATTTTTGCCAAAGGCATCTTGTGAAGTCTGAGCATAAATAGCGTTGGGAAACCCACAAATGATTAAAAGTAAAGTATATATATATGTATTGAGTTTCAATCTCTCGAATTAGGATGCTAAAATAAGTCATTTTGATAAATCTACATAAAATATTATTTTTTATGATTATTATAAAGGTCTATGGAATTACTATTTTCTTGAAAAATGTTTAAAATTGATTTTTTTAAAATACTTTGACTTTAATTATTCTACATTTTATAAAATTATTAATTTTGTGATTCTATAAAAAAATATAAAAATGTATAAAACGCTTTTCGATAAAATTTGGGATTCTCATATTGTAAAAAAACAAGTAGACTGCCCAGATGCCATTTATATTGATACACATTTTATACATGAAGTTACCAGCCCACAAGCCTTTGATGGGCTTCGCAAGCGTGGTTTGCCTGTATTTCGTACTCAAAATACTAGAGCAACTGCCGATCATAATGTACCAACCAAAGATCAGCATCTGCCCATAAAAGATGCTATTTCTAAATTTCAGGTTGATAAATTGACCCAAAATACAGCAGAATTTGGCATAGAATTGTTTGGTCTTGGTCATCAAAATCAGGGAATAGTGCATGTTATTGGGCCAGAATTAGGTATTACATTGCCTGGCATGACTATTGTATGTGGCGATAGCCATACTTCTACACATGGTGCCTTTGGCACTGTGGCTTTTGGCATAGGTACATCAGAAGTAGAGATGGTGTTGGCCACACAATGTGTGTTGCAATACAAACCCAAAACAATGAAAATTGAAATCAATGGCAAACTGGCCAATGGTGTATTGTCAAAAGACATAGTATTATATGTGATTGCTCAAATTTCGGCAGCTGGTGGAACAGGTTATTTTATAGAATTTTGTGGCTCTGCTATCACAGATTTGTCTATGGAAGCGCGCATGACTATATGCAACATGAGCATAGAAATGGGTGCTCGTGGTGGCTTGATTGCTCCCGATGACAAAACATATACATACATCAAAGGGCGAGAATATGCTCCTAAAGGCGAAAAATGGGAGGCTGCTATGGCTTATTGGAAAACTTTGTATTCCGACAAAGATGCAATTTTTGATAAAACCTACACTTTTGATGCTGCCAATATTGCTCCCATGATTACTTATGGCACCAACCCAGGCATGGGCATTGGCGTGGCAGATGCTATACCAACCGAAAACGAGGTAACTCCATCTGAGTTGGTATCTTTTAAAAAATCGTTAGAATATATGGGTTTGCAACCTGGCCAGTCTATGCTTGGCAAAAAAATAGATTATGTATTTATAGGCTCATGCACCAATTCTAGAATCGAAGATTTGCGATTGGTAGCAAATTTTGTAAAAGGAAAACAAAAAGCTAAAAATGTAGAAGTTTGGATAGTGCCAGGCTCCAAAAAAGTAGAAAAGCAAGCCAAAGCAGAAGGAATCGACCAAATACTGGCTAGTGCAGGTATGGAATTGCGTGAGCCAGGTTGTTCGGCTTGTTTGGGTATGAACGAAGACAAAGTGCCAGCAGGCAAATATTCGGTTTCAACGTCTAATCGCAATTTTGAAGGACGACAAGGCCCAGGAGCACGTACATTTTTGGTTTCGCCACTTACTGCTGCCTTGGCAGCTATTACAGGAAGTGTAGAGGATGTAAGAAGTTACAAGATGTAAGTTTTGATTTAGTTTTAACAAAAAATGATAATCTTAAAATATCAAACACTTGGAATATACTTGAAAAATACTTTTCTTTTATCTTACCTAAAAATAGCATGATTTTGGATTTTAATGAAATATTAGATGATAAAAAATTTGAAGACTTAATTGTTTCTTACTTTGAAGACCTAAAAAATGAGAAGGAAAACAAGATAATAGATGTAAATGTTAAGCCTTCAGGCACAGGAACTGATGGAGGTAGAGATATACTTGTAACTTTCAAAGTTACTGATACTGTAATGACCTTTGATAGACGCTGGGTAGTTCAGTGTAAATTCCATACTTCAGATGTTTCAACTGATAAAATTGCAGATATTAATATCCCCACGTTATTATATTCTTATAATGCTTCAGGATACTTACTAATTTGTAGACAAAAGCCAACATCGAAACTAACAGAACTTTTTGAAAGGTTAGAGAAAAATTGTAAATTTGAAAACAAGTATTCGATTTGGAGCGGAGAACAATTAAAAAGATTGATTTTAGTAAAATCTAAAAAAGAAATATTACAACAATATTTCCCCCGTTACTTTAGCTATTGCTTGGCCAATAAATACCTTTAATAATGAAAGCATTTGTATCATATAGCGTAAACGACAACAATGAGTTTATTTTGACTTTGCTTTCATCTAAGCTAAGAGAGAAAAATTTTATTATTACAACTAGTCAAAATTTTTATAGTAATATAATAAATGATTACAACACTATGAGTGAAATTGGAACTTCACACCTTTTTGTTGGCATTATTACTGGCACTGGTGCAGACAGAAAAAGAGTTTTGGATGAATGGAATTATGCTGTAAATCGAAATGTTCCCAATCTTTTGTTAATTGAAGATACTGTTTCTGAGCATCAACATTTTACGGGTAACTTTATTATGTTTAATCGAAAAAGCCCAAAATCCGCTATTAATGAAATTAATCGAAGAATGACACCTTCACAAGATATGATTTCAAAAAGCAATATAGATCTAGTCCCATGGATTCTAGGAGGAGCAGCTCTTTTGGCAATCATTGCTATCTTGACAAGTAAAGAAAAATAAAAAACCAATAAGGTAATTTTTATTCATTTTTGGCTCTTCTAGGAATTTCTAAAAAATACCATTCATATAATAGCCTCTACTTTTCGGCAAAATCAAATGATATAGAGCTAGGCTGTTGGTTGGAGTTTGGGAGTGGTTTTTGGAATTTAATAGGAAGCATTTTAAAGATACCTTTATAACATTTGAAACCAAAAACTTTTCAATATATCTATTTTCTAGAAATAAAAAAAAGCACAATAAATATTTATTGTGCTTTTTTAAAACCATAAAAAACTAAATCTTAAAACTATAAATTTAAGTTTTCAAGTTTGATATAAACTGTCAAACCAGACTCTTCATCGTAAGTTGAAACTATCATAGTAGAACCATTTACTGATTCGATTTCGTATAATTCTTCGTCAGCAGTACCCAAGTCTAAAGCTATATATTTGCCAGTAGCATCTGCGTACCAGTTGCCCCAATCCCAGGCATCGTTGGTTTCAGAGGCATCGTAAGTGAAATATTCGCCATTTGGGAAGAAAAACAAAGAGAAATCAAAGTCTTTGTCCATATCAGCTAAGTCATCTTCATCGTCATCGTTTATACCATCACCATCATCGTCTGAGTCATCAGCATCGAGTATACCATCGCCATCATCATCAGTATCAACACTATCAAGTGTGCCATCGTTGTCAGAATCAAGAGCTGAAGCTAAAGTTTCATCACAATCTAGAACCCCATCTCCATCGTCATCTAAGTCATTGATATCAAGTATACCATCGTTGTCATCGTCATCGTCATCGTTGGCATCGCTTACGCCATCGCCATCGTCATCGGTATCTACATCGTCTAAATCGCCATCGTTGTCATCATCATTATCCAATATATCTTCAATGCCATCTTCGTCAGAATCTATGTGATTTGCCGAGTTAGATACAATAAAAATAGTATCGTTTTCGCTTGTTGGGTCCAATACATAAACCTCAGACACCGACCAGCCAAGCATACCATCTTCGGCAGTTCTTTGCGTATTTTTGTTACCTCTCAAGAGTGCATTTGTATTGGTACCTGCCGCAGGTGCTGCTGCCAAAATGGTAACGGTGCCACCAGTTTTGTTTTTGTCGGTAGTTGTAGGTGTACCAGTAGCTCTAGTAGATTTGCTAGCTTCATTTTTGATATTATTGGCCACATTTGGTTTAGCAGAAGGCTTAGCAGTAGTAGCTTTTAAATTTACAGCAGGTGCTGGTGCAGGTGCTGGTGTAGGATTGGGTTTGGGTGCGTCTTCTTTTTTTGAGCAAGACAAAGTCAGCATCAAAGCTGCTGATCCCGTTAGTAAGTAATTTTTCATTGTTTAAATTAATTTAAAGTTAAATTTGATTACAAAATAAATTGATAAACTCTGCCTTTAAAATAGGTAGGAATACTCAATTTTTATAAAAAAAGAACTTTTGAATAGATTTAATACATTAGATAATTGAGAAAATACATAGACAAAATAAATACATAGCTATAAGGGAACTCCTAAAAACCTTATTTCAGATGTTTTCCTAACTTTGTATAGTAAAATGAAAGTTTTGAACGAAACACTATAATTGGGGTTAGGATGGGCATTTTAAAATATTTTTAGGGTTTTGTGAAGTTTCAACAAATCTTTTATAAAATATAATCGTTGATTTATTATAAAATAGATTTTTTAAAATTTATTTGTAAATTAGCATGGTTTTTGAGAATTATCGTTTTGTTTTAATATTAAACCCCAAAAATAATGCCTTAAATATGTATGTCGTTTACTTATATCAAACCGAAAAATTAAAATTACATTCCTATAATTTTTCTCCCACTTGGGGAGAAATTAAAAGAGGGGTTTAAAATAAAATTGTAATATCTTTTTTTCGGTTCAATTTAAAAATCCGTTTATCTTTATTCTTTGGAGAATTATTAAGATAAAGGCAGTAAAACATGATTCAGTAAAAGACATTACAACACATATTTTAATATCAGCCCCCTTTTCTCTTTTTCCCAAAAGGAAAATGAAATATTTATTTTGGGAGCGATATAAAATGTTTAATTATTACATTTACAATATATTACATGACATTAAAATTAAAGAAATCACTTTTTTGGGCCTTTTTTTTTGTTGTTTTAGTGGGCTTTTCCCAAAAAGGGGGTTTGCCTCTTGCAGACGAATATTTTAGTGCTGGCGAATATGCCAAGGCAGCATCTATTTATCAGAATTTTGTGGACGATGCATCCAAATTGAATACTTTTTATGCCAAATATCTTACTTGCTTGGCAAAAACAAAAAATACTGAAACGGCCGAAAAATTTTTAAAAAAATGTATCAAACTATATCCTCAAAATACAATTTACAGTCTTGATTTGGCTACTTTATATCAAAATAATGATAGGCAAAACGAGGCCAACAAGATTGTAGATAAAATCGTAAAATCGTGCAGAGATAATCCAAGTTTGATAGCCGAAACAGTCGAAAATCTAAATAAAAAAGGATATACTACAGCCTGCAAAAATATTTATTTACAAGCCCGAAAATCTCAAAAAGATGACTTTATATATGCTTTGGAACTTTCTGAAATATATAAAATAGAGAAAAACATACCTGAAATGATTGCAGAATTGATAAGGGTGCTGTTGATGAACCAAAATGACAAAGAATTTTTAAAATCAAAATTTCAGCTTTATATCACATCTGAGGATGAGTTTGCGGCTTTTGAATCTGAAATTATACAACGAGCACAAGCCGAACCCGAACAGTATTTGTATAATGACTTACTTTTGTGGATAAACTTACAAAAAAAAGATTTTTACAGAGCCTTTATCCAAGCCAAAGCCCTCGATAGATTGCAAAAACTCAATGGAACTAAAGTGTTTGAGGTTGGCAAAATAACTGCCGAAAACCGTGAATACGAGCAAGCCATAGCCATATTTGATTATTTGGTACGTGAATACAAAAGTGCACCCATCTATCCACAAGCTAGAAAATCTAAAATTGAAACAAAAGAAAATTGGATTAAAAATACTTATCCAATAGACCTTGTTCAGATAAGAATTTTGATAAAAGATTACGAAAATTTGTTTGCAGAACTAGGCAAAACACACGAAGGTTTTGAAACCAACAGAAATCGGGCGTTGCTTTATGCCTTTTATCTTGATAGCAAAGATAGTGCAGCCACTTTGTTGCAAACTGTATTGGCCCAAACTTGGATGAAAAAGGATTTTTTATCAACCTGCAAAATGGATTTAGCCGACATTTATTTGCTCAAAAACGAACCCTGGGAGGCCACCTTGCTGTATTCGCAAGTAGAAAAAGACCAAAAAGAAACCCCACTTGGCCATGAAGCCAAGCTACGCAATGCCAAACTATCTTACTACACTGGTCAGTTTGCTTTTGCTCAAGACCACTTAGATGTGCTAAAATTAGCTACTACCCGAGAAATTGCCAACGATGCCATGGATTTGAGCCTTTTTATCATAGATAATACTGGCCTAGACGATGATAGTACACACAAAGCCCTGCAATCGTATGCAAATGCCGAATTATTACTTTTTCAAAACAAATATACCCTAGCCCAAGATAGCCTTGATGCCATGCTTACCAAATACAAAGACAATACCATAGAAGACGAAATTTATTTTTTGCAAGCTAAATTGTATCGCAAAATGGGACAATTTGAAAAGGCCATAAAAAAACTCGAAACAATAGCAAATCGCTTTAAATCAGATATTTATGGAGACGATGCAGCATTTATGTATGCAGAAATAGTGGAGCAGCATTTTAAAAACCCAGAACGTGCCACAGCATTATACAATAAATTTATTATTGATTTTCCGGCCAGTATATTCACAGCCGAGGCTAGAAAAAGATGTAGAATTTTGCGTGGCGATGGTATGAGTTTTTAGGAAAAAAATATTACGCAAATTTATAGTTTAATAAAAATTAAATATCAGTTTTAAAAAATCTATTTTTTTCAATCTAAAATCCAAAAAAGCCTTATTGTATAGTTACTTGGCTTTATTTTTCTTTAACTTTTCTTCCATTTTTTCAATTCGTTTGGAGATTTCGGGTATGCGTGGATCTTTTGGATTTTCTCTTATAAATTGCAATAGTTGAATAGGTAGTTTGGCTTCTTCTATTTCTTCGTTTTGAACATCCCAAAGCATTTTTTTTGCTTTATCCCACTGAGGGCTCATGGGATAAAACTGTACAAAATCTTTCAATTGACCTTCAGAAGGTTCTTTTTTTGAAATGATTGATTGCCATGCTATAAGTGATTCTTCGAATCTTTTGCAACAAGTAGAATCAAGTTTTAAGTCTTTGTTTTTGTAATTTTTTGTTTGAGAAGGAGTTAGTTTATAAAATAATGTTTTTTTTCCGTTTTCTTCACTTACGATACCACACGATTTTGGGCATTGTGCAAATAATGATATTTGTACGAATAGTATGATTGTGATAAATGTAGTTTTCATTTTTTTGTGTATTTAAGTATTTATTTTTTATCGATTTTTAATAAAACCCCGTTCTTCTTAGTGTACTACATAGTCTCTAACTATGTAGAAGTGGCTGCAAATCTCTGATTTGCTTTTATACTATTCCTTTTTTTCCTTACAAAAATAGGACTTTTTTTTAATATTGCAAATCAGAGATTTGCCCACACCGCGACATAGTCAGAGACTATGCCGAACAGCCATTTTATATCAAACCGAAAAATTAAAATTACATTCCTATACTTATCGCCTGCCATGACACAAATATAAGGACTTTTTTTGTTTATTATAATCGTTACAAACGATTATTTCGACCGCCCCCGTTGCAAACGAGGGCGATTGGGGGAAATTAAAAAAGGGGTTTAAAACAAAATTGTAATATTTGTTTTTCAGTTCGATATATTAAAGAAGCCTAGTTAAAGTGGGTGTGTTAGATATCCAAAAGTAGTAAAACCTATTGGTTTTTAAAAATTAAAAATTAAAGTGTTAAAATATGTTTTCCTCCTTAGTTGTTGTTTTTTTTCCAATAATCAATTATACTATTTTTAACCAACATCCCATTGGTCTTAGCAGACGCTAAGACCAATGTTCAACTTTTGGAAAGTTTTGGACTTTCCAAAAGTTAGAATACCCATGATTCAACCCATTTAAAATAGCCCTTGTGACAAAGTCCTCTAGGAAATTGCCACCCATTGTTCAACTTTTGGAAAGTTTTGGACTTTCCAAAAGTTAGAATACCCATGATTCAACCCCCTTATAATAGCCCTAGTTGCAAAGTCCTTTAAGAAATCGCCACCCATTGTTCAACTTTTGGAAAGTTTTGGACTTTTCCAAAAGTTAGAATACCCATGATTCAACCCCCTTATAATAGCCCTAGTTGCAAAGTCCTTTAAGAAATCGCCACCCATTGTTCAACTTTTGGAAAGTTTTGGACTTTCCAAAAGTTAGAACACCCTAGTTAGATTTTAATTGATTCGTTTTCTAAATATATTATATCTAAATCAAACAAAAAGCCAGTAATATTACGATTTTTTTTTATAAAATTACTATTTGAAAAAGTTTGATAAATAGTTTTAGTCTTTGAAATAGTTTTAATATCTCCTAATTTTATTATTACCTTATTAAATTCGTGTTCATAGTCTAAATTATTGCTTTTGAAATTTATTTGCAATTCTTCAGATATATAATCTTGTAATAAATTAATATCTATTTTTAATAACTTATTATTATCATCAAAATACCAATCAATAAATGCTATTAAACCTTCTTCATTAGGTATAATTTCAAATCCATGATTTACTAAGTAGATATTATCAGTTATTTTTTTGATAATACAGTTAGTGCTATCCAATAAAATCAATAAATTATTCATTTATTATTTGTTTAAATAATCATTAATTTGTTTGATTCTATTTTCTTGAAATTCCGTCACTGACCAATCGCCCTCGTTTGCAACGGGGGCGATTGGGGTTTGCCCACACCGCAACATAGTCAGAGACTATGCCGAACTACTATTGAATTATTGAAGACTAAGGACAACGGGGGGGGTTATTCCATTTTTGATAAATCAGAGGTAATTTCAGTTCTTAATTTTTCGATTGTCTTACTAAAAAGTTTGTTTGTGAAATTTGGCAAAGCATATAGTTTATTGGTGTATAAGTTAGCATATTGTTTGTCTTTGTATATTGCAGAATATGATTTCATTAAATTATTTTCTTTATCACAAACATTAAGTTTGATTTCAACTTCTGATTCTAGTTTGTAAACTGGAAGACCAAAATACCATGTTACGACTGGTAGTAAGGTTGCCAAAGTTACTAATCCAAAATTTGTTAATTTTACTTTTCCATAGAAACGATTTATTTCTCCTTTAATTATAAAATCTGGATTTTCAATTTTTCTACCAATTTGAGTAAAAGCAGAATTAGTTGAAAAATCAGCAATAATGGCATTTGTAATTTCAACATCTAGTTCATTTACTAATGAATTTTTGTTTGTAACCGAATAACCACCAAAAGGATTATTTCTGTCTCTATTAGGTGTTTTATCTGCTAGTTTATCAAATTGTATTGCTTTTTTGACTGTATTTTTGCTAACATCCAAGCTAACTTTTGGTGTGTATGATACTGTCATGCAAGAAGAAGTCAGGCAGGATATTGATATAAAGATTATTTTTTTGAAATTTAATATTTTTGACATTCTTTAGTTGTTAAACGATTGTAAAAATCACAGTGTAATGCAAATTTGCAAGCTTTTTTTATTTTAATAATAATGCTTGAAAGAAAATTATTGCTTCATAATCTTTTTTATATATTCTAACTCATCAAATTCTAACTTGTACTTTATATCTTTTACCAAGTGAAGCAAATTTTTCAACTTTTTGTCTGGTTTAAAAGTAATAATTGTATGTCCTGGTATATAGTTTGTGTTTTTCTTAAAAGTTAAATTCTTAAGCTACCAATCGCCCTCATTATTACATCATAGCCGTCATTTTAAGGTTAACTGCCTGATAATCAGGCATGGGAGTTACTCTCCGATGCCCAATTAGAGGGCAACCCCCGCTCTTCGTAGTGTTCGGCATATTCTCTGACTATGTCGAAGTGGTTGCAAATCTCTGATTTGCTTTTATACTATTCCTTTTTTTCCTTACAAAAATAGGACTTTTTTTTAATATTACAAATCAAAGATTTGCCCACACCGCGACATAGTCAGAGACTATGCCGAACTACTATTGAATTATTGAAGACTACGGAGAACGGGGGGAGCCTACTTAATTCTATATTGATACATTCCTGCTGGGGGCTTAAATATGGATAAGCTATCTGGTATGTAATCTGCATTTTTATAAAATTTATAATCGAAATTTTTATTATTAATTTCTATAGTTATACCATTGTAAGTACCAGTTATATATGTATCTTCATTATTTGCAAATTTACTTTTTATTTTTTTTATAAGAGTTTTAGTATTTAACAATCTCAGTTTATGTTTATAAAATTTTGTTAAAATAGTTTTATTTTTAACTAATACAATCAAAGTGTCTAAATAAAAATATTCATTCGGCATTTGTCTATCAAACTCATTTGAATTTAATTCAATTCCCATTGTAAAAGAAAATATGCCCTCAGAATATTTATTTATTTGTAAAAATACCATGCCATACTCTTTTGATAATTCGGAGTTAATTCCTTCTTCAATAAAATTTTTGATAATACTATCTACCCTCACTGTATCGTTTTGAGATAAACACTGTAAAGATAATAATAAAAGTACAAATATTTTATTTAATCCTTGTTCCAAATATTTCACGTTGTTCTGGTAATCTAATTCCATATGGATATAACCCTATTCCTACCTTAGTGGCATGTATTTGCCAAGTTTGACCGCTAGGGCTTATGGCATGTACTGGCACATTCCAATCTGCACTAAGTTTCATATCGTTATAAGAATTGAATCTATCAGTTCCTTTTGGATGTGTATGATATCGAGCTTTAATATTATTTAATTTAAAACCAAGACCATAACTTTTGTTGCTAGACTCAACTTGTGTGTTTGCTTCCCCGCTCTTCGTAGTGTTCGGCATAGTCTCTGACTATGTCGAAGTGGTTGCAAATCTCTGATTTGCTTTTATACTATTCCTTTTTTTTCTTACAAAAATAGGACTTTTTTTTAATATTGCAAATCAGAGATTTGCCCACACCGCGACTTAGTCAGAGACTATGCCGAACTACTATTGAATAATTGAAGACTACGGAGAACAGGGGACTTTTTTTGTTTATTATAATCGTTACAAACGATTATTTCGACCGCCCCCGTTGCAAACGAGGGCGATTGGGTCTTAATAAGGTTACTACACAATAGTAGTGTTTGTATCTGTTAATAATAACCATAATAATAAAGATTGCTATTAAAATTAGTTTTCCAAATCCTAACAGAATTAAATTCTGTAACTATTAATTTTATTCAAATTTAAAAAAAAATATTTTGATTAATCGGATTTTTATATAATATTTTATTGAAGCAAAAATTTGAATTTTTTTTGAATTTTTAAAATTGATTTTTTTGGATACGATTAAATGCCCATAAAATTCTTAAAACATAGATAATCAGGCGTTTACCAAGTTTTATAAAAGCCTATTAAAATAGAGGTAAAGGCAGATTTGTACCATTTTTATACACTTCAAAACCTATTTTCTACGCTTCGTCAGATTGTGATTTCTATTGAATAATTAATCATTCAATTTTGAATCAAATTAAAAATTATAATGATGAATAAAATATACAAAACAACATTAGCTTTAGGTTTATTGCTAGGTAGCATAGGAATTTATGCACAATCCACACAAACGGTAAAAGGTCAGATTACAGATAAAGAGTCGAAATCGCCTTTGATAGGAGTAACAGTGATTATTGCAGATGTAGACCCAATCATTGGCACAACTACTGACGAAAACGGGGATTTTAAGCTCTTGAATGTTCCTGTAGGTCGCAAAACAATCAAAGTTTCTTACTTAGGATACAAAGAGCAAACCATGCCAAATGTGGTTGTAAATGCTGGAAAAGAAACCATTTTGGATATTGCCCTTGCCGAAAATGTAGTAACAACAGACGAGGTTGTGGTGCTAGGAAATGGCGACAAAACAGCAACAAACAACGATATGGCTGTAATCTCTGCCCGCTCGTTTAATCTAGAAGAAGCCCAACGCTATGCAGGAAGTTTAAACGATCCTAGTCGCATGGCAGCCAATTTTGCTGGTGTAAGTGGTGCAAATGATGCTAGAAATGATATTGTGATTCGTGGAAATTCGCCATTGGGTTTGCTTTGGAGGCTCGAGGGTGTTGAAATTCCCAATCCCAATCATTTTGGGGCGCTAGGAAGCACAGGTGGGCCAGTAAGTATGCTCAATACCAATCAGTTAGGCAAATCTGATTTTATGACTTCAGCATTTCCAGCCAATTATGGCAATGCCACATCTGGTGTTTTTGATTTAACCCTTCGCAGACCCAATAATGAAAAACGAGAACATATGGTTCAAATGGGTTTCAATGGCTTAGAAGCAGGTACAGAAGGTTATTTTTCTAAAAAATCAAAGGCAAGTTATATGGTCAATTACAGATATTCTACGCTAGGAATTTTCAAAGCCATAGGTGTAGAGTTTGGCACAGGTGCTGCCATCCCAGAATATCAAGATATAAGTTTTAAAGTAGAATTGCCTACAAAAAAAGCTGGAAAGTTTACTTTTTTTGGCATTGGTGGCCTGAGTAATATTGATTTTTTCGACAGTAAACTAAATGCCACAGCCAAAGGTACTAATTTTTATAACGATGGCACACAAGATGTGCAGTTTCGCTCCAATATGGGAGTAGCGGGTATTTCGCATACCTATTTTATAAACGATAAAACATCTACAAAACTGGTTTTGGCTGCCTCAGGCACAGAGCAACCTGTGATTGTTGATACCATTTATAGGCCACAAATTCGCACCCAACGCAGCTTCCAAGCCAATAATGCCACCAACAGAATTACATTAAATTTTAGTATCAATAAAAAATTTGATAAGAAAAACACATTTAATACAGGAATAAATATAGATAGAATAGGTTTTTCTTTTACAGCCAAAGGTATTTTGGGAGACACCACAGGCAAAATTGTAAGTGTGAGAGACTCTAAAGGTGCCAATTATCTTTCACAAATTTGGGCTCAATGGCAGCATAAATTCGATAATCGTTTTACAGCCAATGTGGGCTTGCATGCACAACATTTTTCGCTCAACAATTCGTTTGCTCTCGAACCTAGATTAGGACTTCGCTATCAGGCAAATGAAAAAATAGCCTTCAATGTAGGTGCAGGTTTGCATAATCAAACACAATTAATTTTGATGTATTATAACCAAAGTAGGTTTGCCAATGGAAGTGTAAACCCAAATTTGAGCAACAAAAACATGGGTTTTACCAATAGCATACATGCAGTGCTAGGTACAGATTATAATTTTGCTAAAAATTGGAGATTAAAAATAGAAACCTATTACCAAACTTTGAGAAATATTCCAATCGACCAATCGAGTACATCGTTTAGCATGGTCAATGTGGGTTCTGATTTTGTAATCCCCACCAACGATAGTTTAGTAAACAAAGGCCTTGGATATAATTATGGTGTAGAATTAACTTTAGAACGCTTTTTTAGCAATGGTTTTTATGTATTAGGTACAGCTTCTGTGTTTGATTCCAAATACAAAGGTGGAGATAATGTATGGCGAAATACTGCCTATAATGGCAATTATGTAATCAACGCATTGGCAGGTTATGAACTTAGAGTAGGTAAGAAAAACACTTTTTCCATTAACCTAAAAGGTACATTTGCAGGTGGCAGACGCTATATTCCGATCGATGAAACTGCCTCTTTGGCTCAACAAAAAACGGTTAGAATTGATTCAGAAGCCTATACAGAGCAATTGCCAGCTTATTTTCGAGCAGATGTTACGTTGGGTTTCAAACGTGAAGGAAAACGAATTACGCAACAATTTATACTTCAAATCAATAATGTAACAAACAACAAAAATGTGTTTCAACGCAGATATAGTGTAGCCACAGGCACTATTTCAGACCAATTGCAACAATCTTTTATGGTAATTCCTCAATATAGAATAATGTTTTAAAGGTAAAAAACAATTTAAACCTATAAGGTTTTAAAAAAAACTTATAGGGTTCTTAAAAGTTACACCAAATTAATTTAAACCTATAAGGTTTTTAAAACCTTATAGGTTTCTGAAAAAGGCAAACCAAATTTACACACCTATAAGGTTTTTAAAACCTTATAGGTTTCTGAAAAAAGAACTCTGCCATTCTTAGTCTTGTGCTTTGGTTTTGAGCGTGGCTAACTAAGGATGGTTAATAAAATGTTGTTTCAAACTATATAGACTTATCAAGTTTCAAAAACTTGGTAAGACTAGTTTATATTTTCTTAAGAAATAATTTTCAGTATCTATATTAGCTTTTATTATTAAAGATAAATTAAAATATAAAGTAACAAAAATGAAAAAAATAAAATCTATTAAAGTTATTGATAATCAACATATTATGTTTGAGTTTGTGCATAATGAAACAAAAATATTAGTCGTTTCAACTATTTGGAATTATCCTGTATTTATGTTTTTGAAGCAAGAAAGCAATATTTCTAAGCTCCAAAATAATGGAACAAACATAGCATGGAACGATTTTGAAGCAGATTTATCTGCTGATACTATTTGGAATCTTGCCAAATAATGTAAGCCTATTTAAAGCTATCCATTGCTAAATATATATATCAAATAAATAAATAAATGCCCAAAATCCCCTTATTGGGTTTTTGAGCTTACTAAATTTACAAACCTATAGGTTTCTGAAAAAGGCACGCCCAAAAAACGTGTTTCTACAATATTAATAATAAAAAATCATGAAAATGAATTTATTTGCAAATCAAGTTTTTATTACTATTTTTATTGTAATTATTTTTATTGGAATAATGCTAACTTTTGGTCAAATCAGCCAAAATACGGGCATTATAATTATCAAAAATAATTACCTAAATCAACAATTTATGTATCAAATAATGTTATTTAGTTTAGCAGTGATTTCAATTATTATTACCTATTTTTTGAATAAAAATAATTTTAAACTATATTTTTCGATAGGCAATATATCATCAAAAGCTACGGAATTGACTTTATTTGGCATCAAAAATGGAGATAGCTGGCTCAAAACAGGCGTTTTATTAAGTATCTTTATCAGCCTTGGCACATGTGTTTTTATGTATTTTCCACTTTCGCAATCGCAGCCTGATTTTACTAATTTTGGTTTTGCTTTTTTATGGATAATCTTATATTCTCTTACCAATTCGTTAGCCGAAGAGATGATATTTAGAATGGGCATTGTATCGCCACTTGCTGGAATTATTGAACCTAAATATATTTATATGATTTCAGCCATCTTATTTGGATTGCCACATTTGGCAGGTATGCCTAGTGGATTTGTGGGAGCAATAATGGCAGGTATTTTGGGTTATGTACTGTCAAAATCTATGTATGAAACACAAGGTGTGTTTTGGGCTTGGTTTATTCATTTTATTCAAGATATTATTATTTTTAGTGTTTTATATTTGATGAACACAAAAAATGTGTATTAATTGAAGTTGCTTTTTGTAAATTTGCAAATATGAATAAAAAATATGTTTACATCATTGCTGAATCCAATGGAGCGGGCAAAAGGCATTTGAAAGTATTATTATAAAAATAGAATATTACTTTAAAATAGTATTTTTAAAGCCATTTTTATCAAAATCCTTTACCTTTTGTTATACCAAATATTGAGTAGCATTTGTTGGGGTGGCAAAATTTAAAATGAGATATCTTAGTGGACTTTAGTACCAAAAAATTATTATGAAAATGAACTATAAAGAAATGACCGAAAAAGACAAAATTCTATATGGCTTAGCTCTAGCATCAGAAAAATTGATTGAATTTAAAAAACAAAAGAAATCTGAATTAGTAGAAATGATTGACAATAAAATTGTAAGAAAAAATTTTATTAAAACTAAAATTCATTCTCTCCTCAGATTAAAGAACGAAAAAATTGAGTTTCCAATGAAAATAAAAAATGAGCATTGATAGCAAAAAAATAAGTAATTCTGGATTTTGGAAACAACTTTGGCTGTTCATTTCTGCTTTTTATCCCTACAAAATTCTTTTAGGAATTGTATTAGGTTTGATGCTGTGTCTACAAGATTTTTTAGACGAAGACTGCCAAAAAATATTTTTTATTTCTAATATTCTTGGCAGCATAGCAGGTGCTTTTATGATTTGGTCGGGCTCGTCTTACATTGCATACTGCATTGAATGTAGGCTCGACTGGGAAAAAGATACCTTTAAAAAAGCTCTATTACTTATTTTTTGTAACATCCTATATATTATTTTTTGTTTATTTATAGTTGTTGAAACAATTATGTTGCTTTCAAATGATTATATACCCCTAAAAGTTTATACCAATTCTTTTATTTATAGCACTTTAGTTACAGTAATCATAAATCTGATTTTTATAGTTATTGGCGTACACGATTATTGGAAAAAAGCAAAAGAAGAAATTGGGGTATTGAAACAAGAAAATTTGCGTTCGCAACTCGAAACCCTCAAAAATCAGGTAAATCCACATTTTTTATTCAATAGCCTCAATACTTTGATTTCTATTATAGACGAAGATCCAGAAATTGCAAAAAATTTCACTCAAAAGCTATCTCAAGTTTATCGTTATATTTTGCAAGCCAAAGAAAAAGATGTGGTCGAATTGCGTGAGGAATTACAATTTTCTGAAGCTTATGAATTTATGCTAACCATAAGATATGGACAAAATTTAAGATTTAATAAAACTATACCAGAAAAGTATGTACATCATGGCATTCCACCTTTGGTGTTGCAAATGTTGGTCGAAAATGCTATCAAGCACAATGTCATATCAGCCGAAAAACCCCTAGAAGTATTGATTTATGTTGATTCTAGTGATTATTTAGTAGTAAAAAATAATCTACAACCCAAAATCATCAACATAGAATCCGAAAAAATAGGGCTTAAAAATATTGCAGATAGGTATAGATTGTTGTATCACAAAGAAATTATAGTGGATAAAACAAATGAATGTTTTGTTGTAAAAATGCCTTTGGTGGAAAAGAGTTAGAATTTAATATAAAAACTATTTTTGCAATCATTTATTTCTTATTTTTGTGTAAATATTATTGATTATGGTAAATACAATAACCGCTTTTCCTGAAGATACTACCCAAATTGAGGTAATAAAAGCATTTATGAACGCCCTTAAAATTAAGTTTACTGTTGCTCAAAAAAAAGAAAAACCTTACGACCCAGCCTTTGTTGCCAAAATTAGACAAAGCCAACAAGATTATAAGGATGGAAAATTTAAAACAATTAAACCTAATGAAATAAATAAATTTTTAGGATTAGAATGATTTATAGCCTTGATTTTACAAAAAAAGCGACAAATGACATTGAAGAACATCAAATTTCAGGCAACAAGGCTGTTTTAAAAAAATTGTCTGTGCTTCTGCATGAATTAACAATAAATCCTTTTGAGGGGACTGGCAAACCTGAGCAATTAAAATACGAGCTAAGAAACAACTGGTCGAGGAGAATAAATGGCGAACACAGGCTAGTTTATGAAATCATAGATAATAAAATCATAATTCATTCTGCAAAAGGCCATTATTGATGTTTTTCTGAAATAAACCATGAAAATTGTAATCATCGAAGATGAAATTCCGGCTGCAAAACGCATCGAAAAACTAATAAAAGAAGTAGAAAAAGATGCTGAAATTGTAGCAAAGTTAGATAGTATAGCTTCATCAGTACACTGGTTTAACCAAAACCCGCAACCAGACCTAGTTTTGATGGATATTGAACTTGCTGATGGGCAAAGTTTTGAGATTTTTAATCGTGTAAAAATCACATCTCCTGTCATTTTTACTACTGCTTATGATGAATTTGCACTCAAAGCCTTCAAAGTCAATAGCATAGATTATTTGCTAAAACCTGTCGAAATTGATGAACTTAGAAAAAGCATTGATAAATGGAATGCATTAAAAGGGAGTTCACAACATGTAAATATTGCTTCGTTGATAGATTCTTTTTCCACTAAAAAGTTTAAAACCAGATTCTTAGTAAAAGTTGGCGAAAGGTTGATTTCGATTGAAAACGAACAAATTGCATACTTTATGGCCGAAGATAAATATTCATTTTTGGTAACATTAGACAATAAAAAATATATCCTCGACCAGTCTTTAGACGAAATTGAAAACTCTATTGATTCAAGATTATTCTTTAGATTAAATAGGCAATTTATTGCTCCACACAAATCTATTGACGCTATTCATAATCACTTAAATGGCAAACTAAAAATTATTCTGAAACTAAACCAAAAAGTAGAAATCTATGTAAGCCGTGAGAAAGCCAGTGATTTTAAGTTTTGGTTAGATAATTAGGTTTTTGTAAAATATTTTTATTCAAATCACCTCACAAATAGTTAGTTTTTTACCTAAACTTTTTTGTTTATTTTTTTAGGATAGTATATAAGAGGAATTTCAATTTCTTAGAAAAAATAAGAAATAAATTAATATAGCAGATCATTGGGTTATTTTTCAGTTCCTTTTATAGCTAAATATTCTTTGGTTTTGGGACTGATAATGTTTTCTTTAAAATAAATGCCATCCATGGTATCATAAGTAATATAGTACATAAAACCACTTTTTAGGTTTTTGTATCGTGCATAATATTTGCCATAAATAGGTGTTTTGCACTCGTATATAATTGTTTGATTGGGTATAGTTTCTATAAAATCATAAATTTTATCCACATATTTTTGAGCTGATTCTTTAAATTTGAAATAATTATCATAATATAATATTTCTACCAAATCATCAAGTCTATTTCTTATATTATTACTAAGTATTAATTGTCCCATTTTAATGAATCAATATGTTGGTATGATAATTTTCTGGCTTCATCCAAAGTCATATTAGTAGGATTATTAATTTTTTTATAAAAGGCCTCACGTTCCATGTCTTCTTTTGAATTGGCCATAATCCCTATTTGCGTAAGGGCTTGTTTGGCTTGTGGATGATTTTTTACATCAACTGTAATTTTGGATATGATACCTTTTGCATTTGTTTGTGTGTTGATACCTGCTATTCGTGCCATGTTGATTGTTTTTTTACAAATTTACAAAATTTGTGAATTATAATTATAATTTAATCCAAGAATAAATATTTTTAGACCTATTATGATTGCGATTGTGCTTTGCAAATTAATCCATAAATTTATCGAAAATTTATTACTTATTTTTAAAAAATATTTATTGAAAAAAAATAAGAAAAAATGGCCTAATGGACAAAAAGTAGGCTAAAATCTTTATAAGTTATTGATATTCATGCCTTTGGGCCAAATGAAAGGTTATGAATAAAAAAAGTGCTTTTTCTGCGGTTCGAAAATCACCAAGAAAAACGGTAAAAAAGGAGAAAAACAGCTCTATAAATGTATCAATTGTGGCAAACAATTTGTAGGAGGTCAACGATTAAATGATTTCCAATTATGGCAAGAATATGTTGAAGGTAAACAGACTTATCATCAATTAGCATTAAAATATGGTTGCAACATCAAGACCATACAGCGGAAATTAGATGTTATCAAAGTAGCAAGCCCAACTGATTTAATCAAGCCCGTTGTGGTTTTGATGGACACGACTTACTTTGGTAGAGGTGTTGGTTTGATGCTATTTAAAGATGCTTATTCAGGCACAAATTTGCATTGGGATTATGTGGCATATGAAACTGTATTGCTCTACCAAGAAGGCATACAAAAACTCCTTGATAAAGGTTATACAATAAAAGGTTTGGTATGCGATGGCAAACGTGGACTCATAAATTGTTTTAACCCAACTTGTATCAAATTTTACATAAAGCCTTGATTATCAGACTATTACGTTGATTTTATTTTCTATTGGGGTAACACAAACTTTTTCATTCTAAATGGTTTAGTTTTATATTTTGTGGCTTGGTATATTTCCAAAACTTGTGCGTTTGGTTCGCTGCATTTTTTTAACATGATTAGTTGGTTTTTGTGGTTTATAAAGGATGTCGTTACTACTTTTTGCGTGTTCATTATGCCAATTATTGTAGTCCAGCTATGATTTATGCCTGCTTTTTTTAGCTTGTGTCGTATGGTATTTACGAGCATATAAGCCACAATTCCAAGTTGTATATGTGCCTTTGTGCGTTCGTCCTTTTGATGAAATACTGGACGGATGTTAAGGTCTGTTTTGAGTACTCTAAAGGTGGCTTCTATTTCTGTGAGGGTATTATATATGCGCCACAGCAATTTTTCATTGTTTTCTTTTAACGATGTTCTTACAAAATATAGGCCCTCTGTTGGCGTTTCTTCTTGGGTTTTTTTGTTGTTTTTTAGCACAAAAGTAATGCCAGTGGCTATTTGATTTTCGTGCTCAATTTCTATGTTATAGTGCTTGTTTGCAGTGGGATAGCGTTCTTTTATTCTGCCTAGACGTTCTCCTACTTTTTCTATTTTTTTTGTGCCTCCCTTTTTTTGTATGCTTGCGTGGAGATTTTGTAATTCTTCTTCAAAACGCAAGCAAATACGATCTTTCATGGCGTTTTCTTTTGCCGCTTTTTGTTCACTTTTGATCTCTAAAAATTGGTCTTCACAATCATCTTTTCTTACCACTTGTAGGCTTATTTTATGTCCTCTGTTATCCAATATTTCTACAGGTGTGGCATCAGGGTTTACTACTGTATAATCTTTTAATTTGGCTTTTGTAACACATAAATAGTCGTATCCTTTGGTTTTGAGCATGGTTAGGTTGGCTTCGTCTGCGATACCAGCATCCATTACTATTACAGGCTTGGCACTCAAAGAGGTGCTGGTTGCCAAGGCATCTACAATGGTTTCTAAGGTATGGGCTTCGTAAATATTGCCCTCGTATATTTTACTGTATTTTACAAAACCTTCTGCATTCACTACCAGGGCTAGGGATACTAGTTTACAGTCGCTACGTTTCTCTTTGCTTCTTCCAAATTGTGCCAATGCACTACCCTGTTTTCTTCCTTCAAAATAAGTGTTGGTTAGATCATAAAACACGATTTTATCTTCAATATCAAACAATTCATTGGTTTTGGTACACAAATGTTGTTCGAGTATGTCTTTTTGAGCAAATAATTGGTCGCCAGTAAGGTATAACTGTTGGTAAGAAATAGGCTTATGTTCCCCAAAAACAAGCTCAGTAAGGGCTGTTGTGCTTTGCAACCATTGGGCGGTTTTGTGTTCTGATGCTGGAAAAACGGCCCTACCTACAATAAGGGTAATGGCTTTATGAATGGCCTCTTGCTCCATGTCTGTTTGGGCCAAAACGGTGGCAATATCTAGCTCTTTTAGGGCTTGCAAACAAAGCCATTCGGCACCCACTTCTCGCACCTCATCGTGCTTTAGGGTTTTGAGGTTAACTTGCTCAAAATCTGCTTCTTCCGCTTTATTTTCAGTAATTTTAATAGTTTTTTTTGTGCTATCAACAGAGGCTATTTTTTGCTTATCACGTAATTGTTGGTAGCATTTAACGGCTATTTTTTCCACTTGATCGCTTACCTCAAAAAACAAATGGTTGGTAAGACCAAGATAAAGTTCTTCTATTCTGTTAGCGAGCATTTTTAACTCATCTGGCAGTAATCCATCTAAGCTGCCAAGGTTTAGTAAGTTATTATGTCTTGTTTTACCGCCAATACGGACACTCTCACAGAGCCTGTAATAAGTGTAAACTTTGCCATCTTTAGGGCCTTTATTGATTTTTTTTAGAAACATTTTGCAAAGATAAAAAATGACAATCTAACATCCAAATTCTTTGGGGGAACACAAATGAGTTTCAAATAAATTCAAAAAACATAACTAATTGATAATCAGGTACTTACAAATTATTGGTATCGAAAACAAATGAAAAATATCCTAAAATAGATGAAAAAAAATAAAAAATTAGGTCAGAATTTCAGGTTTTTGGGTAGGGTAAATACAAGTTGGGTTAAGCATTTTTAGTGAGGTATTTTCGAACGATTGCAATTTGATGAAATTGGCATATTTGAAGTGGGTATTGCTTAAAACAATTTATGAGTCCACGTTTGCCATCGCATACCAAACCTTTTATTGTATAACCTTTATCAAGGAGTTTTTGTATGCCTTCTTGGTAGAGCAATACAGTTTCATATGCCACATAATCCCAATGCAAATTTGTGCCTGAATAAGCATCTTTAAATAGCATCAAACCAACACCTCTACCAAAGTAAGTCGTGTCCATCAAAACCACAACGGGCTTGATTAAATCAGTTGGGCTTGCTACTTTGATAACATCTAATTTCCGCTGTATGGTCTTGATGTTGCAACCATATTTTAATGCTAATTGATGATAAGTCTGTTTACCTTCAACATATTCTTGCCATAATTGGAAATCATTTAATCGTTGACCTCCTACAAATTGTTTGCCACAATTGATACATTTATAGAGCTGTTTTTCTCCTTTTTTACCGTTTTTCTTGGTGATTTTCGAACCGCAGAAAAAGCACTTTTTTTATTCATAACCTTTCATTTGGCCCAAAGGTATGAATATCAATAACTTATAAAGATTTTAGCCTACTTTTTGTCCATTAGGCCTAAAATACTTAATTTTAAAAATTAATTTTCAAATAACTTTATATATAATAAAGTGCCTTCCCTTTAACTACGCCAAAGTCTGAATATTTATATTACAATAACTTTAACTTAAGAATCTGATTTTCTTTCTCCTTTGGAGAAAAACTAAGATAGAGGCAACAAAAAAAAACCTAAGTAAACGACATTGATCTATATATTATGAATTTTATGGGTAATTAATAGTATCCAAAAAATTCATTTTTAAAAAAGTAAAAACAATATAAGTGTTTAAAGCAATACAATACTTTATAAAACTTTGATTAATCAAATTAAAATTAATCGTAATCAAGTGAAATTAGTTTTTGATAAATATAATTTTTTATACTATCAAAAACTAATTTCAAATGGATACCATTTTTAAACTTACTTTGAATGTCATGTAAGCATAAAACTTTTAAAAAACAAAACTTGATTTTTTATTTTAAAGTCGCACAAGCATCTTTTAATCTTTTGCAACCTTCAATTAGCTTTTCGTCAGCTGCAGCATACGAAATTCGTATGCAACCTTCATACCCAAATGCACTACCTGGTACAGTTGACATATAATAGTTGCTAAGCAACCAATTACTAAAATCGTCAGAATTATGTATGGTAGTTTTGCCATCAGTTTTGCCAAAATAAGCACTTATATCTGGAAAAAAATAAAAAGCACCTTTAGGATTATTGATTTTAAGACCTGGTATTTCATTTAATAAACGATACATTAAATCTCTACGTTTTGTAAATGTTTTTGTCATTTCCTTACTCGAACTCAAGTCTGCAGTTATACCAGCAAGTGCGGCTTTTTGTGCAATAGAGCAAGTGCCAGAGGTAATTTGACTTTGCATTTTATCACAAGCATCAGCTATTGTTTTGTGTGCAGCCAAGTAACCTACACGCCACCCAGTCATGGCATATCCTTTTGAAAATCCATTTACTGTAATCACTCTATTTTTGATAGCATCTACAGAACCTATCGAAAAATGTGGTTCGCCATAGTTAATATACTCATAAATTTCATCTGCAATTACATATATATTTTCGTTTTGTTCTACTACTTTTGCAATTTCTAGTAATTCTGTTTTAGAAAAAACAGATCCAGTGGGGTTACAAGGCGATGAATACATAATTACTTTGGTACGCTCTGTAATAGCATTTTTCAAATCTTGTATTGTAGGCTTAAAGTCATTCTTAAAAGTACCCTTCAATTCTACCACATTTCCTTCATACAACTTGACCAACTCTGCATAGCTAACCCAATAAGGAGAATATATAATGACCTCATCTCCTGAATTGATTAGCACAGAAAGAGCATTGGCCAGTGATTGTTTTGCTCCTGTAGAAACAATGATGTTTTCTTGTTTCCAATCTATATTATTGTCTCTTTTTAATTTTTCGGCAATCCCTTTTCTTAATTCTGGAATACCAGCAACAGGTGTGTAGTAAGAAAAATTATCCATTATAGCCTTTGAACCAGCTTCTTTAATGTGCATAGGAGTAGCAAAATCTGGCTCACCCAAAGTAAGATTTACTACATTGTGTCCTGCACTGGCAAGTTCACGGGCTTTTTTGGCCATAGCTATAGTCTGAGACTCTGCTAGTGCATTGATTCTATCCGAAAGTATAGATGCTGTAAGCGTTGACATGAGTGTAAATATTTGTTTTAAATATATTTTTGCAAATGTAAGGAGATTGTACGCATATACAAATTATTTTTGAATTTATAAAATCTTTAAAAACTAACCATTGCAAACCCATTTAGGTTATTCTAAATAAAATAACCAATTATTTTAATAACCACACCCTAAATCCAATTTCTGTTTGATGCACAGAATCCAAAGGTGGGAACTATAAATTCAACTTTTAAAAAACATTCTTTTTTAGTAATATTTTATTTTAAATTTTTAATATTTTTAAATGCGTTTGCCCTGAAAACTAACATAAAAAGGACATTTATAATATTTTTAAAAACTAAATAACTATATATCAATCTCATTTATATAATATAAATAAAAAAGTGTTCTGAAGTTTTACTTATCAAGAAGTTCCAAAATTTATAGAAACTCTTGCTAACAAATATAATAGTAAAGCTATTTTAATGTGACTTAAATAAAAACTTTAGATAAATAAAAAAAAATCTCATTTTTTTTTGTATAAATTTAATTTTATTAATGAGAAAAAAAATCTTATTTTTAATCATTTTAAATAAGCACTTTTAAAACCATTTTTAAGATATACTTGTTATTTTTGTATTCTTATTATGATTCAAGAACAATTCAAAGCAGTTTCATTATCATTTTTAAATACTCCAATTACAATAAGAGAGCTTTTTTCTTTTGATGAATTTGGTGTAAAACGAATTTTGTTGCTTCTCAAAGAGCAATTTGATTTACAAGAAGCCATATTTATATCCACTTGCAATCGTACAGAGTTATATTATGTTTCAGAAATTGATTTGAATGAATCCATTATCAATTTTTTTATTCAAAATACCGATGTTGGCAAACAAGGCGATGTAAAACAATATTTTGTAAAATACAACCAAAGTTTGGCTTCTATATCTTATTTATTTGAAGTTTCGGTAGGTTTACATTCACAAGTAGTTGGCGATTTGCAAATGATAGGTCAGGTAAAAGATGCATACCAATGGTCTGCAGATGTCAATATGGCTGGAGCTTTTGTTCATAGATTGATGCACACTATTTTTTATGCTAATAAAAAAATTGTACAACAAACCAATTTTAGAGATGGAGCAGCCTCTATATCGTATGCAGCCACAGAGTTGATAGACGATATTTTATTGGCTGATAAAAATAAAAATATATTACTCGTTGGCACTGGAGAGATTGGCGAAGATGTGGCCAAAAACTTGTTAAATTTTGGTTATTCAAACATTACTATTTGTAACAGAACTATCGAAAATGCACAATTAGTAGCACAAAAATTACAGTTTTCGAGCAAAAGTGTGTTGCCTATTGACCTACTTTGGTCGCACATAGCTTATTTTGATGTTATAGTGTCGGCAGTGCAGGTTAGCGAACCTTTTTTTACTTTAGAAAAGTTAAAAGATATAAAAATAATGTCGCACAAGTATTTCATAGACCTATCTATGCCTCGCAGCATAGCACCATCTATCGAAAACTTGGCTGGTATTGATGTATATAACCTTGAAGATTTAACAAAAAAAACCAATCAAGCTCTTGAAAGAAGACTTGCTGCCATACCCCAAGTAAAAGAAATTTTAAAAGAAACATTACTAGAGTTTACATCTTGGGTTAAAGAAACAGAAGTTTCTCCTACTATTCATAGAATAAAATCAGTTTTAGAAACCATAAGAACTGAAGAAATAAGTAGATACAACAAGCAATTATCAGAAAATGAACTAAAAGTTGTAGAAACAATCACCAAAAATATGGTTCAAAAATTAATTAAACTGCCAGTAGTTCAGCTAAAAGCAGCCTGCAAACGTGGCGATGCCGATAATTTAATCGAAATCTTAAATGAACTTTTTGATTTGGAAAATCAAAAAGAAATAAAATAATATTACTTTATTTTTTTTGTATTATAATTAAATTATTACTTTTTTTTGATTTATTTATTTCTTCAACAAATTTTTTAAATTAATTTTAATCAAATATTTACTTTTTTTTATTACATTCGTAAAATATAAGTAAGCTAAGCCCTTAGTATGAAAACAATTTTTGCCAAAATATTTATTTTATTTTTCAATTTAATACTTGTTTTTGTCTTGCCAGCTCAAGATGAAAACACAGCATTACCAGAAGACGCTATTCCTGTGATAGCAGATAATGCCATACCTGAACCAGCACCACAAATTATAGATTTTACAGTTCCAGAGGTAAATAAAGATAGTGTAAAAGTAAGATTAAAACGCATTGAAAAAGAAATACCTTTAGTTTATAATAATACTATCAATTCATTTATTTCTTATTTTGTAGTAAGAAATAGAGAATATTCTAAAATGGTTTTACGCAGAAAAGAAGCATATTTCCCAATATTTGAAAGAATTTTGAAAGAGAATAATATGCCTGACGAACTCAAATATTTGTCTATTGTAGAATCTGGCCTTAATCCAAGGGCTCGCTCTAGAGCTGGGGCTGTTGGTTTATGGCAATTTGTGCCAGGTACAGGCAAATATTATAAATTAAACATTGATTGGTATATAGACGAACGCTCAGATCCAGAGAAATCAACAAAAGCTGCTTGTGAGTATTTAAGATACTTGCACACCATGTTTAACAACTGGGAACTGGCCTTGGCAGCTTATAATTGTGGGCCTGGTAATGTAAGAAAAGCCATAAGAAATGCTAGAAATAAACGTGATTTTTGGGAAATTTATTACCACTTACCAAGAGAAACAAGAAGCTATGTGCCTCAATTTGTGGCTATATCTTACTTAATGAATTATCATAAAGAGCACAATATTATACCAGAATACAACGAAAATATCTACAATCCATTTACAATTTATACCGACCAATACATAAATGTAGAAACTCTAGCCAAACATATAGATTTGTGTCCAGAGGATTTGCAACGTATGAATCCCACGTTGCTACGCAATAGAGTACCTAGTTATTTGAAAAATTTTCCATTGAAAATACCTATGGAAAAAGTACATTTATTGATGGCTGATTATTGCTCTATCATGGATTCTTGCTCTAAAGTGGGTAGCGAGGAGATTACTGAAGATATTAATCCTAATTCTGAAAAAGATAAAAATAGAAGTATAATTACTCATGTAGTAAAAAAAGGCGAAATATTACAAAAAGTTGCCTCAAAATATCATGTAACTATTTCTGAATTAAGAGCTTGGAATCATCTCAAAGGAAATAAGTTGAAATATGGACAAAAACTTACTATTTGGCGAGATGACACTCAAAAAAATAGCGACAAAAAAATGGTTGCAACTGCAAGTAAAGCAAGTTCTAGGAAAGTTTACAAATCTAAAAATGACATTTACAAAGTAAAACAAGGAGATACATTATGGAGTATATGCCAAAAATTAGATGTTTCTCTAAAAGTGCTCAAAAGAATAAATAAGCTAAGAAACAACGAAGTAAGACCAGGACAAAAACTTATTTTGAGTTAAATTTGTTCATGCAATTATTTACTCCTTCTAGGCAAAAACAAAGAACTGCATCTGATGCTTTTTGTAAAATAATTGGCAAATCTTTGTTCTGTTCGGCAGAAAAACAACCCAAAACATAGTCTGATTGACGTCCTTTGGCAAATTCGTTTCCAATACCTAATCGCATACGAGCATAATTTTCGGTTAGTAATATTTCATTGATATTATTCAACCCATTTTGGCCACCACTACTTCCTTTGGCTCTTATTCTAATAGCTCCAAAATCAATATGTAGATCATCGCAAATTACAAGTATGTTTTCAGTGGGTATTTTGTTTATTTGCATCCAAAAACTTACTGCCCGGCCACTCAAATTCATAAAAGTAGTAGGTTTTATGATATGAATGTTTTTTCCTTTATACTTTAGCAATGCAGTTTGGGCCAGTCTATCAGTTTCAAAGCTAATTTTATGATTTAGAGCCAATGTATCTACGGCCATAAAACCAATATTATGCCTTGTTCGTTCATATTCTGCACCAATATTTCCAAGCCCAACAATTAAAAAATTATTACTCATTTTTAAAAAAATTATCTATCAATTTTTGTTTATCTGTATCGTTCTTAGGCAATTGAATCGTAGGTTTTGCAGGATTTAGTTTTTGTGATTCATCAAAATGTTGATTTATTTTTTTATCTTTTTTTACTTGTTCTTCCATTTTCTTTTTTTCTTCTAAGGCCAAAAGATCAGCTTTTATGGCATCAAATTCACTTACGACTTTGCTATCAGTTAGCAAAACATCAAACTCGCGATCTAGTTTGCCAGTATGTTCTGATAGTTCTGTATAGGCCTCAGCTTCGGCCTCTAATTTATTGATTTTATCCTCATATTTTTTGAAATCGGCCAGTGGAGAATCTCCAATTCCACCTAACTGTGCCCCAATTTCTTTATGAGCTTTTGCATTTTGAACTTTTGCAGCTAGTATAGATTCTTTAGATTTGGCTTCGTCAAGTTTAGATTTCATTCTATCAAGTTGCAATTTCAGTTGGTCTACAGTTTTGCTTGAATGTTCGACCATGCCATTGTATTGCTCAATTTGGGCATCAAGTAATGATTTTTTTTCTAAAGCTTTCTTACCTAAATCATCGTTTCCAGTTTTGATAGCTTGGGTAGCTTTACCATACCAAGACAAAGATTCTTTGTTGAGCTCCTCTAGTTTATTTTTCAATAATTTGGTATTTCCCATCGCTTTTGCAAGTGCTTCTGTCGAATTTTTAATTGACAATTCCATTTCTGCAATGGCTAATTTCATCATCTGAACAGGGTCTTCAGCTTTATCAAGTGCATCGTTGGCTTTGGCTTTAAAAATATTTAAAAATCTTTGTATTAATTTTAACCACATAATTATATCATTTTATTTCTTTACGAAAATAGTATAAAAATTGATTGAAAATGATTAAATTGAAGAAATTATTTTAATATTTGATTAAAATTTTCTATTTATTGTTAAAAATAATAAATTAATTTAAAATACTCAAAAAGAATAAATTGTACTTTTATTTCATTTTTAATGCTATTTTTGATATACTTTCAAACAGAAACAAAATGATCTCAAGAATTACTTTCTTTATTTTATTACTATTTCTTTCTTCTTTTACTTTTGCCGAAACAATTAATATTATCCCTAAACCAGTGGCTGTTGAGCTTCTGGATGGTGCTTTTTCGATTACTCCTCTTACAAAAATTATTATTCAACAGTCTAAAAATAAAAATGCAGACCAATTGCAATGGATAGCACATTATATAGATACCCATTTTTTTGGTTCTGATTCTGTTAAAAAAAAATATAATGTAATAAGTTCAAAATTGATGCGTCCTCAAAGAATAGTACTATCTACGCTCAATTATTTTAAAGATTTAGGTAATGAAGGATATAAATTAAGTGTTTTCCCAGATCTTATTATAATCAGTGGAAACACACCTCAAGGAATATTTTATGGCGTTCAGTCGCTTTTTCAACTGGCCAAGCCTGTTCAAATTGCAGGATTGGAGCTATATTTTTCGGTTCAGGGTGTATCTATTACCGATTTCCCAAGATTTAATTGGCGAGCTATGCAACTTGATATAGAAAGTAATTTTATTACTAAACAAGAAATAAAAAATAAAATAGACTTACTAGCCAAGTTTAAATTGAATGTGTTGCAATGGCAACTTTCTAATAATGAAAAATGGTTAATCGAAACATTAAAATATCCAAAACTTACTACAAATCTATCAACATTCATCCTAGATTCTGTTGGATTTTATACCCAAAATGATATAAAAGAAATTGTAGAATATGCCTCAAAAAGATATGTAACTGTGGTGCCACAAATTCAAATACTTACCAATGCAAAAGTACTAAAAGATAAATTTTCTGAATTAGATTGTGATGACATTAAACCAATATCTACCTCGCAAATACCTGTAAATCAATCGAATACGCTTTGTCCAAACGACAGTACAGCTTTATTTATTAGAAATATTCTTACGGAAGTTTTTTCATTATTTCCTTCAACTTATATTAACATTTGCAGCAGGGATATACAACCTGTATTATGGCAAAACAACACTTTTGTAAAAAACATGATGTTAGAAAAAGGCTTTGCTAATCAAAGCCAATTATTCTATTATTATTATCAAAAATTTGAAAAATATATAACATTAAATGGAAAAAAAATGATTTCTTATGAAGGTAGTATTACTAATTCTAGCTCAAAAAACACACTTGTGCTAAATTCAAAAACGGAAGATTACACAACATTAATTGCTAAAAATGGCAATACTATGGTATTAAATTTCAAAGATTATACTAATTTAGATATGCAAAACCTAGAAGATTCATTAAAAATTGATTTTAATAAAATATACCAAAAAAAAATTATTCCTGATAGTTTTGGGTTTAATCAATCAGAACTTATACTAGGCATTCAAGGTAAAATTTATGGTAATTTATTTGTAAAAAATTACCTTTCTAGATTTCATGCAATTTTGAGTGAAGTTTGCTGGACTATAGAAACCAATAAGAACTATTTAGATTTTGAAAAGAGATTTTTAAATTTAAAGTAAATTTAACAAAACCTATGGTATATGTAAGTTAAAAAGACTTATTTTGATACTATTATTTACCTTTTATGTATATTTGTTAAAAATAATTTGAACTACATCCAATTTCTGAATGTTGAAATCGTTAAATTAATAAACATGAAATTTATTTGCATTTTATTTTTATCCTTGCTTTCAGTAAAAGCACAAATAGAAAATCCAGTAACTTGGGACTTCAAATCATCAGAAACAGATGCTAAAGTTGGGCAAGTAGTAGAGGTTATTTTTACAGCTGATATTCAAAAAGATTGGTACGTTTATAGCACTGGAAAATATGAATCAGCACCAAGCACTACATTTACTTTTGAAAAAAATCCTACTTTTGAGCTTATAGGGGATATAAAAGTGCCTAAAGCCAAGCATAAAAACGACCCCTACATTGGCGAATACGATTATGTAACAGACAAAGCTATTTTTGTGCAAAAAATAAAAATACTTACTAAAAATCCAATTATCAAAGGTGTTTTAGAATTTTGTACTTGCTCTCAAGAATCTGGGATGTGTTTGCCCCCAAAAGAAGTAAATTTTGAATTTAATATTACAGTTTCAGAACCACCTAAACTTCAACCTTTAAAAGTAGATAGTAGTAATATTGACAAAAAAACAGACAAAAAAACAAATATTAACGACTTAAAAACGATTAAATCAGATTCTTTAGTTTTGAAAAGTAGTAATGTTGCTAATCAAAACATAAATGCAACCACAATACAGTCCACTATCACAACAGACAAATCAAGTGAAAGTGATAGTTTATGGGGCTTTTTCTTACTAGCTTTTTTGTCGGGTTTGGCAGCCTTAGTTACCCCATGTGTGTTCCCTATGATACCTATGACGGTTACATTTTTTTTAAATGCCTCTACTTCAAAGCGTGATGGTAGAATAAAAGCAATCGTTTATGCTATATCTATTATACTGATTTACAGCACTTTAGGAGTTTTAGTGGCCAAGTTGGCAGGAGCCGAAGCAGCCAACTTTATCAGTACACATTGGATACCCAATCTATTTTTCTTTGTTGTTTTTATAGCATTTGCACTTTCATTTTTGGGATTATACGAAATATCACTACCAAGTTCTATTGTGAATGCAGTAGACAAACAATCTGAAAAAGGGGGTTATCTTGGCGTTTTTTTTATGGCTTTTACACTTGCTTTGGTTTCTTTTTCATGTACTGGCCCTATTGTTGGCAATGTATTAGTACTAAGTGCCAATGGAGATTTTGCTAAACCAATAGTAGGAATGTTTGGTTTTTCTTTGGCTTTTGCTATTCCATTTATGCTTTTTGCAATGTTTCCAAATTGGCTCAAAAACTTACCAAAATCAGGTGGATGGCTCAATTCTGTAAAAGTTGTTTTGGGCTTTTTAGAATTAGCTCTGGCACTCAAATTTTTAAGTTTGGCAGATCAAGCCTATCACTGGAATATTATGCCAAGAGATATAAATATTTCGATATGGATAGCTATTTTTAGTATGATTGGACTTTATTTATTGCACAAAATAAAATTGCCACACGATGACGAAAATTATTTAACTCAAAAAATTGGTGTATTTAAAATTATACTTGCCATTTTTAGTTTTTCATTTGCCATTTACCTAGTTCCAGGTTTGTTTGGAGCACCTCTAAAACCATTGTCTGGATATTTACCACCTCAAAAAAGTACAGATTTTGGACAAAAAATAGCTATCTCAAATGAAAATTCGTTACTAAATTCAAGTTGTGAAAGTCCAAAATATGCTGATTTTTTAGAACTTCCTCATGGTATCAAAGGATATTTTGATTATAAGCAAGCCCTATCTTGTGCAAAACTAACAGGAAAACCAGTTTTTATTGATTTCACAGGCCATGGATGCGTGAATTGTAGAGAAATGGAAGCCAATATATGGGCCAATCCAGATATATTAACCAAATTAAAAAACGACTTTATTGTAGTAGCTTTGTATGTAGACGACAAAACAGAATTGCCTGAAAATCAATGGTATACTTCAAAAAATGATGGCAAATTAAAGAAAACCATTGGCAAACAAAATGCTGATTTTCAGATTACTAATTTCAAAACAAATGCACAACCTTATTATGTCATTGTGGATGCCAATGGAAATATTTTGAATCAACCTATGGCTTATAGTACTAATATTGATAGTTTTTTAGATTTTTTGAGTGCCAAGAAAAATAATCAACCCTAATTTTGTTGATGTTTTATAAAATTATCAATTCAGTTTTAATGCACAACCATAAGGTAGACCAGATTTTTGCATCAATTCAATATTAGTTTCTTTTTTTAATTCTTTTTCAATAGCTATTCTTACAAATTCACTGTTTTTGCTACCACAAAATCTGCTTTTGTTGTAATTGCCTCTATAAATAATTCGACCACTAGAATCTAACAACACAGCTTGTGGAGTAGAATATACACCATACAATTTTGCCATTTTGCCATTTTCATCAAATTTAATCGCAATAGGATAGTTTTTGTCGGTTAGTTTCTGATTACTGTAAGCTACAAACTCAACTTTAGTAGCATATTGAGATGCCAATTTCTGGATATGTTTAACATTAAACTTTGAGCAAGGACACTCTGGGTTAAAAAAATGAAGTAGTTTCATTTTTTTGTTTGACTTTATTGCAAAGCTAGAATCGTATTTAACTCCAAATTGAGTTGGTTTATAATTGGTGGGTTTGGCAGTAGGTAGGCTATTTTTTATATCTTCATTGTAAAACAAAAATCCAACTGAAAATAATGAAAAGCAAATAAAAATTATAACAATTATATGTTTTATGGTCATTAGTAAATACTAGAACTATTTTTAAAATCATTCATATATTACTCACTTTGGTATGATTTTTTTAATTTTTCTTTATTCTTACGGATATTTTTTATCATCCTAGACCAAGCAAATGGACTTAGTAATTGGAAACCATTTGTGCCATTGGGGTTCATGCCAGGATTCATTTGATTACGAATAGAGAATTTTTGATTTTCGGTGGCCGACATATTGCTGGCAGTGAGCATTTTGGCTAGGGTTTGTTCGTTGAGGTTGTATCGCATACTGGTATAACCGCGTTCGTCTAATTTCAAATCTAAAAATGCTTTTTTGAAAACTTCCTCAGTAGGATATGGAAAAATATCAATGATGGGCAAATATACAGTGTCTTCTTGCAATTCTATAATTAGAGTAACACTTTTGCGTTCGGATTTTGGCACATAAATTTTCTTTTTCTTATACCCTAATGCTTGTATTACTGCTGTATCGCCAGCCAAAGTAGCCATCGAAAAATAGCCTGATTCGTTGGTATTGGTGCCACGACCAGCTTTGGGTATATAAACCAATACCCCTGGAATACCATATAAACTATCGCCACCTACCACTAGGCCCGAAAACTGAACTACATCTAAACTGTTTTGTGATTGCGAAATGGTGGATATGGTTATTAAAAGTAAAAAAATATTTTTTTTTATTAAATATTTAAAATCATCAATTCCAGATATCCATTTTTTGGTAGAATTGATACAATTTATAAAAAAAAATATGAGCCTTAGGTTGTTTCCCTTTATCATTTAGAGGTTAATCTTCAAGTGCATTGGTAAGAAAGGTTAATTTTGTAAGCATCCAAATAGCAAAAAATACGATTGCCCAAGTGAGATAAATATCATAATAATCTTTGGTATCTTTGTATCTGGTTTCTTTAATTTCGGCTTTTTCGTATTTATCAATAATAGAAAAAATATTTTTAAGAGCCGAAGTACTCGATGCCCTATAAAATTTTCCTTCTCCTATATTAGCAATTTTTCTTAAAGTAGTTTCGTCAAGGGTGTTTTCTACATACCGTGGATTTCCGAAAGGATCTTTGCCAAATGGAACTTGTCCATCTTTGCCTATGGCAATGGTATAAATCTTAATATTAAATGCTTGAGCCAGTTGTGCGGCTGTCATGGGGTCTATGTTACCAGCAGTATTATCGCCATCAGAAAGCAATATTATTACTTTTGATTTGCTGCCGCCATCTCTCAATCTATTGATGCCTACGGCCAATGCACTACCTATGGCAGTGCCGCCTTTGCGAATCAAATCGTATTTTATGTCTTCAATATAGGCTTGCAAAAGTTTATAATCAGTAGTTAGTGGAGATAGCGAATAAGCCTCACCTGAAAAAATAACAATCCCAATTCTATCCTGAAAACGGCCCTTGATAAATGATTTGGCCACTTTTTTGGCAGATTCTAATCTATTAGGAGCAAAATCTTCGATAAGCATACTTTCAGAAATATCCAAAAGCAACATAATATCTATGCCTTCGGTCCATTGTTCTACTTTTTCGTTTGTTTTTTGAGGTCTTGCCAAAGCTATAAGCACACAAGCGACAAAAAGACCCATAAAAATGTCAGGGATTATTCTGAGCCAAGTAACCCACGATGTTTTTACGTTTTTTTCGGGAAATGCAAAATCAAGTTTGTCTCTAAAAGCTATATGAATAAGCAATCGTAATAAAAACAGAAATGGAACTGCTAAAATACCATATAAAAAAAGTGGGTTTTCATACGAAAAACTACGAAGGGTTGCTTCAGTAAACCATTCTTTGGAAAACCACAAAAAAGTATTCTCACGAAATAATTTATCAAATATTTCTAAGCTCATTTTGCTTTACTTCAAATTTTAATTTTGCAACATCTGCTAAATAGGCCATAGAATTGGTCAAATCTTCTTTGATATACCCACCATAAATAGCTTTATCAAAATTTTGTAGCGAAGATGTAACTTGGTTTTGGTCTAGATATTTGGTTATTTCTTTGGTAGTGAGTGTAGTATATGGTGTTTTTTCTAGCTTTTGAAGATATTTTTTCCAAATACCAAGCTGTTCTTCTAGCAACGATACCTTTGGGGCTGTTTGATAATCTGTAGTGATTTTATCATATTTAGTTTTGAATGCCACAAAATCTTTTTCTATAAAATATAGTTTATAACGTGCTATAATTTTTTTTCTAAAGAATATAAATATGACCAATGCTACAAAGCCTAAACCTAAAAATCCTATACCTAGAAAAGGATAATTGAATCTTTTATTTAAGGCCATAAAGTTTGAATTTACTCTAAGGCTATCATTTTGAACTATTTGGGTAATGGCTTCTTTGTACTTTACAATAGCATCATCGCTGTAAATAGTGGCAGTATCGCCATCTTGATAAATAAAAACGGGTAAAGCTAGTTTTAGTTCACGTTCGATTTCAAAACTAGAGAGTGTATATACTACACTGTCTTTTGAAACATTATTAGCCGTTTTGGTTGGATAAAATTCTTTAGAAATAAATTCAAAAGGGCTGTAATCAAAGGCACTATCTGGCATCAATATTTCTACACTAGGCTTGTGGTTGTGCACAAACGATAATTTGATGGGCTCGCCCAGCTGCACACTATCCTTTAAGAAACGAAGTATTGGCTGCTCAAAGGTGCTTTGAGCCTGTAATTGAACATAAAAAATGATTAAAAATATTTTTACAACAGAATTTAATTTTTGCACTTCATCCAAAAATAATAACTACAAAATTAGTAGATAAAATGAATCATTTAAAATGAATTTTATAAATAATTTTAATTCAATGTCGTTTAGTCTAGGAATTTATTAATAAAACCCCTACCCTGAATCCAATTTCTGCTACGAAGCCGCAGAATCCAAAAAAGTGGAGGCACTTTTGGAAAGTCATCACTAAACAACATTAAACTTTAATTCATTCAAAAGTAACCTTTTTTATCATTCTTTAGTAAAAATCAACAATTTTATATCAATGTTGTTTTCTAAAGCATTTTTTATTGCCTCTATCCTAGGCTTTTTCCAAAGGAGAAAAATAATCTGATTCTAAAGTGAACGATATTGAATTTTATATTTATATCAGCAATATAAAAACAACTATTTTTTGTTTGATTTTTCTTTGTAGGGGTTAAGTAAATTTATTTTACAATTATTTTTATTGCTTTTAAAAGTATCATTATTTGTAAAATATGATTTTAAATTAAGATTCTTCTTGAAATAGTTTTATTTTTTATAGATAAAAAACAATTTTATTGCTTTTTATACATTTTAAAGATTATAATTGTATTCAAATTTATATGTATAAAGAAATGAAATTTAAAATCACATTTTTGCTTTTTGTATTGTCCATTTTCTTGTCAAAAGCACAAGATAATATTCATCCACAAGGTTTATTGTGCGAATACATGGCCAATCCTGTTGTTATTGACAAAATACGCCCACAATTGAGTTGGTATTCTGTATCAGAAGCTAGTTTTCAAAAACAATCAGCCTACCAGATTTTGGTAGCATCGTCTATACAAATTTTGGATTCTAACAAAGGCGATTTATGGGATAGTGGCAAAATAATTTCTGACCAATCGCAACAAGTAATATATGCTGGAAAGCCCTTGGATTCAGAAGCAAAAGTATATTGGAAAGTAAAAGTTTGGGACAAAAACGACAAAGATTCTGAGTGGAGTACCACTGCTACTTGGGCGGTGGGTTTGCTCAAAACCAGCGATTGGGCAGCCAAATGGATAGGGATGGATGTGGCCATGAAAGGCGAAAAACCTTTAAAGTTTCATCCTATCATGCCTGCACGCATGGTAAGAAAAGAACAAGAAATTGCTAAAGATATTCAAACAGCCACTTTATATGTAAGTGCTGGTGGCTTATACGAATTTTATATCAATGGAAATAAAGTGGGCACAGATGTATTGACACCTGCATTATCTCAAACTGAAAAACGCTCTTATTATAATGCTTATTCAGTAGAAAAATTACTTAGAAAAGGAAAAAATGCCTTGGCAAGCTACTTAGGTTGTGGGCGTTGGACAAGTTTGCGGCCTCTACAAGAAGCCACTGGTGAATGGGTCGAAAATCCTAATAAAGATACCATTGATGGTGTCAAAGCTCGATTTCCAAAACTGATAGCTCAAATAAATATCACTTTTACCGATGGTACCAAGCAAACTATTGGTACAGACCAAACTTGGAAAATAACTACTGATGGACCAATAACCAAAAATAACGAATACGATGGCGAATCTTACGATGCCAACAAAGAGTTATTGGGTTGGGATATGCCCTTGTATGACGATAAAAATTGGCTTTTTGCTCAACAGGTGATAGCTCCTTCGCCTATATTATCGGCCGAAAATAAAGAACCAATCAAAGTTGTAGAAACTATAAAACCAGTGGCTTTCAAAGAAATTAAACCAAACACATATATATATGATATGGGACAAAATATGGTTGGTTGGGCTAAAATAAAAATAAAAGGTGCTAAGGGTACAGCTATAAAAATGACTTTTGCTGAAATATTAAAGCCAGATGGCAGTTTGTATTTGGCCAATATGCGGTCGGCTCAGGTTACAGATACCTACACACTCAAAGGCGATGCCAAAGGCGAATCTTGGGAGCCTAGATTTGTGTATCATGGATTTAGGTACATAGAAATTTCTGGTCTTGATACAAAGCCAGACCTCAATACTATCGAGGGAAAAGTAGTTCACGATAACATAGAAACTATAGGCCAGTTTGAATGTTCTAATCCCACAATGACTCAATTACATAAAAACGCTTATTGGGGTATCAAAGGCAACTACAGAAGCATGCCTACAGATTGCCCACAAAGGGACGAACGCCTTGGTTGGCTTGGCGACCGCTCAGTAGAAGTAAAAGGCGAAGCCTATATTTTTAGAAATACAGCACTTTACAAAAAGTGGATGCAAGACATCAACGATGCCCAACTTGACAATGGCTCTATCCCTGATGTAGCACCAACCCATAGTGGAACTGTCAAAATATATAGCGATGGTGTGGTGTGGCCTTCTTGTTTTGTCATTTTACCTTATGCTATTTATGCACTCACTGGCGATAAAAATATCATCATAGACAATTACGAAGCCATGAAAAAATTTACCTCTATGGTAATTTCAGAAATGAAAAACGGTATAATCGACAAAAATACGTATGGCGATTGGTGTATGCCGCCTGAGCGAATAGAAATGATTTTTAGCGAAGACCCCAAAAGAGTAACTTCTGGTGTTTTGCTTAGTTCTTGTTATTTGTATTATGATTTTAATTTGATGGCCATGTATGCTAGCATGCAAGGCAAAACCGAGGATGCTACCTTTTTTAGAAAAGAAGCCCTTGCATTAAAAAAAGCTATCAACAACAATTTGTTTGATGCCGAAAAATTAGTGTACGACAATAATTCTATGTCTTCGAGCTTAATTCCACTTGGTACTGGTGTTGTAGAATCAACAAACAAAGCATCAGTGTTTAAAAACGCAATTCAAAAATTAATCGTTGATTTGGATACTAAAATAGCCACAGGATTGATTGGTGGACAGTGGCAAATGAAAACATTGGCCGAAAACGGTCGCCCAGATTTGGCTTACTCTCTGGCTACCAACACTACTTATCCAAGTTGGGGCTATCAAATAGAAAAAGGAGCCACTACCATTTGGGAACTATGGAATGGCGATAAAGCAAGACCAGACATGAACTCGGGCAACCACGTAATGCTACTTGGCGATGTCATCATTTGGATGTACGAAAACGTAGCTGGAATTGCATCAGACCCCAATAATCCTGGATTTAAAAAAATAATTATGAAACCAGACCTTAGCGAAAAAGTAAGTTTTGTAAAAGCAAGCCACTTTTCGCTTTACGGAAGAATAGCCAGTGATTGGAAATATGAAAACAATAACTTTAGCTGGAATATACAAATACCTGTCAATACTTCAGCTCTAGTATATGTACCTGCACAAAATGAAAAATTGATATTGATCAATAATAAAAATTATGTAGCTAGCGAGGGTATTTCATTCATAAAAATGGAAAATGGAAAAGCTATGTTTGAAATTCCTTCTGGTAAATATACCATTGTTTCCAAAGATGTTAGTTTGCCCACTATCAAAGAAAATAATTTTAATCCCAAAATTTTTCCCTCTGATACAGTTATTGGTTTTATGAACCCAACAGTAACAATCAAACCAACCACCAAAGATGCTACCATATATTACACCACAGATGGCAGCAATCCTACTGAAAAATCAAACCGCTATACAGGAGCTTTTACTATTACAAAATCATCAAAAATAAAAGCCATATCAGCAAAAAATGGTTTTGAAAATAGCTCTGTTTCTATCTCAAACATAGAGCTTTACGATGCCAAAATCAATGGTTGGAATTATACCTATTACGAAGGTAACTGGAAAATGATTCCTGATTTTAGCAAAGAAAAAGTAATAAAATCAGGCAATGCCAGTGGACTCAACATAGAAAATATAAAACAAAAAGAAGATTTTTGGGGAATCGTTTTTAGCTCAAATATTTGGATTGATACAGAAGCAACCTATACTTTTTATCTAACCTCAGACGATGGTAGTAGGTTGTTGATTGATGACAAACAAGTGGCCATCATAAATGGCACTCATGGAGCTCAAACTGGTATGGGAAATATGAAATTATCCAAAGGAATGCACAAAATTAAAGTAGAATACTTTGAAGCCATTGGTGGACAATCACTTGAACTAACCATGCAACCCGAGGGTGGAAACCGTAAGGTTTTGCCATTATCAAAATTATTTTTAAAACCAATAAAAAAATAATTTTAGTAATCTATTTGATGGATTATTTTTTTAATCTGAAAAAAACTAAAAAAACCAAGTTTTTGTTATGATATTTTTTAGAATTTATATTGAACCGAAAAACAAATATTACAAGGCTATTTTAAACCCCTCTTTTAATTTCTCCCCAAGTGGGAGAAAAATTATAGGAATGTAATTCTAATTTTTCGGTTTGATATATAAACAAAAAAGGATGTTACTTGAGATAACATCCTTTTTAATGAAAAATAGATTTAAACCTATTTTTTCAAAGCATCTCTAATTTCAGCTAATAATTTTTCTGAAGTTGTAGGTGCAGGTGGAGCAGCAGGAGCGGCTTCTTCTTTTTTCTTGGCTGCATTCATACCCTTGATAATCATAAACAATACAAAAGCAATGATTGTAAATGAAAATACAGCTTGTATGAATTTACCATAAGCTATTACAGCTTCGCCAACAGTTACGCTTAGTCCCGAAAAGTTTACTCCTCCAGTAAGCACACCTATGATTGGCATGATAATATCGCCTACCAAAGAGCTGACGATGCCACCAAAAGCACCACCAATGACAACACCCACTGCCAAATCGACAACATTGCCTTTCATAGCAAAGGCCTTAAATTCTGATAATAATCCCATAGTTTTTAATAATTTAGGTTAGTTAATAAATATTTATGTACAATAATATAGTAATTAACCCTAAAAATCAAATAATTGGTCGAAAATTTTAAGACATTAGTACAGCTCTGTATTTATTTAAGTTTTTGATAACCTGCCCAGTGCCTCTTACTACGGCTCTTAGTGGGTCATCGGCTATGTGTATAGGCAATCGTGTTTTCATGGCAAGTCGCTTATCTAGCCCTTTGAGCAAAGCCCCACCCCCAGTCAGATGTATGCCACGTTCGTAAATATCGGCCGAAAGCTCTGGTGGAGCAGTTTCTAGTGCTTTTAGCACAGCTTCTTCTATTTTAGATACCGATTTGTCGAGTGCAAAAGCAATTTCAGAATAAGAAACCTTGATTACTTTAGGGATTCCAGTCATCAAATCACGTCCACGAATTTCGTAGTCTTCGGGGCCGTCTTCTAATTCTGTAAGTGCCGAGCCTACTTCAATTTTTATTTTTTCGGCAGAGCGTTCGCCAATCAGCAAATTGTGCTGTCTACGCATATAGTCCAATATATCTTTATTGAAAACATCGCCAGCTACACGTATCGATTGATCGCATACAATACCAGAAAGTGCAATAACGGCAATTTCGGTAGTACCGCCACCAATATCTACGACCATACTGCCAAGGGGTTGTTCTATATCTATGCCAATACCAATGGCTGCTGCTATGGGTTCGTGTACCATATATACTTCTTTGGCACCAGCATGCTCAGCACTATCACGTACGGCACGTTTTTCGACCTCAGTAATTCCCGAAGGTATACATATAACCATGCGATGTGAGGGAGCAAAAATACGTTTTTTGCCACCATCAATCATTTTAATCATCTCACGAATCATGTGTTCGGCCGCATGAAAATCGGCAATTACACCATCCTTGAGTGGACGTATGGTTTTGATATTATCGTGTGTTTTTTCGTGCATTTGCATGGCCTGTTTGCCAATAGCAAGTACCCGTCCTGTAGATTTGTCTAGTGCTATAATAGATGGTTCGTCTACCACTATTTTGTCGTTCCATATAATTAAAGTGTTGGCAGTACCCAAATCTATGGCCAAATCACTTGTGAAGAAATCAAATAAACCCATACATTATCAATTAAAAATGTTCGTTTGCACTACAAAACTAGAATTAAATTTTATCTTATTTTTGAAAAAAGAAAAATATTTGTATTTTGATGTAATAAGTTTATAGATTGAAGCACATTTTAGTATTTTTTTATTTTTCTAATTCTTTCTTTATCCAATCTATGGTATTTTTCATACCTACACTAAAAGGAGTTTTGGGAGCATAATCCAAAAATTTTGATGCTTTTTCGATACTCGCATACGATGGAAATAAAGCGTCTGCTTTGTTTGATTTTTCAATCGTTAGTGTTTTGCGGCCTGTTATTTTTTCAATAGATTCCAATACTTCGTTGATAGAATCAGATTGGCCACTACCCAGATTGAACACTTCGTGCGTTGGCGATTTGCTTTGGGCCAAAAAATCCATACCTGCCACTATTCCAGTAATGATATCATCTATATATGTATAATCACGCTCAATATTGCCCCCACCATATAGGGATAGGTTTTTGCCTGTAATATTAGCTTTTACAAATTGATAAACCCCACTTTCGGGCGGTTGTTTAGGGCCAAATACCGAAAATATACGCAATATAACAGCATCTATACCATATAAATGGTGATACATTTGCACAAAATGTTCGGCCGATTGCTTAGTGGCCGAATACACAGAATAGGGCTGACCAAATCCACTTGATTCTAAAAAAGGGGCTTTTGTTTTTTGTCCATAAATACTTGAAGTAGAAATATGTACAATTTTTCTTACATCTACTTCTTTGAGGGCTTCGAGTATGGCAGCAGTGCCTTTGGTATTTACGGTAATAAAATCTATGGGGTTTTTGATAGATCGCCCAACACCACTACGACCAGCCAAATGTACTACCATGTCTATTTTCTTACTTTCGAGCAAATCTATGGTATTGTCAATATCACAAACATCGCCTGTAATGAGCTGAAATCGTGGATTTTCTTTTAAATGATTTACATTTTCGATTTTTATTGGCTTAGGATAATAATCATCAAAGTTGTCTAAGCATGTTACTTTGTCGCCTCTATTTAGTAGTTTTTCACACAAATGCGAGCCAATAAAACCAGCTCCACCTGTAATTAAATAATTCATTTATATTGAAATTTGAAATCAAATATAAATATAAACATATTTTTTTGAAACAAAATATTAATTTTGTAGTATTGAAGTTAAATTGTAAATATAAGTAAGTATAAAAGTATTTTCTATCAAAAAATTTTAAATAAAATAGCACAATTTATGAAAAAATCAATTCTTGTTATTGCTACATCCTTGATTGGGTTTGTTAGTACTGGGTTTAGTCAAAAAATTTATGGTTCTGGCAAAGTTATAACAGAAACTAGAGTAGTAAAAGATTTTAAGGTTTTAGATATTGATGGAATCTTTGAGGTTGAAATAGTACAATCAGATTCAAATGGTGTCAAAATAGAAGCTGATGATAATTTACTAACACACATAAAAGTAGAAAATGTGGAAAATACCCTCAAAATTTATGATGACGATGAGGATAAAATAAGAAAATTTACTAAATTTAAGGTATATGTATCTGTTAAGAATGTTTCTAAAATTATGGCCAATATGTTTGGCAAAGTCGAAGTCAAAAAAGCCATCAAAGCTGACACTTTTCAGTTGGTAACTTTATCTGAAAGCGATTTTATACTTGGCGTAAACTGCAATGTTTTAATGACTGACATCAATAGTGTAGGCAATGTAAACATCAATGGTTCTGCTAAAAGGGGAGAAATTACAATCAAAGGTGTTGGAAACCTAAATGCCTATTCGTTATCATTAGAAACTGCTAAAATCATTACCTCAGCACCTGGTGGGGTCGAAATTACCTCAAGTGGCGATGTATCTGTATATTCTACTGGTACTGGATTTGTGCATGTAAAAGGTACAGGCAATATCATAAAAAAAGATATTTCAGGCTTGGGAGTTGTCAAAAAAGTGAAGTAACAATGCTTTAGTTATCAACCATGATAGATACATAAATTTGTTTTTATGTATCTATTTTTTTTAATGATAAAATAAAGAATATTGTTTTTTGAATAAAAATTCAAAAAAATATCATATAAGTTTAAAAAAATCGTTTTCTAGAAAGATGATAATAAAAAGTATTGTATTGTTTTTTTGTGTTTCTGTTTCAGTATTAGCCCAAGAAATATTGGCCACTGTAAAAGTAGATGCCTCAAGGGTTCAGAATTTGGAAAAACAAATTTTTGATGATATGGAACAAAATATAAAACAGTTTCTTAACAATCGAAAATGGACAAACGATAAATTTACTCAAGCAGAAAAAATCAAAATGAATGTGGATATTTCATTTCTCTCGCAAGAGGGCATTGGAAAATACAAAGGCACTATCCAAATTAAATCATCGAGACCAATTTATAATGCTGGTTACGAAACTATTTTGTTTAATCATTTAGATAAAGAATTTAATATTGAGTATCAACAATATCAAACTATAGAATTTAATGACAATACATTTACAAATCATTTGAGTTCAATTTTGGCTTTTTATACTTACTTGGTTTTGGCAATGGATTATGATTCGTTTGGCAAAATGGGTGGTAATGTATTTTTAGAAAAAGCACAATTAGTTTTGTCAAATGCGAATGGACAAAAAGAATCAGCTTGGGAAAATTTGGCTGGTAGCAACAGCAGGTATTGGCTTTTTGAAAACCTAAATAGTCCTCAGTTTAAAGATTTTAGAGAAGCCACTTACGTATATCATAGACTTGGATTTGATTCAATGACAAAAAATGTAAAAGAAAATTTGTTGGAAGACAGTCGTGGCAAAATGTTGGATGCCCTTGATTTGGTAAAAAAATGTTTTGACACTCGACCAAATTCGGCCTTGCTTAGAACATTTTTTAACACCAAAGAAAATGAATTTGTTCAAGTTTTTTCGGAAGCTACCACTAGAGAAAAAATCAAAATTTATGAATTACTCAAAACCATGAATCCTACAAATTTGGATAAATACGAAAAACTGAAATAATTTTCTCTTACTTTAACTTTTGCATTTTTTTTAAAATCAATAAATTATTACAATCCAACACCAAGGTATTTACTGACCTAAAGCTATAATACTACTATTGAACCTAAGATTTAGTTTTTTTGAATGTATAACAAAACTTAGTTTTTTTTTAAAATTTTGATACAAATCAGAAAGTACAACTTATAAATCATTGCTAAAACAATCCATACACAGATTGATTTTATTGGATAGTAAATGAATTTCTACATATTTATTTTACAAATGCTTCTATGGCCATGCGAACACTGCCATGTTTCAAAAGCAAAGCATTAGCTTTTTCATAATCTATGCCTAGATCATCCATAATCATTTTTGTGCCTCTATCAACTAGTTTTTCGTTAGATAATTGCATATCTACCATTTTATTGCCTTTTACTCTGCCCAATTGAATCATGGTAGCGGTAGAAATCATATTGAGAACCAGTTTTTGGGCTGTGCCAGCTTTCATGCGTGTACTACCCGAAACATATTCTGGTCCTACAATTATTTCGATAGGAAAATGGCAGTTTTGGGCCACCACAGAATTTTCATTACACACAATACAACCTGTTTTGGCACCTATTTGATTTGCAAATTGCAATCCAGCAATCACATAAGGAGTACGGCCCGAGGCAGCAATGCCTATCAAAAAGTCGTTTTTTGAGAAATTATATGCTTTTAAATCATCAATCACAAGCGTTTTGCTGTCTTCGGAGCCTTCTACAGCTTTGCGAATGGCTTTGTCGCCACCTGCAATGAGCCCTACCACCCAATCGTGAGGCACACCATACGTTGGCGGACATTCAGAGGCATCAACCACACCCAGGCGGCCGCTTGTGCCTGCCCCTATATAAAACAATCGTCCACCGTTTTTCATTTTTTGCACGACTTCAAAAACAACTTTTTCTATCTGATACAGCTGTTTTTCTATCGCCAAAGGCACAGTTTTGTCTTCAGTATTTATATCGGTCAGTATTTCTATAACCGTTTTTTTTTCTAAGTTTTGATATTTGCTAGCAGTTTCGGTTGTCATTTTGTTAGTAATAAATGATTAAATATTTATTTCAATAAAATCTGAATCAGGGTCGTTTCCTGATTTTTTTAAACAAGCCGCAACTTGCCATTTCACTTTACAATAATATCCATCAAAACTTCTAATTCTATCGTTTGGAAGATCAAATTTAAAATCCCAACTATATTCAGTATTCATTTTTAGACTTTGATTTTTTGCAATAATAAAAGTATGATTGACATGTTTATGATATTTCCTAATATCTTTATCAGCGTTGTATCTGTCTCTATCCTCAGTATTAGTACCCCTTTCGCTATCTGATAATGTGATTGATACTTTTTCTTCGCATACTAGCAAAAGCTGTACTTCTTCTACCACAAAATCTACATTTTTTGTTTTTGCAATAATTTTTCCTTCAATAAAAGTGTCTTTTGGCGTTGTAGGATTCACAACGAGCTCTATGTGTGCGGCCTCGCCCATATAATTTTTGGCTGCATCTATTTTTGATTTTATACTATCGAAAAATCCCATTTTTTTAGTTTTTTTTAAAATTACTCTAAAAATTGATTTATAACAATCATTAGTAATTTATACAAAAAAATAGTCTAATTTATATACTAAACTAGACTATTTTTGATATATGAAATCAATAAAAATAATAAAAACTATATCAATGTCGTTTATTTAAGAATCCGATTAACTCTCTCTCGGAGAAAGACTAAGATAGAGGCAACAAAAAATGTTTAAGTATACGGAATTTATATATATTGAATTGATAGACATTACATTTTAAGGTTTATCAAATATAAATGTAGATATTCAGACTAAAAGTAAGCCGAAAACTTAATTACAAAAGGGGCTGTAAGAGCTATTATAGCTATTACAATTAGAATAAATTTCATAGTATCATTGACTACAAATTCAACAGTTTTGATTGCTTCCATTGTTGTATTTTTAAATTAATTATACACAAAATTAGAACGAAAGTTTCAAAAAAGCAATTAATATATCAAAATATTGTATTAAAATTGTATTAAATTGTACTATTTAGGGATTCAGTGTTTCGGAATATGCCACCACTGCTGCTATCTCTTGTGGTGATAGGTGGTTAAATTTTGGCATACTACCTTTGCCATAAGTTACTATTTTTGTTTTTTCATCCTTAGAAAGCAACGAGGTTTTCAGATTTGCGGCACCTGCAAGGCCAGCATCCCCGTTTTCGCCATGGCACACCATACACTGTTTTTGGTACACTGCCAAGCCCAACAAAATTGTATTATCCGAACTTACTGTGGCTGGGTCTTTTTTGTAGCTGCGTTTCAGGCCTGCCTTTTGTACTTCGGCCAAACCATAACTTGCCACTATCAATACAAATGATAGCAAAGCCAACACTTTGTTGCCTTTCTTAAATCCTATCACAGCAAGTGGTATAGCTACAAACACACACACCAACTTTATCCAAAAAAACATACCCAACAATGGATTATTGATAGCCAAGTAAATGCCTGTGGCCAAAAATGTAAAACTAATTATCATCTCTGGTACTTTGATTGCTTTGGTTATTTTTTGGAGTAATTCATTTTTGTTGATGACCAACAACACTGTTTTTGTTAAATAAATAAGCAAAAACAACAAAACACTATATTTATGGATTAGAAAAATGGAACTATACATGATTTTTTTATTAAAAATGATATGTCAAATAAACACTATTTTTTTAAAACTGTTGCAAAATAATTAAAATATTATACGTAACCGAAAAACAAATAGTACAATTTTATTTTAAACCCCACCCAAACCAATTTCTGTTACGATGCCACAGAATCCAAGTGGGAGAAAAATTATAGGAATGTAATTTTAATTTTTCGGTTTGATATAATTTACTGAAAATGAATGATATGAGCAAAAGTTATACGATAGAAGTCAAAATATATTTTTTTATTGCTTTGAAATTTAAAAATATCATTACGAACAAATATGTTGGAATCAGCCAGCTAATTCTAGCTTGAAATCTATAGCAAACACTTGCTAAAGTTGCTGTTACAAAAGCATTTGCTACTACTATTAGCAAAATTAAAACAAATCCCTTGAGTTGATTTGCAGGAATTATTAAAGAAATATCTCTTAGTTTTATCAACATTAAAACTATACAAAGGCCTGAAAAATAAAAACTAAAAGTTGTAGCAACATTCAATAAGCTGAAGTCGATCGTTTGTCCCCATAAATTAAACGCCTGTCTTGAAAACATATAAGCTCTTTTTTCAGACTTAAAAAATTTACTTATTTCATTCATAGGCGGACATTCTACACTTTTGAAGGCAATATCTGTTGGAATTTCAAAGCTATTTTGTAGCAGTTGCGAAAATGTAGATATAACTGCATTTTTAACAAACAAAATAGCATAAGTTGGTTTTGAAACTACATCGACAATTATTTTTGAATATTCAGGTTTGGTGGCTTCCCAGCCTCCAGCCTTGTGCATAGGGCTGTTGTAATCAAATAAAAAATTACGACTTGTATAATTTGTTAAAGAATCTTTAAATTGATAAAAACTAAATTTTTGGGCACTTTCTTCTTCTGATAAATATTTTTCTAAAATACCAGTATCTAGGAGTCTTCCCATCAAAAATACATGTGCACCTTTGGTATAAATTATTCTTTTTTCGATTTTATAATTAATAGATAAAGTAATAATTATTCCCAAAAAAATAGCAATACTCAAATGTATAATTCTTGTAATCAATAGTTTAAAAGCTATAAAATGAATGAAAATCGCCCCTACTATAATTGAAACTAAAATCCATACATTAGCATTGTGAACTGCTGTAGCAATGGCAATGATTAAAATAAATAACACCATTTCAGGTATTTTTATGGTAGGTTTGGTTAGAATAAAAATAGTTGCCAAACCTAGCATTGGTGTGAAAACATCAGGCATTATTTGGTTAGAATACCAAGCAATAGAGCTAAAAATTGTTAAAAAAGTAATAATTATCAAATAAGATTTTAATGTAATAGCAAAAAAATGTTTTAAAAACTTCCATAAAACATATAATAAAACTGAATTTTGAAACAAAACTACAAGCCACAATGTGCTAAACCAACTTGATTTTCTGATGATTAGCCAACCATATACACTGGGGCGGTCGTTTGGTATAAAAGGTGTCATTCCAGAACCTATATAAGTGCCAGAATCCCAATCTACAAATGGATAACCATTGTATAAGGCAGGTAGAGTAAAAATAAATACGCCAAATAAAAATACCAAAAATGGATAAAAGTATTTGTAAAAGGTATATTTCAAAGATATTTTTTAATTTAGTGAGTAATTTGGCTTAAAATAATACAAAATATTTTCTTTTTAATTTTATTAACATATTCTTACATATACTTTCCATTTCTGCAAATTCTTACGTTGATATGTTTAGCAAATACATAAGGTTTGTAAATAGACTTATCCAATAGCACTCTCAAACACTCTTGCACACCCTCAATAATGGAGGGATGTGGATGTATCATTTCGGCTAGGGTTTCTATGCCTTTGTCAAAAGCCATAAGCAAAGCCACTGCTTGTATGGCACTAGAGGCATGTTCGCCCAGGGCTCTCATGCCAAGTACACGCATTTCGGCATCGTCTGTTACCAATATTTTGAAAAATCCTTGTGTATTTCGCATAGCAATAGCTCTAGAGATGGCATCGTACTGCACGGTGGCTACTTTAAAATTCAATCCTTTGGCAAGAGCTTGAGTTTCGTTGAGGCCCACCCCAGCAGTTTCTGGATTTAGAAACATGATGGTAGAAATGTTGTCGTACCTTAATTTTTTGGTTTCGTTGTTGTATATCATTTCTACGGCATGTCTTCCCTCTAGTTCGCCAACATTGACAAGGGCAATATCGGCTGTGAGGTCGCCCACGGCATATATGTTGGGTACACTTGTTTTGGTGTTGTCGTCTTCTATAAAACCACGTTTATTGAGGCTTACGCCCACATTTTCGAGTCCTAGAGTTTCTATATTAGGTACACGACCTACCGAAATTAATGCTTTTTCGACTTCAAAGATTTCGCATTTATTATCTGGAAAACAAAGCTCATATCTTACTTTTCCATCAACCACTTTCATTTCTTTTAATTCAGCATTTTTGTGAATGGTAATGCCATTTTTCTTAAAATTCTCTTCTAAAACTGCCGAAATATCTATGTCTTCGAAGGGTAATATGCGGTCGTCTTTTGATATTAAATGAACCCTAGTTTTGCCGAAATTGCTAAACATGGCTGCATATTCGCAACCAATTACGCCTGCTCCCAGAATGACTAAACTTTCTGGGAAATCGTCAAAATTATTGATTCCATCGCTTGTTACGATTACTTTTTCGTCTATGGCAATATGTGGCAAATAGCGTGGGCGGCTACCAGTGGCTAGTATTATATTTTCTGCAAATATGGTTGTGGTGCCTTCAGCAGATTTGATGGCTACTTCATGTTGATTGACTAGGCTTGCAGTGCCAGTCATCAAATCAAAAGGAATCGTGCTTGAATGTTTTTCTAACAAAAGTAGGTGTTCGAGCATTTGATTGCTACGCTCGGTTTCGGCTGCCCTAACTTCGGCAATGACAGCTTTGTAGGTGGGTACTTCATATTTTTTGCCAAATTTGGTTGCTTGGTTTTTTTCCGAAAGTATGTCGTGGGATATTTCCCACATAGTTTTAGAGGCCAATGCACCATTGAAAACGCCTGCTCCACCCAGCTTGTTTTTTTCTATCAATAGTACACTTTTTTTAAAATCTAGTGTACGCATGGCTGCTGCGTATCCCGCTGGGCCACCACCTATGACACATACATCGTATTTTTTCATAAAAAATAAATTTTTAGCAAAATAGAAAAATTAAACTAATAATAGATAATTCACTCAAAAAAATTAAATCAAAAAGGTGTTGTCTTACACAAACAACACCTTTTTGGAATAATAAAAACTACGTTTAAAACAAAAATTTTAACTATCAATAAGCAAAAATTAAGATTAATGTTTTGCCAAATAATCAGCAGTGCTTTTTACAGAGGCCTGCATGGCATCTTTGCCTTCGCTCCAGTTGGCAGGACAAACCTCGCCATGGGTATCGTTATGAATTATAGCATCTAAAGTTCTTATTTTCTCGTCTATACTACGACCAATAGGGAAAAAATTGATCTCTTCGTGCATCACTACACCTGCTTTGTTTATCAAAAATGTGCCTCTAAAAGCAATAGGAGCACCTTCAAAAATCATTTCGCCTTCTTCGTTGTAGGCATACTGGCCACCAAGTACACCATAGTTGGTAGAAATAGTTTTGGCTGTATCAGCAACGATTGGGAATTTTACACCTTCGATACCACCTTTATTTTTGGGTACAGAAAGCCAAGCAAGATGCGAATTTTCGGTATCTGTACTGCAACCTATGACTGCACAACCACGTTTTTCAAATTCGGCAACTTTTGCTTGAAAAGCATGAATTTCGGTAGGGCATACAAAGGTAAAATCTTTAGGATAAAAAAATAAGCAAACGTATTTTTTGCCTATATAATCGCCAATATTAAAATTTTCTACAATCTCGTCTCCATTTACGACTGCGGTTGCAGTAAATAATGGTGCTTTTTTTCCAACTAATGACATAATTTTATTTTTAAATTTAAGTTTTGTTAATAAACGCAAATATAACTACACTGCCCTAATTTTGGTTCAAAAATCAGAAAAAGATTTTGTGATTTGAATCCAAGATTGAATACAAGAAACTTCATAAACAAACTATTTATTCCAAAAAACTTACTTTTTTTTTCTAAACACAAAGGCAAACTAAAACTAAAGTTATGGGTTAAAAAAAAGAATCTAAAGAAAAATATTATTAGCATTTAAGAATCATTGTCGTTTACTTAAGCAATTTTTATTGCCTCTACCTTAGTTTTTCTCCAAAGGAAAAAGACTAACTGAATCTTAAGTAAACGACATTAATTTAGGTATTGAAAATTCACTTAAAAGATAAATTTACTTTTCCATAATTCTTACATCTATTCTGCGATTTTTGGCTTTGCCTTCATCAGTATCGTTGGTTGCTACTGGATATTGTTCGCCATATCCTTCGGCATCGAGTTTAGCGGCATCAACCCCAAGTTTTATAAGCTCAACTTTTACAGCACTTGCTCTGTCTTGTGATAATCCCAAATTAAAATTTGGGTCGCCTACATTATCTGTGTAGCCACCCAATTTGAGTTTTACTTTTGGGTAAGCTGCCAAAATAGCCACAATATTTGCTAATTGTGATTGAGATTGAGGTTGCAATGTAGCACTTCCTGTTTCAAAAACCAGTCTGTCGAATGTAAACCAACTGGTTTTGTTTACTACACTATCAGGCGATGCTATAAAGTTGATTAACTTACTTTCTATACCATTTTCAGCTCCTTTTATTTTAATATCACCAGGCAACGAAAATTGCGGTAGAATAGAATTATCAACTACATTTAAAGATTCTGTGGTTGGTTTTACATCTATTTTGGCAGTTTTGCTGCCAATTCCTACAAGGGATGGAGCGATTACAAGCGAAACTATTGACATCAATTTTATTAAAATATTCATCGATGGACCAGAAGTATCTTTGAAAGGATCGCCTACGGTGTCGCCAGTTACGGCTGCCTTGTGAGGATCAGATTTTTTGTAATACATTTGCCCATTGATTAAAACGCCTTTTTCAAACGATTTTTTGGCATTATCCCAAGCTCCACCAGCATTGGATTGGAAAATGGCCATCAAAACACCTGATACTGTAACTCCTGCCAAAAGACCACCCAAAACTTCGGGGCCAAACAAGAAACCAACAACGATGGGCGAAATAAGTGCAATGGCACCTGGTAATATCATTTCTCTGATAGCTGCTTCTGTTGAAATGGCCACACATTTGTCGTATTCGGGTTTTCCAGTGCCTTCTAATATGCCAGGGATTTCACGAAATTGTCTGCGTACTTCTTCTACCATTTTCATGGCTGCCCGCCCCACAGCGGCTATACACATAGCCGAAAACACAAAAGGAATCATGGCTCCTACAAATAACCCAGCTAAAACTTCGGCTTTGTATATATCAATAGCGTTGATACCTGCCAAACCTACAAAAGCTGCAAAAAGTGCCAACGATGTAAGAGCGGCCGAAGCTATGGCAAACCCTTTGCCAGTGGCTGCAGTGGTATTGCCAACGGCATCTAAAATATCGGTTTTTTCTCTTACTTCGGCTGGTAAATGGCTCATTTCTGCTATACCACCTGCATTATCAGCTATGGGTCCAAAGGCATCTATGGCTAATTGCATACCTGTAGTAGCCATCATGCCTGCGGCTGCTATGGATACGCCATATAATCCTGCAAAAAAGTAAGATAAATAAATACCTGAAGCCAAAACCATTATTGGTGCTGCTGTACTCATCATACCTACCGAAAGTCCACCAATGATATTGGTGGCATGGCCTGTTGCCGATTGACGTATGATACTCAAAACGGGAGCTTTGCCCATGGCTGTATAGTATTCTGTAATCATAGATATAAGTGTACCAACTACCAAACCAGTAATAATTGCCCAATATACGCCCATAGATGTAAATTCAAAACCACGTAAAATTAGGGTTGGTGGCAAAATCATTTTTACTAAAAAAAACGAACCCACAGCAGTAAGAATTACAGAGGCATAATTGCCCAGATTAAGTGCTGCTTGCACATTGCCACCTTCTTTGATGCGTACAAAAAATGTACCAATGATAGAAAAAATGATACCAAAACCAGCAATAGCCATAGGTAATAATATGGGTGATAATCCACCAAAAGCATCTGAAGCAAAAGTTTCTCGGCCAAGCACCATAGTAGCCAACACAGTAGCTACATAAGAGCCAAACAAATCGGCACCCATGCCGGCCACATCGCCTACATTGTCGCCCACATTGTCGGCAATGGTGGCTGGGTTTCGTGGGTCGTCTTCGGGTATGCCAGCCTCTACTTTTCCTACCAAATCGGCTCCTACATCGGCCGCTTTGGTGTAGATACCACCACCCACACGGGCAAACAAAGCAATGGATTCGGCCCCTAACGAAAACCCAGTGAGCACTTCTAAGGCTCGTTCCATGCCAAGACTATCGGCACTTTGGCCATCGGCAAATAATTTGTAAAAAATAATAAAAAGTGTGCCAAGACCCATCACGGCAAGGCCAGCCACGCCCATACCCATTACACTACCGCCCGTAAACGATACTTTGAGGGCTTGCGACAAGCTTGTTTTGGCGGCTTGTGCCGTGCGTACATTGGCTTTGGTGGCCACTTTCATGCCAATATAACCTGCCAATGCCGAAAAAACTGCTCCAATTATAAAAGATCCTACAATGATTGGGTGCGATTTTTCGTTTGATGAGCTAAGCCAAAACAACAAAACACAGGCTATGATTACAAAATAAGACATTACTTTGTACTCGGCTTTGAGAAACGCCATGGCCCCATCTGCAATAGCTTCTGCTATATTTTTCATAGTATTGTCGCCTGCATCTTGCCTCGAAACCCACTTGGATTGCACCAAAGCATACAACAAAGAGGCCAGCCCTAACAATGGAACTGCATAAAATAGGATATTCATACGTTTAAATTTATTAGATTATTAATATTAATTATAAAAATTGTACAAATATAATATTTATTTTGATTTGCAAAAGTATGCTCAAAAGTATTTGAGATTTATTTTTAAAAAGGTTAAGGGGTAATGGTTAATGGTTAATGGTTAAGGGTTAAGGGTTAAGGGTTAATGGTTAATGATTAATGATTATTGATTATTGATTATTGATTATTGATTATTGATTCTTGATTAATGGTTAATGGTTATAAACTTTGAAAAAAAAATCTTTTTATCATTAAAAAGCGGATTTGTATGTAGGGCAAAGGCATTTAAAAAAATTGAAATAAAACTATCTATTTTTTTAATACCTCCACCCTAAAACCAATTTTGGTGCCGCAGATTCGTGGCTCAAAACTTTCGTTTTGCCCTATTGTCGCAGCATCCAAACAAATGGATTTTAATTTCAATTATTGAAAAAAACAACTATTTTAGTAATATTTTACACTTTTATATAAGATTTTTTAAATACATTTTCCTTAAAATGAAATACTTTTCTTACTTAATCACAATTTTTTTGATTATACTACCTGCTTTAAGTGTATACATTCCACTTGGCAAACCTTCTATATGATGAATTTCATTTTTTATTTTGGATGTGTATTTTTCATTGCCTAGCATATCAAATACTTGGATATCAATGGCTTGTATAGAAACTACTTGTATGCTTTGGGAGGCAGGATTAGGGTAAATTTGGATTTGTAGCTGGCTTGAATTTTGGTTGATGCTTGTTACAGAAACAATACAATCACTATAATTTGGATTTGAATAAACTATGCTACCATTTTGTTTGAAACATACCAGCTCTACACTACCACAGTTGCAGGTAGGTTGCCAGTAAAATGGACCAACTAAACTTCTATTTATTGCGCCTATACCCTCTATATATTCTTCGGCCGATGTCAAAACCCATTTTTTTCTGTTTGTGTTTGATACTAATTGAGATGTTGTAGTATAAACAGATTTCACAAAGTCTGCCCCAGAAAAGCTACCTTGTACTGATAACGAAAAATCATAAATGACTTCTTCATTAAAATTATTTCCCAAAACAGAAGTTATCATTAATATTTTATCATTTTCGGATCTTAAATAATTTGTTTTTAATTGATTTGAACTAGAAACCGTTAATACCGAAAACACTTTGCCACCAATCGTAAACAAAGCGTCTGTATATCCCATAGATGAGGTTGTAACAGTAACTGGTGCGTTTGAACCTGTATAATGGGCATATATCCAACTGGCATTTGATGTAGGAAATGAATAATTTACCTGTGCTTTTAAGCCAAAAGTACAGGTGAGGATGAGGCATATTTGTATATATTTCATGGTTTATTATATATTTTATTGACAACTTGATTCTATAATTTATTAAATTTAAAGGTGATTTTTTTGTTTTCTTTTGTGATTAAAATATAATAAAAACCTTTTTTTAAGTTAGATACATTAATACTATTTCCAACTATTTGATTTGAATGTATCAGAACTCCTTGACTGTTAAAAACTTCAATATTAATATTCTTTTCGTTTATGTTTAAATTTTCAATAAATAATTCATTTTGTACTGGATTGGGATAAATTTTAAATTTATTTATTTTTTCATTTTCTGTTACATTTGATACAAGTTTGTAATTAAGTGAGTCACATTTAAAACTTGATTTACTTGCTAAGGTAGGTGTAATATAAGTTGTACGAGATAGTTGAAATTTATGCAAGATTCCATCATTTTGAAAACATCTTAAATTAGTAATAAATGGGACTTCTGATAAAAAATCGTCAGCAGTTGGATTAATGTTGTAAATAGTAAAATTTACTGGGCTTCCTATATTAGCATACATTAAAACATTTTGATTCCAACTGCCATCGTTAAAATGTAAATTGTAATGAGTAACTGCCAATCCATCAACTGTAAAAATACCGACCCCAGAAATTGAAAAATTAACTAAAATAGGGTTAGTATTTTTAAAATAACCAGTAAAAGTATGATTATTTAAGGGGTTGAGTGTATTAAAAAAACACCATTGTGAATCATCAAGATACTTATATTCAATGTTTTGATTGGTTTGTTTCATCAAAATTGAAGGTAAATATACTATCTTTCCATCATATATATAATCACGAATTTTTATTAATCTTACAGTTTCTGTATTGACAATAGTATCTTTAGTACATTCATATTCTACATATCCTATTCGAGAATCAAAATTACCTTGTGGTAATATTCTTTGTGATTTATTATTGTCATAATACCATTTTGTTCCTATCTCAGGCCATGTTGTCTGCCCCAAAACCAACTTTGCTATTCCTACAAAGATGACCATTAAAATTAATTTTTTCATTTTACTCTACTATTACCATGCGTTTGCTATCTACTATATTACAAAAAAACTATCTATTTATTGCGTAATAAATAGATAGTTTTGTAATTATTACGGACATCCCAAAGGTGCTGTTGGGCTAGTATTTATTGTTAATTCAGAGCCAAATGGCACTTCAAAATCTTTTTTGATAGTAACTTCTCGTGCATTGATTGTCCAATTTGAATTGCTGGCAACTGCTACAAGGCCATTAGGAAGTGTATTAGTCACATTTGAACCAATATCTACAAATGAACGATTTGTAATAGAAGTTGCAACTATTTGATTTTGAAAATACCTAGTTGCTGATTCTTTGACAGCCCTATAAGCATTTATACGACCGGCACCTACTAAACCTGGAAATTGATTGGCGTTTGCAATTGGTAAAGCTGTTCTTTGAATGATTTGTTTAATTTGAAGAGGATTTAAACATGGATTTGCAGATAACATCAAACCAACAATACCTGCTACATTTGGTGTTGCTATTGAGGTCCCCCAAGAGAAAACATAAGGATCAGTTACTATGTTATTATTGGCATCTGTGGTATTTGTAGCTGTTATCATTCTTGTGCCAGGTGCACAAATATCAATTTGTGGATAATGAGATGAACTTGCATGATTATTGTCTATATCAATACTTGCTACTTTAATAATTCTACTATCAATTGAATTGGCAAATGGAAAAATCTCATTTCCTCCACAATGTTGTATTCCATTTCCACCAGAAGCTATAATGCTTGTACCATTATCTAATATTTCTTGAATTGCTGATCTATCATGAGAAGGTATATCATTTATGTTACATGAATAAAAAAAACTGATAGAAATTACCTTGCAATTATCTATAAATGATGCTCGATGAGCTTTTGAAATAGCATTGTCCCATAAATAACCTACTATACTAGAATTGAAACCAATTGAAGAAATTTTACCACCACCATTTGTAATTCCAGACGCATGTACAGATGTCCCTGTACCATGATCATTTCCATTTCTAAGTACTGAACCGTTAAAAGGATCAGTTAGATTAATTTTGCCATTTAAATCAGGATGGTTTGTATCAAATCCATTATCTATTACTGCTATTTTTAAAGTAGGGTTACCAAGTGTTATATCCCAAGCCAAGCTTGCATCCATATTTATAAGATGCCATAATTTATCATTACGCTCTATATTGTTGCCCCAAAAAAAATCATTTGGATCAAAAGTTGCAGTTGGTGTGATATTTTGGTAAACAGAGTCTATAAAACGTGATTTATCGAATTGCTTTAAGTTCTTAAGAAATTTATTTTGATTTTCGTTAAAGTATACAGAATAAAAGTCTTTTAAGTATTCAATTTTTGTGCCTTCATAAGTAGGTCTTATGCTTTTTACGTTATTTTGAATAATAAAATCATTAAATAAAGTATCTTCAAGCGTTTTAGCACCAATTTTAGCATTAGTTTTTTCAATAAATTTTTGCATAAACCTTTTATTTTTGGAGTGAATAGTTACACCAAATTGATTAAAATTTTGAGCTTTAAGTGTTATTGAAATAAATATAAGTAATATTATGGTATTTTTCATGATGATTTATGGAATAATTATTTTAATTTTTTTAAACAATTTTGATTTTTTGTATTTAATAGCTATTAAGAGTATTTCATCACTTTGATATAATGGAGAATACAATTCTAAACAAGAGAAATAAGTAGATTTTGATAACAATAATTTTCCAAATGTATCAAAGATTGTTATATCTACATTTTCATTTAATGGATTTGGGTAATTTAAAATTCCATTTTTAATATATACTTCTGAATCCAAATAGTCTTTATTTGATACTTTACTTGTGTTTTGGAATTTCATATCATAAGACATTGCAGAGCCCTCACAGCCAACTGAATCTGTAATATATCCATAAACTTGTAAACTTTGTCCTACTGAAGTTAGTGTTTGTTTAAAAAAAGCAGGATTAGTTAAATGATTTTTGACATTATTAGCTGGCTCCCATTTTTTAAACTTTATAGGGTTTATACCACCCCCAATTTGTAATTTATTTATTTCGATACTATCCCCAGTAAATAAATATTTTGTTAAATAAGATGTTGTGTAAATAAAATTAGAAACTCTAATATTTATACTATCCTTTAAAATATTCCCATTTTGACTGGCTGTTAGTACAAACCTGACCCAAACATTATAGGGTAGATTGGTAACTATTGGGCTTGGTGTTGTAATATTATCTAGAAAATTTATTGCAGTACTTGTAATATTTCCTAAAATATACTTACTAGACCAGTTATAGGTTATGTTTAAAGTACTCCCAGATATTGTAAGTTTAGTTCCAATTTTTGGATTTGAAATGATACTACAAAAAGTTGTATCATTTCCTAAACTTATACTTTGACCAAAACCAATCTTTGCTATTCCAACAAAGATGACCATTAAAATTAATTTTTTCATTTTACTCTACTATTACCATGCGTTTGCTATCTACTATATTGCCATCGGCCACTAGGGTATATACAAATATGCCTGCATATAGTTTGTTGGCTTGCAATGTTACACTATTTTCGCCTTTATTACTAATGGGTAGTGATATTTGTTAATTAAAAAACCTACCTTACTTTTTATGATTAAAAAAATAAAGTAGGTTTAATTTATTGGTAATATAATATAATCTAATCTATTTTATTTCTAACTCAGAACCTAATTTAACTTCAAAATCTCCGTTGATTTGAGTATAATTACTATGGTCGAGTACAACTTTAGAGTTGTTTTGGATAACTGTGTTTGAAACATTTATGATGCAATCTGAGGTGGTGCTTGTAAAACCAGTGTTATAATTTGCACTATTGATGTTAGTGGTTGTGCATGTTACTAGTTCAGCTTCAAGTAAAGCAGCATGGGCATCTATCAAACCATAACCCATTTCACTATTCCAAGTACCATTAGGCCTTCCTATTGTAGTTGAATAAGTATAGCCACCTACTTTTTGGCATGTTCTCTCAATGATATCTCGTACTTGTTGCCCAGTTAGTTGTGGGCGATGTGATATTATCAAAGCAGCTAGACCTGCTACATGGGGTGTAGCAGCAGAAGTGCCATTAAATGAAAGCATAATCACCTGTAACACCAGCATTAGGATTATATCCATTTGTACCCTGTCTATCTGTTGTAGGTATAAACACTCCATGTGCCATTACGTCAAGTTCGTTACCAAAATTACTCCCCCACCAATTCTCTGTATCACATGAATTAGGATTTTTTCTTTGACCACATGGGCTTATTGCACCAACTGAAATTATATTTTGGTTTGAATTTGCTGGCCAAGATACACCTCCATTATTATTACCAGTTGCAAAAACCATCACTATTCCAAGTCCATTTCTACCCATTGTGAGTGCATTTGTAATTGCATTATCAACTAAAGCATTTGGAGGACCACCACCCCAAGAATTACTCATTACAGATACGCCATTTAATATTGAAAAATTGATACCATCTGCAAATTGCTGATAAATATTAATACCACCAGAGAAATTAGCACTAATTGACATTATTCTGCAGTTTGGTGCTATGCCTGCAACACCTAAGTTATTATTTGTATTTGCACCTATTATTCCTGCACATGCAATACCATGATTTCCATGGACTTGGCTTGGTGAAGTAGAAGATGCACCATCAAAGCTTGTTGGATGAATATTAGCTAAATCAGGGTGGTTTAGTTCAACACCTTCATCTACAACTGCAATAGTAACGCTTTGATTACCTGTTGTAATAGTTCTTGCATTACACATTTTAATATCAATATTCGTTGTCCAACCACTCTGTCCAATATTGTTTAATCCCCATTGGTTTGTAAAATTTGGGTCGTTTACACAGTTTAAAAGACTTTCAACTATAAAATCAGGTTGTACTTCTTCAAACAAACCAGTTTCAAACCATTTATTTGAAATATCAAGAGCATCTATTGCATTATTTAATTTACAATCAATCGTAAACCATAGTGGCATATATTTATTTTGATTATCAATAAAAACTTGATCTTTAAGTGCATATTTGAATAATAGACTAGTATCTTTTAGTGTTTTTAATTTTACATAAAAAAAACTACTTGTAACTATATCTTTTCCATCAATCCACGTAAAAGACTTTGATGAATAGACATTGTTATTTTTCAATTTAATAATATCATCTTTGTTTAAATTTTCAACTATCTTCCAATCATATTTTTCTTTAGATTGCATTTTTGTTAAAAAATTTAACTTATTATTAAATTTTCCTTGTTTTTTTATTATAAAATTTTTATTTTTAATACTATTAAAAACCTTAACTGAATCTTCATTTCTGAAAGATATAAAATGCTTATTTTTGTTTTCTATAAGACTTACTTTTTTACCATTGTGCCAATAAAATGAATTTTGGCTGAATATTGTTGTGCAAATAGCTGTTAATAACAAAATAATATACCTTTTCATAGTTATTTTTCTTTTTTAAATGTTTCAACATATTTTTCACGCTCACAATATTCGCTTCTATAACACCTTGTTGGAACAAAATCTTTAATATATATTTCTGTGCTATTTAAGAAATCATACTTAAAAATACCAGTTTTTGAATATTTTAAAGTTGAATCTTTTTCGAAAATAGTATAAAATCCTTTAGTGTAATGCTCAATAACTAAAGTATTATTTTCTTTTAATTGGTAAAAACTTTTAAATAAAAAAACTGAACTATCTTGATTTAAAAATAGTACAGTATCATCCTCAAAAATGAGTTTAATACCTGTTATATAATAAGCATCTTGTAAGAAACGAAAATTTTGACACCAAGCTCCTTTAATTTTCTCTTTTGTTGCAAGAAAATTATGAGTATCTTTATATACAGTATCTGCCTTCCCTAAAATAGTATTTATACTAGGTAGTGTAGAAATTTCAGGTTTATCTGTATTTGTCTCTATAATTTTAGGAGAAATTAAATTCTCTTTTTTGCAACCCCACAGCCCAGCTATTAGGAGTAAAACTTTAATTAAATTTTTCATTTTCTTATATTTAAAAATTTACATCTTACTCTACAATTACAATGCGTTTGCTATCCACTATATTGCCATCGGCCACTAGGGTATATACAAAAATACCTGCATATAGTTTGTTGGCTTGCAATGTTACACTATTTTCGCCTTTATTACTAATGGGTAGTGATATTAGTAATAAAAAAAACCTACTTTACTTTTTATGATTAAAAAAATAATGTAGGTTTAATTTATTGGTAATACAATCTATTTTATTTCTAACTCAGAACCTAATTTAACTTCAAAATCTCCGTTGATTTCAGTATAATCTATATGATCTAAAATTACTTTAGAGTTATTTTGAATAATGGTATTTGAAACTTTTATTCTGCAAGCATTTGTAGTTGATAGAGCACCTGTATTATAATTTAATCCATTTAAGTTAGTAGTTGTAGGGCAAGCAACAATTTCAGCTTCCAAAAGTGCTGCATGTGCGTTTATAAGACCATAACCCATTTCACTATTCCAAGTACCATTAGGCCTTCCTATTGTAGTTGAATAAGTATAGCCACCTACTTTTTGACATGTTCTCTCAATGATATCTCGTACTTGTTGCCCAGTTAGTTGTGGGCGATGTGATATTATCAAAGCAGCTAGACCTGCTACATGAGGGGCTGCAGCAGAAGTGCCAGAATACAAGTTTGTGTACCCATCATTATCATTATCAACACTATTAGTTCCTATCCTATCCACAGTAGGTATGTAAACACCTGGTGCCATTACATCTAAATTAGTAGAATAATTGCTTCCATATGTACCGTTAGCTGTTAATCCACATTGGCCAGTTGCAAATCTTTTACCACATTGGTTAATACCACCAACTAAAAGTATATTTTGATTTGAAGAACCAAGTGCGTTTGTAGTAGTTGAATTTTGGTTACCTGAAGAATAAACAACTATTGCACCCAAGCCATTCCTACCATTATTTATTGCATTTTCAATAGCATTAGTTTCAATTGTAGAAACACTGCTACTGAAAGAACAGTTAATTACACTAGCACCATTATTTACTGCATAATTTATAGCATTTGCTGATTGGTTTGCAGTTATATTTATTGCTTCATAATTTATACTTATTCTCATTAATGGACACAATGGAGCTATTCCAGAAACACCTATTGAATTATTGCTTGTTGCCCCAATTATACCAGCTGTGTTGGTGCCATGAGCACGAACTGCTTGTGAAGCACTATTATAAACTGTTGCTTTGTTAGCACCAGATATAACATCATAATTTGCACTTGTAAAGTTAGTCAAGTCTGGAAGTCCTGTTTCAACACCAGAATCATAAATAGCAACACTTACTGTATTAGAGCCTGTAGTGATTTTCCATGCTTCACACATTTTTATATCAATTCCAGAGGTAGGTACTGTAAACCCTCCTAAAGCCTGACCTGTGTTATTTAGACCCCATTGTAAATTAAATCTTGAATCGTTTAAGCAATCTGGAGTTCTGGAAGTAATAAAATTGGGTTCAGATACATCAAATAATTTTGTTTCGTAAAGTTTATTAGCCATTTCCAAAACATTACCTTTTGTATTTTTATTACAAGCTAATGTGAACCAAAGGGGCATATATTCGTTTTGCTCTAGAATCTCTATATTATTTTCTATAGCAATTTGCTTGAGAATAATGCTATCTGAAAGTTTATAAAGTTTAACATTAAAAAGATGTAAAGCAATTTTTTCATTTCCTTCAATATCTGTATAAATTGGAGAATTATATAGGATACTGTTTTTTTTGTTTTCATTATTACTATTATAAATTTGTGTGTTTATAGTAAATGACATTTTACTATTTTTTCTAAAATTGTATATTTTGCTTTTATTATGCATTTTATCATGTAAAATTGATAAGTTATTGAACTGGCTATTCTTTTTATTTTCATTTATAAAAAAAGAACTATCAGCAACTACATACTTTTTTTTAAGATTTGTAAGCAAAGCAATTTTTGATTTATTTAAATAGTAATAAGTATTGCTTTGAGCAATTGTTTTTGCTGCCATTATTGACAGCAAAAAAATTATATTTATTTTTTTAATATTTTTCATTTTGATTTTATATAAAGTGCACCAAATCTATTAACAGACTTACTAAAAGGAATATTATCACATGCTGGGCTGAACTCTAAAGTAAAGTTGTTACCAGATAGTGTTACGTAATTAAATTTTTCTAAATACTTATCGTCTATTAATAAAGTACTATCAGAAATAATAGTGTAATTTACAATATATGATTGATTTGAATCTTTATATTTGTAAACGAAAACTTTGTCATTTTTAATTGTTATTGTATCAAAAGGTCTTTCTATCAAAAAATTACACATCCCATTTACATTGTAATAATCAGGCCAATGAAAAATTGCATTAGTATCCCTTACCCAAGTTCCAAATAATTTTGTCTTTATTTTTGAACCATCAGAACCTAAATTTATTAGATCTTTTTTTTCTGACATAACAATGTTCTCTTTTTTGCATCCCCACAGCATAACTGCTAGTATACACATTTTCAAAATTGTTTTCATTTCGTATTTTTTTAAGGTTAAACTTACTCTACTATTACCATGCGTTTGCTGTCTACTATATTGCCATCGGCCACTAGGGTATATACAAATATGCCTGCATATAGTTTGTTGGCTTGCAATGTTACACTATTTTCGCCTTTATTACTAATGGGTAGTGATATTAGTTGTTTGCCATTGAGGTCTGTGATGCTAATAAAAGCTGATTGCACTGTTTCTGGCAACGAATATTTAATGCTTGTTTCTTGCGAAAAAGGATTTGGCGTATTTTGATACAAATAGGCTATAGATGTAGCTTTAGGTTTATCAACAGAGCCTGTACCTAAGTCTTCACGCAGGTTTGATTTAGATTTCTCTAGTTTTAGCAATCTTGATTCTAATTTTTCAATTTTAGTATTTTGTTCTTTTAGAGCTTCTACCAAAAGTGGGATAACTTGAATATAATTGACAGATTTTGTGCCATTTTCGGTAGTGCTTACTAAGTTTGGCAGCACCAATTCTAGCTCTTGGGCTACAAATCCATATTGCGATTTGTGAGGCATAGATTTACCATAGGCTATCTTAGTCATTTTTCTAACTTTTTGGGTTGTAGAATCTTTAGACTTATTTGTTTGATAAACATCTATAGAATCAACAGCTTCATAACTTACACCACGTAAAGCCAATATTTTTTCAAGTGCTTTTGTAGATGTATTAATATTGTTTTTAAGTTTTTTATCAGACCAAAGCCAAGATTGGTTTGCATACCAATTTCCATAAAAATATCCATTTCCAACAGGATCTATTCTTAGTACATTTTTTTCAGACCCATTATTCACAATATTAAGCCCAAAACCAAAACCATTAGTCATCCCTCCATATTCCATACTATATATGCATACAGGTGGCATATTAGACCTTAATATAAAATCTAAGCCTACGTTATCCCAAGCTCCAGTTGATTGTTTTTCCATGATAAAAGATGTTGAATTTAGAGACTTTATATGTAATGGCACAGTTGGATTAACCGTCCCAATCCCCACATTTCCATTTCCTAAAACTTTTAATTGTGCTTGTGTGGTGTGCATGGCCACTATGGCACCTGCTGTTGCTATCATTTTTTTGATCATTCCCATAATTTTTAATTGTTTAGTTTAAATTATGGTGCGTAATTATATATATATATATATATATATATATATCCTATTAAAATCGTAATTATTTTTGAGATTTAACAATTTGGTAATATTAGAGCAATATTACTATTGGTGTAAGGTATTGATTTTCAGGATATTGGTTAAAAAATTCCTTTATTTGAAAAAATATTACTTTATTATAAAATTACTTATTTTTTAAGCCCAACCCAATTTTACAATCGCAAATTCTTGGTTCAAAACTTTTATTTTGCCCTGAATGAAGGATTGCTTCAGGGGCTTCTATCAAAAAACTATATCAACTACAACGAAACTATAGGTATTCTAAGCTGGGCGTAAAAGGGTGTACTATATTTGATTTTTGATGTCTCTTTTGGCATCTTTTTCTTTCATGTCTTCACGTTTGTCGTATAGTTTTTTGCCACGAGCTAGGGCTATTTCCATTTTGGCAAACCCACGATCTGATATAAATATGCGTATAGGTATGAGGGTAGTACCCTGGTCGTCAAGAGCTTTTTCTATTTTGTGAACTTCTTTTTTCTTTAGTAATAAAGTACGTTCTCGCAATGGATCATGGTTGAGCCAAGAGCCAGATTCGTAAGAAGATATATGAAAGTTTTTTATTTTAATAGCATTTTCGGCCACAAAGCAATAAGCATCGCTCATGTTTACTTTTTGTTGGCGAATAGATTTTATTTCGGTGCCACGCAACATAATTCCTGCTGTATATGTTTCCAGAAAATGATATTCAAAACTGGCTTTTTTGTTTCTTATATTGACTGATTTTTCGATTTTATCTTTCATTAGATTGATTTGTAGCTTAAATGATTACAAAATTACAAAAAATAAGGATAATTATATCAAAAAATAATTTATACTAATATTACTACACTTTTCAATCAATAATTTTTAGTAAAAAACAAGTACTTTACAAAGTTTGCATTTATACTAGAGTCAATTATAAATAAATGACAAATGAGGGTTCAATGTCGTTTACTTAAGAATCAGATTAACTTTATCTATTGGAAAAAGACAAAGATAGAGGCAATAAAAAATGCTTAAATAAACGACATTGAATAGTAATTCCTAAAAACCTATTTTCAGATGTTTCCATATCTTTAAGAGATGGTTTGGGTAAGGTTTTTGAAATTTAAAAAAAATTTAAAAATTCCCATAGCTATACTCAAAGTTTAATATTGTAAAACGAATGCTTCTTTGAATAAAGTAATTTTAGTAATTTTTATGCAATTTGTTTATACAAATCAACTGCATCTGCTGGGCTTTTTATTTTTTTCATTTCAGAAATCATTTTGCAAGAGCCATTGAAGCTGGCGCCTGAGTCTACGGTAAGTTTATTGGTTACGATATCGCCTCTGACATCGGCCGTTGGGTGCAAAATTACCTCTTCTGATACATCTATTGTGCCGTAAATGATACCAGAAATCTCTGCTATGGTCGATTTTATATTGCCTTCTACTATACCACTATCGCCAATGACTACTTTTGCTTTTGCCATAATATTACCAATAACCTTGCCATCTATTCTTATATTGGCTTGAGCATTGATATTGCCTTCGATAACAGTACCTTTGCCAATGATATTGTTAGAAGACATGGCTTCTTCTAGTTCTGATTGTTTTTTTTTATTTGAAAACATAAAATGATTTATGGGCTTAGGTTTACTTAATTTTGTAATTTTCTGTTAAATATGATGCAAGTATAAAAAAATGCTTTGATATTAAGATTATAATAAACATTTTTGTTGAAATTAGGTTTAAATAAAACCTTAAAATTGACTTTAATTCAATATATTATGCGATTTGCCTTTATTTTTATGGTGTTATACTTTTTTATTTGTAACGATATTTTTGCACAAATAGTATTTTTGACCGAAAAAGAGGCCATTGAGAATGCCTTGGCCATGAACCAGCAAATAAAAATAGCTACTATGAAAGTCGAAAAACAAACTTTGCTCAAAGGCAGTGCAGTAAATATACCCAACTTAGAAATTTTGATACAATCGCCTGACGGACAGCACTTTAGGCCAGGATTTATGCAAGGTTTTGATTTTCCTACGGTGTATTCGCAACAAAGTAAATTACAAAAAGCATCTATCAAAGTAGCCGAAAGCGAAAAAAATGTATCTACAAACGTACTTGTATATAACGTAAGAACGGCTTTTAATGACATACTTTATAGCCAACAAAAATACCTTACGCTCAAAAATCAAGATTCAACTTTTGCTGAAATCATCAACATGAATGAAATTAGGTATAAAGTGGGGCAAATTTCGGCACTCGAAAACATCAATAGTCAGGCTTATTATAGACAAATTCAATTTGCAAAAGAACAAGCCTTGGCAGAATTTCAGAATGCCAAAATGCAACTGGCCATTTGGATGGGCAATCCCAAAGATACTTCTTTTAAAGTAGCTACAAATTATACCAAAATAACAGATTATGACATAAAACAAACTATTGATACTACTTTTGCCCAAAATCCTATTCAACAATATTATACTTCTCAAAAAAATTATTTTGGCAGACAGTTGAAATTAGACAAAAATAAGCGTTTGCCAGGTTTTATGGTGGGTCTACTTAATCAATCTGGGAGTAATACTCCATTCCAGTATTACCTTTCGGCAGGAGTTCGATTGCCTATTTGGTACTGGGCTTACTCATCCAAAGTGAAAGCATCCAAAAAAGATATGGACATTATTCAATCGCAAGCCAGCTATGCCAACTATACTCTTTTAGGCGAATATACCAAAGAATTAGCTTTATACAAACAATACACAAAAGCCCTAGATTATTACGAAAATACTGGTTTGGTACAATCTAATGAAATACTGAGATCAGCCAAAGAAAGCTACAGATTGGGTAGTATTGGTTATTTTGTATATTTACAAAACATCAATCAAGCCTATCAAATTCAATTTGCTTACCTTGAGGCACTCAAAAACCACAACAAATCTGTGGTGGCTTTGCAATACATCAAAGGAGAACAAAAATATTAGTTTGTAATAAATTAGTATTTTTTTTGTTAATTTTACAGTCAATTTACAGAAAAATATTAAAGGGATCTTCTAAAAAACCATAATTTAATTTCAAAAACCCCACCCAAACCAATTTTACAACCGCACAGCCTGGCTCAAAACTATCGTTTTGCCCCAATGCACAGAATCCAAAAGGGAGGGCTTTATAGGATAGGGTTTTTAGAAGTTCCCTAAATCTATTATTATGAACCTAAAAACAAATATTACAATTTTATTTTAAACCCCACCCAAACCAATTTTACAACCGCACAGCCTGGCTCAAAACTATCGTTTTGCCCCAATGCACAGAATCCAAGTGGGAGAAATATTATAGGACTGTAATTTTAATTTTTCGGTTTGATATATTATGATTCTGATATAGACCTGTTTTATAAAAACTATTGGTACTGTCCAAAAAAGTGTGTAATGCAGTAATAAAATATTATATTTTAGAGATAGATTTTGTTTTTGTTTTTTTTGTCTTTTTTAACAAATGGAGTGGCGTTAGCCACACCATTTTGAAGGAAAGGAATTTCATTTTGTCGATGAGTTTCGTCCTTGTTTTTTTGTCTTTTGCAAACATATACATTAAGTTTAAATAAAGAAAGTGGTTCTTCTCCATTTTATGTGGAAAACTTAAAATCATTGCCTAGCAAATAAATCATATTAATAAAATTTTCAACATTTTTATATCCTCTTGCTCTTGCTTTTACTAATTGCACGACCGAATTTATACCTTCTGCCACCCCATTCGATATTTTAGTAATCATAGAATTAGCTATTCCTCGTATGTTTTTATAAACGCTTTTTGCAAATTTATTCATAGGTGCTATATTACATTCAAATACGTTGTCTATCCAAGCCTCTATGGCTGGATAAACTGCATTTGGCGGCACTTGCCATAATTCATCAAATTGGCATTTTAGATGGTAGGCGTTTACAGTTTCTAAAGATGTATCTAGCAATATATTCTTTAGTCGGCTTTTATTTACCTCATTTAAGTTTATCTCATTACTCAACCATAAGTATTTGGATTTAACAAGTATGGCATTGTTAGATGCTTCTTTTGCTCGTACGATGTTTAGGGCTTTATTAATACCCATTTTTATATGAAATTTATCGAAGACTATTTCGCTTCTAGGAAAAAAATGTTGGGAACCTGCTTGATAGCTTTTACTCATATCCATACTAATAAATGAAATATTTTTGGGCTTTCCTCCATTTTGATACAACCAATCTTTGAACGTATCAAAAACACCATTTTCACGCCCTTCGACCACAAAAATAACATTTCCAGTGTCGTAATCACTAAAAATAGTCACGTATTTGTGCCCTCGTTGGATTGATTTTTCATCTACACAAACTTTACATAATTTGGTTAAATCTATTTGTGAATCTACCGCTTTTGTAATATAATGATGAAATGTTCGCCATAAATTATTGTCGGGTTCTCCTAATTTTTTTTGCAATCGCACTCATGCTCATTTCAAGCACATCGTGCATCACATTTAGCTCGAATTTCAAACTAAAATGTGTTTCCATACGCATACATGGTAGTTTAGTAAGGCTTTTAACACCATGGTCGGGGCATTTAATCCTTGGAACTTTTACATCTAGGTAGCATTTATAATCTATAATATCTAAGTGCCGCCATCTGCGAAAAGAACCATCGTGTATCTTGCAATCCTTTTCACATTCAGGGCAAGCAAAAACACTTCCTTTTTCATATTTTATATACAAATCAATCTCTTTTAATGAATGATTAACCAGCACAGAATCTATGTACCAGGGTTTATTAATCTCAAATAGTTCAGATAGAACTGAAGTGGTTATTGAATTTTCTATCCACAAAAATACATAATATTTTCGTTTCCACACTTTTTAGCGAAGAGCCAAAAATTTCTTAGAAAAAATAAGAAAAAAATTAATAGAACAGATAATTGGATTATTTTTTAGTTCCTTTTATCGCCAAATATTCTTTGGTTTTGGGACTGATAATGTTTTCTATAAAATAAATGCCATCCATGGTATCATAAGTAATATAGTACATAAAACCACTTTTTTGGTTTTTGTATCGTGCATAATATTTGCCATAAATAGGTGTTTTGCACTCGTATATAATTGTTTGATTGGGTATTTTTTGAATAAAATCACGGATTCGTTGTACATATTCTTTGGCAGATTCTCTGTATCCAAAATATTCTTTTTCAAATAAAGTATCAACTAAATGTGTTAATTTATTTTCAATATTTTTTGATAAAATTACTCTTTCCATGGCAAAGAGTCTATATGTTTATTAAGTCTTTCTTGCAATTCATCCAAAGTCATATTAGTAGGATTATTAATTTTTTTATAAAAGGCCTCACGTTCCAAGTCTTCTTTTGAATTGGCCATAATCCCTATTTGCGTAAGGGCTTTTTTGGCTTGTGGATGATTTTTTACATCAACTGTAATTTTGGTTATGATACCTTTTGCATTTGTTTGTGTGTTGTTTCCTGCTATTCGTGCCATGTTGATTGTTTTTTTTACAAATTTACAAAATTTGTGAATTATAGTTATAATTTAATCCAATAATAAATATTTTTCGACCTATTATGATTGCGATTGTGCTTTGCAAATTAATCCATAAATTTATCGAAAATTTATTACTTATTTTTAAAAAATATTTATTGAAAAAAAATAAGAAAAAAATTAATAGAACAGATAATTGGGTTATTTTTTAGTTTCTTTTATCGCCAAATATTCTTTGGTTTTGGGACTGATAATATTTTCTATAAAATACCTTTCTTTATTTACATCAAAAGTAATATAATACATAAAACCACTTTTTTTGTTTTTATACCTTGCATAAAATTTACCATATTTTGAAGTTTTGCATTTGTATAAAATAGTTTGTTTGGGTATACTTTCTATAAAATCACGGATACGTTGAACGTATTGCTCTGCATCTTCTCTAAATCCAAAGTAATTTTTATAGAATAACGCATCTGTCAAATCATTTAGTTTGTTTTTTTAATTAGCCGATATTATGATTTCCAAGGCAAAGTATTTAAGTGGTTTAACATACTTTCTTGTAATTGGTCTAAAGTTAAATTTGTAGGATCATTCCATTTTTTTTCAAACTCTTCAAGCTCTACTTCTTCAGCTGTTTTAGAAATAATCCCTATTTGCGTAAGGGCTTTTTTGGCTTGTGGATGATTTTTTACATCAACTGTAATTTTGGTTATGATACCTTTTGCATTTGTTTGTGTGTTGTTTCCTGCTATTCGTGCCATGTTGATTGTTTTTTTTACAAATTTACAAAATTTGTGAATTATAGTTATAATTTAATCCAATAATAAATATTTTTCGACCTATTATGATTGCGATTGTGCTTTGCAAATTAATCCATAAATTTATCGAAAATTTATTACTTATTTTTAAAAAATATTTATTGAAAAAAAATAAGAAAAAAATTAATAGAACAGATAATTGGGTTATTTTTTAGTGCCTTTTATCGCCAAATATTCTTTGGTTTTGGGACTGATAATGTTTTCTATAAAATAAATGCCATCCATGGTATCATAAGTAATATAGTACATAAAACCACTTTTTGGATTTTTGTATCGTGCATAATATTTGCCATAAATAGGTGTTTTGCACTCGTATATAATTGTTTGATTGGGTATAGTTTCTATAAAATCATAAATTTTATCCACATATTTTTGAGCTGATTCTTTAAATTTGAAATAATTATCATAATATAATATTTCTACCAAATCATCAAGTCTATTTCTTATATTATTACTAAGTATTAATTGTCCCATTTTAATGAATCAATATGTTGGTATGATAATTTTCTGGCTTCATCCAAAGTCATATTAGTAGGATTATTAATTTTTTTATAAAAGGCCTCACGTTCCATGTCTTCTTTTGAATTGGCCATAATCCCTATTTGCGTAAGGTCTTTTTTGGCTTGTGGATGATTTTTTACATCAACTGTAATTTTGGTTATGATACCTTTTGCATTTGTTTGTGTGTTGATACCTGCTATTCGTGCCATGTTGATTGTCTTTTTTTACAAATTTACAAAATTTGTGAATTATAATTATAATTTAATCCAAGAATAAATATTTTTCGACCTATTATGATTGCGATTGATCTTTGCAAATTAATCCATAAATTTATCGAAAATTTATTACTTATTTTTAAAAAATATTTATTGAAAAAAAATAAGAAAAAAATTAATAGAACAGATAATTGGGTTATTTTTTATTTCCTTTTATCGCCAAATATTCTTTGGTTTTGGGACTGATAATTTTTTCTATAAAATATTTATTATCGTATAAGTGAAGTTCAGAAATTTCTTTTCATATATTTCACTTATTTTTAACGCCATTCGATAGTTTAGAATGTGGCTCTCGTTGGCACTTAGTGTAAAGTATTTGAAAATAAATATGATTTTTTAAAAAGTTTTTTATGTTATATGCCCTAAAATTTATTTACAAAAAAAATATAATTTTTTCTGTTTCAATATCTTTCAAAATTTATATACTCTTGCCCAAACTTTACTCAAAATATTAAAAATAAAATAGGATTGAAAATTAAATAAATTAATTTTGTAACATTATTTTCAATCATTTTATTTAAAAGTTTACAAGCAAATATTTATATAAAAATTTTCAATTATATGTCGTCAAACATGCTAGACAAAGAAGTTTTTGATATTATCGAAAAAGAAAAAATACGCCAACACGAGGGTATAGAACTTATTGCATCTGAAAACTATGTGTCAGAGCAAGTAATGCTAGCACAAGGATCTGTGATGACCAATAAATATGCAGAAGGATTGCCCGGCAAACGCTATTATGGCGGTTGCGAATTTGTGGATATGACCGAAAATTTGGCCATAGAGCGTGCCAAAAAATTATTTGGTGCCGCTTGGGCAAATGTGCAGCCTCACTCTGGGGCTCAAGCCAATGCAGCAGTAATGTTGGCAGTGATAAAGCCTGGAGACAAAATTTTGGGCTTTGACCTTTCGCATGGCGGCCACCTCACACATGGACATCCAGCCAACTATTCAGGCAAAATTTATGTGCCAAGTTTTTATGGGGTAGAACAAGAAACTGGTTTGATTGATTGGAACAAAGTAGCCGAAACTGCTAAAAAAGAAAAACCAAAATTACTCATTTGTGGAGCCTCTGCCTACTCAAGAGATTGGGATTATAAGAAATTAAGAGAAATTGCTGATTCCGTTGGAGCTTTGTTGATGGCCGATATTTCGCATCCTAGTGGCTTGATTGCCAAAGGTTTGCTCAACAATCCTATGCAACATTGCCATATTGTAACTACTACTACCCACAAAACATTGCGTGGCCCACGTGGTGGTATGATTATGATGGGACAAGATTTTGAAAATCCATTTGGCATCAAAACACCCAAAGGCGAAACCAGAATGATGAGTGCATTATTAGATTCTGCAGTTTTTCCTGGTATTCAAGGTGGACCCCTCGAACACGTCATTGCTGCTAAAGCCATAGCTTATGGCGAAGCTCTTACTGACGGTTATACCAATTATGTAAAACAAGTGCAAAAAAATGCGGCTGTAGTAGCCAAAACTTTTGTAGAAAAAGGCTATAAAATTATATCAGGTGGAACAGATAATCACTTGATGTTGATCGACCTTCGTTCAAAAAATCTTTCAGGTAAAATTGCGGAAAATGCCTTAATTAAAGCAGATATTACCATAAATAAAAATATGGTGCCGTTTGATACCCAATCGGCTATGGTAACATCGGGTATGCGCATAGGCACAGCAGCCATTACCACCCGTGGATTGAAAGAAACCGACATGGAACGCATAGCAAATTATATTAACGATGCCTTAATGAACCACGAAAACGATACCAAACTAAAAGCCATTAAAGCCGAAATCAACAAATGGATGCATAATTATCCATTGTTTCAGTGGTAAGAAAATATTTTTTAATCTTGTAAGGTTTTAAAAAACCTTACAAGATTCCTCTTGACAATAACATATAAAAAACTTTTAGGTTCTTTTAATTGAAATAAATAAGGTTAGCTTATTCAATTTTGTCTATTGTAATCACACCTCCTATTACCTAGGTACTTACATATAATGGAGAATTAGAAGCATTGACTTCAACATAAATTTTTTCGAAAAGTTTATTCAACATAAACCCTCCATGGGTATTGGCTGTTTCTATGCTAATAACTCCTTCGATTTCTTTGCCATTTATTACTGATTTGATTGATTTATCAAGTGGATATTTTTTACAATTTGGTAAATCTTCAGCAACTTTTGATTGAAGATATTGGTATTTTTCGGCATCTGTTCCCGAAATGGTATGGATATATAACCCAATTGTGTGCAAAAAGCCTTTATCGGCTATTAAAAAGAAATTATAAATTTGCTCTTCCATTTTTTTAAAATTTAATTTATTATTTTTACTAAAATTAATGTTTCAATCAGTAATAATTACCCCACTATCCGTAGTCTTCACGCAGAGACGCTACGGATTAGCAAATAAAATTTAGTCTCTGACTAAATAATTAACAAAAATTGCCCTATTTGATAATAGGGCTTTTTAATTTATATTTGCATTGTAAAACATAAAAATGGGTATTTTTTATTGAACATTACACACAAAGATATTAATTTTTTGTTACAAATTTCAAATGCAGATACTAGACGAATCCATCACTAAAAACACCATCAAACTTTGGTTTTTGCACCTACAAGACCATATTTGTAGAGACCTTGAAAAAGCCGATGGTGGACAAATTCATTTTAAAGTTGATCCTTGGGAGAGGGCCGAAGGGGGTGGTGGACGAACCAATATTATGCAAAATGGTAATATTATCGAAAAAGGTGGCGTAGCGTTTTCGGCCGTTTGGGGCCATACTCCCGAAAAAATACTTGCGGCTTTGAAGCTCGAAAATGCAGATTTTTTTGCCACAGGCATTTCTATTGTTTTGCATCCACACAATCCTCATGTGCCAATTATTCACATGAATTTGCGGTATTTTGAAATGACCAATGGCGTGTGGTGGTTTGGCGGAGGCATAGACCTTACGCCTCATTTTGTAGTTGATGAAGATGCTCGTTTTTTCCATCAAAAACTCAAAACCGCTTGCGATTTGCATGATGAATTGTATTATCCAAAATTTAAAAACTGGGCTGATGATTATTTTTTTATCAAACACAGAAACGAAACACGTGGCATAGGTGGCATATTTTTTGACCAACTCAACGATCGCCCAAAAGAGGATATTTTTGAATTTGTAAAACAAGTTGGACAAACTTTTGTGCCAATTTACACCCACTTTATGCAAAAAAATAGCCAAAAACCTTTTACCGACAAAGAAAAAAAATGGCAACTCGTCAGGCGTGGACGCTATGTAGAGTTCAATTTAGTTTACGATAAAGGCACCAAATTTGGTCTTGATACCAACGGCCGCACAGAAAGTATTTTAATGAGCCTACCCTCAGAAGCCCACTGGGAATATCAGTTTCCAATTCTTGAAAATACACCAGAATATTACACTCAATCACATTTAAAAAAAGGAATTGAATGGTTGTAATGAATGAAATTTGGCAGCAAATAAACGAGATTGATACACGATTTTTCTTACTTATTAATGCTAATTATAGCCCAATAGGTGATTTTTGTATGTTTTGGATTTCTAATAAATGGATTTGGCTGCCGCTATATTTTTACTTTTTATATTTGATTTTCAAAAAACTTGAGAGATTTGATTTTAAACTAATCATTATCATAGCTCTTCTCATTGGATGCACTGATATGTTTTGCTCTTTATTACTAAAACCAACTTTTAAGCGGCTGCGTCCATGCCACCAAACAACCCTGAAATCCAAAGTACACACTGTCGAAAATTGTGGTGGACAGTATGGGTTTGCCTCCTCACATGCAGGCAATACGTTTGCCATTGCTACATTTTTATATCTTTGGTTTAATAAAAGATATAAATTTTTATTGCTTTTTTTATGGGCCACTTTAGTAAGTTATAGCCGCATTTATTTAGGAGTTCACTTTCCATTAGATATATTAGTGGGTGCTATCATTGGTATTATTTTTGGTAATATTGCTTATAAATTTTGTATGAAAAGTTCAATATTAAAATAAAAAAATCTAAGAATCAATGAAGAAATGTAACTTTAGGATTCTTAAAAAAAATAATATATTTACTCAACTTCTATCTTAACCTCACCAACAATTGAAGGTTCATTTGAAATTGATTTTGGGCTTTCATTAAAAATATTTTTATTGTTTTGGATTGCTTCTAAGCCTTTGCGTGCAGCATCTTGTTCGGCTCGTTTTTTGCTACTTCCTTTACCAATACTTATTTGTTGTTGGTCTATTTTGGCAAATGCAGTAAACTCCGAAAATCCTTTATTTTCGGTCTTTTCTATAATTTCAAATTGCAATTTTTTGTTCATAGATTGAGCCAAAATCATGATTTGACTTTTGTAATTTACATCTGTATTTACAACTTCGTCTATGTCGTAGTGGGTGTCTATAAGCCTAGTCAGTACAAATTTTTTGCAAAATTCAAACCCTCTGTCCAAGTAAATAGCACCAATAAAAGCCTCCATAGCATCGCCATGCATAGAACTTCGGCCAGATAGACCTCTGGATTTAGAATTAAATTCTATAAACTTATTGAGACCAATTTTTTTTGCAAGTCTGCTAAGAGTTTCTCCATTGACAATTCTTGAGCGTATTTCAGTCAAAAAACCCTCATCTTTGTAAGGATATTTTTTAAATAAATATTCGGCAACAATGGCACCCAAAATGGCATCTCCCAAAAACTCAAGTCTTTCGTTGGAGTGGGTTATCAGTTGTGATTTTTCTTTTGAAAGCGATGAGTGGCGTAGTGCCAAAAAGTATAAAGACAAATTTCGAGGTGCTTTTCCTGTTAAATTTTCGATATAGGCCAAAAGAGGCTTGTCTTTTTCGGCCGTATATCGTAGCAAATTTATTAAAGGCCTTAGCATAGTGCCTTACGATTTATATTTTTCTAAATAAAACAGAAGCATTATGGCCGCCAAATCCAAAAGTGTTGCTTATAACAGCATTAATTTGTCTTTTTTGGGCTTTATTTACAGTTAAATTTAATTTTTGATCTATGGCCTCGTCAGGTGTATTAAAATTAATGGTTGGTGGCACAATTTGGTGTACCAACGACATCACAGCAGCTATACCTTCGATAGCACCAGCAGCACCCAAGAGGTGACCAGTCATTGATTTTGTAGAACTAATGTTCAATTTATAGGCCGATTCGCCAAACACATGTTGAATGGCTTTCAACTCAGCAGGATCACCCACTGGGGTTGAGGTTCCATGCACATTGATATAATCTATTTCTGAAGGTTGCATGTGGGCATCTTGCAATACATTTTTGAGTACATTGATTACACCTAACCCCTCGGGATGTGGTGCAGTCAAGTGATAGGCATCGGCAGAGGCACCACCACCACACATTTCGCAATATATTTTTGCACCACGTGCTTTGGCGTGTTCGTATTCTTCTAAAATGATACATCCAGCACCTTCGCCAAGCACAAAACCATCTCTTTCTTTGTCAAAAGGTCTTGAAGCAGTTGTAGGATTATCGTTTCTTTCAGACATGGCTCTACAGGCATTGAAACCCCCCACACCAGCAGGGGTTATGGCCGATTCTGTACCACCACATACTATGGCATTGGCCATCCCTAAGCGTACATAGTTGAATGCATCAATCAAAGCATTGTTGCCTGTAGCACAGGCCGAAACAACCGCAAAATTAGGCCCTCTAAATCCATAACGCATTGATATATGTCCAGGAACAATATCAATAATCATTTTGGGGATAAAAAAAGGATTAAATCTTGGCGTTCCATCACCTTGATTGTAGCTTGTAATTTCTTCTTGAAATACTTTGATACCCCCTATGCCAGAACCAAAAATCACACCAATTCTGTCTTTGTCAACAGTATCAGAATCTAGTCCAGCATCTTTAATAGCTTCATCTGCAGATACTATACCATAGTGGGTAAAAGGATCCATTTTGCGAGATTCTTTTTTGTCGATAAAATTATCAACATCAAAACCTTTGACCTCGCACGCAAATCTAGTTTTGAACTTAGAAGCATCAAAGTGAGTAATGGGAGCAGCTCCACTTACACCAGCCAATAGATTAGTCCAATATGTAGATACATCATTACCAATTGGTGTAAGTGCACCCATACCGGTGACTACTACTCTTTTTAATTGCATGTTAAAAAATTTTATAAATTACTTAGCGTTTTTTTCGAGGTATGCTATGGCATGACCTACTGTAGCAATTTGCTCTGCTTGATCGTCTGGGATAGAAATATTAAATTCTTTTTCAAACTCCATAATAAGTTCTACTGTATCCAATGAATCGGCACCAAGGTCGTTGGTAAAACTGGCCTCTTCAGTTACTTCAGATTTTTCTACACCTAGTTTTTCAACGATGATACTTTTTACTTTTTCTGCTATTTCAGACATGATAAATAAAGTTTTAATTTTTAGAATTGCAAATATAAATTATTATGTCCCACATTATCAAACTTTTTTTTCATAATATATTTTTAATATCAATGGTTTATGTTGATAATCAGGCTATTAGCTTTTTTTTGATGTTAATTATTTGTAAAATGTTCTATATTTTTTAATATAATGTTGCAACAATATTTTATTTCAGATGGCGTTATTATCAATGGTGGAGCTATGCGCATGGCGTTATCACAGTGCAAAAACCAATCTGTAACTACTCCATCTGCAATACAACCATCAATTACTTTTTTTAATATTTCAAAACTTTCCAATTCTATGGCCATCATCAAGCCTTTGTATCTTATTTTTTTTATTTTTGGATGTACCAAAAGGCTTACAAACAAATCGGCTTTGGGTGCAACTTGAGATAGGAGGTCTTCGTTTTCTATTGCATTGATGGTAGCAAGTGCAGCAGCACAGCATACTGCATTGCCTCCAAATGTAGTAATATGGCCAAGAATGGGGTTGTTTTTTAATGCTTCAAACACTTTTTTATTTCCAATAAATGCTCCTATTGGCATACCACCGCCTAGTGCTTTGGCCACAAGCAGTAAGTCTGGCACTATGTCAAAGTGCTCGAAGGCAAACATTTTGCCTGTACGGCCAAAACCTGACTGTATTTCATCAAAAATCAACAATGTGCCAGTGTTTGTACATTTTTCTCTTAAAAGTCGAAAATAAGCCTCACAAGCTATATTTACACCTGCTTCTCCTTGTATTGGTTCTATAATAACGCAAGCAGTTTGATGTGTTATTTTGTCTATATCAGACCAACTTCCATAGTGTATAAAAGTAATATCAGGCAATAAGGGACGATAATTTTGCTTAAATTTTTCGTTTCCCATGACCGATAAGGCTCCATGGCTAGATCCATGGTAGGAGTTGTGGCAAGCTATAATTTGGGTGCGTCCAGTGTATCTTTTTGCAAGTTTTAACGCTCCTTCGGTGGCTTCGGTGCCACTATTTGTAAAATAACAATTATCTAACTCAGGGGGTAGAATTTCACAAATTTTTTGGGCAAGTTGTACCTGTGGGCTGTAGATATATTCGCCATAGACCATCAAGTGCATAAATTTGGCGGCTTGCTCTTGTACTGCTCTTACCACAGCAGGATGACAGTGGCCAACACTACTTACGCCTATACCAGAAATTAAATCTATATATTTTTTTTCTTTTCCATACAACCATATACCTTTTGCCCTTTCGATTTCTAATGCTAAAGGAAAATCTGATGTTTGAGCCACGTGGTCTAAAAAAAGTTGGCGGTGGGTTAAGGACATGATTTTTTTAAATTAATTAACCTATAAATAATTTTTTACAGTAGTAAAGAAATTACCTAATAAATTTTTATCATTTATTTTCACTATATAAATTTATTAAAGCTAGTAGCTATTTATAGTGGTTATTTATGTAGAGTAAGAATTTTAAAAATATATATTATTTAAAATAACTAAACCCTACATCAACGGTGTATGGAATTTCGATGATTTTTTAGATTTCTTACTTATATGAAGGGTTGTTTTAAATGATATTTCATAAGCATTGCCAGCAAAGCCTGATAAATAGCGTCTAAAATCATTGGTATAAAAATCATAACTAAAGCCAAGACCATAGTATTTGCTACCAAAACCAAATTGAAAAATCATGGCATCGCCAAATCTATAAGAATATCCAAAAACCAATCTTGTTGGTTTAAAATATTCATCATGATCAGGAATCAGATAGGTAAAAGTAGTTCCAAGTGTAAAGGCAGCATTGCTACCACTTTTAACCCAAAAAACATTTGGCGACATGTTTATTTTTTTTGCTATATGTATTTCAATGCCAGAATGTATTTTAAATGTTGGCGATATACGATCAGTTTTTCCTATAAATAAAGATTGATTGGGGGCATTGATGTGGCCAGCCACTAAGCCTAGATAAAAACTTATACCAGGAGCATACACATTGCGTCCTGCATTGTAATAATACAGCAACCCTGCCATAAAATCAGGCATTATTTTTGATAATTTATTGTCTGCAATAAGATTATCTGTATTAGTGTTTTGATTAAAACCTCCAGACCCATCATAGCCGCTGCCCAACCTTATATTTTCCTGATTAACAGATTTTTGAATAATACCACCTTGCAACCCAAAAGTAATATTTTGAGGAACTGTAGAGCCAAATCGAAGATTATAAGCACCTCCAAAAGAGAATCCTAATGTATTCATATTTTGCCCACCAGCAGCTTTGTATACATTGATGCCAAAACCACCTCTTTGGGGTGCTTCTTCGTCTTTGCTTCCATGCCAGGGTATTATCACTGAGAGCGATTGCGTGTTGTATACACTACCAGAGCTAGGGTTAGGATTTTTTTCTCCACCACTCAAAGCGTATTGCGTTCTGTGAATACCAGTAATAGCAAATCTATGTTCAAGACCTGCTATAGCTGGATTTAGGTAAATAGATGAGGCATAAAACTGAGAAAAAGCAGCATCACTTTGAGCAAATGTGCTTTTTTTGAAGAAGAAAATTAGAAAAATAAAAATGTAAATTTTTTTTGTAAAACGCATACTAAAAGGCAATAATACAAAATTATTTTTAATTCCAAACTCTAAAAATCTTTTTACGTTAAATTATAATATGATAAAAAGTCATTTATAACCTTTAATTATATAAAAATTTTAATGAAAACAGATTTAAAATTAAAAAAAATCATTTATTATTTATGTAATAATTATTATTTATCTATATTTGAATTTATATTGAACTACTAATGCTTATGCAACTCATTTACTCTGTAATGGACACTGTATGCAAACACAAAAACGTCTTTAAGTCGTTTTTATTGATTCTATTTTTTCAGTGTTTTTTCATACAAAACTTACATGCTACCCACGTAGTAGGTGGTGTGTTAGAATATACATATATGGGTCCTGGTGGTTTACCAAACTCTTCTCGTTTCAAGATAAGAATGAAACTTTGGAGAGATGCTGAAGGAAATCCTTGGTTTCCTGTAAACCCTGTCATAGAATGTAGAGGCGATTCTATGTTACCATTTGACCCAGTATTAAAATCTGGTATTGACAATTTTACAGACCCTCGTTCTGGTCTTGGTAGATTTGTTCCTGTAGATGGCAACAATAATATCAATAGAGCTTTTATAAGAGATTTTAATATTGGTTGTGGAATTCCTGCCGATACGCTTACAGTCCGTGGTTATTCAAATAATCCTTCCCAATCAAACACAAGAATTTTACCATCCTCACTTTTGCCATATTATGAAAACCCATTTTTAGGTACAATTACTACTTTTTTGGGTTTAGTTAATGGAACTTACACAATTTTACCAACCAATGTATCTACAACTGTTACTGGGTCACCTGCAGCAGAAAGCATAAACAATTTATCTGATAACAATGATTTTAATAAATGGCTTATTTTTCAAAGATCAGGCAGTGCAATCTTTGACTTTGGGAGTCCTCAACTATTTAATGCCTACAGAATGGTTACGGGTAATGATACCCCAGATCGAGATCCAAGAGCTTGGTCTATACAAGGTTCTAATAGTAGTATTTCGGGTTGGGTTACTTTAGATTCTAGAAATCAAAATTTGAATAATGCTAGAAATTTTGAACAACAATTTTATTTTGCCAATAGCACACCTTATCGGTTTTATAGATGGATTTTTACAAATGTAAGGCGAGATGCTATAAATATGATGCAAATTTCAGAATTTGATTTAGGTACCGCTAGTCCTCCTGAAATTTTAAGTAGATTATCAAATGGTTATCCTAATAACCAATTTTTAATCAACAACCATGGATTTACAAAAGGAATTTGTAATAGCTCCAATACTGGTTTAGGAGATTTAAGCTCTTTTTCTTCAAATGAAAATGATTGCGAGAGATTCACAAATGATCCTTATATACCAGGCGTTTCTGATTATCAAAGAACTTGCGTTAGTCAAAATGCAGTTGATTCTTGTTCTAGTATTAATTACGACATTAGAATTCAATATGGAGAGTACATCAGAGTTGTAGATTTACCAAACATTCCAGGTGGATACCATCTTAGATACACACTTTGTTGTAGAAATGGGGCTGTAAAAAATGTAGTTGATGATTCTTACTCTGTTTACGCCAGGATTCCAGATTTTTCTGTGTACGATCAAACCAGAAGAAACATTACAGTATCTAATCAATTTCATCTAAAGGCATTAACAGATGCAAATAATACAACAAATAATCCTACAACAATCATCTCTATTTCTGGTATTTTTACCACTTTGGGTGTTAATGCTACCTATATAGCACTTTCAGAATCGCTATTGTCGTTGGGGCTCTCGACATCACTTGGAGTAGGTTTAGCTGGTACAATACCAGGTTTATCTCAAATTACAACTACTGGTCGTACAAATCTACCTACCAATATAAGAAACTCTTCTCCATCTTTTAAGACTACACCACCATTATTTTTATGCCAATACAATGATTTGCTTCAACAAATTGAATTAGCTAAAGATTTACAAGAGAAAGATTGGCGTAACCCACCTTACGACCATGGAGCAACTGATTTGGATGGAGATTCATTAGTATATGATTTGGTACCTGCTCTTGATGGCGATGATAGGGCTTCTATGCCCTATTGGGGGTCTTGGGAAGGTTCAAATGGAACTATAATTAATGGCACAACATTCGATAACGGAACTCGATTATATGCTACTATGCCTGTAGGAACTCCAGCTAGTTTTCCTAATAATGTAAATATAAATACTTTTAATTCTGTACCTTATCGAACGCAAGGAGCTGATATTTTTACACCTTTAGATCCTTTTGGTACACCAGGTATTGGTAGCTATACATCTCCATCTCCATCGGTCACAGTTCCTTCAGGTATTGTTATTGATAAATCCACTGGTAAACTTATTTGTAAACCTCGTGTTCCAACTGGTTTGTATGTAGTAGGAGTTCGTTGTAGAGAGTTTCGCAGAGGTACTGGCGAGTTTTTAGGTGAAATTACTAGAGATTACCAATTTAGAATTGAAAAATGTTTTGAAAGAGCAGTGGGTGATGCTTTAGGTAATTTCAATTATAACGGAGACTTATACACAAGAGCATGTGATCTCAATTCAGTACAAATTGTAAATAATAGTTCAAGTTCTGCGTTACTTCAAAATGTATTTTATTGGGATAATGGTTTTAATAGATATTCATCTTTATCAGATGCAGTTACTGTTGATGGAATACCAATGCAAGCTAGGTATGATAATAGCAACAATTTAATTAGTCCACTTGATATACCAAATAGTAATACTAGCACACAAGCTAGTCCTACATTTAATTATAATATTCCAGGTACTTATTATGCTAAGTTAGTTGTGTTAAATAGAGGCACATCTTGTGCAGATTCTGTTTATCATGCAGTAAATGTATCTCCACCATTACGATCTAGGTTTGCTCAAACACCAGTTACAAGAGTTTGTGTCAATTTACCTGCTATGTTCGACCCATTTGTTACCATCACAACAGATGGTATTAACTCTGGACCCATTTCTGATGGCGTAACTACACTTTCGGGTAATTCACTTTGGACTAATCCTGCTACTAATCCAATCCCAATGGTATGGGTTAATAGTTTTACAGGTACTAATTATACAGGTTCTGGAATTAACGATAAGGTAGAACTAATAAACTATACAGGTTGGATTAATCATCAATGGGCAACGCCTTCTGATCCAAATGAGCTTGGTTCAAGCATTCCTGGCGTCACATTTAGGCGTCCTCCCAAACCAGCTGAGCGTACCCGTATTGTCAATATAATATGGGATTTTGGCGATGGTATAGTTCAGCAACTTACCCTAGTTGGGTTAAATACTGTTGCAGGTACAGCCACAGGCACCAATTGGCAACCCCTTGGAGGTCTTCAACCAAGAACTACTATTTTAGGTTTCAACCCTGCTACTACTGCTTTGGGCAATGATTTGTTTCTCCCACGTATTATTCACGCTTATGCATCTGCAGGTACAAATTTTCTGGTTTCTCAAACTGTAATTTCTCAATTTGGTTGTTCGAGTACAGCCTCTCGAAGGGTTACTGTAGTGCAGGAGCAGCCCAGGGTGGGTATTACAGGCACTGGAGTTTGCCTCAACAATCCTCAAACTACACTTGCAGGTTTTGTTTCTGATGCCAGGGGAGCCATTTGGACGGGACTCAATGGTACTTTTGCAGGCGTTGGTATGAATAATTCTCGTACTTTTACTGGCTCTAATGTGAGTGCTGGTACATATAATTTTAATACTAACTATCGTCTTACCCCAGCAGAGTTAGCTTTAGGACAATTTTTAAATATTACTCTAACCTCTTGGGGCAATGGCGTTTGTCCTGCAGGTTTTGCTACATCTTCGGGCAATGTCATAGTAGAGCAACTACCTATATTACAGGCAGGTTTTGATGCCACTATTTGTGGAAATAATACAGATTATACGCTCAATGGCTCTGTGAGTGGCTCTAGTACAGGGGGTAATTTCAGAGGTAGATGGAGAATAATAACAACTTCTGGGCTCAATTCTGGTGGTTTTGTGGGTATTCCTGGCAATACTACCACAGTTTTGGGAGCTACCTATCGTTTTTCAACTGCTAATAACCCACCAACAACTACGACTAATGATAAAGCCAGAGGATTTGTTTTGTTAGTTTTGGAGTCTATCAATAATGGACGCTGCTTGACAGTATATGATACATTGCGAATAACGATGTTACCAGATGTTCAAAACCCAAGAGTAAATCCTGGTTTAAATTCGACTGTATGTGGCAACAATAGGGTTGTTGCTTTGAATGGAAGTGTTCAAAATTCTCCTCCTGGTGCTATTTGGACTAGGGTTGGTGCAGCATCTGGCTTTTTTGGTTCTGCCAATACCATTTCTACAACTTCACTTTCAGGAGCTGACGCATTTTACACCCCATCGCCTGCGGATTCAGCGGCTGGTAGTGTACAATTAAGATTAACCTCAACTATTTTATCTTTTAATGGTTCATGCTTTAATGTAACTACTACATTAAATATTACTATCACTCGTCCACCAAGTTTAACTATTTCTGGTATAAGAGATATTTGTCCAAACAACCCTACATTTTTAATTTCTGGTACTATTACTGGAGCTACAAATGGAATTTGGGGTATCAAAGACACTCCTTCAGTAGTGGGAGCATCGTTTTCGCCAAGTGTAAATATGCCTAATTTAACAACACTTTCTGGTAACAGATTTGTAACAAGTGCCACTGTTTCTTTATCAAATTTATTGGCATTTGGGGTTGGTTCTGGTAATAGAGGAAATATATTTTTGACAATACCTGGTACCAATGGTTGTATAGGATTAGCCAGAGAACAACTTGTTTTTGTAAGTCCTCCACCATTGGTTGTGATACCTTCAACAGCAGTAGTTTGTAAGAACAATCCTAATTTCCCAGTAACAGCAGTGATATCTCCAGCGCCAAGTGGTAGTGGAGATAGAGCATTCAATGCCAATACTACTGTACAATGGTCTAGCTCTAGTGGAGGTACTTTTTTGCCTAACAATAGAAGTCGAACAATTACTTATGTACCTTCTCAAAGTGATACTGCCAGTGGTAGTGTACGTTTGATTGTACGTGCTGATAGATTTACAGACCAGTGTTTGTCAGTATTTGATACTTTAGATATTTCATATATAGCACCACCCAAAGTAAATGCAGGTCCAAACTTGTTGGTATGCCAAAATAATTTAAGAGCACAATTGGCTGGTTCTGTTACTCTCAACAATGTGGCTTCAACTGGTCGTTGGTCTACTAGCGGAAATGGTGTTTTTCAATCTAACGGTTTGAGAACAAGTACATTGCTTAGCGATATTTACATCCCTGATGCAGTAGATGTTGGAAACAATTCTGTTAGATTAACTCTCGTTACTACTGGAAATAATATTGGAACTATTACTGGACAGTGTGCTCCTATTTCAGATGATATGGATATTTTGTTTACTCCAGTACCTGAAGTTCGTATGCCTGCTACTCCAATTGTATGCCAAGGAAATCCAGCAAATATTTCTGCTACTATTACTGGGTTAAGTCCAAATACAAATATTACTTCTGCTACAAAAGGATTTTGGTCTGGTGGTGGAGGCACTTATGCACTTTCTAACAATTCATTTACTATTGTTACAATCCCTTCGCTTGGTATGTCTTCAGTTGGAAGTTTGCAATACACCCCAAATACAAGTGAAATTGCAGCATTGTCAGTAAATTTATCACTTTCTGTTGTTGGAATTAATAATTGTGCACCCTTTTCTGTACCTTATTCATATTTATTAAAGCCTGGTCCCACAATAAAAATAGTGAATCCTACCAACCCAGTATGCGAAAACAATGCAGGCATAGTTATAAATGCCACTTTATCAGGAGCCAATGGCGTACTATGGAGTGGGGGAGGCAATAGTGTGTCAAGCTCAGGTTCAGTAGCTACTGGTTTTAGAGGTAATTATACCCCAACTTCAGCCGAGATTTTAGCAGGCAGTGTAAAACTATTTGTATCTACCCAAAACGAAATCAATAATTGCTCACCTATAAGAGATAGCGTAACCATTGTGATCAATAAAGGACCTAAAGTAACTGTAGGTGGCGATATAACATCTTGTATTGCTAATGCAAACTCTGCCTTAGTAGTTAATATACTAGGGTCTGTATCAGGGGTAACCAATGTAGGAATTTGGACAACTTCAGGATCGGGCTCATTTGGCCAATCTACGATTGCAGGGGGCAATATGGCCACTACCTACACCCCATCCACAGCCGATAAAGGTTTACCAAGTATTAATTTTACATTAACATCAGCCAATAATGGCAATTGTTTGGCAGTATTTGAGAAATTTAATCTCAAATTTAGTACCACTCCCAAAGCCAATCCTATGAGCAATCAGGTGGTTTGTACGAGTGATTTTCCTATAATTTTGAATAATAATGCCAGCGATGCAGGTAGTTGGAGTTCAGACAGAAACGATGGTAGATATGCTAGTACTAATGCCAATAGCAGTACAGTATCTCCAGACTCTTATTTTCCAGTGTCTACAATTTCAGGGGGTTCTACAATTACTTTTAGATGGACAACGAATGGCACTGCAGATTGCCCAAGTACGAATAGTTCGTTTACGACTACTATCTTGTCCTCGCCACGAGTTCGTATCGCCACTATACTTACTATTACTGGTAACGACACTTTTATACCCATGACAGCAGTAGGTACAAATTTTATACCAGGTTATTTTTCAACAGATGGGGCAGGTAGTTTTACCTCAAGTGGAATATCCATAGGTAATGCTCAAATTTCTGATGTGTATTCTATTCGACCAAGCGACATCACAAGGGGATTTGTAAACTTTACATTTACTGGGCTACCAAGTTCTACATTCTGTAGACCCGTTGTAACCACGATTAGCGTTATTATCATACCAAAAATCACAGTTCAAGCAGATTTAGGAGGATTGTTATGTGCAGATATTACCCAACTTACCCTATCAGGCAAAGTATTCAAAAACAATGTATTTGATCCCCAAGGCACAGCCGTTTGGAGTATCATCACTGCTGCAGGAAGTTCTATTATCAACCCAACATCTGTTGTAGGAGCTAGATACAATGTGGTTAGTGGAGATTTAACATTACCACGAAAAGTTAAATTTAGAATTAAAGCGACAGATTTATCAGGTATTTATTCTCCAGCCTCGCTTCCCTCAGATTCAGTAGAATACGAATTTGTGCCAGCACCAGTGGTAAGCATAACGAGTGCACCAGTGGAAGTGTGCTCAGATGTGGCTTTTATATCACTTTCGGGTACATTTACAGGAGCTCCATCTATATTATGGTCGGCAACAGGAGCAGGCGGTTTCAATAATAATGCAAGTCCAAATGTTCAATATGTGCCAACTCCATCAGATATAGCCAGCAAAAGCGTATCTTTTGTTCTATTATCACAAGGCAGTAGTCCATGTACGTTTAGGGCGTCAAATATAGTAACTGTAAGTATCACAGGTAAACCCATGATAACAGCAGGGCCTACCGAGAATTTATGTAATAATCTTACATCAATTACACTTGTTGGAGCCAACATGACAGTAACAGGAGCAGCCCCAAGTGTGATTTGGGGCATTTCAAATACAGTACCTAGTGTAGGCACTATATCAAGTAATATTATTAGAACCAATAATGTAGGTTTAAATCCTATTTATTTTCCATCAACCAGAGAACGGATTACGAATAAATTAGTAACGCTTGGGGTTACTGCATTAGGGGTTGGCTCATGTGCACCAGTAACATCTACAAAAATTATTACATTTTATGATGCACCCGTGATAACTTCGGGTATGGCACCAGAAATGTTTTGTGGAGATATTAGATTGATAACGCTATCAGGTACAACAACAGTATCGCCTGATGGTCGTTGGTCGCCTATAAATGGCAGTGGCACATTTATAAACACCTCGGCCAATGGCAAAGTAGTGGTTTATTCGGTTTCAGGAGCAGATGTGGGTACATTAAATACAACACTAGGGTTTCAATTTATAACTACGTTTCCAGGTTGTAACAATGAACTAGCTACAAAAAACATAGTATTGACTTCCTTACCTGGGGTTTCTATACTAGGCTCTAATGGTACATTAATCAAAAACCCTACTATTTGTGGCGATAATCTGAGCGTATCATTTACAGGGATAAGTAAAACAGGTTTTGCTACTTGGATCAATGGATTTGGAGCCATATCACCTAGTGCTTCTAGTATGCCCACCGCCATATTGAATATCACATCGTCAGCCCGAAAAACAGCGATAGATAGTGGACAGCCCATAACAATTTATTTAACATCTGGCCCTACAGGGGTATGTGCGGCAAGGCTTGATTCTGCCAAAATAACCATTACGCCACCCCCTCAAGTGTTTGCAGGAATACCCGAAGAGTTTTGCGAAAATATACCCAATATAACATTATCAGGGGCTATGGTAACAGTAGCTTCAGGTGTTATTTGGACAAGCCCAGCGGGAGGATTGTTTTCAAATAACCAAACGACTATTGCAGGATTATTACTGGGTAGTGGATTATTTAAAACGGTAGCACCAGTAGTGTACACACCAAGTACTGCAGAGCGAAATTCTCCTGTGATTACTTTAAGGTTAGAAACGACAGGCAGTACAGTTGCTGGCACATGCACGGAGGTATTTGCACAAAAAACAATATCATTTGTAAAAGCACCAATAATATCACCCTTGTCGGCCATATCAAGATGTGGTACGCAAGCCACAGCATCGTTTAGTGCCACAATGCAAAACGTAGTTTCACAAACTTGGACAGAATCTGGGAATGGAGGATTTAGCCCAGATAATACTACAAATCCTGTAAACTATGATTTTTCATCAGATGAGGTTCAAACGACCTCCAACATAGTAGTTACGATAACGGTTTCGGCCCTTGGCAATAACTTATGTCCTATAGTAAGTCGAAGCACCTTGCTGACGATTACACCAAGACCTATTATTTTTGCAGGTAATTTACCAAATATATGTTCGGATAGCGATCAAATAACAGTAACAGGGGGTAGTATAAGTACAGCACCAGGTTTAGGAGTACATTGGACAAATGCAACCAATCCAGGAAATACATCAGTAAACTTTTCGGACAGATTTGGATTAAATCCAATATTTAGGCCAATGCCAAGCGATTTAGCATTGAGTACAATAAAATTAATTGTTACTACCACAGGTAATCTTGCTTGTGCTCCTGCCAAAGACTCAATTTTATTGAACATATCACCAAGACCAACTATATCAGTAACAGGGGGTGGACGTAGTTTTTGTAGTTCTGATGTAAGCTCGGTCAATGGAGTAACTTTTAATGTATTTGGTACTCAATTGGTGTCAGTAAAAGTATCAAGTACGGGCAGTGGACAGTTTTCGAGTACTATTGTAGGAGTTAATAATAGTAATTCAGTAACATATTATCCATCGGCACAAGATATATTTACAAGAAAAAGGGTAACGATAAGATTTGAAACCCTAGAGAAATTCAATACAGTATGTGGTACTTATTTTGAAACTACCAACATTACCTTTGTAGGAGCTCCCATTGTAAATGCTGGAGTTGATCAAACAGTGTGTTTTGAACCAGGCAAAGTGGTAACTTTGACTGGGTCTGTGGTAGGTACCGAAAGTTATTTGGCTCAATGGAGTAGGGTCGATTTTAATTTTAGTACATCAGCAGGTGTGTTTTTAAGCAATGGAAATGCTAATGTTGGTGCAGTAAATTTAGTAACAACGGGTTCAATTGATAAAATGACCATTGGACTTGACGATAACCTTAATACACAGTTTAGATATGTAGTTACTGGAACTGGAATTTGTAATAAAGAGTATTTTTCTACCTCTAAATTAGTAATGCCCCAAAAACCTAATTTAACAATAACAGCACCTTTATTTTTATGTAATGATAAAGATGAAATAGCGTTAGATTATGTAGATGGAGGGGCTTGGAATGACCCAGTTTCTTTAAATACTGCATCCAATGAAAGCCTAGCTTGGTCAGCTATAAATAGTTTGAATAGTGTAGCTGGATCAAATAGTTTCTCAAGGCCTGGTGCTTTTGGAACAAGTCCTATTTATAATTTATCTCCTTCAGATAGATTATCTAATTTTATACTGTTTACAGCCTCTACGACAGGTGTATTGATATGTCCTGTCCAAGTATATACCGTTCAAGTAAATTTAGAACAAGCCCCAAAAATTCAATCAGTTTCTGGTACTAATTATTGCTCTAATATTACTACTGGAGTACCCTTTAGTGGCATAGTTACTACAACAGGAAGTGTTGGTTACGAGTGGGTGTCATCAAATCCTAGCAATCCTATGGGTACATTTAGTTCGCCATCAGGGCCAACTACTTGGACGAGTTTAGCTGGTACATATTTTCCATCACCCTCTGAAATAGCCAATGGAAGTGCTACTTTAGTATTAAAAGCATTTAAAGCTGGATGTAATTCGGCTTCGATGAAACTCGATATTAGCATAAAAACCGCACCTGTGGTAGATAATGGTACTTTATCTTCGGTGTGTACGCTTACAGCATTTAATTTGACAGGCTCGGCCACACCAGCTACAACTACACTTGGTGTAACATGGCAAACTGTGATTGGTTCAGGTTCTTCAACACTTAATGGGCCTCAAATAAATACTATCAATGGCAATAGTATGTTGGCTACCCAAAATGTATCTATCAATAGTATGGTAGGTGGCAAAATTTTATATGAATTTAAGGCATCAGAGCCTGGATGTAATCCAGTTTCTACTATTTATACATTCACTGGGCAGACATTTCCCCAACCTTTGCCTTTTGATCCTCAAACGCTTTGTGGTACTGATTTGATTAAAATGAGTATAAAACCACAGAGTGCTATTGGCACATGGAGCACTACAGGATTAGGTAGTTTTATTACTACTGGTAGCAAATCCACAACTATTATGAACGATACCTATAGACCAGCTTTTGGTGAGCAAGGTACTGTACAATTTATTTTAACAAGTTTGCCCACGGGGTGTGGTTCTGTATCAGGTGTTAGTACATCGATAGAGCTCACGCCAGGTATGTTTATAAAAGCATCGTCTAAGCGAGTGATAGCTATTTGTAAAAATAAATTTCCAGAATTGAAAGGTACAGTTACAGGTACTACCTTGAGCAAATGGAAAACATCAGGTAGTGGTACATTTGATTTTGCAAATGTAGCAAGCGGTTTTGTAGTAAATGGCACATCCATTGGCAACCTAACAACGACAGGTTCTCCAAATGTAGGAATCCCACATTATGAAGTAAGAGATAAATATACCCCTTCACAAGCGGATAAAGATGCAGGAAGGGTATTACTGACGATGGAAGCTATTTCAGATGGTACCAATACTTGTGGGTCTAATTCAGATACATTGTCTTTGATATTTACGGCTCCACCTACGGCCAAATCTAAGGCGGCCGATAGAACAGAATGTGCCAATACAGCCATTTCTACATTGCCTGGTTTAGGTGTTTCGATTTCTGGTAGTGTGTTGTTTCCAACACCCAATAGTACAGATAGCTTGGCCACACCAACCAACTCGGCTTATTGGCAAGTAATTGGGAGTGCATCTGGCTATTTTATGAGTACTAAAACAAATCGAAGTCGATCGTTTTCTGTAACTGGGATGGGTACAAATGTAGCTTTAGAAAATATTGATGACGTTTATATTGCTTCTTTGACAGATACTGCCACAGCAAGTCAGCCTATTTATTTGCAATTAATAACAGAATACATTGGCACAATAGTTGGGGCTGATTGTAACCCAGCTGTTGATACCATAGCCATACGATTTAATAGAGCCCCTTTGGCCAGAATTATCTCTACTGTGGCAGGTATATGTGCTGATGTAACCTCCATTCCTTTAAGAGGACAGCTGAATAATATTATAAGTGGCGTATGGTCGCACAATGGATTAGGTCAGTTATCGCCAAGTAATAATTATCAACTAAGTGGCACAACATACACACTAGATGCAAGTGAGGAAAATATTACAGTACCTAAACAAATAGTATTTAATTTGGAAACGGTCAATAATGGCAGTTGTTTGCCTGGAATTGCTACGCCACTAACAGTTACTATTTATCCAAAACCATCTATTACTCCTGCTGCTAGTCAAGCTATATGTTCAGATTTAGCAGAAGTTACACTCAGTGGTGTAGATGTTAAAAATGGTATTTTCACATCAGTAACAGGCTTTAGTTGGTCATCTACAGGTGATGGCACTTTTAGGAGTGGCGTTGCTAGAAATGGAGACTTATTGCCTGCGATATATGCTATTACTCCATCTGATGAATCGTTTAGAGGTGTAGAACTTACGCTTTCGGTATCTGGTCAGAGTACATGTAAGCCTTTGGTGGTATCTACTAACATATCTATCGTGCCAAGACCAAAAATTTCGGTTTCTCCAAGCCAACCTTTGTGTAGAGACATAGACCAAATGCCAGTAAATGCCTCAGTAGTTGAGGCCAGTGGTGTTTTATGGTCTGCTTTTAGATGTGTAGGAGGTAATTGTACTTTGCCAGGAACAGGTATTTTCTTGTCCAATACCAATACCTCGTTTACAGGAATTTATGTACCAAGTGATGATGATAGAGCTACCTCTGTAACAGGTATTTTGTTTGCAGCTACTACAACAGGAGTGTATAATTCTCAACCTCAGTGTATGCAAATTATCACTACAACGTCAATTAATTTTACAGAACGTCCAACGATAGCTTTAGGAATAGTACCAGCTGTATGTGCAGATGCAGGCACAATACCTGTGCAAGCCACAGTAACTGGAGCATCTCAAATAGATTGGTTAAGCTCAAGCAGTGGTAGATTTGTGCCTTCACCTTTTGGAAGTACAGTACCCATTCCATCTAGGATTGAATATGAATTATCAAATGCAGAATCTAATACTGTGTTTGAAAGCCTAGTAACAATTACAGGCACTACGAATGGTAATAGAACATGTAAGGCCTATTCGGCAGCTACCGTTATTACAATCACTGGACGTCCCTTGGTATTTGCAGGAGAGCGATTGAGTGTATGTGCCGATGATTTGGAAGTGCCCATGACCGTATCAGGTTCGATGGGTAACCCAGGAGTTACTATCACAGGAATACTACCCATGACCACAACAGGGGTTCTTTGGGTAAGTCGCAGTGGTGGTACATTCAAAAGCACAGGAACAAGTATTTCTGGCTTTATTGGAGATATTTATTTGCCAACGCCACAAGAAAGAAAAGCTATGGCCATCTTAGAATTACAGCTGACAGGGCCTAATCCATGTACCTTGCCAAGTAGTACAAGGCAAATAGATTTTAATGCTACACCTATTATATCAGTAAGTGCAGGCACAGACAAATCGGTATGTGCGGGCAATAGATTGGTCAATTTACAGGGCGAATTAACCAATGTATCCATAGGTACCAATGGATGGTACGCCATAAAACCAAGCAATAATACAGTATTTGGCATCACTGTTAATTCGTTTTGTGGCACATGCACAGCAGGTAGAGGCACATTTAGTGATATTAGAGACCTCAATGCCAACTATTTTCCAAGTATAGAAGACACACTGGGAGCTACCAAAGCTACTTTTGATAGTCCAACGAGTCAAAAAGTATGGATGGTATTGACGGTAAATGGTTTAGGTAAATGTGCCAGTAAAGTGTATGCAGATACGATGCAGGTTACATTTACTTCACGTCCAGTAATACAAGTGCCAGTGATACCAGCCATCTGTACAAATGATAAACGATTGGTAACATTGACAGGTCAATTTTTGAATCCTGTAGCTAGAGAAGGCAAATGGTCTACTAATGGATCAGGCACGTTGGCTTTTGGTGGACTTCAAAATAATCCACCTACAATATCAGGGGTTTTATATGAATTGCAAGAGATAGACAAACAACGTGGGCAAGTAAGATTTACATTTACTACACAACAAATGGACGATTGCGAAGCAAGTGTAAGAACCACAGATTTGATTATCAACCCTGCACCTAAATTTACGCCTGCATTGCAGTATTTCAAAATATGTCAGTCTCAATCTATTTTAGGGGTTAATATTAGTGGTCGAAATATTCAAACTGCTGCTTGGCGCAGTACAGGATCTGGCGTGTTTAGATCAAATAATACCAATCCAGGAGCTAATTTATTATTTACATCCTCAGGAGTAACCATGGGCGATGGCTATATACATTCAAGTGCAGATGTAAGCAATGGACGTACCAACTTGTTTATAGAAACCACCAGCAGCACAGGTTGTATCTTTGGAGATACAGCCCAAGTGGTGCTTGAAATAGATAAATTAATAGAAGTTGATGCTAGAGCTTTGAGTCCTTATTGTGCTGATAAAGATACTATTCCATTGTCAGGTACTATGTTGAATACCACAAGTACAACTTGGACGATAGGCAATACAGCTAGTGGAGAATTAATAAATCCAAATTCATTGAATGCCAAATATGTACTATCAACCAATGATAGAACACAAAGAGGGTTGAATTTTAAAATAACATCGAATAGTCCAACGAGTAAATGTCCAGTGGCAGTAGATTCAGTACAAATCCAACTAACCCCATTGCCAATAGTGAGTATAGTAAACGATATTTCTATTTGTACGATTACAAATATAAAAATCCAAGCAGATACCCAAAATGTGGCTTACATCAATTGGGGTACAATGGGTACAGGCAGGTATTCATCTCTTACTGCAAAAAATACGGTGTACAGACCAAGCGAATCTGAAATTACTGCTTTGGGTACAAATTTAATACTTGTAGCTAAGGGCTTGAATAATTGTGGACTATCTACGGTATCGTTTAATTTGAAATTGAGAAAAGATCCAGTACCTAATGTAGAAGGAGCAGCAGGAAGCGACATGATAGTTTGTAAATTTGATTCTGTTCTTTTGAATATTAAAAACCCTGATACAAGATATGCTTATACATGGTTGTATAGAACCATTGCAGGTATTAACACAGTGTTGAGCCCAATTTCTATTGGAAATCCTAGTTCTGTAAAAGTAGCTGCTCGAACAGATGATTCACTTTACATCTTAAAAGCGGTTGATAATCAGTTTCAATGTATAGCTTATGATACCGTAAAACTTAAAACTATCATATTGCAACCTTTAGGGCTTGTTTCACAATTTTGTTTCAACGACACTTTATTACTACCGGTCAATAAACAAGTGGTAAGAATGCCAAATAGCATTGCAGGGGGTACATTTCAATGGTATAGAAATGGCGTATTCTTAAATAGCATAGGTGCCAATGATACAACTGGCCTTAGAGCAACTATTCCAGCCAGATATGTACTTGAGTATACCAAATTTAATTGCAATATAACAGATGCAACAGTTATCAGAGATATACCGCAATTTTATACCAAAGGAAGAGTATTTTGCAAAAACGATGAAGCAGATATATATCCATTTGTAACATTTGCAAAAGATTCGGCTGTATTTGCCAATACCAAAGTATGGGATTCTACACCCTATAACAATGCCTTTGGCACACGTAGAGAAGGCACAGGAGCCGATACAGTAAGATTTGATGGAGATGTAGAAGTACAATGGAATAATGCTTATAATTTGGCAAATAATCCAGTGGCGGTTTCTAACTTTAATTTTGCTAATCCATCCAACCTGCCTTTTGTAACGATTAGAGATAGTAGAGATTCGTCTAAATATCTGGTAAAAGTAACAACTTCAGTCAATGGATTGGGCTGTTTTGCTTACGATACTGTGCGTATCAAAACACATCCAAAACCTCAAATGCAGATGCGTAACTACCCCGTATGTTTGGGTGATTTAGTAAGCGTAGATGCAAGACCACTCACAGTGGTATCGCCAATATATTTTAGAAACTGGCCACGTATAGTGATAGATACATTGAGAGCAGGCTATACCTGGACATTCAATGGTTCGGCACTGACAAGCCTGAGTGGCACTGGAGTGCAAGTACCTATTACCAATAGTACACTTACAGTAACTGAGGGCTTCAAAGGAGCAGGTATATACATAGCCAAATTTGAAATAGGGGAGTGTATAGCCCAAGACACATCAGTAATAACCTACGATAAAAAACCAGTAGTTAGCAACGAACCAGTAGTAAAATATTGTATAGACGAAACTGGAGGTGTGCGATTGGATGCAGGAGCAGGCAATTTTAGGTATTTGTGGTTGCGGTCAGGCAATACAAGTCAGTTTGAACAAGCCTATGACACCCTTACTTATTACTTTAAAGTATTTAACAAAACCAACAACTGTAGTGTACTGGATAGCGTAACAGTAAAACAATCGTGTTTGCCTAGAACATTTATACCAGAGGCCTTTATACCCAATGGACCAAACCCAGACGACCATGTATTTAGGGTGTTTGGCAAATACTTTAAAGAGTTTAGATTACGTATCTACAATCGCTGGGGAGAGTTGATATTTGAAAGCAAAAAACAAAGCGAAGGTTGGGATGGTACCTACAATGGCGAACCCATGCCTATTGGTTCGTATCCATATACACTCGAGTACAAAGGGTTTTATGATACCACCGACAAAGTGTATATCAAAAAAGGTGCTGTAACTGTGATAAGATAATAATTGGAATGTTTGAAACAAAAAATCCCTTTTTAAAAGGGATTTTTTGTTTCAAATTATTTTTTGAAATAATGTAATATTCTCTTAAAAATATTGGTTTGGTACACTCCATAATGTTCTGGTGTAGCTCCAAATTTTTTGAAAAAATATGCTATTGATTCTATTTCGGATCCTTCAAAATCTAGTACAATTGGTTGATTTTGGTATTTTTTTATCAATGAATCAATTATAATATAGTGTGCATCTATTTTTTTGCCATCTTTATTTGCACCACATAGTTGGTAATATAATTTGTTTTCAAAAAAAGTCATAACATCAAATGCTAATAGATTGTTATTTTCTTTAATTCCAATGATTTCTACATTTGCGATTGGTTTTAGTTTTAAAATTAAATTTTCTAGTTTCAAATAATCACTATTTTTTATGTTTGAATGTCTTTTTGCATATATATTAATGTAAAATTCTAATACCTCTTTTATTGTTAGATCTAATAAGATTACTGATTTTGATTTACGAATTGTATTTTTTAAATCTTTGGCATATTTATTTGAAATATCTTCATAAGATTGATGCAAAGACAAAATATAGTTTTTTCTTAATTTAATTTTTTCAATAACAAATGGCACATTACTAACTTGTAGATTGGTAGTAATTTTAAAAAATTTTAAGGGAATAGCATCCAAAAATGAACTAATTATTTCGTTCGAGTGTAGAGATTGGGGGGCAAAGACACCTAGTTGTTGAATAAAAAAGGGTTGGTAAATATATTTAATCCCATACTTTTGTTTCCAGGGCAGTGGCATTACAGCATTGTAGTTGTCGAGTACTAGGGCATCCCAGTTGTCTGCCATAGTGTCTAGATACCAACTAAAGCCATACATTAGTGGTTGGCAGGCATTTTTTATACAGTTATCCCATTTTTGTTTATCAATATCTGTATTTTTTACATATTTGATGGCCATAAAAAATGAAATTGGATTGAAAATTAAAAAGATTTAAAAAATGATTAAATAATACTTGAGGCACTATTACGAAAGGCATCGTCTTTGATTTTGCGTTTTGCCCTTTCTATTGTTTTTTTATCAGCATTTTTCATAAAACCAGCAGTGATGTGTGGTTCTGGTTCGTATTCTAAAATAAGTTGAATAGCGTGGGCTGTTTCGGCATCTGATAGTATTTCGCATAGATGCAATGATAAATCCATACCAGCAGTAACGCCTGCGGAAGTAATAATTTTGCCATCTTGTACGTATCTTTTGTTTGAAATAGTAACATCGTAGCTTTCTAAAAATCGCTTGGAGTACCAGTGAGAAGTTGCTATTTTTTTGTCTAAAATACCAGCAGCCGCCAATATGATAGAGCCTGAACTAATGCTGGTAGTATAGCGTGTAGATTCGTGGATATTGCGAATCCATTGCAGCAACTTTTTGTTTTGGATTACCTCCAAAAAGCTAATGGTGGCTCCAGGAATTATTAAAATATCGGTACTTGTGATTTCGTCAATAGTAAAGTCTGTATGCAAACGCAAAATGGTTGAGTCTGTTTTTACTTCTCCTTTGTGAGTACCTGCAAATTGAATTTTGGCTTGTGGCAATCTGGATAAAAATTCATAAGAACCCACTACATCCAAGGCTGTGATGCCATCGTAGAGAAGGTAAGTTATTTTCATGGATGCAATTTAGTTTTTATTTTCTAATGTTTATAAATTTTATTTCTTTAAATCATTTTTCTATTATTTATTATATTCTAGTTTGAGAAATAAAGTAAATATTTTTGTTTTTATTTTTTAAAAAATAGCCATTCGATTTAAGGTAAAGTAAAAGGACAAAATGTAAGGAAATTGTATTTATTGAAGTTTTTTAAAAACCTGTTTTTTTAAAGCTCAACCTAAAAAAATCTATACTATGCGTAAAACCCCAAAAGGGTGGTGCTTTTGATGTTATTATTGTATAAAATATTATTTTTTTAACAATATTTTAGGTTTTTTTAATATATTTTTAAATGAGTTTACCATTATTTTAATTCATTATTTTAATTCATTATTTTAATTCATAATTCATAATTCATAATTCATAATTCATAATTCATAATTCATAACTCCTAACTCCCAAACTCCCAACTCCCAACTCCTAACTACAAACTCCCAACTACGAACTACTAAAAAAAGTAATTTATTTATTTCAAATAATTGTAATATTATTTGGAATTAGTATTTTATTTTTTTATTTTTGTATAAATAACTTAAAATTCTAAAACTATGGCTCACAACACAACACAACACAACACAACACAACACAACACAACACAACACAACACAACTCAACACTCGCTCTTTTTTTAGCAGGGTAGCTATTATGGCCACTATATATATATGTGTGTTGCACCAATTTTTAGCTCAAGGGCAGTGGAGCGTAACAGGTTCTGTTTTGGTTGCCACTCAAAACGAGTTGCGACTTAATGGTAATCTAGGTGACGATGGCAAAATTTACTTTGGTCCTAGAAATGTTTCCTCCAATTTTTTAGAATTTCCATCTTACAATTACAATAGTTTAGGTTTCAATATAACTCTTGGAAATATCCCTCGTTTTTATATATGCCCACCAGGATTGGCTCAAAAAACTACCATAGAAGAAGCAGGAAATGCAGTTGTCCAAATTGGTAATAGCATCAACAACACTACTGTACAGATTAATGGAGATATTTATGGCCGAAAATTTATTTTCTTGGATAACACTACTTTGAGTTCGTCTAATTTTATAAACACTATTTTAGGAAACACCCTTAGTATCAATGGTATAAGCAGCCAATTATCTATTTTCAATACAAGTTTGGGTGGGCAAAATGCTAGGATTGGAATTTTAGATAATCAAATACAACTATTCAATGCCCAACTTTTGGCCACTAACACAGGTATTAATGCAAGAATA
>JAAFIH010000009.1 GCA_013297755.1 Cytophagales bacterium
CAAGGTCGCTTTTTCGGCAGCGACCTCTATATACTTGGTCTTCAAGTTCATATTCTATGTTGTTTGTCGTATTTAATCTATAATTCTTACTTTTATCTTCGGATACAGTTACCCCCTTATACTACTGTAAAAATACATAGATATTTTTTAATAAACAAGTACATTTTTTAATGATTTTTTTAACTAGCTTTGCTTAAGTAAACGACATTGAATGTTATACATTAAAATTCTACTCTACGTACTTTTATTTTCACTTACTTCTTCGTTTTCAATTATGCTAATGGGTGATAGAAATCTTATAAGTGGCAATTTGCTGGAATGGAACAATTTTTTAAGACTAATTTTTCATTGGAAATTCATATTAGCAATGTTTTTGGCTGTGCTTTCAAGAGGATTTTATATATTGGTAAATAATTCGATACTTGCTGTACCTAATTTGGCATCCAATTCTACTACTATTACTGCTTTTGTTTTATTAAGTTCGTATGTTTTTATAATAGGAATAAATTATATATTTTTGGATGAAAATTTAAGTAAAATGCAATTTCTAGGTGCTTTTGTAATATTAGTAGGAGTAGGAATTATGTTAAAATAATGAAAAAGTAATATACACTTATGCCCAACATTCTCATCACAGGCGGAGCTGGCTTTATAGGCTCCGCTTTGGCTTTTGAAATCAAAAAAGCCAACCCAAACACCAATATCTATTGCTTGGATAATCTAAAACGAAGAGGGTCGGAGCTTAATATTCCTCGTTTAAAAAAAGAGGGAATATACTTTGTTCATGGCGATATTCGCAATAAAGAAGATTTTGATGGTTTGCCGCCCATAGATTTAATCATTGAGGCTTCGGCTGAGCCTTCAGTATTAGCAGGCATAAACTCAACTCCAGATTACTTGCTCAACACCAATTTAGTTGGCACAATCAATTGCCTCAATTTTGCATTGAAAAATAAATCAGATTTTATTTTTCTATCAACAAGTCGTATTTATCCTATCAAAAATATTGAAAAATCGGTTTATTCAGAAACCGAAACTCGATTTGAATTAGCTGAAAATCAGACTATTATTGGATTGTCAAAAAATGGAATTTCTGAAAATTTTCCACTCAATGGCACTCGTTCGCTTTACGGAGCATCAAAGCTAACTTCAGAATTAATCATTCAAGAATATGGCGAGACTTACGGAATCAGAACGGTAATCAATCGTTGTGGTGTGCTTACAGGGCCTTGGCAAATGGGCAAATCTGATCAAGGTGTGGTGGTTTTGTGGGCAGCTAGGCATTTTTGGAAAAAAAATCTAAGTTATATTGGCTATGGTGGCTCGGGCAAACAGGTACGTGATATTTTGCATACATCGGATTTGTATCAATTAATAGATTGGCAAATAAAAAATTTAGATAAAATACATGGCGAAACGTACAATGTAGGTGGCGGCACAGATGTAAGTGTGTCGTTGCTTGAACTAACTAATTATTGCGAAAATATTACTGGAAATAAAATAGAAATTTCAAAAGTTGCCGAAACTCGCCAAGCTGATATTCCCATTTATATTACCGATAACACAAAAATAACTACACTTTCGGGTTGGAAACCGCAAATAAAACCACAACAAATAATGAACGAAATTTTTGATTGGATAACAGCAAATGAAAAAGATTTAGAAAATATTTTGAAATAAATTATATTTGTTTCTCTAAAGCTAAAATCATGGCAAATATTACCCACATTTCGCAATTAGACCTAACAAAAAGATACACTTATGCAGATTATCTAACTTGGTCGTTTGACGAAAGATTGGAAATTATTAAAGGAAATTTAAGGCCATTAGGTGCTTCTCCAGGAACAACTCATCAACAAACATCTAGCAGATTGTTGTATTATTTTAGTGATTTCATAAGAAAATATAAAAATATAGCATTTTTTCATGCCCCTTTAGATGTTAGGCTGTTTGGTGCCGACAAATATGATGATGCTACAACAGTAGTACAACCTGATTTATTGGTTGTTTTGGATAAGTCAAAAATAGAAGAAATTGGTTGCAATGGTGCTCCTGATTTAATTATCGAAATTTTATCTACTTTTGTAGGTAGCAAACATGATTTAGTTACAAAATATAATTTATACGAAGAAGCTGGTGTTGGCGAATATTGGATTGTGTATCCTTACGAAGGTGTTATTGATGTTTACCACCTACAAAACCAAAAATATTATTTACATCAAAAATACACAAACGGAGATAATATTGATGTAAAAACTTTGCCAGGATTAGTAATAAACATGGATGATTTATTTTATGAAGATGTAGTTTAAATTAAGTAATTATATGGCAAATATTACCCACATTTCTCAATTAGATATAACCAAAAGCTACACAGTTGGCGATTACCTTTCATGGAAATTTGACGAAATGGTAGAGCTTATCAAAGGCAAGATATACAACATGAGCCCTGCCCCAAGAGGTAAACATCAAGAGATTTCGGGTAATATATTTGGAAATTTATTTAATTTATTGAGAAGTCGAAATTTAGATTGTAAATTATATTCTGCTCCCTACGATGTATATTTGAAAGGATTAGAATCATGGAATGAAACTGTTGTGCAGCCAGATATTTGTATCATTTGCGATTTTGATAAAATTCATGATAAAGGTTGCGTTGGTGCTCCAGATATGATTGTAGAAATTTTGAGCCCAAGTACATTACGAAAAGATGTAGACACAAAATTTCATTTGTATGAAGAAAATGGGGTTAGAGAATATTGGATTGTGAACCCAAAAGAAAAACAAGTGTTAACATACACATTGGATTTAAATGCAAATGTATATATTGAAGTTGGCAATTTTACAGAAGAAGCAAAAATTCCGATAACGATATGGAATGATAGTTCGGTTTTATGGAGCGAAATTTTCAGGAATATCAAATAACCCATTTGTATGCAAACAAATATTACACATATTTCTCAATTAGATATAACCAAAAGTTACACTGTTGGCGATTATCTTTCATGGAAATTTGACGAAATGGTAGAACTTATCAAAGGCAAGATATACAACATTAGTCCTGCTCCAAGAAGTAAGCATCAAGCATATTTGCATAATTTAGATGGAATATTTTATAATCTTACTAGAAAACGTACATGTAAAGTTTTTCCTGCTCCATTTGATGTTTATCTTAAAGGAATGGAATCAGACCAAGATACTGTTGTGCAGCCTGATATTTGCATTGTTTGTGATCAAACAAAAATAAGTGAATTTGGATGTGTTGGCAGCCCTGATATGATTATAGAAATTCTTTCTCCATCCACTATGAAAAAAGATTTGGAAGCTAAATTTCAATTATACGAAGAAAATGGCGTAAACGAATATTGGATAATAGCCCCTGAAAATTTACAGGTGTCGGTATATACTTTAGGAATTGATAAACTCTATATACATCGTGGAGATTTTTTGATGAATCAAAATGTGCCTGTTTATACTCTGAAAGAGGCATTGGTAAAAATAAATGATATTTTTGAATTTTAAATTGTAAAATATAAATTAGTATGAATATAGCATTAATCACTGGCTCTGCAGGACTTATAGGGAGCGAATCTGTCGAATTCTTTTCTAATAAATTTGATAAAATTATTGGAGTTGATAATAATTTGCGAGAATATTTTTTTGGGGCTGATGCCTCCACAGTTTGGAACAACAATAGGCTAAAAGAAAAATTCGTTAATTACGAATCTCGAAATGCTGACATACGTTCAGTTGAAGCTTTAGAAAAAATATTTAAAGAATTTGGCAATGATATAAAACTAATAGTCCACACTGCAGCACAACCTAGCCACGATTGGGCTGCCAAAGAGCCATTTACGGATTTTTCGGTAAATGCCACTGGCACACTCAATATGCTCGAAATGACACGCCAACATTGCCCTGAAGCCGTTTTTATTTTTACTTCAACTAATAAAGTGTATGGAGATAATCCAAATTTCTTACCTTTAGTAGAACTCGAACATCGTTGGGAAATTGATAGCAAACATGCATTTTATAAAAACGGAATCCCTGAAACTTTTAGTATAGATCATACTAAACATTCGCTATTTGGAGCTTCAAAAGTGGCTGCAGATGTGTTGGTGCAAGAGTATGGCAAATATTTTGGTATGAAAACTGGCGTTTTTCGTGGCGGATGTCTTACTGGGCCTAATCATTCTGGTACAAAATTACATGGCTTTTTGAGTTACTTGATGAAATGTGCCATTTCAGGCGAAAAATACACCGTTTTTGGTTATAAAGGCAAGCAAGTTCGTGATAACATACATAGCTGGGATTTAGTAAACATGTTTTGGCATTTTTATCAAAATCCACGTGCAGGCGAAGTGTATAATGCAGGTGGTGGCAGGCATAGCAACTGCTCTATGGCAGAAGCAATTGCAATTTGCGAAAAAATCACTTCTAAAAAAATGAATTATTCTTACGTAGAAACCAATCGAATTGGCGATCATATTTGGTGGATTAGCGACCTCTCAAAATTCAAAACACATTATCCAAATTGGAATTGGAAATATGGCATAGATGATATACTGGGTCAGATATTTGAGGCAACAGTGAAACGTGGTATGTTGTAGGTTTTAAGTTTTAAGAAAAAAGATAATTAATATGCAAGACTTTAGAAAGTTGGAAGTTTGGAAAAATTCTCATACTCAAACACTAAAGTTGTATAAAATCACATCTTTATTTCCAAAAGAGGAATTATTTGGATTAACTTCTCAATTAAGACGAGCAGCAAGTTCTATTCCAACCAATTTAGCAGAAGGTTTTGGACGAAATTCTAATCCTCAAGTAATTCAGTTTATCAATATTGCTATAGGTTCTTCTCAAGAAGTAGAGTATCTACTTTTGCTTTCTAAAGATTTAAACTACATCTCAGTAGAAAATTTTAATGACTTATCGCTAGAAGCAGGAAAAATAAAAGCTATGCTGTATAATTTAATGAAAAAAATAGAAATTAATAACAAAATACCTAATACTTAAAACTTATTACATACAACCTTTGAAACTATCCATCGTGATTCCTGCCTACAACGAAGAAGGTTCTATTGCCGAAACCTTACATTCGCTTTATGATACTCTTATTAAATTCAAGATTGAACACGAAATTTTCGTTACAAATGATAATTCTAAGGATAATACTGCTCAAGTATTAAGCGATTTGCAAAAAAATATTCCAACTTTAAAATGGGAAACTAACCTAGGACTAAATGGTTTTGGATATGCTGTTAGATATGGATTAGAACGCTTTTCTGGAGATTGCGTGGCCGTAATGATGGCTGATTTGTCGGACGATCCATTAGATTTGGTAAGGTATTATCATCGAATGTTAGAAGACAATGTAGATTGTGTTTTTGGCACGCGTTGGAGTGATGGTGGAAAAGTATATGATTATCCTTTTGTAAAAAAATATATCAATAGACTGGCAAATTTTATTGTTCGTATATTTTTAGGAATAAAATATAATGATACCACAAATGCCTTTAAATTATATAAAAGAGAAACTATACAAGGGATTAAACCATTTCTTTCTCCCCATTTTAATTTAACACTCGAACTCCCAGCCAAAGCAATTGTTAGAGGATATAGCTATACTATAGTTCCAAATTCGTGGCGAAACAGAAAAGCAGGCGAATCAAAGTTGAAAATAAAAGAAATGGGAAGCAGATATTTTTTTATTTTAATGTATTGTTGGCTCGAAAAATATTTTTCAAGAGGAGATTTTAAAAAGAAATATTAGATATTAGAGCTTAATAAACTTTGCTTTGAATTAATAAAAACCTGTTTTTTTTAAAAAACTTCCTTCTAATTCCTAAATACTATTTCGATCAAAACTTTGGTTTTCTCACAAAAGAATGAAAGGCAAAGTGATGTTTCTTAAAAGTGTAATATTATATGCTCCTTTAATCAACTTAAACACTTGATTCTCAGTATTTTAAGAGTTTATTGGCAGTAAAATAAATCTATTATTGTCGGTTTTTTTAAATCATAAACAGTATTTGGATTTTCAATAATCTACTATTTCCATTTAAAATCCTTCAAAGCCTTTATTTTTTTATAAAATTCAATTTATTACTAAATAATTTAAACTCATTATTTATGTAAATCAATACTTAAAGTATCACGTTTTTTTCGATATTTGCACAAAATTAATTGATGACTTTTACTTCTGAAATCGCAAAACGCAAAACTTTTGCTATCATTGCCCACCCTGATGCTGGCAAAACTACACTTACCGAAAAATTCTTACTCTTTGGCGGTGCTATTCAAACTGCTGGAGCAGTAAAATCTAATAAAATAAAAAAAGCTACTACTTCAGATTTTATGGAAATAGAAAAACAAAGGGGAATATCTGTGGCCACTTCTGTAATGAATTTTGAGTACAAAGGTTTTTCGATAAACTTACTAGATACTCCTGGACATAAGGATTTTGCAGAAGATACCTATCGCACACTTACGGCCGTAGATAGCGTTGTATTGGTCATAGATTGCGTAAAAGGGGTAGAAGAGCAAACCAAAAAATTGATGGAAGTTTGCCGAATGAGAGATACTCCTGTGATAGTTTTTATTAATAAAATGGACAGAGATGGCAAAGATCCTTATGATTTGCTAGAAGAGTTGGAGTCTATTTTGAAAATTAAAGTGCAGCCTCTTAGTTGGCCAATTAGCATGGGAACTTCTTTTAAAGGAGTATATAATTTATATGACAAAGGTTTATTGCTTTTTGAGCCAAATAAAAAAGCAACCCAAGAAAACAGTATTATTATCAATGATTTAACAGATCCAACTATTGAGCAATTTATCAATAAAAGAGATGCAGACAAATTACGTGAGGATGTAGAGTTGATACAAGGAGTATATGAGCCATTTGATAAACAAAAATATTTGGATGCTGCCTTGGCACCCGTTTTTTTTGGCTCTGGGGTCAATAATTTTGGGGTCAAAGAATTGTTAGATACTTTTATTCAGATAGCTCCAAATCCATTGGGTCGCCCATCAACAACAAGAGATGTGTTGCCTGATGATCCTAAATTTAGTGGATTTGTGTTTAAAATTCATGCCAATTTAGATCCCAAACATAGAGATAGAATTGCATTTTTGAGAATTTGCTCTGGCAAATTTGAAAGAAATAAATTTTTTCATCATGTAAGATTGGATAAGAATATGCGGTTTGCAGCTCCTGTTACATTTATGGGACAAGAAAAAGAAATTGTAGAAGATGCCTTTCCTGGCGATGTTGTTGGCCTTTATGATACAGGTAATTTTAAAATAGGCGACACACTTACCGAAGGCGAAAAGTTTTTATTCAAAGGAATCCCTAGTTTTTCGCCAGAAATATTTAAAGAACTTGTCAATAACGATCCAATGAAATCAAAACAGCTCGAAAAAGGAATCGAACAACTCACTGATGAGGGTGTGGCTCAATTATTTACTTTTGAAATAGGAAATCGTAAGATTGTAGGCACTGTTGGCGAACTTCAATTTGATGTAATTCAATATAGATTGATGGGCGAATATGGTGCAAAATGCAGTTTTAGGCCAATGCAAATCTATAAAGCCTATTGGCTCACAAGTCTTGATGATAAAAAATTAGAAGATTTTAAACGAAGAAAATACACCAACATCGCCATTGACAAAGACCAAAACCCTGTATTTTTGGCAGAAAGTCCATACACACTCAAGCAAGTACAAGAAAATTACCCAGATATTATTTTTCACGATACAAGTGAATTCAAATTGATTACAGAGTAACAATACAATAAAATGTTAAATAAATTTTTAAACAAATTACATATATAACTTACTTTTAAATACCTCAAAAGTTGGCAATGCTTCATCTTTTGCGTTCACTTTGATTTCATTTATTTTCCAATCAATATTCAAAAATGGGTCGTTCCACAAAAGTCCGCCCTCGGCCGATTTATTATAAAAATTTGTACATTTATAGCTGAAAATGGCATCTTCGAGGGTTACAAAACCATGAGCAAACCCTTTTGGAACATATAATAAATTTTGTAATTTTGAATCTAATATTACTGAATACCACTGACCAAAAGTAGCTGAATGAGGTCTTACATCTACCACAACATCAAGCACTTTGCCAGTGATTACTCTTACCAATTTTCCTTGTTCGTAGGGTGCATTTTGCAAATGCAAACCTCTTAGCACACCTTTTGTTGAAAAAGATTGATTATCCTGCACAAATGAATCTTTGATGCCATGTTCTAAAAATAGTTTTTCGTTAAAAGATTCAAAAAAATATCCACGCTCGTCTTCAAAAATACGTGGTTGAATCTCAAAAAGACCCTCAAAACCAGTTGCTTTAAATTCCATATTTGATAGTTTTAAATATTTGGCACGAATATACAATTAATACTAAATTTTATTAAATTTACAAAAAAATAATAAGTCATGAGTTTAAAATCAGAAATAGACAGTGCCATAAAAGAGGCCATGAAAGCCAAAGATACAGACGCACTAAGAGCTTTGAGAGGAATTAAATCTTTAATTTTATTGGCCGAAACATCTGAAGGGCAACAAGGCGAATTGAGTAAAGAATCAGAAATAAAACTTCTTACTAAAGCAGCCAAACAAAGAAAAGAAAGCCTTGAAGTATTTAAAAGCCAAAATAGAAATGATTTGGCCGATGTAGAAAGTACTGAATTAGCTATTATCGAAAAGTTTTTGCCAAAGCAACTTTCTGAAACAGAAGTAACTGATAAATTAAAACAAATTATTGCTAACATTGGAGCTAAAGGGGCTCAAGATATGGGCAAAGTTATGGGGATAGCTACCAAAGAATTTGCAGGCATGGCCGATGGCAAAATGGTATCAACGCTTGTAAAATCACTGCTAGGTTCTTAATAAAATAATTATGAAATTAATTGATATAATATTACTTATTCCTATAGTATATGGCGTTTATATTGGTTATCAAAAAGGCCTTGTAACTATGATTTTTGAGCTTATATCAATTATTCTTGGTATAATATTAGGATTTAAGTTGATGCAAGTTGGTATTTCATTTTTATATCAATATTTTCCAAATATGCCAAAAATATTACCATTCTTGTCATTTCTAATTATTTTTACACTTGTGTTGATGGGTGTACGAATGATAGGTTTTGCCATAAAAACAATGTTAGATTTTACAATTTTTGCAGGTATGTTAGATAATTTAGCTGGTGCTTTTGTGGGACTATTGCGATGGACATTTACAGTAAGTATTATAGTTTTTTTAGTTAAAAATTCGGGAATTATTATACCAGAAAATATGACTAAAGATGCACCTGTTTTTCAGTTTTTATCATCCATTGCTCCAAGTGTTGTAGGTTTTATAGAATTTATATTGCCTTTTACCAATGATTTATTTAAACTTATCAAAAATCAATTGTAATATTCTAATATGTCAAAAATTGTAGTTGGAGTATCTGGGGCTAGTGGTTCGGGTAAAACAAGTTTTGTAAAAGAGGTAGTATCCTTACTTGGTATAGAAAATGTGTGTGTGCTGTCGATGGATAATTATTATAAACCTATCCAAGCACAAGTAAGAGATAGCAATGGAAAAGAAAACTTCGACCTGCCACAAGCCATTGATATTGAGCGATTTAGTAAAGATTTCACAGATTTGCAAAATGGAATTACAATAGAAATAGACGAATATTTATTCAATAATCCATACAAAACACCAAAAAAAATTATAATAAAACCAAAACCAATTACAATCATAGAAGGTGTATTTGTGTTTCATTTTAAGGAATTAAAAAACGTTTTTGATTTAAAAGTTTATATTCAGGTTTCAGAACATATTAGCATTATTCGAAGATTGAGTAGAGATCTTGTAGAAAGAAACTACCCCATAGAACATACACTTTATGACTTTGAAAATCATGTGTGGCATGGGTACAAAAAATACATAAAACCTTATATCCAAGAAGCCGATATAGTAATAAATAATAATAAAAACATGAATAAATCTATTGAAATTATTTGTGTGTATCTAAAATCTGTTATTTAAAATCTAGTCAAAAATCATTGTTTTTCATGTTTTAAACTTACAATTATGTCTGCCCAACCCAAAATTTATTATTCAGAAGCCGACTATCTTGAAATAGAGCAAACTGCAACTTATAAAAGCGAATACATAAATGGCGAAATTTATGCTATGGCTGGTGGTAGTACCAACCATAATAGAATAGTAGGGAATTTATATGTAGCAATAGGGAGTTATTTAAAAAGAAAGAAATGTAAATTTTTTCCAAGCGACATGAAAATATATGTTCCAAAACATCCATTTTATGCTTACCCTGATGTAAGTATTGTTTGCGAAAAACCAGAATATAGTCTACTTACAAATCACGCCATTACTAATCCTAGCGTTATAATTGAAGTCTTGTCTAAGTCGACAGAAAATTATGACAAATCATTAAAATTTGATTTGTATAGTAAAATTCAAACGCTAAAAGAATATATTTTAATTTCATCTACCGACAGACATGTAATGATATACAGGCGAAATAGTAACGATTATTGGGAATTATCCACTAACGAACATAGTATTGAAAAAACCATTTTTATTACTGAAATTGGATTGGAAATACCTTTATTTGACATTTACGAAGATTCAGAAATTGAATAAAATTAATTGAAGTCCCCTTAAAGTTTTAATATCTCTATTTTGTTATGTAAAGTCAATTTATTTATAATTTTAGATTAAAAAAATGATTTTAGTAATTGAAATTAAATAAACCAATATTAAATATTACATAGTCTAATATGCAAAAAAAAATAATAATACTCACATTTGTTACTATACTGTCATCTATAGCAGCCTTTTTTTTGTATAAAAATTATAAAAATAAAACTTTAAATTATTATAAAGACGAAGTTTTATCATCATACATCCTAGCCTATACCACTGGCAATATCAGTACTGAATCATCTATAGTTGTTGAATTTAGTACAAATATTGTAAACGAAAATGCTGTAAATCAAGAAGCTAAAGAAGAAATCTTTGATTTTTCGCCATCTATAAAAGGCAAAACTATTTGGAAAAATAGAAATACAGTAGAGTTTATTCCCAATGAAAATCTAAAATCAGATACTAAATTTGATTGCACATTAGATATTGGAAAAATATTGCAAGTACCCGAAAATTTGAAATTATTTGCATTTGATTTTAATACCTCTAAACAAAATTTTGATGTAGAACTTTTTGGAATTTATTACCAAAATGAAGATATAGAAAATATGCTCATCAAGGGGGCTGTGCATACTCAAGATCCTGCAAACAACCAATTGATTGAGAAAATGATGGTTTGCCAACATAACATAACATGGAATCATGCCACAACGAGAGACCACTATTGGCAAATTGAAGGTATAAAAAAACAAAATTCCACTCAAAATTACAAAATTAGCTGGATAGGAAATGAAATAGAGGCTGATAAGGATATTGAAAAATATTGTGAAATACCTTCATTAAATTCTTTTAGGGTTTTGGATGTAAATGTATTTCAAGGAAATGATCAATTTATTAAGGTTATTTTCTCGGAACCTTTAAATAAATTACAAGATTTTTCTGGAATTATTACTTTTGATCAACTGCCTGAATTTAGAACAGTAATTGAATCTAATATTTTGTTTTTATACCCTATAGTTAAGCAAAAAGGCATTTTACAGATGACTATAAATGAGGGTATTAAAAATACTATTGGTAATAAAATAAGTAAAGTTTATACGCATAAAATTGCTTTTGAAGAGCAAAAACCATCTATTAGATTGGTAGATAGGGGAATGATTGTGCCATCGACTAATGGTCTAAAATTTCCGTTTGAAGCCATAAACATAAAAGCTGTAGAAGTAATAATATTGAAAATACATGAACAAAATATAAATCAATTTTTTCAAGTAAATAATTATGGTGATAATTACGAGCCAAGTGAATTGAGGCGAGTTGGCAAAAGAATAGAACACAAAGTTGTGCCTATTATTAATTCAAACACTGCTGATTACGGACAATGGAAACGATATGAAATTGATTTAAGTAATATTATCAAAAAAGAACCTAATGCCATCTACCAAGTAGTACTTAAATTTAAAAAAGAATACACAACACTAGCTTGCGATGGCAATCCTGATTTTTCTCCTATCAAAGCTCAAAAATTGTCTTCGCAAGAAGACGTAGATAACTTTAATAATCAGTTTGCAACCTACGATTATTATGACGATTATTACCCAAATGATTATGATTATGAACAAAGAGATAATCCCTGCTCATCGTCTTACTATGTATCAAGTAATACAACTCAAAAAAAACTCATTTACCATTCAGATATTGGGCTTATTGCTAAGAAAAATAGTATTGGCGATGGTGTAATATTTGCTACTAATTTGCTTAATTCTAAACCAATCGAAAATGTTGATATTCAGTTATTTGACTTTCAAAATGTATTAATTCAATCAGGTAAAACAGATAAATATGGTAGTTTTAGTTTTGGTAATAAAAAATCTAAAGTTTTTGTTGCAAAAGCAATATTTGAAAACAATATATCTTACTTAAAATTAGATGATGTAGCTGCTCAAAACACAACCTTTTTTGATGTATCTGGTGCCGAATTAGCAAAAGGTTTAAAAGGATTTATATATGGCGAAAGAGGTGTTTGGCGACCAGGTGATAGTCTTTTTCTTACTTTTATTATAGAAGATAAATTAAATAAATTACCCCCAAATTATCCTGTTTCTTTTGATTTGATTGATCCACAAGGTCAGCTTGTGTACCATACAGTAAGCACAAACGATATTAATCGAATGTATGCCTTTGCAACCAAGACTGAATCTAATGCACCCACTGGACACTGGCAAGGTGTTTTTAAAGTGGGTGGAGCTACTTTTTATAAAGATTTACGAATTGAATCAATATTACCAAATAGATTAAAAATTAATATTGATTTAAGTAAGAAAATTATCTATTCAAACAATCAAGATGTTTCAGGTACTATCAATGTTTTTTGGCTCAATGGTGCTATTGGTTCAAATCTAAAAACAACTGTTGATGTTTCTTACAAACCACAAAAAAACACTTTTAAAGGTTTTGAAAAATATGATTTCAATGATATAACTTCTAGTTTTTATGCCGAAAATCAACTAGTTGCCGATAATATAACTAATCAAAACGGTCAAACAAGTTTTGTATACTCAATAAACAAAGACCTTCAATTTTCTAGTTTAATGGATATTAATTTTAATGTAAAAACTTACGAAGAGGGTGGATCTTTTAGTAGCTATTCTACTCATATTTCTTACTCGCCTTATTCTTCTTATGTGGGTTTACAAGTACCTAAAAGTTCAAATGAAAGTGCCATTGTATATGAAACCAATAAAGAGCAGATTTTTGAAGTCGCAAATGTATCAGAAGAGGGATTTCCAATCAAAAGTAATGTTATTGAAGTTAGTTTATACAAGCTAGATTGGCATTGGTGGTACGACAACTCTGACAATAACTTGTACATGGATTTCAATGCTGCTGTACCTTTATTGAATCAAATTGTAAAAATTGACAATGGAAAAGGTAATTTTAGATTAAAAATTGATAATGAAAATTGGGGACGCTATTTAGTACGAATCAAAGATGCAAGCGGGCATATCTGTACAAAAATTCTTTATTTTGATTGGCCAGGATATGGGGCCAATTCAAACACAGGTGGAGCATCCATAATCTCTGTTTCTTCTGAAAAAAAATCTTATAATGTTGGCGACAAAATAAAAGTTTTTATCCCTACTTTGGGTATTGGCCAAGCATTGATTTCAATCGAAAATGGTTCAAAAATATTAAAATCTGAATGGATTGAAACAAATAGTAATCTTACAACATATACATTTGATGCTTTGCCTGAATATGCTCCCAATATTTTTGTGCATGTAACTTTGCTACAACCACATAGCCAAACTGCCAACGATTTGCCTCTAAGATTGTATGGAATATGTGGAGTTGAAATAGCGGATAAAAATAATATTATTACTCCTATCATTGAAACATCTTCTGAATTTAAACCTTTAGAAAATTGTACTATTTCTATAAAAGAACAATCAAATAAACCAATGACTTATACATTAGCTATTGTCGATGAAGGCTTATTAGATATTACTAGATTTATTACTCCTAATCCATACAATACATTTTATGCCAAAGAATCTTTAGGAATCTCTACTTGGGATTTATACGATCATGTGATGGGCTGTACTACAGGAAAAATTGGAAAAAATCTTACTATTGGTGGTGATGAAAATTTGAAAAAAGGCAACGATACTCCTTTAAATAGATTTAGACCTGTGGTAAAGTATTTTGGACCAGTAACTTTGGCAGCTAATGGCAAAAATACACATACTTTCAAAATGCCAAACTATGTTGGTTCTGTCAAAATAATGGCAGTGGCCACTTGCAAAAATGCCTATGGTAATTCAGAAAAGGTAGTTCCTGTACGAAAACCTTTGATGTTGTTGGCTACTCTCCCCAGGGTTTGTGCCCCAGACGAAGAGATTGCTGTGCCAGTTAATATTTTTTCTATGAGTAAATATCTAAACAATATTACACTCTCTATTCAAGCATCTGGTGTAATAGAAACTACTCAAAACACATCTACAACTATAAAATTAAGTGAAAATTCTAATGGTTTGGTTTGGTTTAAAGTCAAGGTTAAGCCACAAATAGGACAAGGAAGACTTAAAATTGTGGCAGTTTCGGGCAAAGAAGTCGCTCAATATGATGTAACCATAGATAGCCGAAATCCAGTTTTACCTCAAACTTCTATTACAGATAAATCTTTGGAAGCAAATCAACAAATGATATATAATATTACTCCAAATGGCGTTTCTGGAAGCAATAATCTTACTTTAGAAGTTAGCAATATTCCAGCTATTAACCTTGATTTAAGGCTCAAATATTTGATGCAGTATCCTTATGGTTGCTTAGAGCAAACTACATCAGCTGTGTTTCCTCAATTATATTTACATAAATTTATAGATTTGGATATAAACCAAAAGTCAAAAATCCAGCAAAATATCAATGCTGGTATCGATAAAATTGCCAAATTTCAAACCAGTGATGGTGGTTTTGGATATTGGCAAGGCGACAACGAGGCCAATACATGGGCAAGTATTTATGCTTTTCATTTTTTGTACGAAGCCGAAAAAAATGGTTATGTTTTAAATCCTGTTTTTAAATCTAAGTGTTTAAAATATCTTACAAAATCGGCCAATCAATGGCAACCTAAAAACTCAAATTATTACTATAATTCTGATTTAGTTCAGGCTTATAGATTGTATGTATTGGCACTTGCTGGGCAACAAGATCAGGCAGGTATGAATAGACTAAAAGAATATCCAACTTTAAGTTATCATGCCCGCTGTAGATTGGCTGCTGGATATGCCATTTTAGGACAAAATGATATAGCTCTCAGTTTGATTTCTAGTAAAAATATTACTTCAAAATATACTAAAAATGAAATTTTTGAAAATGATTATTTTGCTAGTTCTGTGCGTGATAATGCTTTGCTTTTAGAGTCAATGGTAATGCTTAAAAACAAACAAAATTGTATTGAATTAGCCAAAATTGTAAGTTCAAACCTAGCTTCTACACAGTATATGAACACCCAAGAAATAGCATTTTCTTTACTTTCTTTGGCCAGTATGCAAGATTTATTTGGTGCTAAAGATGATCTTAAATTTAGTTACAGCCAAGCAAATGCTTCATTTGTAAAAGCTCAAACTAAAATGCCTGTGGCTCAAATAAAATTAAATGCTGAAAAACAGTCAAAAATTACTTTTATAAATACATCTAAAACACTCCAATATGTAAGATTTATACAAACTGGTGTTCCTGAATTTGGTAAAGAAAAATCTTATGCTAATCAAATTGATTTACAAATGAGGTACACAACCTTAAATGATAATCCGTTGGATATCAGCACTTTAGAGCATGGTACATCTTTTTTTGCTACCATCACAGTCAGGCATCCTGGTATTTTACCAAATTATAAAAACATAGCTCTAAAACAAATTTTTGCCTCAGGTTGGGAAATTGTAAATACTTCTTTTGATAACGAAAATCCTTCATCCAAAAACTCACAACTATTTGATTATCAAGACATTAGAGATGATAGAATGTATACTTTTTTTAGTCTCAATCGCAATGAAACCAAAACATTCAAAGTAAAATTGAATGCTTCTTATATTGGTAAATTTTATCTGCCCTCTCAAATAGTAGAAAGTATGTATCAAGGCGAGATTGGTGCAGCCATTGCAGGTAAATGGGTTTCTGTGGTCAAATCTGATAAAATTAATTAAGGTTCAACAACTTATTTTTCTAACCAATAAAATGAACGATAAAACTATTTATTTAGATCATGCAGCAACTACTTTTATGTTGCCTGAAGTAAAAGAGGCCATGATGCCATTTTTATCTGAAAACAATAAATATGGTAATCCATCGAGCATACATTCTTTTGGGCGTGAATCAAAAATAGCTATCGAAAAATCACGAAAAACTATTGCTACATTATTAAAAACCTCGCCTGCACAAATTTTTTTCACTTCTGGAGGTACCGAAAGCGACAATACTGCCATTATTTCTACTTATTTTTCTTATAAATTTAGTGCAATTATTACCTCAAAGCTCGAACATCATGCTGTGCTTCATGCTGCTAATTTTCTGAATCAGCATTTTGGGGTTACTATTTTATATGTAGAAATTGACCAAAATGGTACTATTTCTATGATTGATTTTGAAAATAAACTAAAGCAAAATCCTCATTCATTGGTGTCGCTTATGCACGGAAACAATGAAGTAGGAAATAGCATAAACTTACTTTCTATTGGACTTTTATGCAAACAGTATCATTGTATTTTTCATTCAGATACAGTGCAAACGATGGGTCATTATGGCTTTGATTTATCACAAACTCCAGTTGATTTTGTGGTAGGGGCTGCTCACAAGTTTCATGGTCCAAAAGGAATTGGTTTTTTATACATTAATCAAAATATTACTATCCAACCTTTTATTTATGGTGGTTCGCAGGAGCGTAATATGCGTGGAGGCACCGAAAACATAGCCGCCATAGTGGGTATGGCCAAAGCACTAGAAATAGCCCAAAATAATTTAGAAAGTAATACGCATCATTTAATTTCTCTCAAAAGATATTTTATGACTGAAATAAAGAAATTATTACCTACTATAAGGTTTAATGGCAACTGTGAGAGCGAAAGCCATAGTTTATCTCATATAGTAAATGTGGCTTTTCCTAGCACTGATATTGATGAAATGTTACTTTTTAAATTTGATATTAATAAAATTTGTGTGTCTGGGGGCAGTGCCTGTACGAGTGGTGCTTTAGGTGGATCTCATGTATTAAATGCCATTTATGGCGATAATGACATTTTACCTTCAGTAAGATTTTCGTTTTGTAGCTACACCACAAAAGATGACATTGATAATGTTCTTAATGTAATAAAATCTATTTATAAATTATAGTTTTCATTTAGTTTTTCGATTAATTTTACATACAAAGCAATTCCATCCTCTATTTGTTTTATAAAAATAAATTCATCAGCTGTGTGAGATCGTTCAGAATCGCCAGGACCAATTTTTATTGATGTACAACGCAGCAATGCTTGATCTGAGAGTGTAGGCGAGGCGTAAGTTTTCATTCCCAAGTCTAAACCAGCTTTTACAACAGGATGATTGAGGTCTATAGACGATGGTTGAAGCCTTAGACTACGTGGGTGGATTTCGGATTTTAAATTTTGCTTTAAAATTGTTATAATTTCTTCGTTTGTATAGGCATCTGTCGTGCGTATATCTATCGTAAAATGACATTTATCAGGCAATACATTATGCTGTGTGCCAGCATTGAGTATTGTAACTGTCATTTTCACTGGGCCAAGATGGGTTGATTGCTTTGGAAAAACGTAAGAATGTATCCATTGTATGTCGTTTACGGCAACTTGTATAGCGTTTACTCCTTCGTATCTGGCTGCGTGGCCAGATACACCTTGAGCCGTACAATCTACCACAATAAGACCTTTTTCGGCTATGGCCATATCCATTGAAGTAGGCTCGCCAATAATAGCCAAGGCTACTGGTTCTATCAATGGATATAGCAATTCTATACCATTTTTGCCAGAAATTTCTTCTTCGGCAGTAGCAGCAAATATAAGATTAAAATGTAAGTTTTCATTATTATAAAAAAAAATAAAAGTAGCAAGTAAACTTACTAAAGCACCACCAGCATCGTTGCTGCCAAGTCCATACAATTTGCCATCTTCTATTTTGGAATCGAATGGATCACGGGTATATCCTGCATTTGGTTTTACGGTATCGTGGTGCGAATTGAGTAATATGGTAGGTTTATTTGGCGAAAAATATTTGTTTTTTACCCACACATTATTATTGCAACGCTCTACTTGCATATTTTTAGCGTTCAAAAAATCATAAATTACACTTGCAGTTTCGTCTTCGGCTCTACTGTACGATGGAATAGAAATTAATTTGCTTAATAAATCTATGATATTTGATTTCATTTTTTTATTTTTTTCAATATTAATATTATTTTTTTCAACATTTTATAAATAACCATAATATTAATTTTCAATTTAATGAATATGGGGGTGCTTTATTTTAGTTTATTATTGATAGTTACTTTTTTTTATTACTTATTTATTTTTTTATAGTATAAATCTTTTATTTTTTCTAGTCTATGAAGTGTAATCATAGATTTTTAAATAGAACATTCTTATTGGTAGCGTGTTCTTACAAATCATTGTTTTAAGGAATTACACTTTTTTTAATAAGTCATTTATTATTCATAACAAATTTTTTAATGATTATTATTTTACCTTTTTAAGTAAAATATTTTGTGAAAATCATATTTATTTTGTCAATTATCATCAATTTCTTACTTTAATTTTTATAATACAACTACAACACACAAATTTGTTAATCGTAATACATGTATAAATTTAATCAAAAATAAAATGAAAAAAATCAAAAGCATTTTAACAGTAGCTTTGCTTATAACTCAAATTGGGCAAAGTCAGATAGTAGATATTGAAAAAACGTATGAAATATCCAGGAAATCAAAAAGAGGGTTTTTGTCGGGTATAGACTATAATTCTGATGAACAAACGTATCAATTAACCTATATAACTAAACAAAACGACCGAAAATTAAAATATGAATTTTATAAATTCGACAAAGATTTTAATTTTTTAAACGATGGTGAAGGTGAGGAGATTTTTGAAAAAATGAAAACTAAATTTAGATGGTTTAAATTTAGAGATCTTTTGTATAGTGTAGAAGGGGTAACGGTCGAAAATAATCTGATGGGTACACTGGTAATGAGAAAAAAGTTGATCGAATTTAAGTATGATTTTTGGATTGCTGGATACTACCGAAAAGTTACAGTTTTAGAAAAACTAAAGCCTAAGACTGATGATGGACGCAAAATGTCGCTTGTTGCATATACCGAAGACAACAAAACTGGCGATATTTTGGTGTTAGCAGCCATAAAATTAAAATTAGGTAAAAATATGGCCGAAAAAAATCCAAGACCTTATGACTTATATTTTATGAGATTCAACAAAGATTTGGATATTGTAAGTGAAACCATTATTCCTTTCGAAACCCCACAAACCTTACTTGCAGCCAAAGCAATTTTTGAAACAAACGAAGAAGATCCCGAAAATCCAGGCGTTGAATCTATGGCAGTTACATTAGCTACTGCACCAGAAAAAAACTTAAAACCTACTTGTACTTATTTAAGACTGGGTGCCGATACCAAAATAATTCATCGCCAATCGTTTGTTTCAAATGCCAATTATTGGAATCTTGATGAGATGATTTTAGACCAAAATACCAACGATATGTATCTTTTTGGCCCAGCTGTGGATGATTTAGGTAAATATTCTAAAGGCAAATTTAAGTCTATACAACTGGCAAAGATTAATAACAAAGGCGAAAAAGAATTTCTTACTGAAACCGAGCTTGAGGAGATTTCAAAAAAACTGAAAACACCCCCAACCCAAAAATCAGCTCCTGAATATGAAGGCAAAAAATTTGAATTTAGTACATATAAAGTAAGTTCAACTGGAGATTTGTTTGTATCTGGCCAAAACTATAAAATAGATCAAGCAGGAAACGACAAGGGTTCAAAAAATTTCAAAGACATCATGGGATTTCATTTTGATAGTAAAGGCCTCTTGAAATCTCAATATGGCATTGATACAAAAGAAAACGGAAATGCTGCCCAGAATTTTGGAACCCCACAATTGTACCTCGAAGGTAATGATGGTAATATGTACTGGATGATCAGAGAAATAAAAGATTTTAATGCACTATATGGCAAATTACTTACTTATCCTAGATTAGGCAAGATAACTCCAGATGCTAAAGTATCTGATTTTCTTACCATTGGAAAATCAGATGGATATTACCTAGACCCTAAATACCCTTTTTTAGAAATTAATAAAGGCAATAATATTGTATTTTTTGGAGCAAACAAATCTGGTAAATCTATTTGGTTTTGTAGAGTAAATTTAAAATAAATGGTATATTTTAAAAGGTTTTAGTATATTCTAAAACCTTTTATTTTTTTTAACAAAATTGAAGGAATATATTAATTTTGATACTCTTTTAGATGACAAATGAACAAAGATAACATTCAAAAATATATTCAGTCTATTATCAATATGCCTAACGAAAAGGCACAGGCAGTGGTAGAAAAATTTGAACTTTTTGAATTGCCTAAACACCAACTTTTGATTACCGAAAACAAGCAAGCTAAAGATACCTTTATTCTCGAAAGTGGCTTTGTGCGTTCGTTTACGCATGATAATCTAGGAAATGAGGTAACGACCAATCTTTTTTCTCCTGTTTGTTTTGTAAACGATTTTTTGGCTTTTTTTAAACAACAGCCCTCAAGCGAAAATTTTGAAACCTTAACTCCATGTGTTTTTTGGAAAATGAGCTACCAACATGTACAGGAAAGTTTTCACAATATTCCCGAATTTAGAGAATTTGGACGTATGATGCTAGTTACTAATTATTCGATTTTGCAAAATAGAATGTTGGGCATGATAAAAGATACTGCCGAAACACGCTATCTCAAATTGATGAAACAGCATCCAGCTGTTTTTCAACATGTTCCGTTAAAAATTATTGCTTCTTATCTTGGTGTTACAGATACTTCGTTGAGTAGAATTAGAAAAGATATTTCAAGAAAATAACTACTTAGCACTCTTATGATTTGGCTAGTGCGAAAGTAAAAAGAAATTTTTATAACCAATATGGTAATATTTCCATTAATTCGATTGATTTAAACCACTAAAAAAGTCGAAAACAAGTAGCAAATGATACTATTTTTAGAATTTTATTAGCAAATATTAATTTTATTCGTATATTTGCAGTGTCGAAGGAGTTTAAAAAACTTCTTTGGCAGACAAGAAAAGCCTTTTATACAGAGTATGAAAGGCTTTTTGGTTTTTATTCCATGGGTATATCATCAATATTGTTGATAATTTCCAAATATTTTTTGGTAACAATATCTAGTCTATTCATTGTGTATAGTTTGTTGTTATTGCCTATAAGCCATATTTCTTCAATTACTTTGTATTGTTCAGTATTGGTTAGCTTACCTCCAATAGCACGTTTTAAAACTCGTTTACTCATATTAGGATTAGAGAGTTCTATAACTAAAATTTTAATATTTTGAATTTTTGCGTCTGATATATCTTTTTCAATTCTTCCTTGAATATTTTTAGCTTTATTTGGCGATTTCAAATCTGCTAATTTGTTATTAATATTATAATCAGGGTTTTTTATTCCTTCGTTATTTTCAACGTAAGGCCTAATTTCTACTTTATGTCCATTATCAGCCAATACTATGCCTTTTAAGGTCAGTAATTCGATTTCGTCTTTATTTGCATCTTTGTGTAAATGCAAAGTGCCGCCATTTTGGCTTTTATAAATTTCATTATATCCCATATCAGTTGGCAAATATATTCTTATTTATATTTTTTTTGCATTTTTAAGTAACAAGAATTTAATACAAAAAATTGATTTATGTTGCACTTTAGTCATAAGTATTTTGATTCATTTTTTACTTTAAAATGTGTTTTTTGTATTGGTATTACAATAGCATTAATAAAGTGAATCCTATTTGCCAAAATGGATTTTTCCACAGTTTTCAAGTGTATTTATAATTTTAGCAATTCTTGCCATTTGCTAAGTTGGTTTGGTTGTAAATTGTTCAAATTTGTATCCATGTTTCACTTAACAAAATTTACAAAATGAATATTTTATCAACAGCCGTACCTCAATGGGTTTCAATAGCATTTTTAGGAATGCTTCCCTTTGCTATTTTCATGATTGCCAACGCTGCAAAGCAAGGTGCAATTAAAGCCAATTTAGATTCAGAAAAAGTAACATGGGTGTTTAGATCTGTTTTTATTTTTTATGGAATATATTTTATTTATGTGTTTGTAATGAGCCAAACTGGGATATTCTTAGAAAATACAGTTCCACCAAAAGTTATATTTTTTACTATTTTGCCACTCTTTTTATTTTTCATGTTGGTAGTTTCAAATCTTAAAATTTACAAAACCATTGTTCAAAATGCAAGTTTAGAATCGCTTGTTTGGTTGCATATATTCAGATTTATTGGAATATTTTTTATAATCGTTTATTTCTATGGGGCTATTCCAAAAAACTTTGCTTATGTGGGTGGTTTTGGCGATATAGCTATTGCTTTTACAAGTATATTTGTTGCCAAAGCAATTTCACTAAAAAAGCATTATGCTAAAATACTTACTTTTGTATGGAATATTTTTGGAATTCTAGATATACTTTCAGTTTTGACCACAGCTATAATCACAACTAAACTTTCTATCGAAACTGGTTCACAAAGCGTGATTGAAATGGCAAAATTCCCATTTGTATTGATTCCAGCTTTTGCGGGAGCTACAATCATCTTTTTGCACATTACCATTTTTAGGAAATTGTGGTTGGAAAGGAAAATTAATTAATTGAAACCAACAAATTAAAACATTCTTTCATGTATTTTCGCAAAAATCTAATAATGTAAATATTACTAATACAAGAAACTTTATGCAAGAATCCAATTCCATTGAACAAATATTTTTTAAATACTTGAGCGAACTCCAATTTGATGAAAAGCAATTGGATTATTCTTTGGTAGAAAAACATGCCCATGTTTTAGAAACGATTTCTACATTGAGCAATTCAGGAACATCCATTTTTGATTTGCACAAACGCCAAATTGTTTTCTATTCGTCAAATTATGGACAAAATTTAGGGTATAAACATTCTGATTATAAGGATATTGGGCAAATGTTTTTTGGACTTAAAATCCATCCAGATGATACTTTTCAGCTGAGTACCAATGGAGTAACGATTTATAAAATCTTCAATAATTTGTCTAATGACGAAAAACTAAATCATAAATTAGTTTCTGAATACAGAATATTGAATGCTCAAAATCAGTATACTCGTTTGGTAGAACAATATCAGGTATTGGAAATTGACAAAAAAGGGCAGATTTGGTTGATGTTTCTCACTGTAGATTTATCTCCCAACCAAGATGTGACTGAAGGTAGCAAAAGTCAATTATTAAATTTTAGAACTGGAAATATTATCCCCATAGAAAGTCCACAAAAAATTCAGTATGAATTGACAAAACGAGAAATGGAAATCCTAAAATTGGTAAAAGAGGGATTTTTGAGCAAGGAAATTTCAGATAAATTATCCATAAGTTTACACACAGTAAATACTCATAGACAGCGATTTTTAGAGAAATTGGGAGCTAATAATTCCTTTGAAGCCATCATGTTTGCTTCCAAATATGGATTGTTGGATTAGGATATAGAAATAGTATTTTCTGAAGTATCAACACAAAACTTGGTCTGATCTAAAAAATCAAGTCCAAGCAGACCATTATAATCAGAGAAAATGCCATGTGCTAAAAAATCGTACACTTGAATTTGATATTTTTCTTTTGTCAAACCAAAAGAAGAAAATGAATCTATTTCAAAAACCTCTGTTTCAATTATTCCATTAGCAGTTTCTATTTCAACAGTGCCTATATTATCTTTCAAATCATACCCAAGCAAATACAAGGCATTGCTATCAATGGTAGTATTAGTTGCACCTGTATCTAATATCATTTTAAATTCATACTTTTTATCTATTTCTACATTTACAAGAATTAAGCCACTCTCTGGTTCACGTTTGAATTTATATGTCATTTTGATATTCTATTAAAAATACCTGTAATTTTTCTGGTTGGTCTAAAAGTTCCAGTATAAATCAAGGTAATTTTATTAAAGTTTGAAGTCTTGTCTCTGCCAATGTAGCAAACTTCTTTTTTATCTTTACTATGAAATAATGGAATACCTGAAAGGACATCAAGTTTGCTATCGTCCATCATAGGATTTCCTAGCAAAACCCATTCATCAGGGAAACGTGTTTTGATATCTGCTATATTTAATAATTCTCCCATAATTTAATATTACATAATATATACAAATTTAAGTTTTTTGTATTTGAATTGCAAGTAAATAAATTAGCTATTTTTTGTTTATAAATATTATATATAAAGCAATGTCGTTTACTTAAGAATCTGATTAACTTTCTCCTTTGGAGCAGGGCAAACGCATTTAAGATATTTTAAATAAAATTACCTATTATTTTAATAACCCCACCCTAAATCCAATTTCTGTTTGATGCACAGAATCCAAAGGGAGGGACTTTACATTCAACTATTTAAAAAACATTCTTTTTTAGTAATATTTTACTATTTCATCCTATGATATTTTTAAATGCGTTTGCCCTGCTCTCAATCATTTACAATGAACCGAAAAACAAATATTACAAGTTTATTTTGAACCCCTCTTTTAATTTCTCCCCATGTGGGAGAAAAATTATAGGAATGTAAACTTAATTTTTCGGTTTGATATAAAAACCAGATTCAGTCCAAAATATACTGATTAATCAGTATTGTGCTTCATTGAGCTTAGATAGACCTTTGTAGTGTCTAATCTAACTTATATTTCTATGCAACGCTGACAGGGTTCAAAACCCTGTCAGCGTTACTATCTAACTTATATTTATATGACAGGGTTCAAAACCCTGTCAGCGTTTCTTAAACAACAAAATCAAATGAATACAGATAAATCAAATGCTAGGCTTACAGGCATCTTTTTCATAGCAGCAGCCATTACTTCTATTATTGGTCTTAGTTTGTATAACCCAGTTTTGCAAAACGTAGATTTTCTAATTTTGGGTGCAAGTCATAAAAATCAAATCGTTTTAGGAGCAATCATGGAGTTGTTTTTGGCTGTTTCAGCCATAGGAACAGCCATCATGTTGTATCCATATTTACGAAAATATAACGAAAGTTTGGGCTTAGGTTATGTTTGCTTTCGTATGTTAGAAGTTGTATTTATCTTGATTGGCACAGTAAGCGTATTGGCAATGGTATCACTTTCTGAACAATATACTTATTCAATTTTATCTGACAATTCTTACTATAACATACTTGGACTTGTGTTGAAAGGAATCCATGATTGGACATTTATGCTTGGTCCAAATTTTATGCTAGGTGTAAATACATTCATATACAGTTATGTTTTTTATCAAACAAATTTAGTACCAAAACCACTTTCAGTTCTTGGAATTGTAGGGGCAGTTTTTATATTTGCAGCTTCAATTTTAGAAATATTTGGGCTTATTGTCCAAATTTCTGCTTCAGGAGTAGTATTGGCACTGCCTATTTTTACTTTTGAAATGAGTTTGGCAGTTTGGTTGATAGTGAAAGGTTTTAATTTACAATATTTGAAGAATAAAAAAGATGGCATTTGAATTAAAAAATACAGTTCCATGGGGACGCAATTTGAGCGAATACAAAAGCATGTTTAATCTCTCTGATGCAGATTTAGACAAACGAATTATCAGTTTTGGAGATGGGCCAGCGAGCTTCAATAAAGAAATGACTAAGCTCAACAAAAGTGTAATTTCTATTGATCCAGTATATAGATTTTCGACAAACGAATTAAAACAAAGAATCGATGAAACAAAAGATATAGTGATTGAACAAACCCAAAACAATCTCGAAAATTTTGTATGGACTCATATAAAAAATGTTGAAGAATTAAAAAAAGTTCGATTATCTGCCATGAATGATTTTCTTGATGATTTTGAATTAGGCAAAAAGGAAAAGCGTTATATCAATCACGAAATGCCAAATGCTACACAGTTTAGCGATTTTAGTTTTGACTTGGCCTTGAGTTCACATTTTCTGATACTTTACTCACAATTAGGTTTAGCGTTTCATGTTGATACTATTACAGAAATGCTAAGGGTTGCCAAAGAAATTAGAATATTTCCTATTTTGAATCTGAACGCACAGAAGTCAGAATTATTAGATGACATAATCAACCATTATCAAGACAGTTTCATAGTAAAAATAGTGAAAGTAGGCTATGAATTTCAGAAAAATGGCAATGAAATGTTAATTATACAAAGAAAATAAAATGGTAAAAAAACAATCATACCCTCGTTTTAAGCTATTTTACAAGCTAGCCTAGCCATTGTCTAATGACATACTACCAACTTTTATCAATTAAAATACAATCAGTGCTTTAGTGTAAAGGTAAAAATAGTAATTGAGGGTTGAAATCCACTTTTATCTTTGGTTCAACAATCGTTGTACAGGCTTGTAGTACTACTTTTGGTCGTTACAGAAGATATTACCTATATATTTCATAAAACATTGATAATCAGTAGTTTGCGTTGTTTAAAAGAATCTTAATTTATACACCAACTGGTCTATTTCTTTTTCGGCTGCAGTGCTGACTTCGCCTTTAGATTTTTGAGAGATAATAATTAGCCAAATTTTTAAAAAATAATTTCTAAACAAAAAAACCCAGAGCTTGTCTGGGTTTAGAAACCGATTTTTAAGTGCTGCACAAAAGCGTAATGTAAAGTGGGGCACTGGGTTGTATACAATATATTTGTTTTTTTTATGGTGCAAAACTAGAAATTTTAATTTATTGATTTATCAATTTGGGTAAAAATTTTATAATTTTGACTTTCCCAACATTTTCGCCCAAGCAAAATTGCTGGATGAATTTTGTGTAAATTAGCTAAATTTTGTATTTCAGTGTCTGATGTTAAATTATGTTTGATTCTATCCCAAATTTCAGGGTTTATCAATGTTTTCTGAGCAAAAACATCTGCCTCTTGCTCAATAATTGATTTTTCATCCATTTTATCAATGTCTAAAATGGTATTTTGAGTGCTTAAATGTAGTATGACGTGTGCCAACTCATGCAAAATAGTAAACGCAAAATAATCAATATTTTTTTTTCGTAATGTAACAACTATGGCTGGGTTGTCGCCAGACCAAAATGCAACTCCATCTACTGGTGTTTTATCTAGTTTTTCTAAAACCAAAAATTTTATGCCATATTGATTCAAGTTATTTTCTACTTTGTTCAGTAATTGATTATTCTCAAAAATAATTTCATTCAATTTTTTTAGTAATTCATTTATTTTTGTGGCATCATACTTATTTATATTTTTGTGGCTTGCTTTATATTTTGCCAACATTTGCCAGGTAAAAAGATTTTTTTCTTCGATTTGCAACTTTTCTGATTTTCGATACAAGGCAAATTGTTGCTTAAAACCTGCATATTGTGTAATCAAATCATCAATATTGCTTATTTTGAATATGCTTTTAATCGTTAGAATACTCTTTGACAATGTATTGTTGATTAAATTATTTTTTTTCAGGTATGCCACATTTATATACTCACTTATTACTTTCCATTGTTCTATATGTTCTATTTTAGTAATATTTTTTTTATTTATACGTGCACAATCCAAATCATATCCTGCCTGAAAACGCATCCAATATTCAGCTGAAATTTGTAAGGCTTTTTCTAGTGCCAAAGCAATTTCTGCTGTAACTGTACGCTTTCCTTTTATTAACTCATTAAGCATCGTTGGTTGCATGGCAATACTATGAGCAAATTCTTTTTGCGAAATGCCTCTATATGCTATCTCATCTTTAATCAAGCTACCTGGATGAGTGGCTTCAAAGGGAGTAATATTTTCCATTTTTTTAAACTTTATAATGATTTGTTAAATCTAATAAGGAACAGATTAAAATCTCATCTGTTTGATTAGTTTTTAAAATTAATCTATATTGATCATTAACTTTTACAGCTTCAAGTCCGTCAATATTATTTTTTTCTGATAATTTAAACTATTAATTACAAACAAATCTTCTAATTTTAATGTATTGCGTAGTTTGTTTACAGTTTTTACATACTGTTTTATCACTTGTGGCTGAAAACGATGCTTTTTATCAGAGGATTTGCCTTCTTCAAATAATTCACGCAAATATTCTTTTTCAAATTTAATTTCCTTTTTAAAAACACAAAGTTATATTTTGTTTTATAATATTCACTGTTTTAGTGAATATATTTTGATTTTTCACAATTATTGTTTTAAAAATAAATTTTTACTCAAAATCAACCAAAGTACGATATATTTTAAGTTTTAATGCCGCTGAATAATCAATTTCATAGATTAAAGATGTAATAATTTCATGTAATAAGTCTTTATCAATTTTATTATCGGCTACATAAACTGTGATGTTTTCTGTTTTTTTGATAAACGAAGAAACCAAATAGTTATATCCATTTATTTCTAAAAAATATGCTGACAGTGCAATCGATGCTCTTTTATTCCCATCTTGAAAGCTATGGTTTTTGTTTATGGCCTAAAACAAATGTGTAAGTTTGTCTTCTAAATTAGGATAATACATATCATTTTGGACTAGTGCTTTAAGTCTGCTAAGTGCTTGTTTATCAGGCTTTTGTAATGACAGAGGGACATTGATGTCCCTCTGTGAATCATCATCTACATCGTTGTATATGAGGTGTTCAAAAAGTTCTTTAAATTCTTTTAATTTTTGCCCTTTTAATACTACATAGCCGTTGGTGCTAAGTTCGTTTTCTGACAAGGCAATATATCTTTTTATTGTTTTTGTACTTACTCCATAAAAATCTGCTATTTGACTTGTGGTAAACCTATATTCGTTTTCATAAAGCATACCAGAAATACCCAAGTAGTTTTGAATATTTTTTAGAGCCTCAGGATTGTTCAAAATATTTTGGCGATCAATAGCTGATGTTGTTAAATCTTTCATTTTTTTATCATTTTTAAGTTCTTTTTTTTCCCAAACCTATAAGGTTTTTAAAACCTTATAGGTTTAATTTTACTCCCCTTCCACCAATTTTACCTCCTCTGCCGTCAAATCATACAATTTGTACACCAACTGGTCTATTTCTTTTTCGGCTGTTGTGCTGTCTTCGCCTTTAGATTTTTGGTCTATAATTGTATCGACTAAGGTAATAAATGGTTTTTGATCGCTTTCTGGAATAATTTTGATAGGTAGCTGTTTACAATTTTCAATTAGTATTTTTTGAAATAACTCTTTTTCTATGTCTAAATAAGAGTATTTGTGTACAAAATTCAATAAATTTGAATTAAGTAAGGAAGTCAAAAATTTTGGATTAATACTTTGGGGATTCTTTGGAATTATTGCGAAACCAATTTGGGTAAAATAAAGGCTTTTTTCTGTGTATCCAGCATAAATTCTTAATGGTTTTCCAGAGACTATTTGACGTACAATAATTCTAGGGTCTGTAAAAAATTTTTCACTTCTAGTCGCTCCAAGCCAACTACCATATCTAATATACTCTTTTGGTGTTGAGTCAATAAAATATCTTTGAATATTTTCGCCATTTATAATAGGTTTATATTCGTTATTTATTTTTTTTGTTGCATGAAATAACCTCTCTTTAATTTGTTCTTTTGAATGACCTTTATGTTTGTCATAAGGAGTTATACCAAGTGAAAAATCAGCAATTTCTATTAAAGGTTTAGAAATGTTTGAAATTTTATTTAAAATAGATTGAGTACTTTTAGTTAAATATAAATTAAATTTCAAATTTTCTTTATTCCAAATTTCTTTAGTTTGGGTAATTGCTAGTTTAGAATTTATAAAATCAATTTTTTCATAATTTTTATAAAGTAATAAATTTATTTTTTCAAATTTCATATTCTTACATAGCGAAAAAATAATTGTTTCAACTTTAACATTTGATTTTGAAAACACATTATCAGGTAATTTTACAATATCAGAAACATTATCAATAATCAAATTTCTTATCTTTGAGTATGAAGAATTCATTAATATTGAATTTGGGTTTATAAAACTCAAAAGACCATTATTTTTAATAATTTTAAGACCTAATTCAATAAAAATCGAATAAAGATTTATTCTATTTTCAGTTGTTTCATAATTATTAAAAAGAAAATCAACAAAACTTGGATTAAGCCCTTTTAAATCAATATATGGTGGATTTCCCACCACTACATCAAAACCCTCAAAATCTCCATTGTCGTTCATTACTTCTGGGAACTCAAACCTCCACTCAAAGGCGTTTCTATAAATGGCATTGGTTTCTATGTCTTCTATTTCTTTGGCAAGAATATTAATTTCATTTTCGAGTTTTTCTTGGCTGTCTTTTTTTGCTTTTTTTTCTTTTTCCGAAAGTTCAATCAATGTGGTTTGGGTCATTAAATTGGCCAATTCGCCACCTAGTTTGTTTAATCGCAATTTTTTTGGGTCTTTTTTGCCAATTTCGGTTCTAAAATCTGATTTTATGGCATTGATTAGCTGCACCAAACCACGTTTTACATCTCTGTTTTTTTCGTTTTTATAATCATTTACATAGCTTCTATAGGTTTTTATATCATATTTTATGCTTTTTAGGGCTTTGCTCAAATCTGCATCTAGTGCAAAACGACTCAGCAAACTATTCCCACATTTTATATTGATGTCTATGTTTGGTAAGGTTTCCAATTCTCCTAAACCTATAAGGTTTTCAGAAACCTTATAGGTTTGGTCTGATTTATAATACGCATTTTTCAACAACTCTATCCACAAGCGTAAACGACATATTTTTACCGAATTTGGGTTGATATCTACCCCAAAAAGGCAATTTTCTATAATCGTTTGTTTTTCGTGAAACAGTGTTTTTTGTAGCCTTTGGCTCTCTTTGTTTCTAAAATTATAGCTTACTTTTTCTCCATTTTCGTCTCTTATATCGAGCTCATCGTCTATTATTTCGATTTCATAACCACGCAAAGTTTTGCCATTTTCGTCCATCAAAATACCCAATTCCGCTTTTATGGCTATAATTTCGTTGAGTGCCGATACCAAAAAGTGACCAGAACCCACCGCTGGGTCGCATATTTTTAAAGAATTGATAATTTTATTTGCATCCTCAAAAGAAATTCTCCTAAATATATGTTCATAAATCTCTTCTATTGTATCTAATTTTAATCTTTCAAGTTTATTAGCCAACGCAAACGATTTGAATTTATCAATCACAGCTTTACGAATGGTTTCCCTACACATATACATAGTGATGTAGGCAGGCGTAAAAACAGAACCATCTTTGTAGCCATTTATTTTTTCAAAAACCTTACCCAACACAGAGGCGTTGATGATAGTTTTGGCATCTTCTCGCACATCTTCGGTGCCTTCGCTGGCAAAATCGTAGGCATCAAGAAAAGAAAAAAGATAGTTTAAAGTTGGCAAAAACCCAAACCCTAAACGAGTGGGAGTAAGAATTGTGCCTTTAGCATATTCTAGTTCGAGGCTATTATCAAGCGAATTTATTTTTATGGTTTTGTCTTCTAGTTCACTTATTTCGAAAAGCGAACTATTGAGATAGGGTACTCGACTGTATTTGGTTTTAATTTTTTCATCTCTGTCAGGAATATTTACAGCCAATACTTTATGAAAAAGTTTAAAAAGCTCATCAAAATCAGGAATCGTTGGTGTATTCAAAAACTTATACAACTCGCTTTCGTTCAGTTGTGGAGATTTGTGGTAAGAAACCAACTGCCCTTCGAGCAATTTCAAAAACAATATTCTGTTTATCCAAGTGATGCAAAGCTCGAGAGCTACATTAAAATATTGGTCTTCACGGTTGGTGCCATAATCTGCAATATTACTAATGTGGTGCAACACATCTTGCGTTTTGAGGGCATCCATGGTGGCTTCTATCAACGATGCAGCATGGCGATTTTCGGTTTTTCTGCGAATAATTATTTTGCCTTCGGTCTTGGCTTCTTCTAGCCCAAGTATGTGCAAAAGTTCTCTATAAAACTGTTCGTTGAGCGAGTTACTATCGTTTTTGTCGGTTATTTTTAAAAGATATTCTGGCGAAAGTAGTTTGTAGAGAGCTATCAGCTCTTTGTCGTCTTCTTTATTATTGTTTCTTAAAATAGTGTCATACGATTTGATATTAAAATATACACAAGGCATATCAATATCCAATTTTGAGATTATTTTCTCAATTTCTTGATAAAAAAACGGGTTGTTTTTGTGGTCGTTGGTGTAAGTTTTATATAAATTTTTTATTTGGGTATTGTTATAAATATGTTTGTCAAATTCGTTGGCATCGATTACAAACCATTCGTTGATATTGGTGATAATGAGGCGTTTGAGTTCAAAGTTTTGTGTTTGGTGTCGTTCGTCTAAGTAATATAATATGAGTTCGTGTAGGGCTTTTTTGTTTGGATTTTCAGCCGAAATCATTTCTAGCACATTGGTTGGTCGCTTGGCTTCTATGATTACCGCCACAGCACTATTGGTGGTTTTGTCTACATGAATGACAAGGTCTTTTTTGTCTTTGGTGTTGATAGCATTGGTATCTTTGTAGTAAGTATCACGCAAAAAATCTCGTAAATCATTTTTCAGATGTTCTTCGCTTTCGTCTGTTGGTCTAGTTTCGATAATCTGAATTTTATCGAGCAATTGCACAAGATTTGCCTTAAAAACATCCATTTCGCTACGCAAAGGGGCATTGCGAAGCAATGCTTTGAGCGATTTTTTGGGATTATTTGGTATAAATTTCATATCAGATTTTTATGTATTTATTACTTTTTTTTGAAAAAAAATCAATGTTTTTAATTTGTTTTTATTCATTAGTTATGAACCGAAAAACAAATATTACAATTTTATTTTAAACCCTCCCAAACCAATTTCTGTTACGATGCCACAGAATCCAAGTGGGAGAAAAATTATTGGAATGTAATTTTAATTTTTCGGTTTGATATAATAATGATGGTAAATATAAAATTCCCAAAATTTATTTTAAAAACACCACCCAAGCAAATTTTATTCTATTTGTAAAACCCAATATGGATGGTTTCAAAGAAATTGAAGTTTTTAAAAATTCCAATAAATAAAAACCTGTAATATAATGTCGTTTACTTAGGCATTTTTTATTGCTTCTATCTTCGTCTTTCTCCAAAGGGCAAAGCTAATCTGGTACTTAAGTAAACGACATTGCCCTGAAATATAAAAAGCTAATTTTTAAAAATTTCATATTTATTTTCAAAAACCTTACTCTAACATCAGCCATACAACCTGGCTCAAAACTTTGGTTTTGCAGCAAAGTAAAAGGCATCCATTGAAACGAGTTTTAGAATTTTTTTATATTACAAAATTAAAAAATTATAAAAATGTCAAATTCACTTTTGTAAACCCACTAATTTAAACATCAAGCATTTTCATTACCAATTGGTTTGTGATTTTGGGGTCTGCTTTGCCTTGTGCTTTTTTCATGACTTCTCCCACAAATAATCCCATCAATCCTTTTTTGCCTGCCTTGTATTCTTTTACTTTTTCGGGCATGGCCGCTAATACACTTTCAATCAATGGAGTGATAAAATCAGAGCCACTTTCTTGTATCAAATTCATTTCTTCGGCCAACTGTTGGGCCGTTTTGGTTGGATTTTTGATTAGCTCTGGAAATATTTTTTGGGTAGCTACCGTATTACTTATTTTGTTGGATTCTACCATAGCTATAATTTCGGCCAGTTGATTGGTAGATACAGGAAAATCTTTGATGTGTAGCGTCAGTTCATTTAAGTAAGATTTTACAGAACCCATCATCCAGTTGGAGGCTTGTTTATAATTGCTAGTTTTTTGACATAAATCATCAAAAAATAAAGCAATTTCCTTACTATCTGTCAGCACACCTGCATCGTAATCGGGCAATTTATAGGTATTTGTAAATCGGTCAAAGAGTTCTTGTGGCAATGCTGGCATCTCAGATTTTACGGCCTCTATCCACGCATCTGACAAAGTAAATGGTTGTAAATCAGGCTCTGGAAAATACCTATAATCGTTTAAATCTTCTTTTGTTCGCAGCGAATATGTTTTTAAGTCTACAGTATTATATGTTCTCGTTTCTGATTGTACAGTTTGGCCAGCATCCAAGAGGGCAGCCTGACGATCGTACTCTAGTTCTATGGCTTTGCGTACGTTGTTGAAAGAGTTTAGATTTTTTACTTCTACTTTTTTTCCATATTCGGCTTCTCCCCAGGCTCTCAAAGATATATTAACATCGCAACGCATAGAGCCTTCTTCCATATTTCCATCACAAATTTCTAAATATCTTACCAACTTTCGTACTTCTGTTAGCAATACATAAGCCTCTTCGGCCGAGCGTATATCAGGCTCTGTTACAATCTCAATCAATGGCACTCCTGCTCTATTCAAATCTACCAAAGATTCAGAAGCCCCATCCAAATGTTGGGATTTGCCGGCATCTTCTTCTATGTGTATTTTAGTAATGTTAATGTTTTTTTCTACGCCATCTTTTAATTTTATTTTTATAAATCCACCTCTACAAATGGGGGTTTTGTCTTGGGTAGTTTGATATCCTTTGGGTAGATCAGGATAAAAATAATTTTTTCGGTCAAAATATTGGTACCGAGAAAGTTGGCAGCCACAAGCCAAACCCATTTTTATGGCATATTCTACAACTTTTTTGTTTAAGCGTGGCAGCGTGCCTGGGTGAGCAAGCGTGTGTACACATACATTTGTGTTGGGCATATTGCCAAACTCAGTACTATCTGCATTAAAAACTTTGCTTTGTGTCGAAAGTTGTGCATGTACTTCTAATCCAATGACAGTTTCGTATTTTGGCTTACTCATATTGTGGCTGTTTTATTTTGATTACAAAAATACAGTATTGCCTTGATTATATCAAACCGAAAAATTAAAATTACATTCCTATAATTTTTCTCCCACTTGGATTCTGTGGCATCGTAACAGAAATTGGTTTGGGTGGGGTTAATAAAATTGTAATATTTGTTTTTCGGTTCAAAATAATTGGTAGCATTGGTTTTGAAATGTATTAAAAAAGATTATTTTTGAAATAACTGAGATTCAAAATCCCTCTTTTTGGATAAACTTCCTCACTTTTATGGCAAACCCAGAATTTTGAGCAAGGTACTGGATTGGGGTTATATTGAGGGCAAACGCATTTAAGATATTTTAATAAAATTACCTATTATTTTAATAACCCATCCTAAATCCAATTTCTGTTTGATACACAGAATCCAAAGGGAGGGACTTTACATTCAACTATTATAAAAACATTCTTTTTTAGTAATATTTTACCATTTTAAACTGTAATATTTTTAAATGCGTTTGCCCTGGGTTATATTGAGCCAATTGAATATTTACAAATATATTTTTATACTATGCCCCTCATCTGACTTCCCCAAAAAGAAATGGAAGTTAAAATTTGAGAATATTTGATTGGCCTAGTATAAAGGATTGTTTACGAAAATAAATAGGTGGTTTTTATAAGTTTTATTATCAATGTCGATTATATAAGCATTTTATGTTGCATCTGTCTTTGTCTTTATCCAAAGGAGAAAATTAATCTGACTCTAAAGTAAACGACATTGGTTTTACTACTTTAATTTACAAATTTTGATACCCAAATGGCACAACCAAAACTAAGCATACAAGCGAGCAAACTTGCCATAATATAGATTAAACCAGTAATTATGTTATTATTTTTAAACATTTCAAAAATTTCGGCATTGAAACTAGAAAATGTGCTCAATCCACCACAAAATCCTGTAAGAATAAATAGTTTCAAATATGAATGATTAACAGCACTTTGAGTAATAATTCCTATAAAAAACCCAAAAATAAGACTTGCTAACACATTGGCTGTAAAAGTACCAACAGGCAATGTAGAAACTACTATTTTGCCCAGAAAATAGCGACTTACGCTACCAAGTCCACCACCTACAAATACAATTAAAATATGAGTGTAGTGCATAAAGAATTAATGTCGTTTACTTAAGTATTTTTATTGCCTCTATCTTACTCTTTCTCCAAAGGAGAAAGAAATTCTGATTCTTAAGTATACGACTTTGCATAATGAATTATAAAATAGTTTATCAAGATAAAATAAATTAAGGCAAAATCTAAAAAACTTCAAAAATATTTTTAAAAAACTCAGCTTCAACGGAGAGCCTTTTTTAAATATTTTATTTTTGTAGTAAAATACCAAATAAAATGAATAGATTTTTTAAAAATTTCTTTAATAAACTATTTATACTTTCTTACCAAAAAGTATAATATACCACTATCAATACCAATACTATAACAGCAGCTCCAATATTAAATATAGGACCAGTTTTGAACAAATCTTTACCAAAAATGATAGCCTTAGGATCGTTTTCGGTTTTGTTGCCAAACACATACATTATGGCACTCAAAAATGCAAAACTTATGCCCATACGATACAAAAATGGCAAGTTAGAAATACTCATGGCTCCATCGCCAAAAAAGAAATAAAGCACCATTGATATTGGTAGGGTAGCTATGGCCACATACAAGGCACCTTTGGCAGTGGCTCGTTTCCAAAACAATCCAAACAAAAAAATCACAAATATGCCTGGGCTAAAAAAGCCAGTAAATTCTTGTATAAACTGAAAACCACCAGAAAAATTACGAATAAATGGAGCAAATATTACTCCTACAATCAACGAAACAATAATAGAAATGCGACCCACAAGGACTATTTTTTGTTCTGAATCGTTTTTGCCAAAAAATGGTCTGTACACATCCATAGCAAAAATTGTAGCAATACTATTTGTTTTAGAACTAAGCGAACCCACAATAGCAGCTACCAAGGCAGCAAAAATCAATCCTTTAACACCATCAGTAAGAAATTGATTGAGCAACCAAGGATAAACCTTGTCTTGTGTAGATGCATCAAACGAAACTGCTGTGTTGTCTTTGAGCAAAGCAAAAGCTACAATACCAGGCACTACCACTATCAAAGGCATCAACAATTTGAGAAAACCAGCCAAAATTACGCCATTTTGAGCTTCTTTTAGGTTTTTGGCAGCCAAAGCACGTTGCGAAATGTATTGATTAAACCCCCAATAATTTAGGTTGGCTATCCACAACAATCCAAACACACCCAACACGCCAGGCATAGAAGAATAGAATTGGGAGGTTTCGTCAAAAATCATTTTAAATTTTTGAGGATTGTTTTCATACAAAAATTGTAACCCAGTGAAAAATCCCTGCCCGTCTGTCAGCTTGTTCAGGGCAATAGATGTGGTTAGCAATCCACCAACAACCAAAAAAGTAACTTGTATAAAATCTGTGTAAGCAATGGCTTTGAGCCCACCAGCTACTGTATAAACTGCCGAAAAAAGTGCAATACCAATAATGGCATACTCCAATTTTATCTGAAAAACCTCTTCTAAACACACACCACCCAAATACAAAATAGATGTTACGTTTACAAACACATATAATACGAGCCATAAAATAGCCAAACTAGAGCGAACTTTGCCATCGTATCGCATTTCCAAAAAATTGGGCATAGAATATATTTTTTTCTCTAAAAATATTGGCAAAAAATATTTTCCTACAATAATTAATGTAGCGGCAGCCATCAATTCGTAAGTAGCTATGGCCAGACCCATCGTAAAACCATTGCCAGTCATTCCTATCAATTGCTCGGCCGAGATATTGGCAGCAATCAGCGATGTACCTATGGCCCACCAAGGTAGCGAATTGCCGGCCAAAAAATAGCTTTGGGTTGTTTGTACTTCTCCTTTTTTCTTACGACTTACAAATAAAGCCACAGAAATAATGATGGCAATATAACTTACAAAAACAAAAATGTCTAATGGTGCAAAATTCATGATTTTCTATATAAAATTGTTTTAATTTAAGTTCAAATATAATTATTTTAATGTAATTCAAAAAAATAAAATAATAAATACACCAAAATCACAAATCAATTCTACAAAAATGGAGAGTATCTATGGCTTCTTTTCGAGTTTGGGGGTTCAAAAATTTTGGGGTCAATCGTGATACATGATATAGCGGATATTTGGCCAATCGAGTAGTTTTAAAATCCCAACGCTGAAAAAGCTCATAGTATAAGTGGTTGGGTGCTACTAGATAGTAAGATTTTCCTTTTTCAAAACTATATAAATCTGGTATTGTATTGAGGCCGTGCGGTCTATGTCCTAAGTAAAAATCCATAGAATATGCCTCTATAATCAATGAATAGATACACTGGTCGTCTAAATGATGGTCTGTGATATAGTTTTTGAGCTGGCTTGCTGGTTGGTATTTCAAAACATTAGGATAAAATTGAATATTAAAAAATAAATTTATAGTAATAATTGTGATACAAGAAAGATAAAAAATTTTAAAATTAATATCATTTTTAAGTAATAATACTATAAATAATATAAATAAAATGGTATAAAGAAATATAAAAAAAATGGAAGCCCAAAACGCATAAAAAAACAGAAATATTCCCAAAATCCAAAGTCCAAAAAGAACAGGAATTTGAAATTTTGAAAATAAATTTATTTGTTTGGTAGTAAAATTATCTAATACACATCCTGATAAAATGGCAGCAAAAGGAGTAACTAAAAAAATGTAGTGTGGCAGTTCGTAGCGACTTTGTTCTAAACACAAATAGCAAAGTATCATACCACTAAAAGTAATATATTCGCTGTTTGGTTCAATTTGGAATTTATTTTGAATCCAAGATTTAATTTTGAAAAACACGGCCACAAAAGGCAAGAAAGTCCAGGGTAAAAAACCCCACAAAAAGGAATGGAATATAAACAAAGGTCCCATATTGTTTTCCCATACACTTTCGCCAGTGATACGGCCAAAACTTTGTGTCCAAAAGAAAAATCTAAGTCCATTTGTGCCATATTGCGTGTACAGTCCATAGCACATAGGGCCTAAAAAAAGTGCAATTATAATTATACCCAACAGCCAACGCCAATTAAAAATATCTTTAAAATTTCTTTGGATTAATAAATGGCCACCAAAACCAAGAACCACTGCCAAACAACCAATGGGACCTTTGGCCATTAGGGCCAAAGATATACCCAAAAATGCCAAAATAAAATTCAATTTAAGTCTAAATCGCAAATAGGCTGCTAAATGATAATAGCTAAAAATGACACTATTGGTAAGAAGTGCATCAGTTCGTACATCGTTATTAAACAAAAAATAGGCCTGACAGCTGGCCAATATTACTGCCGATAAAAATGCTGCATTCTCGGAATAGTATAATTTTGAAAATTTGTAAGTACTCCAAATTCCTATAATTGTAGATAACATAGTAGGCAGTTTATACGCAAAATTTGAAACACCAAACATTTTAAAAGAAATGGCTGATAACCAAAACAACAATGGTGGCTTGTCTAAATAGGTATATCCACGATCAGTAAATTGAAGCCAATCAGATTTAGAAAGCATGCTTAGAGCCATATTGGCATATTGGGCTGCGTCTACATCCATTACATCTATGAGCATACCATAGTAATAGACAAGGGATAGGCCAAGAAAAATGATAATTTTTGAAGTAAGTTTTATGTGCATTAAATATAAATATTTTGTACTTGGATGACTTCTTTTCCTATCAATCTTAAATAAATTTGAGCCAAAACTACTACATCTCTTGTGCAATAATCGGCAATTTTTTGTAGATTTTTTTCGATATAATAAGTAGCGTTTACTTGGCTACCATCTATGCCATGTTTGCTTGTAGGCACATCAAGGCATGCGGCCAACAATTCTAGCGAAGTATAACTTTTGCGGTCGCCAAATTTCCAAAGCTCTAAAGTATCTATATGGTTGATTTCCCAGGGTTTTTTGCCTTGAATTTGAAATATTTTTGGTATCAAAATTTTATTGATTGTCATACGTCTGCAAATATAAGGAAAATCAAACTCTAAACCATTGTGTGCCACCAGCTGAGCACTTTCAAATTTTGAGTTTATGAGTGAAGCAAATTCAAGTAAAAGCTCATATTCGTTGTCGTTTTGTAGGGATTTTGCTTTTAGACAGGCCTCTCCGTTTTCGTTTTGATACAAAAAACCAAGACCAATAACAATTATTTTTCCAAATTCTGCATAAATAGCCGCTCTTTCAGGGAATAATTCAGCTGGCAATTTATCAGGGTTTGCATCCAAATATTTTGCTTTTTTTGTCCAAAGTGGTTTCATTCTTTCGGGTAAGTCTTCAAAAGTAGCTACTGATGCAGTAGTTTCTATATCCAAAAAAAGTAAGTTTTTTAAACTGTTATTCATTTATCAAAAATAATCCTATTCAAAAGTATAAAACTATTTTGATTATTGGATAGATAAATGGTTTAAAATGTTTTTTTAGTATTAGTTTGAATTATAATAGGCATTCTTAACATAGAATTAATACAAAATTGTTTATTTGATAACGATTACAAAACATTCAATTAATATTAAATATTCAATTTTGTGCATCCTAATTTAAAAAATTGTGTCAAAATATATTTTTGTTTCTTGTGTGTTGGTTTGTATTTTAAAATTCAATATTGGGTATTCACAATCATCAAATATTAAAATCCTGTCATGGAACATATATATGTTGCCAAGATTTATCAAAAATACTGGCAAAATACAAAGAGCCGAAAAAATTGGCCATAGTTTACAAAATTCTGACTATGATGTGATAGTTTTTCAAGAGGCTTTTCATCAAGGGGCCAGAAAAAAACTTAAAAACTTACTTGAAAACAATTTTCCATATATGGCTGGGCCAGCCAATAGACAAACTTTTTCTCTTCGTACCAACAGTGGCTTATGGATTTTGAGTAAGCACCCTATTGAATTTTCGCAAGAAATTAAATTTAATACTAAATCAGGTGTAGATGCCTTTTCTAGAAAAGGAGTTTTGTTGGCTCAAATTTGTGTTAAAGGTCAGAGAATTCAAATAATTGCCACTCACTTGCAATCTTCTGGAGAAAACTGGCTCAAAGAAAGTCAATGTGTAGAACTTACGCATAAAATTACTGATGTATACAAAATAGAAGGTGTACCTCAAATTATATGTGGAGACTTTAATATTGATATGGCTTCAAAATTACAATATAATAAAATGCTAAAAATACTAGATGCGCATGATTCTGATATTTCTAGTAAACAACAATTTTCTTTCGATAGATTAAATAATGACCTTAACAGAAACGATAATCAAAAACAAGTTTTGATAGACTATGTTCTTATTCGCAAAAATCAATCAAACATGAGTTTTAAAGAAAAAATGATTAAAATTTTTAAAAACAAATGGGACAAAAATCATTCTGATTTATCTGACCACTTTGCTATAGAGGCTCAGTTGGAGATGACTCCTCAAAATTTATCTTTTGTGGATGATTATACTATTCAAAATAGTACAAAAATTTTAAAATAATTTTTTGAAAATATAGCGATTGATAGGTTTTGATAGGTTATTTTATGTTTTTTTTCAAAAACTTACCTGCTAATACCAAATCGTTTTAGATTATATAGGTTGGCACTAATGTCGTTTACTTAAACATTTTTTATTGCCTCTATCTTAGCCTTTCTCCAAAAGAGAAGTTAATAGAATTCTTAAGTAACCGACATTGAGGTTGGCACTAACAATTAAGTTTTAGTTTTTGATTGCATCAAAACTAAAAATTCTATTTCATTTTTTTTTAAGTATTTTAATTTAGAGAACTTTTATAAATCTCCTTGTTTTTTTGCAAAAGCATCGTTCAATCCAATTTCTGTGATGATGTAATACAAGATAAAATATAAAAAAAATATTATTATAATTATTACTAAAATTAGGTTATAAAATCTCAATTATATTATAAAATATTAAAATAAATTTTAGAAGTTTCCCTTGATGTAAAGTAAAAATTAAGTTTTTGTAAACTGATAATATTTACTTAATGATTAAATAACTTTTATATAACAAGTCATTAACAATATAGAAATATTCGTTTTATACTTTTGTGTATATAAAATTTGAGTACATAATGGTCTTTATGTGAGATTTAATAAAAAATTTGCTAGATCCTTATTTGAAATTTAAAACATTTTATTATAGTTTAACTACACTTGAAGTTTTGTTTTAGACACTTGAGTAGGTTTTGATTTGAAATTTATAAACATAAGAAACAATTTTGAAAAAAGTAAAAACTTTTGAATCGCAAGATTTCAATTGTTTAAAAAGGAAAAAAAATATGAAGAAAAAAATCTTATTTATAGTAGGTTCCATGAACCAAACCACACAAATGCATAAAATATCTATGTATCTTAACGATGACTATGATTGTTATTTTACACCATTTTATACTAGAAACCCCATTGGTAGTTTCATGAAAAAAATTGGATTATTTAATAATACTATTTTAGCAGGCAAGATTTTTAATAACGCATTAAACTACCTAAAATATCACGAACTAAATATTGATTACAAAGGCAAAAAACACATAAAAGAATACGAACTTGTTTTTATGTGTACAGATATGCTTGTTCCAAATCATTTGAAAAATATCAAAAAAGTTTGGGTGCAAGAGGGAATGATAGATAAACTGAATAATTGGGGCAGAATAGTGAGATTTTTAGGATTGCCAGGGTATTTTGCAGGAAATACAGCCTTGAATGGTTCTGCAAATCTTTGTGATGTATATTGTGCTGCATCAGAAGGTTTTGCAAAATATATTTCTAAAATGGGTACAGATAAAAATAAAATTAGAGTTACTGGCACTCCAAACATGGATAACTTTGCTGTTGCGTTGAATAATAGCTTTCCACACAAAAACTATGTTTTGGTTTGCTCTTCAGATATTAGAGAATTAGGTGGCACAGAAAATAGAATAGAATTTATCAATAAATGTGTACAAAAAGCCAAAGGAAGAAAAATGATTTTCAAACTGCACCCAAATGAAAAGTTTGAGCGTGCAAACAAAGAAATCATCGAAAATACTCCCAAAGGCACACTTGCTTTTCAAGAAGGAAACACCAATGAAATGATTGCTAATTGCGATGAGTTAATTACGCAATGGTCTACTGTTGTGTTTGTTGGCTTAGCATTAGGCAAAAAAGTTGATTCTTATTTTGATATTAATTTCTTGAACGAACTTGCAATGGAGCAAAATGGTGGAAAATCTGCCGAAAAAATTGCCCAAATAGGTAAAGAATTAATTGAACCGAAAAAATTACACATTTACAAACAACTATTTAATCAAAAGTGTGAAGCTGCCTAAATTACATGTAGTAGCTATAGTTCAAGCCAGAATGAGTTCTACTCGTTTGCTTGGAAAAACTATGCTCGATGTATTAGGCAAACCTTTGCTCTATCGTCAGTTGGAACGCATGGAAAAAGCACAACTTTTGGATAAAATAGTAGTTGCTACTTCTACCCAAAAAGAAGATGATATAATAGCAGAGTTTTGTTCAAAGTTTGGTTATAGCTGTTTCAGAGGAAGTTTAAATGATTTATTGGATCGCCATTATCAAGCTGCAGTGAAATATGATGCTGATGTGGTGTTGAAAATTCCATCTGATTGTCCACTCATAGACCACAGAATTATAGATTTATTGATACAAGAATATTTGAATAATATTGATAAATACGATTTTGTAACCAACCTAAAACCAGGCTCTTGGCCAGATGGGAATGATGTGGAAGTTATGCCTTTAAAAGCATTACAAAAAGCTTGGTTAGAGGCAAAGGATTCAGATGAAAGAGAACACACTACACCATTTATCACAAATCCAACAAATGGATTTAAAGTGAAAAATGTATCTTGGAGTTCAGGTTTGAATTATTCAACTACCCATCGTTGGACAATAGATTACCCAGAAGATTATCAGTTTATTAGACGTGTATATGAAGAATTATACCCTTCTAATCCTGATTTTTCGATGGAAGATATTTTGCAATTAATCATGTTAAAACCTGATATTCAGGATATAAATAGTCGATTTGCAGGACAATATTGGTGGAACAGGTAGATTGGTAGATTGGTAGATTGGTAGATTGGTAGAATGGTAGATTGGTAGAATGGTAGAATGGTAGAATGGTAGAATGGTAGAATGGTAGGTTGGTAGAATGGTCGATTGGTAGGTTGGTAGAATGGAAAGAGATTATAACTAAAGTAAATAAAATGACGGAAAACGAAGCATTAGCTTTAAAAGTAAGAGAAACAATTATTAAAATGTCCACAGATGGAGGATGTTTTATAGGGGCTAGTTTATCTTGTGTAGATATTTTGGTGTTTTTGTATACCAAATTTTTAAATATTAATAAAAATAATTTGACAGACCCAAACAGAGATTATCTCTTTCTTTCCAAAGGACATGATGTACCTGCCATGTATGGCTTGTTTTCAGAATTGGGGTTTATCGAAAAAAGTAGATTAGACAATCATCTTAAAGCAAATGATTCTGTGTATTGGCATCCAAACAGAAATATTCCTGGTGTAGAGTTTTATTCTGGTTCATTAGGTCATTTACCTGCAGTGGCTCTGGGTGTGGCTATGGATTGTAAAATAGAAAAAGCTAAAAACAAAATTGTAGTTATTACTGGCGATGGAGAACTCAACGAAGGTTCTGTGTGGGAAACTCTGCTTGTAGCATCTGCTTATAAAATGGACAATCTATATATTGTGGTAGACAGAAATAAATTTCAAGCCAATAAAGCTACAGAAGATTTAATCCCTTTGGAAAAGTTGGAAGCTAAATTTGAAGCCTTTGGTTGCGAAGTTGTTAGAGTGGAAGGACATGATTTTGATGCTTTGGAGAATGGCTTTGAAGCAATAGCTAAAACTAATGGAAAACCAAAAGTAGTGATTTGTGATACTGTTCGTGGAAAAGGTTTACCAAGCATAGAAGCAAAAGCTGATCGTTGGTTTGTGAATTTTACTCATGATGAAGTTAGCCAATTATTAAATGAACTTCATGGAAATGAAACAACACAACTTCAATCAGAAACAATAGTAGCAAGGTGAGTTTTGAATTGAGAATTGAGAATGCGTAAGCAAAATCCCCCTTCGGGGGTTTGGGGGCTTTAAAAAAGTCCTTGTTTGAAGTCCCTCCCCTTGGGGTTCTACGTATGGAGTAGAATTTGTTAGGGTGGGGTTTTATGGTAGATTGGTAGAATTGGTAATAAATTAAAATGGCGTAAGCCTAAAATACTAATAAAATCAGCTTTTAAGTCCCCTTCGGGGGTTTGGGGGCTTTAAAAAAACATAAAAAAGTCCTTATTTAAGCCCCTCTCCTTTGGAGAGGGGTTGGGGTGAGGCAAAAAATATGAAATATTACGAAGAAATTTTAAAAGATATAGCTATAGAAGACAGTCGTTTTGTCGTAATGACTGCCGAAAATCGTGCCCTAGTTCGCAATCTACCTCAAGCTTTGGGAGATAGATTTATAGATACTGGTATTACAGAACAAACCATGGTTGGTATGGCTGCTGGTTTGGCTTTGCGTGGACGCATTCCTGTGGTGCATGCGTTGGCAAGTTTTCTTACCATGCGTGCTTTTGAGTTTGTTCGTACAGATGTAGGAATTTCTGGCTTACCAGTGAAATTAACAGGTTTTATTCCTGGAATTTTATCTGATGCTAATGGCCCTACTCACCAAGCCATTGAAGATGTATCTATCATGAGAGGCATTCCAAACATGACTGTTTTTGCCCCAGCTGATGAGCAAGATATGGCTTTGATGGTGGAGAAAATTTGGAAATCTGACAAACCAGCTTACTTGCGTGCAAATACTAGAAAAGCTGTTTATCAGCACATTCCATTTGAAATTGGCAAAGCAGAAGTGGTTTCAAGAGGATCTGATATTTCCATTCTTGTATATGGACCATTATTTGAGTTTGCATTATTAACCAAAAAAATATTAGAAGCAGAAGGCAAATCTGTAGGACTTTACAATATGCGTAGCCTAAAACCAGTAGATGAAAAAGCTATTGTGGAAGCTACACAAAATAGTGATTTGACAGTAATTATCGAAGATCATTTTCAAACTGGTGGCTTATATTCTATTGTAGCAGAGGTATTATTGAAGCTCCAATTATCAGCAGATATTTTACCTATTTCATTTAACGAACATTGGTTTAAACCAGCTTTAATAAACGAAGTATTAGAATATGAAGGAATGACTGGTGAAAAAATGGCTGAACGAATCATGCATTACTTGGGCGAAAATCATTTTAAATCTGGTTCAAATTCAAAAATAGAAAACTTGGAATTTGCTGAGTAAAGCCCCCTAACCCCCAAGGGGGAATTTGAGGCTCATAGGTTGGTAGATTGGTAGGTTGGTAGATTGGTAGATTGGTAGAAATGGTAATAAATTAAACTGGCGTAAGCCTAAAAAATTAAAAAAATCCGCTTTTAAGCCCCCTTCGGGGGTTTGGGGGCTTTTAAAAAAATCTGCTTTTAAGTCCCATTCGGGGGTTTGGGGGCTTTAAATAAATCCTTATTTCTTCCCTCTCCTTTGGAGAGGGGCTGGGGTGAGGCAAAAAATAAAACAATATTTAAACATGAAAAACACAGTTCAATTCAACGAAACATATCCAGAAACAAGTATATCTGATAAGCTTTATCTTCAGGCTCAACAAATCATGACTCCTGTGACTCAGACTCTTGCTAAAGGACCTGGCCAGTGGGTGAAAGGCATAGCTCCAAAATATATGGAATCTGGAAAAGGTTCACATGTGTGGGATGTGGACGGAAATGAGTATATAGATTATACCATGGCTGTTGGTCCTCTTTCGTTAGGTTATTGCTATGAAGCTGTAGATAATGCTATTATCAATCAACTAAAAAAAGGAATTACTTTTTCGATGATGCATCGTTTGGAAGTAGAATTGGCCGAATTGATTCACGAAGTGATTCCAAATGCAGAATCTATAAGAATATCAAAAACAGGGGCTGATGTATGTAGTGCTGCCATCAGAGTTTCTCGTGCATTTACAGGTCGCAAAAAAGTGCTTTGCTGTGGCTATCATGGATGGCATGATTGGTACATTGCTGTAACAAGTCGCCATGCTGGTATTCCAGAAGACATCAAAGACATGAGTTTCACGATTGAATATAATAATATTGAGAGTGTAAAAGCAGCTTTGGATGAAGATGTAGCTTGTCTGATTCTTGAACCATTTGTATTTGAAGAACCTAAAAACAATTTCTTGCATGAGCTTCAAAAACTATGCAAAGCCAATGGTACATTGCTGATTTTTGATGAAATGTGGACTGGATTTAGAGTTTCATTAGGAGGTGCACAAGAATATTTTGACATCAAACCAGACTTGGCTGTGTATTCAAAAGCATTGGCAAATGGAATGCCTATCAGTTTGCTTACTGGCAGAAAAGATGTGATGGAATTGTTTGAAAAAGATGTCTTTTTCTTTACCACCTTTGGAGGAGAGGCTCTTTCATTAGCAGCTTGTATTGCTACCATTACTGAATTGAGAGACAAAAATGTGCCAGCTTATTTAAGAGAAAAAGGAAAAGTATTAAAAGATGGTTATAATCAAATTGCACAAGAATTAGGAATTGATTCTTATACTAAATGTACAGGATATGATTGTAGAACTATCATGACCTTTGATGCATCTGGTGGCGATCCATTGGTTTTAAAATCAATTGTTCAGCAAGAAATGATAAAACGTGGAATCCTTTGGGGTGGATTTCATAATATGTCTTTCAGCCATACTGACGAAGATATTGCTTATACTTTAAAAGCCTACAGAGAAGCTCTTGCTTATTTGAAAGAAGCCATTGAAAGCAAAAATCCTTTAGAATATTTGAAAGGAGAGCCTGTAGAAGCAGTCTTTAGAAAAGTTACAGATTTTAACATGAAGCCAGTTGTTAGATAATTGAAAATGAAAAATTGAGAATGTCTTTAAACAATAATTAATTAAATATTAACCTAAATATTAAAACCATGAACACAATAAAAATCTCAGAAAACAGATATATAGGCGATGGACAACCAGCCTATATCATTGCAGAAATAGGCATTAATCATAATGGCTCATTGGAAATGGCAAAGAAAATGATTGATGCAGCAGTAGAAGCAAAATGTGATGCCGTAAAATTTCAAAAACGTACACCAGAAATATGTACACCAAAAGACCAATGGGAAGTAGAAAGAGACACTCCTTGGGGCAGGATGACTTATATTGACTATCGCAGAAAAATAGAATTTGGCGTGTTAGAATACTCAGATATAGATACTTATTGCAAAATACGTGGTATTGATTGGTTTGCCTCGCCTTGGGATGAACCTTCAGTTGATTTCTTAATGCAATTCGATCCAGTAATGATAAAATTAGCATCAGCTTCTCTTACAGACTTGGATTTGTTGAAAAAAGTTCGTTCAACAGGAAAACCTATGATGATTTCTACTGGAATGAGTACTATCAATGAAATTCAAACTGCAATAGATTATATTGGTACTGAAAATTTGATGATTGCCCATACCACCTCATCTTATCCATGCCCACCACAAGAATTGAACTTGAGAATGATTCATACATTACAAGATATGTTCAAAAATTGTCCTATTGGATATTCTGGTCATGAAGTTGGATTAGCTACTACTCTGGCTTCTGTAGCTATGGGTGCTAGTTTTGTAGAACGTCATTTTACTTTAGATAGAGCCATGTGGGGTTCAGATCAAGCTGCTTCTGTAGAGCCAGGTGGAATGGCACGCTTAGTAAAAGACATCAGAGATGCAGAAGCTGCTTTTGGTGATGGCATCAAACAAGTATATCAAAGTGAACTTGCTCCAATGAAACGATTGAGAAGAGCGTATCTGACGGTTTAATGGAGAATGTTTTGAATTGAGAATGTTTTGAATTGAGAATGTTTTGAATTGAGAATTGAGAATGGAGAATGTTTCGAATTGAGAATGTTTTGAATTGAGAATTGAGAATGTTTCGAATTGAGAATGGAGAATGGAGAATAAATAGCCGCTGGCTTTACCTAACTTGATTTTAGTTTTGTTTAATGTAAGTTTATTGATAAAATTATTTAATGCGAAGGCAACATTCTCAATTATCAATTCTCAATTCTCAATTATCAATTATCAATTCTCAATTATCAATTCTCAATTAAAAAGCGATTCCCAATTATTTAATCTTTTTTGAAGATTTTATAATTGAAGTTAGCAATCTTAGAAGCTCGTTACAATCAATATTGATAGATTCAAATTGTTTTTGTTCGATATAGTTAGTATCTTTAAGTAAACTTAACCAATACTCGGTTTCTCTAGCTTCTTTTAGTGCAACACTCATTTTGTGAATAAAATCAGCAGCAGATTGTGCATCAACTGCCTCTGCAATATTTGCACCTATGGAAGTTCCACATCTTAAAATCTGTTTTGATAAAATAAATTCTTTGTGTGTTTCAACTAAGTATTTATATAAATGATTATTCTAATTGGAAACAAATACGATTTAGATTTTACAACATTATCTTTCATTTTATAAGAATATTTTATAATAATAAATATTATGAATACAACAATAGAAAATAATTCTCAATTCTCAATTCTCAATTCTCAATTCTCAGAAGAAAATTCTCAATTCTCAATTCTCAATTCTCAATTACAAGATTTGTTCAGTCTTAAAAACAAAGTTGCTATCGTTACAGGTGCTTGTGGGCTTATTGGCAAACAACACTGTATTGCCTTGGCAGAAGCTGGTGCAAGTGTAATTGTTGCTGATTTAGACATCAATAAAACACAAGCCTTTGCAAAAGAATTAGGTCGAAAACATCTGGGCATTTATCTGGATGTTACAAATCAACAAAGTGTAGAATTAGCCAAAAAAGAAATTTTATCAGAATATGATAGTTTAGATATTTTGGTAAACAACGCAGCTATCAATGATATGTTTGAAAATCCTGCTATGGCTGCCGAGCAATCAAAGTTTGAAAACTACCCCTTGGAGATGTTTCAACGCTCAATAGATGTAAATATCAATGGCGTTTTTAATTGCTCACAAATATTTGGCACACACATGGCTCAAAAAGGTTCTGGTAGTATTATCAATGTTGCTTCTACTTATGGCATAGTTGGCCCAGATCAGTCTTTGTATATAGATAAAGAAGGAAAACAAGCATTCTACAAATCAGCAGCATATCCTGTTACCAAAGGAGCTGTCGTTAACTTTACTCGATTTTTAGCTGCATATTGGGGCAAAAATGGCGTAAGAGTAAATACACTATCGCCAGGTGGAGTAGAAAACAGTCAAGATGAGTGGTTTGTAGAAAAATATAGCAGCAAAACATTATTAAACAGAATGGCTAAAAATTCTGATTACAAAGGAGCTTTAATTTTCCTTGCATCAGATGCTTCAAGCTACATGACTGGTGCCAATTTAGTAGTAGATGGTGGGTGGACAGCCATATAATTGAGAATTGAGAATTGAGAATTAAGAATGAATTGCCGTTGGCTTCAGCCAACGGATTAAATAAAAAATCAAGAGATAAATGAACATATCGAATATATTATTAAAGATTGTTTGTGTAAGTAATATTCTCAATTCTAAATTCTCAATTCTCAATTCTCAATTCTCAATTCTCAATTCTTAATTCTCAATTTAGAAAATATACTCAATTCAAAACATTCTCAATTTTAAACAATGAACATTATCCCATACACCACAGCCATCATGTTTGCATGGATTGGCTTTATGATTTTTTTAGAACGAAAATACCCTTTTCGCAAAGGTTTACCCATTTTTCGTGAAGGTTTTTGGATAGATTTTGTATGGTACACAGTCATTCAAAGTTACTTTTTGCAAATACTTATTTTTGAAGTAATCATTTGGGCTATTCAATCAAAAGTAAATGAAAATGATTTTTTTTACTCCATTCTCCATTCTCCATTCTCAATTAAACATTGGCATATTGGTTGGCAAGTCTTATTTTTCCTTGTTACACATGATATTTACATTTATTTTTTTCATCGTTTGCAACACCATAACAAATGGCTTTGGCGAACACATGAAGCACATCATTCTGTAAAAGAAGTAGATTGGCTGGCTGGTTCTCGTTCTCATGTGTTGGAAATTATTATTAACCAAACCATAGAATTTGCTCCCATTATTTTACTTGGAGCTGCTCCAGAAGTTGTACCCATCAAAGCATTGCTTGATGCCATGTTTGGCCTGTGGATTCATTCAAATACTAGATTCACACTAGGTTGGTTGGGCAAAATCATCAATACACCAGTAGCACACCAGTGGCATCATGCAGACGATAAAATAGTGTTTTATGCCAATTATGCTACTAAATTTTCTATCTGGGATCATTTATTGGGCACTGCCATCACTCCCAATCGTATTCCTGAAAAATGGGGATTGCCTTATGATTTCCCAAAAGATTATTTCGTTCAACATATTTTTTCAATCAAGCGTTTTGATGAACGCATATTATTTAAAAATCGCTGGATTAGATTTGTATATCAAATAAGGATAAAATTGATAAAACTGTTTTTGCCAAAAAGAATAGTTGAATTTTTATTGCCTAAAAAAGTAAATAATGACAAACAAAGTGAATCTAAGATTCTAAGTTATCAGCTATCAATTTAGTATAAATCATTCTCAATTCTGCATTTTCAATTCTGAATTTTAAAAATATGTCTTGGATTTATATCATCATTGCCGCATTTTTCGAAGCCATTTGGGTATATTGTGTTAAATATATTAAGTGGGAAGATATCAAAAAGTTGCCTTTCTCTAATTTGAGCTTAATTCCTCAGTATTTAATATCTATCTCACCATTAATTGGATATATAGTTTTTGGAGTATTGAATGTGTTTTTCTTTTCTATGGCTATGAGAACTATTTCGGCATCCATTGCCTTAGCCGTTTGGATGGGCGTTTCGTTGATTTTTGTAAAAATAATAGATGTTTTTTATCTCAATGAACCAGTTTCTCCTTTACAATTCATTTGCATTGTATTAATCGTTTTGGGTGCAATTGGACTTAAAAATTCATAAAATAATAATATCAAAACATATCAAAATTAGTTTTATATTAATTCTTAGAAATATTTAATTTATAGATAAATGGTTTAAAATGTTTTTTAAACAAAAAATTTAGGACTTAAGCACTTAAAAAATTTAAAATAAATGTACTGATTTTTTTAAATAACCCACCCTAAATCCAATTTTTGTTAAATGCTCAGAATCAAAAGTGAGGGAATTTAGATACAATTATACAAAAAAAGACCTATTTTAGTAATATTTTAATTTTTTAATATATTTTTTAGAATACTTATGCCATGCAAATAAGCCATCAATAGTAAATTAGGTTTCTCTTTAACAACGTAAACTACTGATTATCAATGTTTTATTAATTTTATAGCTAATAAATTGTACATATAAAATGCAATATTAAAAATACAAAAATATTGCTAAAATTTTTTACAATATAAAATTTTAAATAATTTTATATCTTCAGAATAAAATTTACTTTATAATTGAATAACTTATTAAGACAGAATATTATTTTGATTTGATTTTCAAAACTAATTTTAGAGATAAGCCTAAATTATTGATGGCTTTTTTATTGACATTTAATAATTCAACCAGTTTTCAATCATTTTTTCGCCATGTTCGGTCATTACTGATTCTGGGTGAAACTGCACGCCACGCACATCGTAAGATTTATGTTTTAGTGCCATGACTATACCATTGGCATCAATGGCAGTGGTTTCGAGGTAAGAAGGTAGGTTTTTGACAGCCCACGAGTGGTATCTGCCTGTTTTAAATGTTTTGGGTAAGCCCTCAAATATGTAATCTTCGGCCACTAGGGTGGTATCCATCGATTTACCATGTATCACTTTTTGGATATTATATAGTTCGCTTCCAAAACTCTCGCCAATGGCTTGATGCCCAAGGCATACGCCTAAAATTGGTTTTGTGGGAGCATATTTCTGAATCAAATCCATTAAAATACCAGCCTCTACAGGTATGCCTGGCCCTGGCGACAATATTATTTTATCATAAACTGAAACATCGGCCACCGAAATTTTGTCGTTTCGTATGACATCCAAATTTTTGAAACCTAATTTGCGAACGATATGCACCAAATTATAGGTAAAAGAATCGTAATTGTCGAGTATTAATATGTGCATAAATTCGTAAGGCTCTGTTTGATTTGGCAAAAGACTACTCTTCTAAAGAAGTAAAATATCAAAGCCAAATATAAAAACAAAGATATAAAACGCAAATATATTTTTATTAATTAAATTGATAAAAATTATAGCTAACCCAATCGCCCTTATTTGCCACAATAGCGAAAAAGACATAAATTTTGGCATTATATTGTAGGGACAGGGCATGCCCTGTCCTGTCCTCACATTGTACCAGCAAAAGATTTATCAATGGCAAAGCCACTTTTTTTTTGGGGCATCCTCTTTTTATATTTTTTTTTATGGATTGAAACACGAAAAATGGTTTTTTTGATAAAAATATATAGACTTTTTATGTTTTTTTATGTAGTTGGAAAACTATATTTTATTACCCATCTTTAGACTGCTACGCTCAAAATCTACACATAAGACTATGGGTAGGTTAGGGTTTTTTATTGTCGATAATTTTCAGAAATTTCTACCCTCACACCCCATAAAAATCAAACAAATAGTTGTGTTTGGTGGGCATGTTTGGGGTTTCAGAAAACTATCATTTTTTGTGTTTGATTGCCTATTTTTACCAAATACACACCTTTTGGTAAATTGAAAACTCGTTTTGGGTTGAGTGTGGGCGAAAGTCTGAACACGATTTATTTGATTTTAGGATTAATAGGATTAGTATTTGGGCTTACTAATTTTTTGTTATAGACACGATTAAACTCTAAGCTTAATCCTCCAAAATTAATGAGTAAACCATCTGCAATATTGTATGCTTCACAATAGTTTATTGCTTGAGCCTTATGCACAGCTTCTAACTTCTCAATTGCCTTTAATTCAACCATTACTTTGTCTTCTACAAAAAAATCAACTCTTCTTGTACCAATATCAATACCTTCATAATAAATGGACATTTCCATTTCTCTGTTAAATCCTAATCCTTGTTTTTCAAATTCAATAGCTAATGCTCTTTGGTAAATTACTTCTTGAAACCCATTACCTAAAATAGTGTGTACTTTCATTGCACAACCAATTATCTTATGGGTTAGCTTGTCAATTTCGACTTTGTTTATTTCCATCTTGTTAATCATCTAATCTTTAAAATCATGTTCAGACTACTTTTTAGGCTTCTTTGGGTTCAATTTTTTTGCTGTATTTTCTATTTGTTTTACAAAGTGTTTTTCGCCTTCTGATAATTCGTTTTTTGTTTTCTGTTTGTAAATTTCATACTCAGCATTTGCCTTTTTGAGTGCTTCTGAATGGCTTACACTACCAGCATTTTGTAAAATATCATTGCCTGTCATTCTTACAAAATCATCTAAGCGTTCGATCCAATCTTTCATATACATTGGCTTGCGGTTTAGTGCTTGTAATTCGGCTAACTCTAAGTAAGCAGTTACCATTCTATTGAGCACATTCAGTTCGGTTTCGTCCAAATAGTTTTTAGCAATTTCGGTTTCTTGTTTTGTTGGTTTGCTTCCTTTTATGTGGGTTAAACCAAGATTTGGCTTTTTTGCTTCTATTCTTTGATAAATAATTTCGGCAGCTGTATGTCCGTGTGCTGCCCAGTGCATTTTATTTTGCACTGTTTGAAAAAACTGTATGGATATTTCTAACTTGGCATCATAGTCAATGCTGGTAGCGTAAATATCCAAAACTTTTCTCCAAAATACTTTTTCGGATGAACGTATATCACGGATACGGGCCAATAATTCTTCAAAATAATTACCGCCACCAGCTTGTTTCAGCAAATCATCGTTCATTGTAAATCCTTTTACAATATATTCTCTTAATCTGGCCGTTGCCCACTGGCGAAATTTTGTTCCTTGATGGCTTTTTACACGATAGCCAACAGAAATGATTACATCAAGGTTGTAGTAATTGGTATCATAAGATTTACCATCTAAGGCAGTATGTCGGAATTTCCGACATACTGTATTTTCAAGCAGTTCGCCTTCTTTAAAAATATTGCCAATATGCTCGGTTATGGTAACTCTACTTTTTTGAAAAAGCTCAGCCAATTGGGCTTGAGTAAGCCAAACGGTCTCGTCTTCTAAACGGGTTTCTATTTTTGTAGTGCCGTCTTCGGTTTGGTATATAATTAGGTTTGAATTTTCCATTTTACTTTATTTTATTTTTTTCACACCCCATAAAAATCAAAAAGAGGGTTGTGTTTGGTGGGCATGGTTGGGATATTTAGAAAGGGTATTACATGTATTTCCAAAAAGATTCATTTTTCCAACCTAAAGGAAACCCCATTTCTTTTTCTTAGTTTAATGATTTGCTCTGATATAGTAATGGGTGGTTTGGAATATAGCAAGCTATAAATATTGAAAGGTCTTTAAAATCGAAAACCCGCCAAAGTGTGCATCGTAGAGAGGCATGGCAGGTACTATTGATACAAACGTAAGCAAGTTCACCAAATATACCAAATTTTTAAAAATTAAATTTGTTGCAAATTTTGCAAAAACCCTCACACCCCATAAAAATCAAATAAATAGTTGTGTTTGGTGGGCATGGTTGGGGTTTCGGAAAAGTCGTTGTTTTCTAATTTTAGTTTTGAGATGGCGGATTTGAGGTGTTTGAGTTTGAGCTGGGTTTTGTTGAAAATGAGGGTAGAATTTGCCATTTCTTTGCCTTTGCATGGATTGAAAACGGAGCGAATACGAATTTTGGTTGTTTTATTTTCTTGAATTTCAACTTTAGAACTATATATATCAAAGGAAGTCCCAATATTAATCGTTAAATAATTGGTGTAAATATCACGGTCATGGAGTTTATCATTTTCGGTTTCGTTTGAAATTAGATTATAAATACCAAAGTTTACTTTTTTTATCTTTTCAGAAAGGTTTTGATTCAAATATATAAGTTGATTTTGGTGTTCATTACTTGGATTTTCATTTTTCTTTTTTTCAGCTTCTGAAATATGTTGTATAAAACTAATAGTTTTATTTTCATTATCAGAACTAGTTATACTTTCTATCATTTCAATTAAGTTTTTATAAATACTTGATTTCGATTTGATTTTCTTTTTTTCTATATCAACTGTCCATAAAACATTTTTTAGAAAATAATTATCACACACAACTGCACTAGAATTGTAAAAAGTCTTTAATTCTACAATATTTCCCCACCCCAAAAATTCATTAGTATTATTTGGGCTTACTTCTATTTCTTCATCTACAAAATAAATATCTGCTTTATTGTAAATATCTTGATAATTGAGGTGTAAGATGCCAGTTTCTTTTGAAACAAATTCATTTTTTGTTTTATCTACAACATCGTTTAAAATCAAATGGAAATATTTTATTTCTTTTTCGTTGCTTTTATATTCTTCTTCATTACTATTAGTTTTAATTGTAGTATTATATATTATTGCTAGGCTTGGATTATTTTGTTTTAATAATTCAATTTCATTTTTTGATTCTTCAAAACATAATATTGAATTTTTAATTAACACACGTAATCTTATTTGAGCTATTGCAACATTTTCATCTTCACTTATGTCTTTTTCATTGCATAATTTTTTATACAAATAGCTATAATGCTCAAATTTACATTTGATTCTAATTTTATCCATTAGTTAGGATTGTTTAAGTTGTGCAAATCCCAAGCAATATTATCTGCCATATCCATAAAGCCAGTAGGAAAATTCCTTGTTAAACTCCCGCTTTTATTAACCCCAATTTTTAATACTTGTGGCTCATTTCCTACTATTACTGCTGGTTTGTCTGGTTTGTTTACATAGTTTATGGCTATGTCATCGTGGTGAAATTCTTTTTTTGCTACCAAATATTGCAACCTACGAATAAGATACTCAGAATGGGTTTCGATGATAAACTGGCATCCATGATTTGTAGCCATATCTACAAAAAAATCGGCTAACTTGCTTTGTAAATTTGGATGTAAGTTGAGTTCGGGTTCTTCGATGATGATAATTGAACCATTTATTTCGGATTTTGAATTACCTACTATTGAAAATTCTTTTTTTGAAACACAGCCTATCAATAAATATACTAATCGTAAATAACCACTGCCAAGTTCATTTATATTAATTATTTTATCGTTTTTTTTAATTTTAGCAACAAGTACTTGGTCTTCAAATGTGTTAACTATTAAACTATCGCCAATTTCAAAGTATTTTAACCATTTTTCAAATTCAGATAAATCAAATAAACTACTATTAACTTTATTGAACAAATCGTATAATTTATTTTTATTATCATATATGCGTCCTCTTGTAATTTCTTTGTTTAAAAATGTAATATTTTTAATTTCATCAGAAGTGTATTCTAAGTTTGATATTGATCTTTTTGGAAAAGTAATAGTTGAAAATAATATCTCATAAAAACCGCTTTCATCTGTTATAAATTTGTCAGAAAATGAACGAATAATCAACCAAATACTAAAATTATTATTAATATTATACGTATTTTTAAATTTAACATCTTCATTTACAAATGTATTTAAAAAGTTTAAGACTAAAAAAGCATCAATTAAGTCTAAATTATGTATATTTTTTTTTATGAAAGATTTTCTGTTATTAGTATTTTTTTGTAAACTTTTAGGCACTAAGATTGCATGCAAAATTACAAAATCCGATTTTTGTAATACATCAGCAATACTTTGATTGAAAATTTCTTTTTTTAATAATTCTTTTTCTACCCCTGTTTCAGAATTAACTAATTCAGGAAATTTATCCATCGATTCTTGTTGTAATTTTAATTTATTTTCGAGTATTTCATTATTTGTTAATTTGGCATTTTTATAAAGGAGAGTTTTTTCAAAATGATTTGAAGATATTGATATAGTGTAAGAAAAAAGCCAATTTCGACTATCATATTCCAAATCTAAATAATAGTAAAATTCATTACCCTTGTTATCATCAAAAAACTGCTTTGTTTCTGCATTTTTGCTAAAAATAGTTTCTAAACTTGCTAAATCAAACTCAATTTTGTTTTTAATTTCAAAACAAATAAATCCTTCTGCATTTGGTTTCGATTCTTTTACTGAAAATTCGTTGGTTGTTAGTGTTCCAAAATTATTTTTAGCTGCATCACTCAATAGCATCAAAGCCTTGAGCATACTGCTTTTGCCTGAGTTGTTTTCTCCAGTCAAAATAGTGATGGGTCGTATTTCAAACTCGGTTTTTTCGCCAAAAACACTAAAGTTTTCGATACTAAATTCTGTGAGGCTGGTGGCTAGTTTTTTCATTTTGTAAAAGTATTTATTTTTATGAAATTTAGTAATTTTTTTTCTAAATTTTAATACCCATTACAATCCATATAGTCGCTTTCATCGCCAGCCCAATCGCTGTCGAGGCCAAAGGCAAATCTAAAGTCGGCTTCTGCATCTGCTGCAGAGTATTCGTTTCGATTATTTTCAGAATCAAGTATTTCATGCCGCCTTTGGTCATAATCTTGCTCGGTTACTACTTTTGAAAACGGGAATACCGCCTTTGGCAAACGTGCTTTTATTTGTTCGGCTACAGAATCGAAAACATAAAATTTTTCTATATGCAACATCCGCCAAATGATGTATTTATAGTCTACTAAAATTACCTCTTCTATGCTTAAACCCTCATATTTACCATATTTGAAGATGGTTTGCAAATTATAAATCTTTGTTTTTTTACTTACTAATTCGCATACTGTGTGATAGTCGCAAAAGGGATGAGTTTTTGTTTCGGTTGTTTGCATGGTATTTTTGTTTAGTTGTATAAAATCAATATGTAAGTGTGCAATTTATTTGCATTTTATATAGTATATTTACACTAAGTAAGATTTTGTAAGCCTTCGTTTTTGATTACATTCAGGCGAATACTGCTCTTGCTCATTTTCTTTTGTTTCTTTGATAAATTGCAATATTTTCAATATTTTAACTTGCTCTTCAGAAACCTCTGTATGTGCGTGTACATATTCGTAGTTTAGGTCAATTTCTACATTATTGTCAATCACAGATTTTAGCTTTTTGCATATAATTTTGTGCAAAGGAGCTTTCCAAAATGGTAAAACATCTTTTATTCTTTGTTCTAGTTCTGTTGTAATATAAAACTGAGCATGTTCTTTTAAGCAATAAGTTATATACGTGGGTTCGTTTTCAAGTATCATTTCTATTTTGAATCCTTTGTACTTACCATATTCCATTCTTGTATTTTCGTTGTATGGTGCAAATGTTTCCATTTTTTCGGTTGTTTTTTATTTTCGATTCAAAATTAATTCCAATCTATGCAATCTATTTGCATAGATTAATTTTTTATATTTTTATTTATTTTATTGTAAGAAAACTCATACATTTCTTTGGTTCTCCATCTGTTTTTTAGTTCAAATAGATATACCAAACACTCATCTTCTTCAAATCCATAGTAAGATTTTCGGTGCATGGCAAAAATACAATCTGCAAAAAAAAATATTTTTTTGTCCGTCAATTCATGGTATTGAGGGCAATCATCTTCTTTTACTTTTTTGGGTGTTTTTATTTTAGTTTCTACAACGATTGCTATGTTGTTTTTTTCTGCAAACTGTTTTAGTTTTTTTGCACACAATGTTTGCAAATCAGTTTCTATAAATAGAATATCAATTTTTGAGTTACACACCAATCCATCTAAGAAAGCAAAATATTCTTTTTGTTTGGCATAAACTGGATTTACTATTTTTACATTTTCAATAAAATGTTTTTGCAAATCGCTTTCTAATTGATTCTCTACTTGGTCTTTTATTTGCATATCAGCTCTCGACAAAGACACATACACAACAGCTTGTTTATCTGCCACTAATACAGCAGCCCAGTATTGCATCAAATTACTTTTGCCCATAGCAGTTGCTCCAGCCAAGGCATACAAACTGCCTTTTTCTAATTTTGGTAGTGTTATACTATTTTCTATCATTTTCTTGTCTTTTTATTTTCGATTCAAAATTAATATCAATCTATGCAATCTATTTGCATAGATTATTTTGTTCGCAGTACCACAAACCAATTTACATTTGCTTCATCAAAACTAATACCTATACCAATTTTAGTATCTGATTTATGACATTCTTTTACGTTCATCATGTGTAGACGGTGTCCATCGCCATCGTATCCATGTTCTTCTATCCAATATTTTACGCAATCACTAGGATTTCCCACCCAAGCCAAAGATTCATTACATATCACATAACTTGGAGAATGTACCAAAAAATCATCATAATTTTTTACTTTTTTGCTTCTTTTCAATAAATAATCTGCATAATCTTGACATTCTTGTGCCAGTTTTTTATCATATTTTAGCATTTTTTGAGTTGGTTCAAATTGGCAAATATCAAAATCGTACCTTTGTGCATATTTGCATGGATTTGTGCGAACTTCTGTAAGTTCATATATAATGTTGTTTATTCTATAATCTGTTGTTTGAGCAAAACACACATTTGCTAAGGCTGCAATTATCAATGCTTTTTTTATTTTATTTTTCATATCTTTTTTATTTTTCGTTACAATATTATTTCCTATCTATGCAATCTGTTTGCATAGAAAAAATATTTATCAAAAAACATATAGAAAATGAAATCAATAAAAAATTATTCTTAAAATGTTATTTATTTTGTAAATTGCAATGTTTATTCAAGACTATGAAAAAGAAAGATTATGTGTTGTTTGAAAACAACAACTTAGAGGTGTTTTTAAACTGTAATTTTTTTCAAAAAGATAATTTTTTTATTGGTTTTGTGCCATCATTAAAAATTACTTCAAAGTCAGTAATCTCTGAAAACGATGCATTTTTGCAGCTAAAAAGTATTTTAATTAAATATTTTGAACTTGTTGCTATTAATAAAGAATCGCTAAATGCCGAACTACAACGCTTGGGTTGGGATAATTTTAATCCTCCTTTGGTGGTTTCTGTTCCATCTGAATTGTTTTACAACGATTTTCACTTTCAAGATTTGCGTTTGTCCTTGCCTTTAGTTGCCTAGTTTTGAATGAAAGAGTACTTTTCGCTTTCGAGCTAAACCACTTTTTTAGAACAAAACGGATTTCATTTTGAGCCATTTACTATCCAAAATAGTATATGGAGAAAAGGTAATTTAATCGTATTTGTATCAGTACTAGAAACCGTAACTTTGTTTGAGGTTATGCAAGGTTTAGAGAAAGCAGAATTTTATTTAGAAGATTTTTTGATTTTTGAGGGTAATCTTTAGTGTATTTTGTGTTTAAATCTAATAAATTAATTCCAAGTAATTGACTTATAATCATTTCCTTATCTATGCAATCTATTTGCATATCAAATTTCGAGTAGCTCATTTTAATATTTAAAACTTTACTTATTCTACATTACTTCTGCCATGCAATTCAATTTTTTACATTAAATTGCCTTGCAATAACACCTTTGAAAAAATGGAAAAATTTGAAAAAATAAATGCTGATTTTAAAAAATTAGCAAACCAAAACATCCATGATTTGGAACGCATTTTCTCCTATATTTCTACATTTCATTCTACGGCCATAGAGGGCTCAACGCTTACTCAAAATGATACTTCTATTTTTTTGGAGCATCAAATTCCTATAAAAGGCAAGCCTATGCTGCACCACGATATGGTAAGGGATTATTTCAATGCCTATCAATTTTTGAAAAATCATATTCAAAATAAGCCAAAATTTGAGCTTTCTATCGATTTTATAAAGCAAATCAATCGATTGGTTATGAAAAACTCTGGCTCTATCGTTCATAATGCCTTGGGTACTATCGATACAGGAAATGGAGAAATCAGAAATTTTGCAGTAAGGGCTGGCACAGGCGGCTATTATATGGCACATAATAAAGTAGAATCGGCTTTGATCCAACTGATAAAAGATGTAAATAAATCTTTTATTGATGCAAAAACAACCATGCAAAAACACCACCTTGCCTTTGATTTGCACTACAATTTTGTAACAATCCATCCTTTTGGAGATGGTAATGGTAGAACATCTCGTTTGCTAATGAATTTTGTTCAGATGTGTTTTGGCGAACCACTTTCTATTGTTTTTGTAGAAGATAAAGTAGAATACATAAAAGCGTTAATGGAAACAAGAGAAAAAGAAGATATTTCTATTTTTAGAACATTTATGGAGCAGCAACATGTCAAATTTTTAGAAAACGAAATAGCACTAGCCCAAAAAGAGCACATCCAAAAGAAGCCTTTTGATAAAGGAATGACATTTTTTTTCTAGTTTTAAAAAAAAGTACTATGCAATCTATTTGCATATAATTATTTAACCAAAAACGTATGGAAACCGAAATCAATAAATTTTTACTTTATACCACACCCAATGGCGAGGTGAGGGTAGATGTTTTTTTAGAAAACGAAACCCTTTGGCTTACCCAAAAGGCTATGGGTCTGTTGTTTGATGTCTCAAAATCAACTATTAGCGAACATCTAACCAATATTTATGCAGCTCAAGAGCTTTCAGAAACAGCAACCGTTCGGAATTTCCGAACAGTTCAAATGGAGGGTTCTCGTGAGGTAAAAAGAGAATTAGAATACTACAATCTCGATGCCATAATTTCGGTTGGCTATCGTGTAAATTCATCAAAGGCTACTCAATTTAGGATTTGGGCCACTCAAACCCTCAAAGAATATATCATCAAGGGTTTTGTGATGGATGACAAACGTCTAAAACAAGGTCAAACCGTTTTTAGCAAAGATTATTTCAAAGAATTATTACAACGTGTACGCTCCATTAGAGCCAGCGAACGCAGAATTTACCAACAAATAACCGATATTTTTGCTGAATGTAGCCTTGATTATGACAAAAATTCGGAAACTACCAAAATGTTTTATGCCACTGTGCAAAACAAGTTTCATTTTGCTATTACTGGTAAAACAGCTGCCGAAATCATATACCACACTGCCGATAGCCAAAAAGGAAACATGGGACTTAGCACCTGGAACAATGCTCCCGAAGGTAGAATACTGAAATCAGACGTAATCATTGGCAAAAACTATTTAAAAGAAAATGAAATCAAGCAATTGGAGCGAACCGTAACAGGTTATTTTGATTATATCGAGGGACTAATCGAGCGAGAAAACACGTTTACCATGACTCAGTTGGCTACAAGTGTAAACGATTTTTTGGCATTTAATAAATATAAAATCCTAGAAAACAATGGCTCTATTTCAAAACTAAAAGCCGATAAAAAAGCTATTTCAGAATATGATACCTTTAATAAAACTCAAAAAATAGTATCAGATTTTGATAAATTAATTTTGAAAATGAAGTAATAATTTATTAAGGGAACTTCTAAAAACCTCAATTCCGTTGAAGCCCTCCCTCTTGGATTCTGTGGCATCGTAACAGAAATTGGTTTGGGTGGGGTTTTTGAAAATAAATTTGGGGTTTTTAAAAGTTCCCTTAATTTTAAAATAAATATTATAATTTTAAAACCAATGAAAGCAAGAGATTTATTACTGTTTAGTACCAGCGACAAAGCAACCAAAGTATCGGTTTATTTTCAAAATGGCACATTTTGGCTTACTCAAAAGGCTATTGCAGAGTTGTTTGCAGTTAATGTACCAGCAGTTAGCAAACATTTGAAAAATATCTTTGAAACTGGTGAATTATTATCAGATTCAGTTATTTCCATTTTGGAAACAACTGCCGAAGACGGCAAAAACTATAATACCAAATTTTACAGGCTCGAAGCCATATTGGCTGTTGGCTACAGAGTAAACTCCACACAAGCTACCGATTTTAGAAAATGGGCTACCCAAACGCTCAACGAATATATTATCAAAGGTTTTATATTAGACGATGAGCGATTAAAACAGGGCAAAAACTTGGGTCAAGATTATTTTGACGAACTCTTAGAACGCATCAGAGATATACGCTCAAGCGAACGAAGATTTTACCAAAAAATTACTGATTTGTATGCCCTAAGCTTAGATTACGACAAAGAAAGCCAGCAAACCAAAGATTTTTTTGCTTACGTACAAAACAAATTGCATTGGGCAATAACAGGCAAAACAGCAGCTGAAATTATTTATACAGAAGCCGATGCCACCAAATTGTACATGGGTTTGAAAACTTGGAAAGATGCACCAGAGGGCAAAATTATGAAAAGCGATGTAACTATTGCCAAAAATTACCTTTCGCACAAGCATATTGCAGAGCTCAATAGGGTAGTTTCGGCTTATTTAGACCTTGCCGAAAACAATGCCCAACGGGGTATTGCGTTCAATATGGCTCAATGGATACATTTTTTAGACCGTTTTTTAGAACTTTCTGATTATCCTATTTTGATAGACAAAGGAAAAATATCTATGCTCGAAGCCAAACTAAAAGCAACCCAAGAGTATGATAAATTCAAAATTATTCAAGACCAAAACTATGAAAGCGATTTTGATAAAGAAATAAAAAAATTATCAAAAAAGTAATATTTTATAAACTTAATATATAAAATGTCAGAAATAAAACACGCCACTACACGCTACAAAATATTAGATGAATGTTTTAGAACAACATACAAAAAATATACCATAGACGATTTAGTACAAGTATGTAATGCTAAATTGATAGAATTTGGCTTAGATTCAGAAGTAAAAAAACGTACCATTCAGTATGATATAGCTTTTATGGCCAGCGACAAAGGTTGGCAAATAGAACTAGACGAAACCCTAAAAGAAGGCAAAAAACGCTTTTATAGATACAAAAACACCCATTTTAGCATCTATAATACTCCCTTGCGGCCTGATGAGGTTGTCCAACTAAAATCCACCTTGGATTTGCTCAAAAAAATAGAAGGACTGCCATTGATGGATTGGATGTATGAAATTTTGCCAAAACTATCCAAACAAAATTATACCACAAAAGATAGCTTTATAAGTCTCGACCATAATATAGATTTGATGGGATATGATTATTTGAAAGAATTGTTTTTTGCCATAGAAAACAAAACTGTGCTGCAAATTGAGTATCAACCTTTCGATAAAGACGAACCTTATTCGCTTACTTTTCATCCCTATTTTCTGAAAGAGTACAACAACCGTTGGTTTGTGCTAGGATTAAATCCCTACACCAACAAATCAAATTATATTTTGGCCTTTGATAGAATCAAATCTATGAAACCGACCAATTTGCATTACATTGACAATAATTCTATTGATTTTAAGGATTATTTTGAAGACATGATTGGCGTTTCAAAACCCGAAAATGCAGTTTGCCAAAAAATAATTTTACATATTTCTGGCAAAACGGCCCATTATGTAGCCACCAAAACTTGGCACAGCACCCAAAATCATCAATGGATTTCAGAAAATCTGTTGGAAGTAAAGCTAGATATAGTAATCAATATTGAATTAAAAAAACTAATACTAGCACACGGAAAATATATAAAAGTGATAGCTCCAGAATCATTGATAGATGACATAAAACAGGAAATTAGAGAAATGGATAAAATGTATGAAAATAAGGATACAGATTAGATATTTTTTCTATAAAATATTACCTAATCTGTATGGCTTACATACATCAAATATTTTTATCAACCTCTTTTGGCTTGTCTTGGTGGGCCAGATCTAGCACTTGAGTTTGGTTTTGGTTTGCTACTGCTATTGCGTCTTCCTTTGTTAAATTGGACTGGTTTTGGTGGAATAGGACCGCTAAAAGTTACCGTAAATGGGTTGATATGGCCTTTGGGTACTGGTTTACCTATCAATTTTTCTATATCTTTGAGGTAGCTTTGCTCTTCTGCATCACAAAACGAGTAAGCTATGCCGCTAGCTCCAGCTCTGCCTGTGCGACCTATTCTATGGACATACGTTTCGGGTACGTTGGGCAATTCATAATTGATAACATGGCTCAAATTATCTACATCTATGCCTCGAGCGGCAATATCTGTGGCTACCAACACCCTAGTTTCGCCTTCTTTAAAATTGTTGAGTGCCCTTTGGCGTGCATTTTGCGATTTGTTGCCATGAATAGCCTCTGTAGAAACTCCAATTCTGAGCAAATCTTTGACTACTTTGTCGGCTCCATGTTTGGTTCTTGTAAAAACCAAGGCACTTACTACATTTTTTTCTTTTAATAAATGAGCCAAAAGTGCTCTTTTATTACTTGTTTCGACACAAAAAACAGTTTGATTTATTTTTTCGGCAGTCGAAGATATAGGAGCAACTTCTACTTTCGATGGGTTTTGCAAAATAGAGTTGGCCAGAGCCATAATTTCTTTGGGCATAGTGGCCGAAAAAAACAAGGTTTGTCGCTTTTCGGGAATTTTGGCTATAATTCGTTTTACGTCTTGCACAAAACCCATATCCAACATTCGATCGGCTTCGTCAAGCACCAATATTTGCAATTCGTTTAATTTAACCCAATTTTGATTCATCAAATCCATCAATCGGCCAGGCGTGGCCACCATAATATCTACTCCTTTTTTGATTTTTTCGACCTGAGGCACTTGCGATACTCCCCCAAAAATTACGACATGACGTAGATCTGTAAACTGACTGTATATTTCTAGGTTTTCTTGTATTTGGATGGCAAGCTCACGTGTGGGCGTAAGAATAAGTGCTTTTATGGCTTTACTTCTGGTCTGGGCAGCAAGTTTTTGTATGATAGGAATAGCAAAAGCTGCTGTTTTGCCTGTACCTGTTTGGGCACAACCCAATATATCTTTTCCGTCTAATATAATAGGAATGGCTTGGCTCTGAATGGGAGTGGCTTCTTTGTAGCCTGCTTGTTTTACAGCTTTTAAAATAGGCTCTATTAATTGTAAATTCTCGAACAACAAAATATCGTGTATTGAAATAAGGCATACATTACTACTATATAATGTATTTATTTCCAAAATTACAACTAAAAAACCATTATTTACTAAAATTCAAAAAAAACATATCAAAATTAAAGTGATATATAATAATTAGTCAATGTCGTTTACTAAAGAATACGATTAACTTTATCCTTTGCAGAAATACTAAGATATAGGCAATAAAGTATACTTAAATATATATCATTGAAAAATAAATTTTAATATTACTTACCTTTTTGCAAACAACAAATGGCAGTATCCCAAAACCATTTATAGGTTGATTCTTATTTGTCTAAAAATTTAACTAAAGTATTACTAAAAGCAATATTATTACAAAAAATGTAAGAATTTATTAAATAAATATTATGTTTTTTTGAAGTACATTCAAAGAACTTCACAACATTTTCATTAAAATCTTAAAAAACTTTCGACCAAAATTTATTTTTTTTATATGAATTGAAATATATTTACAATTATTTTCTAAAATAAATTTTAAAACAAGCCAATGAAAAAGTTTTTTATCATACTCGCAAGCACTATTGTATTGATTGTAGTTGCCTTAGCGGTTGCACCTTTCTTATTCAAAGATAAAATAAAAGCAAAAGTAGACGAAGCCATAGCTCAAAACGTAAATGCCAAAGTGTACTACGATTTAGATAAATTTAGTTTGTCGTTTTTCAAAAATTTTCCAAACATAAGTCTTACTCTTGGCGATTTTGGGGTAATCAACAATGCTCCTTTCGAGGGCGATACCCTCACAAATATCAAAGAATTTGTGGTTGTAGTTGATTTAATGTCAGCCATAAAAGGTCAGAATCTTGTTATTCGTAAAATTTCGTTGGTAGAACCTTATATCTTTATCCAAAAAAATGTAGATGGTGTAGCCAATTATGATATTGCTAAACCTTCGTCTGATACTGCCAAAGCTGCTCCATCCGAAAAATCTACCATGAAAACCTCCATCAACAAATGGGAAATTATACGTGGAAAAGTAATATATGATGATAAAACTACACCAACTTTTGCTCAAATACTAGACCTAAATCATTCAGGTTCAGGCGATTTTTCGGCCGATGTGCTTGATTTGGCCACCCAAACCAATATATCTTCTATCACGGTCAGGTATGATTCGGTATCTTATTTGAATGACAAAAAAATGGATATCAAATTGGTACTAAATATGGATAATGCCAATGCTAAATATACTTTCAAAGAAAATAGCATCAAAATTAATGATTTTGCATTTGCTTTTGATGGATGGCTACAAATGAAAAAAGATAGTAGCATAGATTTGGATTTGACTTACAAAGTTCAAGAAACAGACTTTAAAAACATACTTTCGCTTGTGCCTGGTATGTACACAGCTAGTTTCAAAGATGTAGAATCGAGCGGCTCGTTGGCCTTTGATGGTTTTGCTAAAGGAACTTATTTTAAAGATAAACTTCCTGCTTTTGGTCTTAATTTATTAGTAAAAGATGGCAAATTTCAATATCCAAAACTGCCAACACCTGTCAAAAACGTGCAATTAGATTTGAATGTAGCCAATAAAGATGGCGTAATCGACAATACATTTATTAATCTCAAAAATTTACATTTTGAAATGGGTTCTAATCCTATTGATGCCAAAATGATTGTAAAAGGCCTCAAATCAATGGATTTGGATGGACAAGTGAAAGCAAAACTTAATCTAGCAGAAGTAACACAAATATTTCCTTTAGATAGCCTTACCCTCAAAGGAATTTTTGATTTAGATGCCAAAGTAAAAGGGATTTACAAAAGTGCAAATCAACTACCTGCCCTTGATGTAAAAATGGCTATGAAAGATGGCTATGTAAAAACCCTAAAAATGCCCAATACACCACTCGAACAAATCAATTTTTCATCCACTGTAAAAAATGCCACTGGCACCATGAAAGATATGGTGGCCACTTTGGATAATTACACGATGCTGCTTGATGGCGAAAAATTTGTAGCCAATGCCAAAGTCGAAAATTTTGAAGATTATACCTATTCAGCCAATGTAAAAGGGAATTTAGATATGGATAAAATTACTAAAATTTATCCATTACAAGATATGACTTTGGGTGGCAAAATTCTTACAGACATTACCACAAGCGGCAAAATGTCGTTGATAAAGGCTGGAAAATACGACCAACTGCCCACCAGTGGTTCTATGGATTTTAATAAGTTTTCGTTTGTAAGCAAATCTATGCCACAAGGTATAAAATTGACTTCTGCTCACATGGCTTTTGATCCACAAAAAATAACGGTTAGCAATATGCAGGGATTCTTAGGAAAAAGCGATTTTGCAGCTTCTGGTATTTTTACCAACTATATGGCCTATGTTTTTCAAAGCAAAACTTTGGTAGGAAAACTTGATTTTAGTACTCAAAATTTTGATGTAAACGAGTGGGTACCAGCCTCAGACCCCAACGCCCCAAAACCTGAAGAAAAACTAGAAGACCCAACACCAATTCCTCAAAACATAGACTTTACAATGAACTCCTCGCTCAAAAAAGTACTATACACCAACATGACCATGACAGATATGAAAGGCATCATTACCCTAAAAGATGGTATTTTCAAACTTAGTAATGGTAATTTTGATATGATTGGCGGCCACTTTGTTACCAATTGTAGCTACAACACACAAAATCCTAAAAATCCTAAATTTGATTATGATTTGGATATGAAAAATGTAGATATACAAGCAGCAGTAAAAACATTTGAAAGCATCAAAAAATTTGCTCCAATTGCCGAAAAAATCGAAGGTCGCCTTAGTACAAACTTTGCTATCAAAAGTGATTTGACAAAAGGATATGCGCCAGTGTATAATACACTTTTTGGAAATGGACTTGCCCTTACTTTTGATGCCAAAATGAAAGATGGCGGATTTTTAAACAAAATAAATAGTGCAGCCAAATTTTCTAGTCCAAACTCTGGTGGCGACAAAGGTGTAAATATAGGCAATACAAGAGTACAATTCGATATTGCCAATGGACGAATCAAATTCAAACCATTTGATATGAAAATGGGCGATAATATCATAAATATAGGGGGTAGCAGTGGCTTAGACAAAACACTAGATTTTGATGTAATTTCGCAGATGCCAGCGGCAGCAGCTGGGGCAGCTCTTGGCGATGTGATGACTAAATTGGGTGGTCAAAATATGGGAATATCCAAAGTGCTAGCAAATATCAAAGTTACTGGCTCGCACGATAATCCTAAGTTTTCGCTTCTAGGTATAACCACCGACAAAGGTAAGCCTGAAGATATGGTAAAAAATGCTTTGGTAGATAAAGCCAAACAAGAAGGCGAAAAATTAAAACAACAAGCCATACAAAAAGCACAAGAAGAAGCCACCAGGTTGTTGCAACAACAAGCCTCTGAAAAAGCCAAACAAGAAGCCGAAAAATTGCTACAACAGCAAGGTGCCCAAAAAGCAAAAGAAGAAGCCGAAAAATTACTTAAAAATAAAGTTAAATTACCTTTTTAATTATTAATTCAATCACTATTAAAAAATTAAATTATGAAAAAATCCATTGTATCAACCCTTGCTCTAGGTTCACTCTTATTGTTCAATAATTGCAAAAAAGACAAAAATAGTATAGATGCCAATGTAAAAAATTGCATTGATATTCCTATTATTGGCTTTTCACTTTCTGATGATGTAGCCCTAGGAGCTCAAACTGCTGCACAAATAGATGCAGAAACTGCCGAATTTCCGATTTTAGATTCAGCAAGCAACCCTACACCATACCGAATTTTGTATAAAATAAGAAATAACATTTTAAATTCTGGTAAAGTAAAACACAAGGCCGATTTTCCTTGGCGATTACGCATTATCAACAAACCTGATGTGCAAAATGCTTTTTGTACTCCTGGTGGTTTTATATATGTGTACACAGGTATAATCAAAGTTTTGGATAACGAAAGCCAACTGGCAGGAGTAATGGGCCACGAAATGGGGCATGCAGATTTGCGTCATTCTGTAAGTTCAATTATGAACGAAAATGGTGTTGGTATATTATTGCAAATAGCCAGTGGAGGCAATCCAGGAGCATTAACCCAAATGGCAAACCAACTTCGTGGGCTCAAAAACAGCCGTTGCCACGAAATTCAGGCTGACGATGCTTCTGTGTTTTATTTGGCTTCTACAGATTATCCATGCAATTCGGCAGCAGCTTTTTTTAGAAAAATAGTTGCCTCTGGTGCTCAAACTCCACCAGAAATACTAAGTACTCACCCAGACCCAGGCAATAGAGTAGAAAGTATAGACAAAAAAGCTGCCGAAAACGGTTGTAGCACTACCAAAGTACCCACCAACGATGAGTATGCTTTGCTCAAAAGTAGTTTAAGACTATAAAAATAGCATCAACCTCAAAAAACCTATTTTAAACAAAAATGCTTTAAATAACTTCTAAAAACCGCAATTCCTATAAAGTCCCCTCCCTTGGGGGAGTTGGGGGGGGAAATATAAATTTGGGGTTTTTAGAAGTTTCCTTAAGATAGGTTTTTTTATAATATTACCTTTTTTTCAAATCTATTCTTAATTAATAAACAATATGCCAACCTCAAAAATAATATACCTAGGTGATTTGCGTACCCAATGCACTCATTTACAATCAAATACAAATATACTTACAGATGCTCCAGTAGATAATCATGGCAAAGGCGAGGCTTTTTCGCCCACTGATTTGGTTGCAACAGCTCTTGGTTCTTGTATGCTTACAACTATGGCCATAGTAGCCAAACGAGAACAACTAGAACTCAAAGGAATTTCGATGGAAGTTACCAAAGTTATGACCAGCCAACCACCAAGAGCCATTTCCGAAATTCATATTGTTTTCGACTTTAATGGTCTCAAACTGACCGAAGACCAACAAATAAAATTAAAAAATACAGCCCTTACCTGTCCTGTATCGCTAAGCCTTGATCCAGAGATTAAACAGATTATTGATTTTAATTATTAGATAATTTTCAAGAAATTCTGTTCTTTTGATACTATTATCGTTACTACAAAACGATAGTTTTGATAGAGCAAATGGGTAGTGTTTGGTTTAATTTTTTGAAAAACAATAAAGAGGTTTTTATATTTTCATTAATGCTTCAAAATAAATTACACATACCCAAGTCCATTTTCGATAAGACCAATAAAAGTATGGATGATTTTGATATGAATCTCTTGAATCCTATCTGCATATCCAAAATGTGGCACAATTATTTCAACGTCAGCTAAGCCTTTCATTTTTCCTGCGTCTTTTCCTGTTAGCAACACAGTTTTGATTCCTTTTTGCTTGGCAGTTTCTATGGCCAAATGAATATTTTTGGAGTTGCCAGACGTACTTATACCCAAAAAAATATCGCCACTTTGGCCTACACTTTCCAAAAACCTTGAAAAAATAAAATCAAACCCATAATCATTGCCCACACACGTGATGTGCGATGGATCCGAAATGGAGATGGCTGCAATAGATGGGCGATTGTTTTTGTAGCGACCTGTAAGTTCTTCGGCAAAGTGCATGGCATCGCACATAGAGCCACCATTGCCTGCACTTATTATTTTGCGACCCGATTTTGAGGCTTCTATCATCAACTGAGCTGCGTCTTCTATTTTTTTGAAATTTTCTGGCGTAGAAAAATCAACCAATACTTTGGCCATTTCAGCAAAACTATCTTGTATTTTTATCATATTAAATAAGAGAAATATTACTTTTTATTTTTAAATTTTATTAAAAAAATAAATGCTCACAAAAATAGAGTTTAAATTTAATTCTTACAAAAAAATAATTCTTTCATATCAAACCAAAAAATTAAAATTACATTCCTATAATTTTTCTCCCACTTGGGGAGAAATTAAAAGAGGGGTTTAAAATAAAATTGTAATATTTGTTTTTCGGTTTAATATTATGATAACTCGATTAATATTGTAAAAAATCCTCAAATAAATAATAACATAAACAGCAATGTCGTTTACTTAAGCATTTTATTTTGCCTCTATCTTAGACTTTCTCCAAAGGAGAAAGATAATCTGATTCTTTAGTAAACGACATTGACTTAAAAAGCCTAATTTCTAAATTTCTGGCCTCATTTGAGGAAAAAATAGTACATCTTGTATCGAATTTTGATTTGTCATAAGCATACAAAGCCTATCTATACCTATACCAATACCTGCGGTGGGTGGCATACCATATTCTAAAGCTCGTAAGAAATCATGGTCTATAAACATAGCTTCGTCATCGCCACGTTCCATCAATTTTACTTGCTCTTCAAATCGCTCCTTTTGGTCTATGGGGTCGTTGAGTTCTGAGTAGGCGTTGGCTACTTCTTTGCCATTTATCATCAATTCAAAACGCTCTACTAAACCAGGTTTTGAGCGATGTTTTTTGGTCAGTGGGCTCATTTCTACTGGATAATCAGTAATAAATGTAGGTTGAATAAATGATTTCTCACATAAAGTGCCAAATATTTCATCAATTATCTTACCTTTTCCGATTTTATCGGTAATGTGTATGTTTTGATTTTTGCAAAAGTTACGCAGTTGTAATTCGTCCATTTCTGAAATATCGACAGAGGTTTTTTCTTTGATTGCATCCAAAATACTGATTCTTTTGAATGGAGCTTCAAAATTTATCTTTTTATCGCCCACTTGTACTTCTGTAGTTCCGTGTAAGTTTATGGCAATTTTTTCTAAAAGTTTTTCAGTAAAATCCATCATCCAAAAATAATCTTTATAGGCTACATAAAATTCCAAAACCGTAAATTCAGGATTGTGTGTACGATCCATGCCTTCGTTGCGGAAGTTGCGAGAAAACTCATAAACGAAATCAAAACCACCCACGATGAGTCGTTTTAGGTACAATTCGTTGGCAATTCTTAAATAAAAAGGCACATCCAAAGTGTTGTGATGGGTTACAAAAGGGCGTGCTGCTGCTCCACCAGGTATATTTTGAAGCACAGGTGTATCTACCTCCAAGGCGCCATGGTCGTTGAGATAATCTCTGATGGTTCGCACCAAAGCCGAGCGTTTAATAAAAACATCTTTTACTCCTGGCGTAACTACCAAGTCTGCATAGCGTTGTCTGTACCTAAATTCAGCATCTGTTACAGCATCAAATGTAGTTTTATTACCTTGCTCATCAACCAATTCTTTTACTATGGGCAATGGTTTGAGCGATTTGGCGAGCAGTTGTAGTTCTGTAACGTGTATAGAAATTTCGCCAGTTTGAGTCGTAAATACATACCCTTTTACACCAACATAATCGCCAATATCCATCAATTTTTTGAATACTACGTTGTATAAATCCTTGTTTTCGCCTGGGCAAATGTCATCCCTGCTGATATACATTTGTATTTTGGCACGCTCGTCTTGCAGCACAGCAAACGATGCTTTACCCATGATTCTGCGTGTCATCAATCGACCAGCAATGGCAATATTTTTGTATTCAATTTTTTGAGATTCGTAATTTTTGAGAATATCGTATGCCGAAGCATTTACCTCAAAAGTAGCAGCTGGATATGGGTCGATTCCCATTTTAGATAACTCTTCCCTTGATTGTCTGCGTAATAATTCTGGTTCAGATAATTGCATATATTAGTAATAATACTTATTTTTTAAATTGAGATATTTATGAATTTAAAATAAATATACAAAAATTGATTTTTTCCAATCATCAATTTTTTTTATATTATTTATAAAAGTTTGCAAATATAAATATTAAAATTTACAAATTGTCCATTAATATTGTTTGATTGAAATTACTAACACATTATTTTTATTTTAATAATTTTGAATCAATTTTTAAAAACAAATGGCAATTCACGTTGTCATTTTCATATTATTGCAAATAAATTTAATCAATTAATAAAAAAATGTAATAAAGGGTACCTCTAAAAACTCTGATATTTATTTTAAAAACCCCACCCAAACCTTCCCACAAGGGGAGGGCTTTAAGAAAAAGGAGGTTTTTGAGATGCTCTTAAAATAAAACTAAAAAATATGACATTTAGATTTTCAAATAACAAAAATGCCCAAGAAAATATTTTTCATTTGAAAAAGCCCTTTTCAATTTCTGATAGAAATTGGATTGAAGCTAAAATAAATCAATTGATTGCTATGTGTGTATTTATATCAAATAATGTAATTAAAATCAATGTTTTACAAAAAATATTACTTCTTGTTTTGATAATAACCTTTTTTTTGGCTTGCAAAAGCACAAAATCTATTCAAAGCAAAAGTCAATTTATATCTTATGACAAACAATTAGACAAAAAAATTGAAAAACAAAATAATATAAATATATATTGGAAAGACGAAAAATTAGATTTTGAGTATCAAAAACTAGGTTTTGCACAAATAAAACTCAAAAATACAACCAAAGAAAACACATTAAGTTACCTAAAAAACTTGGCTAGGCAACATGGTGGCGATGCAGTTATTTTCACAGAATTGAAAACAGGAAGGCTTAAAAATAACAACTTAGATGCTGATAAAGCACAAAAAAAAAGAAGCCTAATATATCATGGATCAAGACCACAAATATCAGGAATTGTAGTAAAACGTATCTTTAAAGATACAATTTACAAATCAAAAATAGATACAAGTTTTGTAGAAGATGTAAAAAGAGAAAATGTAAAATTACAAATCAAAGTAAAAAACAAAATCAATTTTTTAGCTTTTATTACAGGTTCAGTTTTATTTTTGTTATTTTTAGTTTTTGTTTATTTCATTGTAAAACAAGACTAACTAACAATAAAATTGTTGTGTAATAAAATACAGTTTTAATCTTTTTTTATGATTTTAAAATTCTGATTATAAAACCACATTTTTGAGTCAGAATATAAAAATAACTCTTTAAATAATTTTTTAAATAGTATTTCAATTTAATATTTTTATACATTTGTACTTTAAAACATTCAAATGACAACAAGAAATAGTATTCTATTCATATTGATTCTACTCTATACTTCAGTATTTGCACAAACCAAATCAGACCATGGCTATAACATAACTGCTGCCGACAAAAACTATGGCGACTATGTAGTTTTACACAGCGACACCATGCAAAAAGATTTTCCTATGTTGGTTTTTTTACCCGAAAATTATAAGACTTCCAAAAAAGAATTTCCAGTTGTTTACTCTTTGCATGGCTATAACGAATCGCCACTTACAGAAGAAGGTATTAGGAGTATGTATTCGCCTATTCAGAAAGTAAAAGAAGCAGCCAACGAATTTCAAGTAATCATAGTGTGTCCTTTGATTGGAAATCATTATTATATAGACTCGCCTTTGTACAAAAACCAAAAATATGCTACTTTAATTGCCAAAGAATTAGTAACATTAATGGATAAAAATTATAGAACAATCAAAGATAGAAAAGGTAGAATATTACAAGGATTTAGTATGGGTGGATATGGCTCTGTGAGTCTTTTGTGTCGTTATCCAGACGTTTTTTCGGCAGCTCTTAGTAGAGGTGGTGCACTTTCTAACACTACATTACTTACTGACTTACACTGGGATGATATTTCGCTAGATATTTTGGGTAACTATTGGCAAAATCAAAATCAATACCATTTGCATGAAGTTACAAATTTACTGAACAAAATAAAAGAACGTAAAGATGTTTTTATAGTATTAGAAATTGGTCGTGAAGATTATTTATATTCTGCCAATAAAAAAGTAGAAAATAAACTTCAAACTTGTAGTTTTCCATACATTTTTGCAGAATATCCTCGTGGGCACGAATGGACTCGAAAAGCACTTTATAGCATGCTTACCCATTTGCAATATTTTATCGAAACTAAGTAATTTAGTTATCTAAAGCTCTTTTTTAAAAATAATTATATATTTTGATCTTTGATATTAATATGTAGAGTTTTTTGTTTTTGCCATCTACATTTAACATTTAATAATAATTTTAAAAATCTTTTTTTTTGTAAATCTTAATAAGGTTATAACACAATACTGGTGTTTGTATCTGTTAATAATAACCATAATAATAAAGATTGCTATTAAAATTAGTTTTCCAAATCCTAATGGCTTACCAAACGCCATCGTTTGCACGATGCATATTCGGCATGGTTTAAACTTAGTTGTCGAAAACACCAACTTTGCATGGCACATTTGCTCAGAGACTTAAAATATTTTGTAGATTATGAACCTTGCAAATGGGTGGAGCAAATAAAAAACCATTTTTATGAAGCGTTAGAATGGAAAAAAAATCCCCAAAATGTTACCCATACTTTTAGAGAACAACTTTTGAAAATACAAGAAAATCCGCCAGATAATCCCTCCAAAAAGTTAAAAGCTTTTGTAAAAAGGCTAAAAAGGTATGAAAACGCACTTTTTAATTTCTTAGACCACAAACACGTGCCGCCAGATAATAACGGCAGTGAGCAAGCAATTAGAAATGTAAAAGTGAAATCTAAAATATCTGGTCAGTTCAAATCCATCGAAAATGCCAATATTTTTGCCGTTTTGAGGTCAGTTATTGATACCCTTATTAAAAACAATCAACCTGTTTTTGATAATTTAGATTTAGTTACTAATTTTAAGGCTGAATAGTTACCTTTTTTTAATAATTTTTATTTTTACGAAATCTTATTTTTTGAAATAATTTAAAGTCCTCATTTTTAGTTTTTTAAGTCAAATATTGAAATGCCATAAACAAGTAATTTTAAAATTCTATTGGCTTTATTTTTTAAAATTTCTTTGAATTGCACAAAAAAATAATGAAATTATACAATAATTTAAAAAATTAGTATTACTTTTGCACGTACACAACAATCTTTTTTTTAATAAACATTAAAAATATGAAAAAATATCTTAGACTTTCTGTAACACTATTTTTGTCATCAATAGTAAGTTTTGCTCAAATAGATGAGTGGGTACAATATGGTGGTGGAAATGGAGAGCAATCGATGTCGAGCAAAGCCACACTTGGCACATTTCCATTAACTCAAAAATGGTCGGTAGACAAAACCTCTCATGGTGGATTGATTCCAAATTCTACTATTTTTTATGGAGGCACCAATGATTATCTCATTGTTTCTCGAGAAAGCTCTGGCCCACTTTATTATAATCCTGATAATGGTAATTTTATAGATGCTGTATCAGTAGCTACAAATGATTGGTTTTTTAATGGAGCAAATGCCATATTAGACAATTCTTATTTTTTGAATAATGATATTATGGGTCATGTAGATATTGCAAACGCTAAATATTATGAAAAACCTGGATTTTCGCCTTTATCTTATGACAGATGGGATAATTGGGGTTTAGTACATGTTGATACCAAAACAAAAGAAGTATATGCAAGCTCAGTGATTATGGCTGATCAGAGCTATTTAGGTGGCTGGGCACCCATAGCCATTACCAGATATGAATTTCAGGTAGATGAAATACCAAGAATGTGGCAATTTCCTAACAAAGACCCTGACAAAAATGGTGCTGTCAATTGGAACTCAGCTTCTGTAAACACTGACCGTTCGTTTTTAGATAATTCGTATCTGTTGATGGGAGACAAAATTATTTCAAGTCATAAAATAAAAGGTGCTGCTACGTTTTCGAGTGGCTCTTATTGGCCCAATGGCATTTATGGATTAAAAAAAGTAGATGGAAATCCAGCTTGGAATATTTTGGGAGATTGGGGGGGTATTTCTTCGGATGGCAAATTTGTATATTGTGTAAAAAATAGCGACAAAAAACTATATTGCATTGATGGAAATGGCAATATAATATGGAGTAGTATGGCTTTGGATGCTATTGCAAATCATCCTCCAGCTGTAAAAAATGGTGTAGTAGTCGTAGTTACCGACAATGGTTCTTTGTATGCTTTTGATACCAATGGAAATGGCTCTAGTACTTTGTGGACAGGCACACTTGGTGGTGGTGCACCTTTTGCAAGTGGATATATAAATGAATCAGTAGCCAATTTGATTCCTTATGCCAGACAGATGTATTACTCTCGCTCAGTCATGGCCATAGCCAACGATGTATTGGTATTGGCCAATAATACATCAATCAAAGCACTTAATTTGGCTACTGGCCTTCAGATTTGGAACACTACTTGGAATGCAGGTTCTTATGGCCCAGTGTGTAATCCTATTATTGCAAAAAACAGGTTGTATGTTAATTCAAATAGTAGGGTTGCTTGCTTTGAGGGTACATTTAATAATTATACTCTGACAGTAAATACTGGCTCTGGAGATGGTACTAGAGCTGCTGGGTCTAATATTAATATTATGGCAGATGTGGCCCCCATGGGTCAAGTTTTTGACAAATGGACTGGTGATGTTTCGTCTATAGAAGATATTTTCTCTTCAAATACCATCATGGATATGCCAGCCAAAAATGCTTCTATTACGGCAACATACAAAACTATAATTCCTGTACAAACGATTGATGTTTCGCCAAAAGTATCACAAATATATGCTCGATTGAGAGATGACTATGATTATCCACAGCAAATTCAACTAAAAGCAACTTTAAATCCTCTCAACAGTACAGAAAATAAACTAGTCTGGACATCAAGCAACCCATCTATAGCAAATGTTAATTCATTGACAGGAGAGGTGCATGCTGGGTTTGTAAATGGAGAAGTTACTATCACTTGCACATCTGAAAGTGGTAAAATTGGAACCTCAAAAGTTACAGTTTCTTTGCCAAGAATTGTGGCATTGAGGCAAAGCCCTGACCCAGATTATGATGTATTTCAGTTGGATGACAACGATCCTCAAAGCTGTTGGTACGACCAATATGCTACCTCGTCAAGGCCAGTATGGGTAATGTGGAACAATCCTATACCAGTAGTTTGGAACTCTTATGTGATAAAAGCACAACAACCGTGGGGTTCTACCATGTACGACCCCAGAAGTTGGATCATACAAGGTTCAAACGATGGCTCTAGTTGGACAACCCTCGATACTCGAAACAATGAAACTTTCACTTCTGCAAACAAAACCTATAATTTTGCTAATAATGCTGCATATTCCTATTATAGGTGGTATGTTTCAGCAACAAGTGGTGGTGGTGGTGCTCAATCAATTCAGGTTTCTACTTTCAAATTTTCTAATACAAGTAATATTGCTCCTACATCTCTCACAATAAATCCATCAAGTGGATTAGTGCCTGTTTATACTTCTACTACAATTGTAGGTACTATTCTGCCAAATAATACCACAAACAAAAATGTAATGTATACCTCATCCAATGTCAATATTGCGTATGTTAATAATTATGGAGAAGTTACTGGCGTTTCGCCAGGTGTAGTTACAATTAGTGGCGTAGCAGATACAGATGCAACCAAAAAAGGAATCTGCGTAATTACGGTAACCAATGGTGCATTTGTTTCTGTGAGTGGCCTTGTTTTGAATCCATCTACAAAAACGATAACTATAGCTAGTTCATTTGTAGTTGCAGCGTCAGTTAATCCATCAAATGCTACAAACTCTAATGTGATTTTTGCAAGTAATAATACTAATGTTGCCTCTGTAAACCCTAGCTCTGGCTTGGTAAGTGGCTTGTTGGCTGGTATAGCAACCATTACAGGAACTACCCAAAGTGGTGGTTTTAAATCTATTTGTGTTGTAACTGTTGTTTCTGGTCCACCAGCATTGAGTGCAAATCCAAACAATATCAATTTTTTAATCAATGGTGGTGTTCAAAACATCAATTTAATATCCAATGTATATTGGACAATAGCAAATAACCAATCTTGGCTATCTTTGAGTTCCTTGACTGGCTCTGGCAATGCAACTATTAATGTAACTGCTACCACCAATAATTCAATGCTTAGAACTGCTCAAATTACTTTTATAGGAGTTGGTGGTCTTAGTCAAATCATTAATATTACTCAAACTGGAATAATTCCAGTAGCTGGAGTTTCAGTTTCGCCCACTACTATTTCGATTCAAGAAGGAATGACATCAACTTTGGGTGCAAATGTAATGCCAACAAATGCTACTAATGCCAATATAAATTGGACATCGTCTGATGCAAATATAGCAACTGTAAATAATATGGGTAATGTCAATGCCATAGCTCCTGGAGTAGTTACAATTACTGCTATTACTCAAGATGGAGGGTTTGCTTCTATAGCCCTTGTTACAGTTACGGCTATTCCACCTTTACCTACCATTTATATACCCTCCTCAAAACCAATTATCAATGGTATATTAAACGAATCTGCTTGGCAGGTTACCACTATTGTTAATAAATTAACATCTGGTTCTGCACCAAACAATACCATTACTTTTGGGGCACTTTGGGACAATAATTATTTATATGTAGCCGTCAATGTATTAGACAACAATCTTTTTGCAGGAAATGCTAATCCTTGGGATGACGATGCCATAGAATTTTTTATAGACGCAAATAATAGCAAAGGCAATACTTATGATGCTTTTGATTTTCAATTTGCAAAAAGTATTTCTAATGCTTTAATTTGGGAGGCTAATAATAGAAAAGCTGGAGTAATGGCTGCTGTAAATACCCTATCAGGTGGATTTACGATGGAAGTAGCTTTTCCTTGGTCTGTTTTGGGTGTAACACCTTTCAATAACATGACTTTAGGTTTCGACCTAGCCAACGATGACAATGATGCTGGTACTGGCCGTACAAGACAAAGTGTTTGGAAAGGAAATGCTAATAATTGGTCTAATACTTCTACATGGGGCACAATATTGCTTTCTAATCAAACTGTAGGTGGTGCAGCCGCTAGTCTTGTAGTCTCGCCCAGTACCCAAACCCACCCAAGTGCTGGAGCTACCCAAGCAGCCAGTGTATTGAGCAATCTAAATTGGACTATTACAGGATTACCATATTGGATAACTTCAAACATAACCAATGGAGCAAACAATGGTACTATCAACTTTACTACTGCCAACAATACAAGTACAGGCATCAGAACTGCTACTATAAATGTCTCATCTCAAAACCCAGTTATCGTGCAAACGATTACTATTACTCAAACAGGTGCAGCTGCTAGTCTTGTAGTCTCGCCCAGTACCCAAACCCACCCAAGTTCTGGAGCTACCCAAGCAGCCAGTGTATTGAGCAATCTAAATTGGACTATTACAGGATTACCATATTGGATAACTTCAAACATAACCAATGGAGCAAACAATGGTACTATCAACTTTACTACTGCCAACAATACAAGTACAGGCATCAGAACTGCTACTATAAATGTCTCATCTCAAAACCCAGTTATCGTGCAAACGATTACTATTACTCAAACAGGTGCAGCTGCTAGTCTTGTAGTCTCGCCCAGTACCCAAACCCACCCAAGTTCTGGAGCTACCCAAGCAGCCAGTGTATTGAGCAATCTAAATTGGACTATTACAGGATTACCATATTGGATAACTTCAAACATAACCAATGGAGCAAACAATGGTACTATCAACTTTACTACTGCCAACAATACAAGTACAGGCATCAGAACTGCTACTATAAATGTGTCATCTCAAAACCCAGTTGTGGTGCAAACGATAACTATTACCCAAACAGGTGCAGCTGCTAGTTTAATTATCAATCCATCTGCATTAAACTATGTATCAACAGGAGGGATTCAGGTATTGTCGATAACAAGTAATCTCAATTGGAGTATTAGTGGCTTGCCTTCTTGGCTTAGTGTAGCAACTACATCAGGTTTTGCACACAATCAAGTAGTTTTTACTGCAAATGCCAACAACACAATAAGTGGTAGATCTGCAACTATCATGGTGTCATCGTCTAATCCTGTAATAACCCAAACATTAAACATCACTCAATCTGGTGCTTCAGAAGTTTTAATTGTAAATACAAATACCTTGAATTTTCCTTCTTCTGGCAATATTTCAAGCATAAATATTACTGCCAATACGCCCTGGACAATAAATAATATCTACTCCTGGTTGAGTATTAGTGGAATTTCAGGCTCTGGAAATGGAGCTATTTCAGTTGTTGCTTTCAGCAATAGTAGTGTTACTGGCAGGTCTGGAAGTTTTACTATTACTGGTACAACTAAAAATCAAATTGTTTCAGTCAATCAAAATGCTTCCTCAGCAGTACTTACTCTGACCTCAAGTAATCTATCGTTTGCATCTGCAGTTGCTACACAAACATTCAATATCCTAACCAACAGCAACTGGGTAATTACAAGCAGTGGCACTTGGCTAGCCATCAACCCAACCAGTGGTAATTCTAATGCCACCATTACCATAACAGCATCTGCCAATTTGAGCACATTTCCTAGAAGTACACAAGTGTTGGTAAGCGTGCCTGGGTCTGTGCAGTATATATCAGTAAATCAAGCAGGTGCAACTCCTTACACAATTATACAACCTGCCAATATAAATTATAATGCAAGTGGAGGACTACAAGTACTGACCATAACTAGCAATACCAACTGGACAATAAGCAAAAACTTGACTTGGGCAACAATAGATGTTGTATCGGGAACTGGAAATGGATTTATAACCATCAATGCCATTTCAAATACTGGAATCAATGCTTTGAAAGGCAGCATTACTTTTAGTGATGGCATCAACAATCAGATGGCCAACCTAACCCTATCTGGTGCTACACCTACATTGTCTATGGCAATAGTCAATACTAATACTTTTGCTGCCCAAGGTGGTGTTCTTACTTTTGTTATCAATAGTAATTCTGATTGGAATTTGAGTGGTTTGCCAAGTTGGGCTACTGTCAATGTATTGAATAATTTTGGAAATCAAACAATTACAATCACTGCATTAAATAATCCTACCACAACTACAAGAAATATCCAACTTTCACTAAGTGGTATTGCAAATAATGTTGTTTTTCCAATCAATCAACTTGGGGCCGTGCCTGTATTATCGCCCAATTTTAGTTCTATACATTTTCTCGCTAATGATATTGCTCAAGTTTTGTCTATTACATCAAATATTGATTGGAGCTTGAGTGTTTTACCTACATGGATTTCAGTAAGTACTCTCAATGGTTTTGGAGATGGTTCTATGTCAATATTACCACAAGAAAATACTTCTACTACAACAAGAACTTATAATTTGACAATTGTAGGTGCAAATGTAAATACATATCAAATAGTTAGCATAACCCAAGCTGGAGCCACTCCTATACTAAACATTACTCCTAATACTCAAATCCACCCAAGTAGTGGCCAAACGCAAACACTGATAATTACAAGCAATACCAGTTGGACAATTTCTGGCATACCCTCTTGGCTCACTCCAAGCAAATCCAATGGCTTAAATGACGAAACTATTGATTTTACAACTGCTGCCAATACCACTTCTGAAGCTAGAATAGCTACCATTTCGATAACTACAGCTATTCCTTTAATTACTCAATCGATTACAATTACTCAATCTGGAGTAAACCCAACTGTAAATATAGGGGTTGGAACAGCCAATTTTACAGCCTTGGGTGGCTCTCAAACTATAACTATTTCCTCTAATAGTACTTGGAGTGTGCTTGGTGTTCCAACTTGGGTTACAATCAATCCTGCTACTGGTTTTGGCAATGGAGTTATTACTCTAACAGCACCATTAAACCAAAATATCAATCCAAATACTGGTATAATAACAATAACTTCTGGCAGTATTTCACAAACTTTAATTTTAAATCAAACTGGGGGAGCTTCAATCTTATCAGCTTCGCCATCTGTTATAGTATATGCTACATCTGGCGGAAGTCAAATCATAAATATTACTAGCAATACAAACTGGACTATCTTAGGATTACCAACTTGGCTCGTACCAAGCCAAGCCAATGGGTTTGGAAATACTACAATTTCGCTTTTATGTCAAACAAATAGCCTGAGTGTGGAAAGAGCTGCCATGATTACTGTTTCTGCTCCCAATTTTATACAAAGTCAAGCCATATATATAAGCCAAGCTCCTCTGGCGAGTGCTACTGGCATTAACTACATAAATCCCTCAAGTGCAGAACTCCTCGTTGTTATACCAAACCCAGTAGAAAACACCAAAATTATAAAATTCAATAAATATATAAACTTTGTAATTTATGATTTATTGGGCCATAAAATGGCTTCTTCTGATGGTTTAAAATTAATTGAATACCCACTAGGATCGCTTCCTGTTGGTATTTATTTTCTTAAAACAACCGAAAACGAGGTCAGAAAATTAATTATAAAATAAAGTATCGTTACCCTGAAAACAATAGGAACATTCTTTTTGGCCGTACTCTTGCTGATGCAATCAGCAGGAGTATTCATTGTGTTTAAGATACAGCAATGTGCCATAAAAGCCGACATGAGATCCAAAATCAAGGATTCAAATTTAGATTTATTTCAAATAAAATTACCAATAGAAGTATATAATAAATCAATGATTGATGACAATGAAATAACATTTCAAGGAAAAATGTATGACATCAAATCAATAAAAATTGTCCAAAATCAAGTGTATCTTTTGGTGCTATTAGATACTTTTGAACAAGAAATCATCAACAAAATCAAGTCTTTTTTTTCTGAAACATCTGATAATGCTACTGCTGGAATAGTTTATGAAATAATCAAAATGATGAAGTTGGTATATCAAAATAATATTAAACATCATTTGAGCAAACCAATTATTACAGTTTTTTTGCTTCATAACTCCAAAAACAAATTAATTACTCTTTTTTCAATAACAAATAAACCATCCTATCCACCACCTCAATATTCTTAAAAAAGGGAATTAAAAGAAAAATAATTATTTAATTCCAATATATTTTTTAAAAAAAGTAAGATTATATTTTCGATTTCTCTAAAAGTTAAAATAAAATTATTAAATCTCAAAAAAGTCATCTTATCAATTAATTAATCTAATTTTTGAGTTGAAGTCAATTCTAAAATTAATGTTTGCAATTCTTGATTGATTTTAGATTTTGAGAAAATTTTTAAAACTTTTATTTCTTTGATTCTTTTGATTCCTATCATTTGTACGTTGTGTAACATACAGAAATAGGTTTTCAATAGGGTTTTGAACTAGCTTTGTATTAAAAAAAACTTTTTTTGGCATGAATAAAGAGGTAATAATTCTACTTTTTTTAATTTAAATATATGATTCTATGTCGTTTACTTAAGAATCCGTTTACTTTCTCTTTTGGAGCAGGGCAAACGCATTTAAAAAGGCATTAGTGTTTTTAAAATACTTTTAGCTCAAAAATTGCAGAAATCAAAGCCCTTTCCCCTTGGGGAAAGGGTTGGGATAGGGGTTTTTTGAGTGATTTAATTTAAATGCGTTTGCCCTGCTTTTGAAGAAAGAATAAGATAGAGGCAATAATAATGCTAAAGTGAACAACATTGATATTTTACTAGCCAATTCCATCAATCAACTCTTCTTTTGATAAAAGAGCTACTCTTTTTTGGAGTTCTACACATAACCTAGAAATTGCTGGGGGTGTGGCTTTATCAAGCTGATTGATAGTAGTCTAGGTTTTACAAAATTTAATTATTCTTACAAAATTTTTGTTTTTCATTATTTAGAAACAAAAACTGAATTTAAAATTTAATAAAGCAAGTCTATGCTAATATAATAATTTGACTTTTTCTTAATCAATAAATATCACTTTAAAAAAATTAATATCATGCGTTTCACATATACAATTATAATTCTATTTCAAATTTCAATTCTTCCATCCATAGCTCAAACTACAGCAAGCGACACCACAATTAAAGATTTGTCAATCAACAAACCAAAGATGAAAGACACAACAACAATAAAATCAGTTAAAATAGGTGAGGTTGTGGTCTCTGCCAATAGGGTTGAAGAGAACAAAAAAAATGTGGCACAACAATTACTTGTGATAGACAAAAATGAAATCGAAAACGCCCAAGCTCAAACCACACCTGATTTGCTGGCTAATTCAGGAAATGTGTTTGTACAAAAAAGTCAAATGGGTGGTGGCAGTCCTGTTATACGTGGTTTTGAGGCCAATAGAATACTCCTAGTCGTTGATGGAGTAAGAATGAATAATTTAATATATAGAGGTGGACATTTGCAAAATTCTATGACCCTCGACAACAATTCATTGGATAGGGTTGAAATCCTTTCTGGGCCCTCGTCTACCGTTTATGGTAGCGATGCACTTGGCGGGGTTATACATTTTTATACAAAAAGACCATTTTTTGCGGATAGTTCTCGCAAAAATATTTTCAAAATAAATGCCAGTTCTAGGTATGGAAGTGTAAACAATGAATCTACAACCCATGTAGATTTTAACTTAGGTACTTCTAAGTTTGCTTCCATGAGTTCGTTTACTTATTCCAATTTTAGTGATTTGATGTCTGGAAAAAATCAAAATCCTTTTTACGATGGAAAATACCCAGAAAGGCCTTTTTATGCTGAACGAGTAAATGGAAAAGACACTTTATTGAAAAATAATAACAAATATCTACAAACCCCTTCTGCATACCAGCAATATGATATGATTCAAAAATTTGCCTTTAAACAAAGCAATTCTATTGTCCATAACCTCAATTTGCAATTTTCAAATTCTTCAAATATACCACGATATGATAGACTTACAGACCCCAGCTCAGCAGTTAATGGCCTCAATTCAGCTCAATGGTATTATGGACCACAACAAAGAGCCTTGGCTGCATATAATTTGAATATTCAAAATGAAAATTTATTCTTCCAAACCATGCACTTAGGTATAAATTACCAAAACCTAGAAGAGAGCAGACACAATAGAAGGTTTAAAAGCAATAATTTGAATCATAGAATTGAACACGTGCAAGTCGTTGGATTAAACGCTGATATACAACGAAATATAGCTAAACATACGTTAAGATTTGGAATAGATGCTCAGTACAATACCTTAAAATCTACTGCAAATATTCAAAATATCCAAACCAATACGACCAAACCTCTCGATACCCGATACCCAGATGGTAATAATTCTATGTTAAATACGGCTTTTTATGTATCAAATTCTTGGAAAATTTCCGAAAAATTAACATTAAAATATGGAGCAAGGGCTGGATATGTTACTTTAAATGCTACTTTTGTAGATACTACATTTTTTAAATTTCCTTTCAAAAATGTATCCCAAAACAATCCAGTATATTCTGGCAGTTTGGGTATAGTTCACAATCCTAGCGAGGATTTAAAACTTTCATTTCTTGTATCTACAGGTTTTCGTACACCAAATATTGACGACCTAAGTAAGATTTTTGAAACCACAAAAGGAAAAGTAATTGTTCCTAATGCAAATTTAAAACCCGAAAAAACTATAAATGCAGAAATTGGGGTTACTAAAATTATTAACCAGAAAACTAGTTGGGAAAACACTTTTTATTATACCCATTTTTCTGATGCAATTATTACTAATAAATTTCAATATGCAGGAAATGATTTTATCATCTATGATGGCACAAAAAGTCAGGTTTATGCCAATCAAAATCAACAAAAAGCATATATTTATGGATTTACCTCAAACCTAAAATCGCAATTTAACCCACATTTGTTTATGGCATTTACCCTCAATTACACATTTGGTCGTATCAAAACTGATTCTACTGATTACCCTCTAGACCATATTTCTCCTTTGCTCTCAAGAGTTCAGTTTACATATACAAATCAAAAATTTTCAACAGATTTTTTTATAAATTATAATGGATGGAAACGACTTAGCGATTATAATTTAGTTGGAGAAGACAATCAGCAATATGCTACAAAAGACGGCACTCCAGCTTGGATTACACTAAACCTAAGGGCAACTTATAAATTCCAAAAATATGTATCAATTCAGGCGGGCATAGACAACATCTTGGATACCCAGTATAGAACTTTCTCGAGTGGTATAAATGCCCCTGGTAGAAATATGTTCGCTTCTTTGAGATTTAGTTATTAGGCCTTTCATTTTGTTACGAATCCTTAAACCCTAACCCCAAATCGAAATAGGCAACTGATAGTTACAAAATAACTTTGTCCCTAAAACAACATTGTTTTTTTTTGTTTTTTCGGTTAAATCTTTTTTAAAAGTGCTAACAGAAAATGCTTAATTTTGCCTAACTATCCTTAGTTTTGTGTGTATATTTTAGCGTGGCAGACTAATAATAAGTAATAAAATGTAGTTTTAAAGCCACATATAAAACATAAAAAGTCCATATATTTTATCTCAAACAACCATTTATCGTGTTTCTTACCAAAACCCCAAAAAAAGGAAAAAAAACAAAAGTGGCTTTGCCACTAATAAATCTTTTGCAGGGACAATTGTAAAGACAGGCTATGCCCAGTCCTTACAATAAAATGCCACTATTTATGATTTCCTTGGTCGCCATAATGGCAAACAAGAGTGATTTGGGGAAATTACTTTTCAAACGATCTATTTATTCATAGATATTTTTTCTATGCCCAATTTTTATGATTTCAACCATCTTTCAGGGCAAACGCATTTAAAAATATTATAGTTTAAAATAGTAAAATATTACTAAAAAACAATGTTTTTATAATAGTTGAATGTAAAGTCCCTCCCTTTGGGGAGGGATTTAGGGTGGGGTTATTAAAATAATAGGTAATTTTATTAAAATATCTTAAATGCGTTTGCCCTGATCATCTTTACATCATCTTCAATGATATAAAAATTCTATAATTTCCTACTCTTATACGCCAAATAATTGCATTTTCGCCTTTTAGTTTTTTGCAACCAATAGGTCTGGGGTTTGTAGCTAAGCTGTCGATGGTAGCACAAACACTTTCTAAAGCTATTGATGACAGACTATGTAATTCTTTTAAAGCAGATTTTTTTATGGATATTTCATAACTCATAATTTACCCTTGTCTTTTAGTTGTTGTTTTGCATCGTTCCAACTAATACTTGATTCTGATAAGCGACTTTCTGCAACCAATACATCAATAAAATCATGAATTGCATCTTGATTTTGATAAATTGTTTTAATATCAATAGCCACACTTTTTTTTAAACTATTATTATCGACCAAATAACTTATTCCTTTCATGCTTTTTTTTGTAAAATTAATACATTTATATTTAAAATTTAATACAAATTTTTAAATTCTAATTCCTTCTAACAGCTATAAAAAAGTAAGTAATCAAAAATGTAATGCAATATTAGTATATAAAAAAAAATTGAGAAACCAAACACAAAATTTATTTGATTTTCAGGGACAGAAGGGTAAAATAGATAACTTCTCTATCTTTGGGTAATTACTTTTTAAACAATCTATTTATTCATAAATATTTTTTCTATGCCCAATTTTTATGATTTCAACCATCTTTACATCATCTTCAATGATATATAAAATTCTATAATTTCCTACTCTTATACGCCAAATAATTTCATTTTCGCCTTTCAGTTTTTTGCAACCAATAGGTCTGGGGTATTTTATATCTAAAGTCTCTCAATAATTCAATATTAAAAATATAAAAACAATATAAAATTTATTATAATAAAAAAAATTATAATAAATAATTTTATAATAAAATTATTTATTATAATTTTGAACCGAAAAATTAAAATTACATTCCTATAATTTTTCTCCCACTTGGATTCTGTGGCATCGTAACAGAAATTGGTTTGGGTGGAGTTTAAAACAAAATTGTAATATTTGTTTTTAAGTTCAATATAAATAAAAGTCGTTTACATAATAATCAGATAAACTTTCTCCTTTGGAAAACAAGATAGAGACAATATTAAATGCCTAAGTAAACCACATTGAATATTAAATTTTATTTTAATTCAGAATATAATTCTTTTATATGTAATAAACCAAATTTAATCAAGAAATCATTTTGGTTGAAGATTAACCAAGAATAAGAAGAATTGTGATTTTTGAAAAGAAACAGAAAAAATAATTTAGTATTAATTCAAAAGATTTAACAAAAAAATCTCTGAGATTTAATAGAAATAAAAACCAAATTTCAAAAATACTCGCTTGCTTACTTAAAGCAAGCGAGTACAAACTAACCTAAGCATAAGCCTCTACAGGTATGCAACTGCAAACTAAGTTGCGGTCGCCATACGAATCGTCTATGCGACTAACCGAGGGCCAAAATTTTTGATTCTTGATATATGGTAATGGAAAAGCCGCTTTCTGACGACTATATGGATATTCCCATACATCTGAAACTGTAACTTCGGCCGTATGTGGTGCATTTTTGAGCACATTTTCGGTTTTGCTAAAAACACCATTTTCTATTTCTGCTATTTCTTTGCGTATGCCTATCATGGCATCGCAAAATTTGTCCAATTCGGCTTTGCTTTCGCTTTCGGTAGGCTCTACCATAAGCGTACCAGCTACTGGAAATGATACTGTGGGTGCATGAAAGCCATAATCCATCAATCGTTTGGCAATATCGGCAACTTCTATGCCTGCTGTGTTTTTGAAATTTCTACAATCCAATATCATTTCATGGGCACAACGTCCGTTTGTGCCAGTGTATAATATAGGGTAGTGTTTTTCTAATCTGGCTTTGATATAATTGGCATTGAGTATGGCGTATTCTGTGGCTGCTTTTAAGCCCAAGCCGCCCATCATGGCTATGTATGCGTACGAAATGGGTAGAATAGATGCACTACCCCAAGGTGCTGCCGATACTGCTCCATGTTTGCGGTCGTTGTCTACTACTGAGTGCCCAGCCAAAAACGGAGCCAAATGTGCTACTACACCTATAGGACCCATGCCTGGACCGCCACCACCATGAGGAATACAAAATGTTTTGTGTAAATTTAAGTGGCATACATCGGCTCCTATTGTGCCAGGACTAGTAAGACCCACTTGGGCGTTCATGTTGGCACCATCCATATATACTTGGCCTCCACGCTCGTGTATGATTTTGCATATTTCTTGAATACTCTCTTCAAACACTCCATGCGTAGACGGATACGTTACCATAAGGCACGAAAGGTTGTCTTTGTGCAAATCTGCGTGCATTTTCAAATCGACTAAATCTATATTTCCACGCTCATCGCATTTGGTAACAACTACTTTCATGCCTGCCATAACAGCACTTGCAGGATTTGTGCCATGGGCCGAGGAAGGTATAAGGGCAATATTACGGTGAGCATCGCCACGTGACAGATGATATTCTCTGATAACCATTAAGCCTGCATACTCGCCCTGAGCACCAGAGTTGGGCTGTAGCGATACATCTGCAAAGCCTGTAACTTGACATAGCCATTTTTTGAGGTTTGCAAACATTTCGGTATATCCTTGGGCTTGGTTGCGAGGCACAAATGGATGTATGCTGCCAACTTCTGGCCAAGTTACAGGTATCATTTCGGTTGTAGAGTTCAATTTCATGGTACAAGAACCCAACGAAATCATGCTATGAACCATAGATAAATCTTTGTTTTCGAGCCTTTTCATATACCTCAACATCTCGTGTTCGGTATGATAAGAACTAAAAACTGGATGTGTCATAAAACTAGATTTTCTGGCCAAGTCAGAATCATAGCTAGCATCAATGGCAAACATTGTTTCTGATATTTGGCGTTCTTTTACGCCAAGTGCATGAGAAAAAATAGTTAAAATAGCATTTAAGTCAGCCAAAGTTGTAGTTTCATCTAAAGAAATACTTACCAAATTATGGCGATAAAAGAAGTTAATATTGGCTTCTTCGGCCATTTTTCTGAATCGTTCTATGGCAATGATTTCAAATGTTAATGTATCAAAATAAGTTTGATGCAATGGTTTAAAGCCCATCTCTTCTAACGTGATTTCTAAAGCTCTAGCAAAAGTATGCACTCTACGTGCAATCGTTTTGAGCCCCTCGGCACCATGATATACAGCATACATACCTGCAATTACCGAAAGTAAAACTTGGGCTGTGCATATATTAGATGTTGCTCGTTCCCGTTTGATGTGTTGCTCTCGAGTTTGTAGCGACATACGATAGGCTTTTTGGCCTTTGGCATCTTGCGACACCCCTATAATACGACCAGGCATAGAGCGCTTGAAAGCATCTTTTGTGGCAAAAAAGGCAGCATGTGGTCCACCATAACCCATAGGCACACCCAGTCTTTGAGAAGAGCCAAAGGCTACATCGGCACCCATTTCTCCTGGCGAGGTCAGTAGAGTAAGAGCTAATAAGTCTGTGGCACAAGCCACAAAAACATCGTTTTCTTTGGCAGTAGCAATTAAATTAGTAAAATTATCAACTTTTCCTTCAGTATCTGGATACTGCAATATAAGAGCATAGATATTTTCGTTAGTTATATCAACTTTGTGTATGTTGCCAACCTCTATTTCTATCCCAAGTGGCAATGCTCTGGTGCGTAGCACATCTATTGTTTGAATAAAACATTTGTCAGACACAAAAATAGTATTTGCATTTTTCTTTTTGTTACTTCTGAGACCATGCAGCATGGTCATAGCCTCGGCAGCTGCTGTGGCTTCGTCAAGCAACGAAGCATTGGCTATATCCATACCAGTGAGTTCTATAACCATCGTTTGATAGTTGATAAGAGCCTCCAATCTACCTTGAGCTATTTCTGCCTGATAAGGTGTATAGGCAGTATACCATCCTGGATTTTCTAAAATATTTCGTAAAATTACAGTTGGAGTGATAGTATTGTAATACCCCTGACCAATATGAGATTTAAAAATCTTATTTTTTTGCATCAATTTCTTAAAAGTGTCTAGAAATTGACTTTCAGATATAGCATCAGGAATATCCAGAGGCTTAGGCAAACGAATAGCCGCAGGTACTGTCTGAGAGATAAGCTCATCTACAGATTGAGCACCAATAAGAGCCAACATTTGAGAGATTTCTGACTCAGATTTGCCCATGTGTCGAGCAATAAAAGCAGGAGATTTAATGGATGGATTCAAGAGATTATGATTTATCAGTTTATGGTGTACAAAGTTATGATAAAATAAAATGTTTGTGTTATTGTTAATAAAAAAAATTAGAAAATAATAAATATGGCTATGCCATTTACCATTTTTTTAAAAACCTTGTTGATACCGTAGGGACAGGGCATGCCCTGTCCTTACAATCAGGGCATGCCCTGTCCTTACAATCAAGACCCTGCCCTGTTCTTAAATGCAGATAAAAAGATGTAGATTTGCCTATGCAAAATGAAAAAATACTCAAATACAAGACATTTAAAACGCCAAAAGGTAATAAATACGAAATTCATTCTACGCACACTGGCGAGGAATTTACTAAAAATAAGCCCATTTTAGAGTTTTTAATTGACAAGTATGGAGGTAATGGGCAATTATTGCCAAACAATATTACAGATAAAGAAAATTACAAAAAATTAATGCCTAAAGGAGTTAAAGAAGGCAAATTTCCAGATGCGTTTTGGAAAAATGAAATTTGGGAATTTAAAACCAATAATACAGGTAAACTATCAACAATTGAAGATGAGTTAAAAAAAGGTTATAAACAAGCCAATAAGCTAATAATTAGGTTTGATTTTGAAGCAACAACCAAAGAATTATATAGAATTGCTAAAGGAAAACTAAACTCATTATCCGAACTTGAAAGTATTTGGTTTTGGATAAATGGTAAGATGATACGATTTGATAAAAAATATATTTATAAAAAAATACCTCGTAAAAATTAATTTTACGAGGTCGAGTTGCAACGGTTGGTTCTTATGATGTCAACCTTTCCGATACAAATATACGAATAAATTTAATATTTGTTTAATAAACTTAAAAAAATCAAATAATTCATTTAATCATATAAATCTTAGTTCAGACAAATGTTGTGATTTGCTTTAATCGAAAGTTAATGATTGATTTTAAAGGATTTCTCATTCGCTCCGCAGACAAAATTGTGTCTTTGCCATTGATAAACAACTGAGGTGCTAAAACCACGCCAAGAAGCCGCCAACAACCTATTTGAAACCCTAGCAGATGTACTCAAAAATGCCCAAAATGCAGATAAAAAGGTAGATTTGCCACCAAATATGGGATATACACAAATTTATAAAAGCAAAAAAGGAGGCACTTTGCATTTACACAAAGATGCAAAACCAGACGAAATTGAACTTTTAACCCAAAAAGGCAAAATATTGGCTGATTATGGACACAAAGTAGAAATTAGACCACATTACAGCAATAATGAAGGGATTAAAAACCCTGATTATAACATTAATGGCAAAATTGCAGATTTGAAATCGCCTAATTTAGCCAAAAATATTCAAAATCGTATTGAAAAAGATATTTCGGATGCTAAAATTCAAAATGCTAAAGTCATAGTAATAGAGCTTGAAAATCCTAATATGACTAAGCGTACATTAAAACGAGCTATTGGTGGCAAATTAACAAATACTGGACAATACAAAATAATAGAAGAAATATGGCTTATAGGCAAAAATAATAAATTGTACACAATGAATAGAAATGATATAGTTAGTAAAAAATATTTAGACATAATAAACACAATAGATGATTTGCCATTGGAATAAAAACCAAAAAGCCTTTCATACAGGGTACAAAAGGCTTTTCTTGTCTGCCAAAGAAGAGTTACCTTCTTCGACACCACAAATATACGCATTAATTTAATACTTGTTTAATAATCTTAAAAAAAAATCATATAAATCATTTAATCCTATAAATCATAGTTCAGACAAATGAAACAATCAGGCATAGAATTTCTTCTTAAACTCAAAGACAAACTAACCGCTCCCCTCAAAAATATCCAAAAAATAAAGGATGATTTGAAAAAGGGCATTACTATTGATTTTAAAGGATTTCTCATTCGCTCCGCACACAAAATTGTATCTTTGCCATTGATAAACAACAAGTGAGGGCTGCAATGGCTTGTGCTGCCAAAAAACCTTTGGCACTATCAAACAAGCTACTAATACCCGATTTGGAGTTTGTGTGTGTTTTTATTTTGCCTTGCGTTCGGTCTATTTAGGCATTGTAGAGGTTGGTACTTCCAGTGTCGTTGGAACTATTATTCAAGGCTGAGAGCTTTTTCATTTGTCCGTTCAATTCATTGATATTTTTACCTTTGAAATCAATGGTAGTACCATTTTTTTAGTCATCTTTTTTTTAGTGTTGCAGTGAGCATATCTTTTAATTTTAAGAGGAATTCTATACCTGATAGTTTCATTTACGTATATTTGAATTATGGAAATAATAGTTGGTGTTTTTGTTGTTTATTTTTTATGTCATTTTATTCGACTATATGCTGTTAAGTGGGTTGTATATCCGATTGGTTTTGTGTTGTTGTTGCCTATTTTGCTGCCTATAGTTTGTATAAATGGTATCAGACAAAAACAAAACGCTTGGATATATTATGTTTTATTGGGTTGTTATTTTTTCATTTGTTTGTTGTTTTTGGTTGCGTATTTGTGAGATGCAGATAGTTTTGTGCACCAAATGACTCCTTGTCTCCATTGTATATTCATCTGATGAATTTGGTTTGATAACCATTTAATAAGAAAGTAATTGTTATATTTTTTTGTAGCAATTTTCGCAAGGCATAATTTGATTTTCCATATTTTTTTAAGTTTATTAAACAAGTATTTAATTAATAAGTATATTTGTAAAAGATTGAAAAGGGTTTATACCCTGAACGATCAACCATAAATGGCTATTTAATCAAAGTTAAGTAGCCATTCGTATTTATTGATTATCATAAATATTTTCAAATATTGACAGATAACTTTTATTTTTTATAGATTCACTTTTGATATAATGCAATCTATTTTTTGAATCTACAAGCCAAACCTCATCAATTATTTTATTATAATTATCAGGAGTTAGATTTGCAGCAATAGCTCTTTTTTGGTCTGTTATTATAACAATTTTGCTTGAAATAGTTGTAATTGGCTTTAATCGAAAATGAATGATTGATTTTAAAGGATTTCTCATTCGCTTCGCAGACAAAATTGTATCTTTGCCATTGATAAACAACAATAAGGTTTAAGGGCTTTACTCCTTGATGGTTGTGATTTGCTTTCAAAATTGTACCTTTGCCATTGATAAACAACTTAGCTCGTGTAATGGAATGGCCTTGCTTTGTTGTGATTTGCTTTCAAAATTGTATCTTTGCCATTGATAAACAACAGAAAGATACTAATATTTGACCCCAACAACGTTGTGATTTGCTTTCAAAATTGTATCTTTGCCATTGATAAACAACGTAGCTTTTTGTTTTGACAAAATCGAAGATGTTGTGATTTGCTTTCAAAATTGTATCTTTGCCATTGATAAACAACAGGATAAATTTGTATGTAACATACATCATCGTTGTGATTTGCTTTCAAAATTGTATCTTTGCCATTGATAAACAACTTTCAAGTTTATTTCAAAATTCAGTAAGTGGTTGTGATTTGCTTTCAAAATTGTATCTTTGCCATTGATAAACAACGTGCATCATTTTTAAATAATGATTGATGTTGTTGTGATTTGCTTTCAAAATTGTATCTTTGCCATTGATAAACAACGCAGGTAGCGTTGATAAATTAGCTAACAGTGTTGTGATTTGCTTTCAAAATTGTATCTTTGCCATTGATAAACAACAAACCATAGTTTCGGATACTTACATAGGTAGTTGTGATTTGCTTTCAAAATTGTATCTTTGCCATTGATAAACAACGGACGACCCTCAAAACCAAAAACTACCTTTGTTGTGATTTGCTTTCAAAATTGTATCTTTGCCATTGATAAACAACGTACGTACTCGGCAAGAGGCTTTGACAATTGTTGTGATTTGCTTTCAAAATTGTATCTTTGCCATTGATAAACAACTTTGATTTACAAATTGCTTCGAAATCCTTTGTTGTGATTTGCTTTCAAAATTGTATCTTTGCCATTGATAAACAACAAATGTAGTGGTAAGTAATATTTCTTCTTCGTTGTGATTTGCTTTCAAAATTGTATCTTTGCCATTGATAAACAACCTAAAATTAGAAATCAAAAATGAATCTAAGTTGTGATTTGCTTTCAAAATTGTATCTTTGCCATTGATAAACAACAGTAATCCTTGTGATGAGTATTCTATCGGTGTTGTGATTTGCTTTCAAAATTGTATCTTTGCCATTGATAAACAACTTTTTTTGAAATAATTGCTTCATAATTTATGTTGTGATTTGCTTTCAAAATTGTATCTTTGCCATTGATAAACAACTGTAAGAGTTTCGTGTTCATTGCTCTCTTGTTGTGATTTGCTTTCAAAATTGTATCTTTGCCATTGATAAACAACCTATATAAATTAAATATTGATTTCTATTTGTTGTGATTTGCTTTCAAAATTGTATCTTTGCCATTGATAAACAACCAATAGTAGTTGAATTATTAATCATTGCGTGTTGTGATTTGCTTTCAAAATTGTATCTTTGCCATTGATAAACAACACCATACATTATAAGTAGATACTACACCATGTTGTGATTTGCTTTCAAAATTGTATCTTTGCCATTGATAAACAACAAATTAATAAAAATAACGATGGAATATAAAGTTGTGATTTGCTTTCAAAATTGTATCTTTGCCATTGATAAACAACTTTACAGGATAAAAATGTGCCAATCTCACTGTTGTGATTTGCTTTCAAAATTGTATCTTTGCCATTGATAAACAACCGAAATTTTAGCTTCTTGTATCACCGATGAGTTGTGATTTGCTTTCAAAATTGTATCTTTGCCATTGATAAACAACCGATTGCTTACAAGCGTTTGACTTTCAGGTAGTTAGGACGAAGATTACAAATTCAAAAATCAAGGTTTAAAGATAAAAAAAGCTCCTCTTTAGGGGGCTTTTTTTATTTCTATCAGACCAAACTTAGATTCGTTTTTCAAAATAATTTCAATTCTAATCTAACTTTTGGAAAGTTTTAAACTTTCCAAAAGTTGAAAAAATTTTACAAATTCAAAAATCAAGGTTTAAAGATAAAAAAAGCTCCTTTAATCGAAGAGGCTTTTTTGGGTCAATTGTAATTACTGGGGGGAGACTGTATATCAAGCGAATAGTTTTTCTAATCTAAACAGAAAGAATTTTGAATCTCTTACTCCTCTTACTTCAGACCTAAATTGTTTTATTTTAGAGTTGAATGATTCTGCATTTGCATTGGTTTCTCTATTTGCGAAGAAGTTTAATATCTCTTCTAAATGATACTCTAAAGAATTTACGCATGTATTGAATACTTCTATTTTAGACTTTGTTACTTCATATAACCAGTGATTAAATCCAAGTCTAGCTTTCTGAATGGAGGTAGATTTATAAATATTTCTAAAAATATTGACCAAGTTATAGGCTTCTTTTAGCTTGGGATATAGCTCAAATAGAATTTTTGCTCTTTTAGTTTGGCTGTTTGTCCAATCTGTTTTGAACTTATAAAATAGGTATTTACTTCTAGCAAGAAGTTCTTTGATAGTATCTCCATTTTCATATATCTTTGGTAAATACTTTTCTCCTTTTTGTTTGGCTTCTTTTATGTTTTTATTTTCTTGCTCTATAGCCTGCCATCTATATTGAACCCTCAAATGTTGCATAGCATCCATGACCAATCTTACTACATGAAATCTATCAATTACTTTTTGTGCTTTTGGGAAACAAACATCCGCTGATGCCCCCATATTCCTAGCCATATCCATGGTTATTTCCTTCACGTTATGTCTTGCAGATAGAGGAATTTTGTTCAATACTTCTATGATTTTTTTTGATTCAGTGCCATTAATCATGGCAACTAAGGATCCCTTGTTACTAACTCCTTCATTTTTATTGGTAACTACCGTATAAAGTTCTCCCTTGGAAAGACAAACCTCATCAATACTCAATGATTCTGTTACATTATGGGGATATAATATATAGTCCTCTGCATGAGCCTTTTGATCCCAATTATCAAATCCACTCGTGTTTTTCTTATAATGTCGTTGCAGTTTTGATGCATCCACATCGTAAAAACTAGCGATGTTTGATATCGTATCAACCCTCGTATTGACCTGTATATTTTAAAAAATCTGACAACTCTTGGGTCAGTTTTACTCCTTTTGCTACAAAGTCATAGTTGTTTTTTACAATCTTTCCTGTCTGTTTATGCCGCCAGGACCTCGTTCGTATATTCAAATAAACTGCCTTGCCCCTGATAGGAAAATCTTGAACCGTTTTACCATGTGTAAAACCTTTACTTTCATATTCAGCCAATGAAATAGTTGATGGTGGAATATTCTGTTCTTCTATGTGGATTAAATAATAAACAGTTCTAGTCTCAATCTCACATAATTGAGTGTAATCTACAATAGTGAAATATTCGAGAAATTCTGATGGAAATACTTCTTTTAGAAAATTGATGCTTGGTGCGATATGATATAATTTTAGACTACAAATATACAGTTTCCCCCCAGTAATTACAATTGACCCGCTTTTTTGTATCTAGATACTATGGATTATTTCTTTAGCTTCTATTATTTCTTTAAAAACCATTTCATAAAACTCTCTGCCTTGGTCGTCTACTATTTTTCTAAATTCTTTTATTTCGTTTACCAATTCGGGCATTCTATCCATATTAATAAAAATATATTTTTTTCCCTCTATGGCGTTTTCTAGATATAATTTGGCATCTTCTACCGCAAATAGCAACTTGTCTTCGTACAAATGTTGCGGTATTTTCTCGGTATTCATAATTATTTTTGCTTCACTCAAGGCTTGCTCAAAGGCCTCAGAATTAGCAAAACTATTATGAATCAACGTATACACTTCGTCTGTTTGGCTGTGCTCTACCATCAAATCATATATACTTTCGGCTCTCGATGGCTTAGATTTTATTTTAGAATATCGGTCATTTTTGTTTTCTAATGTGTAATATATTGGATTTTCAATTTCAGATAAATATGTAGGTATATTACTATCTTTTGAACTTTTATTTACTATTTTTTTGAGAATAAAAATGGCACAACAGCAATTTTCCCAGCTTTCGGATTGTAGTTCTACATGAGTGATTTCGGCCATTATTTCCATCATATTTGCATCCATAAGCCTTGCCAAAACTTCGTTTTTTTCGGCTGGTACAAATCCTATTTTGAAATTTTGGTAATAAATAGCTATAGCAAAGTTGTCGTACTGATTGTAGGGTTCTCGTTTAAGCTCCAACAGGTCGGTAGATTTCATGAGGTGTAATATTTTTTTGCCTTCGTTAAATTGAAATCCTCGAACAAAAAATTGTAATAAATATATTTTTTGATACTGAATTTGTAAGTTTTTTGGAATGGCCGCCATTCCTACTAAACTTACTAGATTGGTCAGAAATAATTGCCTGTTCATCTTTTTTCTAAAATTTTATCAAATGTAGGTTTTCTAAAACAATTCCAACTGTTGTGGCATATTTTCACGGTGTTTTTTTTCTCTGCAATAAAATATTTTCATGTCGCCAAACTGCTTGTCGGTAATTTTTGTAATGACTACGTGCCCTTTTTCGGGTAGTAAATCTTGTACACGTTTGATGTGCACATCGGCATTTTCGCTACTAAAGCAATGTCGCATATACATGCTGTACTGAAACATCGTAAATCCATCTCTCATTATTTCTGTACGAAATTTTGTGGCTGCTTTTCGCTCCTTGGTTTCTACCACTGGCAAATCAAAATATACCATTACCCACATGATTCTATATTGGTTTAGTCGGTCCAACATGGCTTTAAATATTTGGTCTATTCAAAGTTAATGATAATGTGGATAACTACAAAACTTTATTGTATAAAATTTGGGTAAATTATTTTTCTATAATCGCCTTCAAAACATTTATAGACAGAAAATGTAGTTTTTTGCACTCCCACCATCAATGGACTTTTGGTGCCTTCTATTTCTATATCCAATGTAGGTATTTGCAAAAGTTGGGCTTTTATTTCTTTAGAAATTTCAACAGTTGTGGGATGTTTTGATATAATCTGCAAAACCAGTGCATCAACTATGGGTCTGTAGGGTTCCATAATATCATCGGCCAAGCAATAAGCGTTGTATTGATTGCGATGATGAATACCTAGAGTGGGCAAAAGCCCAGAACCTACCAAGCTGCGTGCCACTGTGGCCCGCAAAATGGCATAGCCATAGTTTAGAAAATTATTGGGATAAAAACCCTCTCGCTCACGCACAAAGTCTTGTATATTAGCATGATTAATAAAAATATTTTTCCAATAATAAGCTGCTGCTCGAGCCTCGTGGTTGTCGCTGTCTCCTGATTTTACATCGTCTTCCCAGCGTTTCATGTTGCCTGTTTCTATGCCTTGCGATGCCAGCAAAAGGGCTTGGTTGTGTATTTTGGCTTTGATGGTTTGTTGCCACAGTTGTTTTTTGAGCGGTTCAGTGGCTTCTATTTGGGCTTTAAATCTGGCAGATTGCAACGTATGTCCATCCAAATTGAGCATCAAGCCTGTGGGGTGGTGGGTGGCGTTGCAAGTAATCAAAGCCACATTATTTGCTAATAATTTATCTATCAAACCATGTGAGATAGTAATTTGTTGATTATCCAAAATCACTATACCAATATCTTCGATAGGGATAGTATTCAACTCCCCAATCTCGTCCAGACCATTCGCATTTGGCAAATTAAATACCAGTTGCTCGTTTTTGGTTCGCAAATATACAGGGTTTGAAAATGAAAGTGTGCGTTTTAACATTTTTTCTTAGAATTTAATTTTAAGCCATCGCATCAAAAATTTATCATATACTTGATAAAATGGTTCGTCAATTCCTGTTTGATAATAAATCATCTCTTTTTCTAGCAGTGCATCTAGGCTTCTTTTTACAGCAGCTGGTGTGCCTAAATTATTTTTTGAAATAAAATTTTTTGACTGAGGCTGAAATACTTTTTCTTCTTTCGCAATCGCACACAGCAAATTCCATTGTGCCTGTGTGAGCAAATTTTTATACTGAAAATACACATTTTCGTTTAGTTTTAAAATTTCATGTGCTGTTTCGTGGGCAATCGCAAGCGTATTGTGGGTGTGGTTTTTGAAAAATAATTGCGAGCAAAAATATTGCGTATAAAACGTATGTAAGCCTGTCCAATCACAAATAAAATCTAAACAGTCTGGCGTTATTTCTTTTTTGCAAGATGCAAATTTTTGGAGTATAAATTGCTTATAAATTTCAGCATCGATAAAGTCTAAATTTATGTTTGTACAACTCGCAAAAAAAGGTCTTTTAGCAGAATTGAATATTTCGTTCATCATTTTCTGGTTGCTTCCACAAAATATAAACGATGTGTTTTTAAGCGTTTGAATCGAAGTGCGTAGCAATGATTCAACATTTTTTTCTGGATATGACAATACTTGCTGAAACTCATCTATGGCAAATACTATTTTGATATTTTGGCTGTCTAAAAAACTTAAAATTTGCCCAATCGTGTTTTCTTTTTGGGCTTTTGTTTCCATCGTTAAACTCAGCGATGGCGTGCCAGTGAGTTCATCAAAAGATATAACAGGTCTAAATAGTTGAAAAATATCTGTTATTTTTCTTCCAAAATGCTTCTTTTTAGGGAAATAATTGTATACTTCTGTAGCAATTTGGTTCGTAAAATCAGCTAAATTCTGGGTTGAAAGTATATCAATATAGATACAAACGATATCAGAATTGTCTTTATATTGATTAAAAACATGATGAATTAAGCCTGTTTTCCCAATTCTTCTAACAGCAAAAAGAGCAATATGAGTGCCATTTTGAATGAAATTTGCCATTTGTTGGGTTTCTTCAATGCGGTCGCAAAAATAATCAGGACCGTTATATCCTGCGGATAAGAATGGATTCGATAGCTTTTTCATACCCCAAATATATACAACATTTTGTATGATACAAAATGTATGATACAAAATGTTGTATGAAATTTCATTTTCACTTGCAACCATCTATAAAAATAGCAAATCGTAATGCTGTTTTCGTGGATGATTAGGCTTTGGAGATATTCAATTATACTTTCCATTTTATTTCTCCATCTGGCATCATTTCAAAGTGTTTGTGTTCTATGGCAAAATTGAAGTTTCCTTTAGTTAATAAATACCTATGTTTGGGTTTATTAAAATCAATTTTACTATATCCAAATGAGTAAATTTTATCTTCCAATTCTTTTCCTTTCTTTGAAATTTCATCGGCTGAACGTGCTTCTAAATGATATTCAAATGTCATTTGTATACCTTTAAACTTTAAAATTCTATACAGCCTTTTATTTAAGGTAGTTTTATCTAACCCCTTTAATTCTTCTAATTTCTGTTCAAAGAAAATAACTTTAGTTCCAGGCTTAAGTAAAGCATAAGGCTGGATAGTCTCACCTGCTTTATTCAATTTTGAGATAGAAATTTCTCCTTTCTCATTGAGTAGTTTATGAGAAACCAGATAAGCTGCATCCAATAAATTTATAATTTCGAATTCTCTTTCTTGTTTTCCTAAATAATCGTATTGATAAAAAGCACAAATAATATTTGCCCCTTTAGCAGTGTCTGCATAGTAGTATTTTTTGTATTCTTTTTCAGATTCAAAAACGTGTTTTCGAATCTGTAGAGGATTTTTCAAGTCTGTTTTTACCCTTACTTTATTTATTCTTATGACTTTTTCTTCGTTCATCCAAATGGGATTCTTAAAGGTTTCCTTGTTTAATCCGTATTTTTCTATATGGTCAAGTACTTTTTTGCGAACGACTGGGTCTATTATGTCTTCCAATGCTTTTTTATCTTTAAATCCTAAATCGCTGAACTCTAATTTTTTTCTAATAACGTAAACACGCTTTGCATTTTCCTCATATTCAAATTCGCCAGAATCATTTCGTAAAGGGTTTCCTTCTACATCTAATTTTGGCAAAATGATAGCCCCAAGCATTGATTCATTATGTAATTGCCCTCTTATGGTATCACCAGTAGCTACTTTTGGTATTTTTTTACCTTCATTATCTAATATAAATTGCCCTGATTTATCTGTGAGGTAGACTATCTTACCTCGTTTCCGCACATACTTCACAGTTTGAATTACGGCTTTGTCTCTAGTAGAATTTTGAATTAGTGTTTCATCATCCAATTTTAATAATTGACTTTGATGGAAATTTTTCCATGGTTTTTTATGGAATTTAATTTTTTGCTCTTGTGCCTCAAAATATTGTTTCAGAATGCTTTCTCTTTCAGCTGCCTTAGGAATGAGGGTAAGCACAGCAGCATCTATGGTATGGTGGGTGTGTTTACTTCGGTTTTTTTCTTCATTTATCTCAAATATTTTCCTAAATATAGATGTTACCTCCCCCTTTTGAACATCTACACGCTTAAAAACTGACTTCATGTAATGAAACGCATACTTGGTAATAATTTGGGTATCAACCAAATTTGCATTTCTGAAACCCCCTTTAACTTCTGTCATTTGAAATCGGTAGAGTTTGTTTTTCCAATAATCCAATTCAAACCTAATTATGTGTTTTTCTTGAATGGCTAAATCCTTAGAGTCCTTTGACTGGGCAGATTTAGACTTTTTCTTAGCCAGTTCGTACCTAAATTTTAGTTTTTCTACTTTATCAATCCAAGGCGTAAGTCTGGCTTCTATTTCCGTATAGTTTTCCAGTTGGGTGGGTATTCTATTATTTTTCCTGGCATTAAAGGCAGTTTCGCAAAGTGTCTTATTTTCCATTGAATCGTCAAATGATTGACTGGCTGGAATAGTGTGCTCAATTTGAAATTTCATCCCATCAAACACATCTGCGATACTTATCATTTCTCCTGTGTAGATGCTCATTTTGCCCTGTTCATTCCAAAGCCGTACTTTTTGAATGAGATCTTTATCGTTTTTATTATATCCATGTCTTTCTATTTCAACCTTGTATTCTTCGTTTTTCTTTTCATTAGCATTTTGCCATTTTTCGATAGCCACCCTCATATTTGCATCATTAAGGTCTCTAGCAAGTTCCACTACCACTCTATCATCTTCATCTATTTTTTCAGTTTCTATCAAATAATTCATCAATCTTTTGAGCTCATGCAATGTTCGCATTGCCATTGGATTCTTGAACGAACCTGTTTTGGGGCTTTGCAAATATTTTTTATGGTCTTCTTTATCGGGAAGAGAAGGTTGATAAATGTCGTTGTCTGATGGATGATATAGTTTTTCTATATCTTTATCCGTAATGTGGTCAAAATTATTTCTTAAAAACTGAATGACCGCTTCATCCAATCGTGGAATGGGTAAAAATGTTTTAGCTTTTGTTCCCCGTGGATATTGCAAGAACTTCAGGTACAAATCCGAAACCGTTTTAGTTATGAAATCTTGTTTCTCTTTTGGAAATTCATTCCAAGATTTTTGTCCAAAATAGTCTAAAATTGAATCATTTATTTCTTTTTTGTCATTCGCATCCAATTGGTACGAATTGTCCCAACCAAATTGCTCTTCATTTGGCAATGCAAGAAATTTGCCAATCAAATTATTGACAATCTTTAAGGTGTCATTTATACTGTTTTGATATTTAAAGATATATGTAATCCCTTCTTGTATTACGGACTTATGCGTATTGTAAAATTCTACTCCTACAACTTTTGGCATATTTGCATATAGTACTGCTTCTGTATATATAAAACCTTGAAGTAGGTACTCATTGATTTTTGTAATTGCATTTAAGCTCAGTTGTGCATATCCATCAGGTGTCTTTTTCCAAAGAATTACAAATTTATCAGCCATTTTGGGTTCTAACCCCAGTTTTTCAATTGCGAACAATTCAACTCTATCTTTATCATCAAAATTAAAAAGAACATGCCAAATATCTTCAAGAGTGTATTTTCCTATTTTTTGCGTTTGCCAATTTTCTCCAAATATTTCATATAATCCTGCACAAATTGGACTTGCAGCAATGTTTTGATGAGTTTTATAATTGAAATCGTATCCTCCATCCAGCAATTTGATAATCTCTTCAAAATCAAAAGAAGTATCTTTCTTTTTAAGAAATTTTTCTTTCCAAATTTTCTCTTTCCATTCAGTTGGTATGGTTCGAAAATTATTTTTTTCTTCGCTTTTATATTTGTATTTGATGTTGTTAATCACGCTCCAAGCCCTAAAAACTTCAAATTGAGGGTGGCTAATAGGACAACGTGTTTTGTTTTTTTCTAAGGTACATTTACCTACCAAGCCTTTTTGTGAACGCAGTGGTCTTTGCCAAATAATTGCTTTATGGATGTTTTTATAAAAATCAGAATCTTTTGATATGCCTTGAACCTCACAAATTAGATTTAATTCATGCTCTACTTGTTTGCGAAGTATATACCTGTTTCTAATTCTATCAAATCTAGTATCTAATGTAGCCAATGCAGCTCCCAAACTTCCTTCAGTTTCTATTAAATTAGTAATTGCATCTGATCCAGGTCTGCCTTCTATTCCTTTAGAAATGGTTTCACTTTCATTTCCTTGCTCTTTTCTACCACTCAAAAAACCTCTTCTTTGAACCAAATGGTATAAAGCCCTACCTATTTCTAAATTTGAGAGTTTTTCTCTAATAGCTTTAGCTCTCAATTGATACGGATTTTCATATTCACTTACCGAATCGTTGTTGAAATCTAGTTTCAACCAATTGTGAAATAGAGTAGAAGTAGGATAAACACGTTTTCTAATTGCTTTATCATAATGATACCAAGCCTCAAAATCTTTTTTTGAAAGTGGACAAAATTGACTTTCAGTTTCAATAAGTGTTTTTATGAGTTGCCATTTTTGGTATTTCTTTACTTGATAGTTTCTTCGTATGCCCCGATTTTTAGTTCGTTTAAAAACCATTGGCTCTTCATTTCCAGAACTATCTTGTCCAACTCCCTTTTTGAAAATCAAAACACCATTATCAATAATCTGATTTTCTTCCAACTGAGGGTTTCTAATTGCCCAACCAATAGAATTTGTTCCTAAATCTAGTCCAATAATTTTGTTCATATCATTTTATTTATTTATGTTTGTATCAGTTTTGAAAGACTTATCACAATAAGGCTATAAGCCGAAGATAATCTCATCCCTGCATCGTTTACGCTCTGTGGGGCTTTTTTTTTCAATATTAATTACTAATTTCTATTTTTCAAATATCTTTTAAAGTATTTTAAATCATCTACATTTATAGCTTTTTAAAAATATTTTACCTAAAATGCCCTTCGACCTCGACTACTCGCAGCTAAATTTATCCTCAGACCCTGATAAAATAACCCCTATTGAGATTAAAAGTGTTATTGATAATCCTAAATACAGGTTTTTTTGGTTAGATGGTTATTCTTTAAAAGATAACTATAGTATTATTTGTGGTTATAGCAATAAAAAACGAATTTTATTGATTGCTTCTTGTATCTTAGATAATAAATGCGTAATTCTTCAAGTAAATGTGGCAGACGATGAACAAATTGAAATGTATTATTGCAAATCTTAATTAATATTTTTATATTTGTAGTGATATAAATATAGGATTCCTATGCAAATAGAAACAACTCCATTCAACCCATTTACTGGCAAAAACCCTGACGAAGTATGGCGTGAATTGCATAAAATAGCCGTTCCAGTTGATAGAGTAACAGCCATGAAACAAATCGAAGAAATTATCAAAGAACGAAAAGCACAAGCGAAAAAATAATAACAGCCAAAATCTGAGTGCAAATCAAATGAAACTCCCCTCAAAATCAATCTTTGTCGAATAAAGCAAATCACAATAAGGATTATTCCTTAGTGCAAACATCTAAGTCGCCTCATCTTACCTTACTGAGCTTTTTTATTTTTTTTTAATCTATATTTGCAACTAATCTTTTAACTAAATGCTCATTATTACACTCAAAAAACGAGTAATCGTATATTTAGCTGACAAATCTAAAAATTATTTTTATAGTAATTTTATTATAAAAGTAATATTTATCTAAAAATTAACTTTATTTTTGATTACCTACCAAGTCCAAAATATGGTTTGCAATTTCATCAGATGCGTTGGGTTTGCCCATTTTCAAAATATTATTTTTAAGCGAATTACAGAGGTCTTCTTGGGCTATCAAAGCCAAGATTTTATCTACCAATTCGGTTTTGGCATTGCTATCTTTTACCAAAAGGGCTGCATTTTTTTCGACTAAGGCCATGGCGTTTTTGGTTTGGTGGTCTTCGGATACATTGGGCGAAGGTACCAAAATAGCAGGTTTGCCTACCAAAGCTAATTCGCTGATAGACAAGGCTCCAGCCCTCGAAATTACCACATCTGCACAGGCATAGGCCCAGTGCATTTCTTTTATAAATGGTAAGATATTGAATTTTGGAAATTGAATTGATGTATTAAAATTTTTGCCTGTTTGCCAAATCAGCTGAAAGCCCGAATTTTTGAGTTTTTCTATGTCATTTTCTATGGCTTCGTTGATGGTTTTGGCTCCCAAACTGCCCCCAATGACCAATATTGTCTTGAGTTGTGGGTTGATTTTAAAATGAACACAGCCTGCCAATTTTACTAAATCAGCATCGAGAATATCTTTGCGAACGGGGTTTCCTGTAATTACTATTTTATCTTTTGGAAAATATTTTTCCATGCCCTCATAGGCCACACATATTTTGTTGGCTCTACGTGCCAGCAGCTTGTTGGTAAGGCCAGCATAACTATTTTGTTCTTGTATCAGTGTAGGTATGCGTAGGTTTTGGGCAGCCCACAATATAGGACCACTGGCATATCCACCTACGCCAATGACCACATCAGGCTTAAAATTTTTAACTATATTTTTGGCTTCCGACAAGCTACTGATGAGCTTAAAAGGAAAAAGTAGATTTTTTTTTATAGCCTCGAGCGACAAACTGCGTTGTATACCTGCAATGTTCAATCCTTTGATTGGGTAGCCTGCTTGAGGCACTTTTTCCATCTCCATTCTGCCATTGGCACCTACAAAAAGGATTTCAGCACTAAGTTTTGATTTTAAACTATTGGCAATGGCAATGGCCGGGAATATATGTCCACCAGTGCCACCACCTGAGATAATTATTTTCATGTCTTTTTTTGAAAATCCAAATATAAATTATTTTGGATAGTATTTTAATGATGTTTTTTACTAAAATAAGTAAAATTTCGGAGCTTGGCTCAAATACTTTTCAAATAAGCTATTTTGGCCTAATCTCAACAAATTTTAAAGAATTTTTCAAATCAAGCGATGTGCTTTTTTACGAAAGTTTAACTATTTGGGGTCTACTACATTTTTATCAACACTTTTAACCAAAAAAGTAATTTTTTTAGCATAAATCATCTTTTCATTAAAAAAGCCATAATTGATAACTATGGCTCGTTTATATGTTGAAAATGATATTTTAAACTAGCCTTAAAGTAAATTTATAGATTTAAACTGTACTAAATTATATATCAAAATAAACCGTAAAATCTTTTAGTAAAGCCCAAATAACTACACTTCCTTTGAAAAAAGTATATTTCCTTTTGAAGTTCTACACATTAAGTAGAATTTGTAGTTGAAAGGCTTGAAAAGGCTGAATGATTCTTATCTAGGTTTTATGAAAGTCTTTTTTAAAGACTAAATATGTACAAATTTCACAAATTAATCTACAAGGTTTAGTTTATGAAATTTGTATTTTTTTTAATTTTTACCTAATTAATGATACATTTTTAGCAAGCCTAAAATTTCACTTCAGGAGCTTTTTCGGCACCAGCAGTAGCTTCAAAATAACCTTTTGGGTCGAAACCATACATTCCTCTGAGTATATTTCTAGGAAATGCTCGCACATATCCATTATAGTCTTGTACTACAACATTATATTTTTGGCGTTCTACAGTGATTCTGTTTTCGGTGCCTTCGAGTTGTGATTGCAATTCCAAAAAGTTTTGGTTTGCTTTCAAATCAGGATAATTTTCAACAACAGAAAGCAATCTACCCAGGGCTTGGCTCAATCCATCTTGTGCTCCTTGAAATTTTTTAATCTCTTCAGGAGATAAATTTTGGGGACTGATATTTACAGAAGTTGCCTTAGCACGAGCTTCAACTATTTTGGTCAGTGTTTCTTGTTCAAAATTAGCATAACCTTTGACAGTGTTTACTAAATTAGGTATCAAATCCATTCTTCGTTGGTATACATTTTGTACTTGGGCCCATGCACTTTTCACTGCCTCATCTTTGGCCACCATATTGTTGTAAGAACCTGCAAAAAAACTATACAAAAACAACACCACTACTAATACTATACCACCTATAATTAATAATTTTTTCATTTTTTTGTTATTTTTAATGAATTATAAAATAAAATATCTTAAACTTGACTATAAAACTATTTTCAATTCAAAAGTATGCAATTTATTAGTTTTGCAAATTATTTTTTTAAAATAATTTATATGAAAATAGTAAAATCAATGATTTTAACTTGGAATTAATTGTTTTTAGCTAACGAACTAATATAATTCATTATTTTGCTTAATATTTCTTTTATATGGAAACTATAGAAACCCTAAGTACTACTCAAGTTCAATTGATTACACCAGTAGAAGCATGGCACTATAAAATTATCCCTTCTAATAAAAACACTTTTTTTTGTAGCCAATCTTCTTCTATTGCTCAGCTAAAAGAGGAGCTAGAAATGATTTGGGATAGAAAAATTGCATTAGTACCTATTTCAGACGAGGCATTGACCAAAGCCCTCAATACTTATTATCGTAAATCTAATGGCTCACAAACTTCTAGTTCCACTGGGCAAAACTATACAGGTGGTAGCGACAATTTTTTGCCATTTATGATTGCAGAAGCTCGAAATCTAAGAAGTAGTGATATTCATATAGAAGTATATGATGCCAAATGTCGTGTGCGTATTCGCATAGATGGTATGTTGGTTGAGCGATTTAAGATTGATAAAAACGAATACCCAAGTATTATCAACAAAATTAAAATTATGTCTCAATTGGATATTGCAGAAAAGCGATTACCCCAAGATGGACGTATATTTTTTAATAAAGAAGGGATGAAATTTGATATCAGGGTGAGTGTACTCCCTACCTTGCATGGCGAAAAAGTAGTCATGCGTTTACTGAGTAACGATTCTACCAATATTGACATAGAAAAACTAGGTTTTGAGCAAGAAGATTTAGACAATTACTTAGAAGGAATTCGTAAACCCAATGGTATTTTGCTCATTTCAGGACCTACAGGAAGTGGGAAAACCACCACATTGTATGCTACTCTTAAATTATTAAATAAAGAAAGTAGAAATATTGTTACTATCGAAGATCCTATTGAATACACGTTAGAAGGCATCAATCAAGTACAATTAAAAGAAGTCATAGGACTTACTTTTTCAAGTGCTTTGCGTTCTTTTTTACGACAAGATCCAGATGTAATCATGGTAGGAGAAATTCGTGATACAGAAACAGCCACTATGGCGATAAGAGCCTCACTCACAGGGCATTTGGTGTTGAGTACTATTCACACCAACTCAGCATGGGGTACTATTTCTCGTTTGATAGACATGGGTGTACCTCCTTTTTTGGTAGCTAATACACTCAATACTTCTGTAGCACAGCGTTTGGTTCGTTTGCTTTGTGATGAGTGCAAAGAGCAGCAACCTTTTGAAAGTAAACTTTATCCTAAACATTTTACTGCTCCTAGACATTTGGTACACCATCATACACCCAAAGGTTGTGCTTCTTGCCACTATACAGGCTACAAAGGCAGAAAAGCTGTGTATGAAGTAATTCCCATAGACAAAACGCTTTCTGACCAAATCAAAAACAACAATATGCAAGTAGATGCCATTCTTGCTGAAAAAGGAATAAAAACTCTTTCTCAAAATGCTTTTGAACTTTTCGAAAATGGCAAAACAAGTTTAGAAGAAATTTATAGTTTGTTGTTTGCGTGAGAAAACTATATATTATAAAAGCTTTTTTTTTATTAAAAATTTAAAATTTAGTAAAGTCTATGAATAAAGAAATGCTAAATATAGAAGATAAAATCTTAAATATTGATAGTTTATTAAATTGGTTAAATAACCAAAAAATTACTTTCTTAGCTGGTGCTGGAATTTCATTTGATTCTGGTATCCCTATAGTATCTGAATTTTATATTCAGTTTTTATCTAAATTTTATTCTAATAAAGATGCTAAGATTTTAAATGAAGAAATTAAAAAAAATAGAATACCATTTGAAAGAATGATTGAACATATTTTTAGCTATACAAATAATGATTATTCGCTATTAAATATTTTTTTAAAAGGCAATCCAAACATAAATCATATGGTTTTAGCAAAATGTTAATTAATGATACTATTAATGAAATATATACAACAAACTTTGATTTATTAATTGAAGCTGCATTAGAAAAAAATGGTTTTATTCAAAATAATTATTATTATAAATATATTGCTGAGTCAGAATTTCAAAAGAAAAATCTTGATAATAATAAAAGAAAAATTATAAAAATTCATGGCTCAATTGATAAATTTGATTCTATTAGAACAACACTAGAGTCAATAAATACTCCTCAACTTTTAAATTTACGTGAACAAATTTTTAAAAGATTGTTTTCAACTGGTAGTCATGAAACTGTTATAACTATTGGTTATAGCTTTTCTGATGAATTTGACGTCAATTTATATTTAGAAAAGAATGAAGTAAAAAAATATATCATTATAGTTGAACATACTAATGATACTACAATTACAATAAATCAGTTAAAAGATTATAAAAACGGCAACAATTTTCCTGTTTTTTCTAATACGAATTGTAAAGGCTTTGCAATTAAAGTTAACACAACATTTTTTCTTAAAAAGTTATATGAGTTAAAAAAAAACGAAAAATTATCTTTGAAAGTAGATAAGATTAATTGGAAAAATTTTCTAAATTCTTGGCATTCCCAATTTGATGAATTTCAAATTAAATGTATTGCTGGGGGCATTTGTAATTCTATGAATTTATTTCCATTTGGTAAAAAATATTTGAAAAATGCCTACAAATTAGCAGTCCAATCAAATGAAATAGAACAAATTGCCAATGTATTAAATCAATATTCCTTATCTATTTTCAGAACTAGTAATAACAAAAAGAAATTAATAAAAATTATTGAAGATTGTAAATATGCAATTGAAATAATGAAAAAAAATAAAACTAAAATATTAAATGAAAATTTTATAAAATTATATTATGATTTAAATTACAGAATAGGTAGAATATACAAAGATGGTTTAAATGAATATGAAAAAGCATTACAGTTTTACTATTTGGTATATAAAAAAGAGTATAAGTTAAACGAAACCAAATCAATGTCTCAAACTTTACATGAGATTGGAAATACATACAAATTTTTAAAAAACTTTAAGTTATCGGAAAAGTGTTTTATAAAAAGCATTAAACTAAAAAAAGATTCTGGATATATTGGAGGCTTAGCTAGAACGTATTTTGAAATGGCAACATTAAATTATGTTGATTGTAAAGTTAACATAAAAAAAATCAAATTTTATTTGAAAGAAGCCGAAAAAATTGCTTTGAAGGCTGGCGAAATTGATTTAGTCCCATTAATAGAAAATTTTAAGGGAAACTTATTTATATTACAACAAAAATGGGTTGATGGACTTAATGTATATAAAAAAAATTTACCACTTTGTAAAAAATATTTTTATCATAATATGATAAAAACAGCGAATTTTAATATGGCACTTTGTGAAATAAGATTAAAAAAATATGATAATGCAATTAAACTTTTAGAAGAAAATCTTAAAAAAATTGGAGACAATAAAATAAAAGTTTTTAAACATAACCAGGAACTAGCTTTTGCATTTTTATTAAATAATAAACCTATAGAATCTAAGGTTTATTTTCAAAAAAATGAAAAGAATATTAAAACGCTTCAACTTGAAGATGAAGATCTTGCTAGATTTTTTTTATATTCTTCTTTTTACTTTAAAAAGGAAAATGAATTTGAAAAGTCTAAAACATATCAGACAAAATCTAAAAATATTTTTTTAAAAATAAATAAAACGAGAACATTTGCTTCTTTAAAGAAACTCTTTGATCTGGAGTTGTTCAATGACGATTATTAATCTACCCTTACCCTATAACTTTTTCCACCCCTTTATGAACTAACTTATAATTTGATTTTGATAGTTTAATGATTTTAAACTCTTCATTATTCAATCTCAAAATAAATACTATTCATTTTTTTAGTCGAAAAAGGAATAAAAACCTTTTCTCAAAATGCTTTTGAACTTTTCGAAAATGGCAAAACGAGTTTAGAATAAATATATAAGTTTGTTGTTTGCTTGATGGTTAAAATTATTGATGTAAACGGTTAAACTTTATAGTCTAGATTTTAAATTTTTAGGGTTGCGAGCGGTGTGCCAAATAGCGAAAAGATTGTAGCCTTAATAATCTCATCTACAAAAAAAGCAATTATAAACGGAAACCTTTCAACAGATGCATACCTTATTTCCTGGCCTTTTCGTTTATATCTTGTTTGATATGAATATGGATTTTGATCTACATGAAGCATGGTCTTTTTAATTTCTAATAGAAAATCATTTTCAAGTCCTGCATTTTGGATATAATACCAGTCCATACTTTCGTGAATATCAATTTCAGCAAAAGGCAAAATTTTGTAAGCCATTATTTTTGATTTCTTACAAGAAGTCTTTTTTCCATTTCATCCCAATCTAAAACAATGTTTGGGTTTTTAAAATAATGGTCAATACGATAGTCCACCTCTTTTAAGTGGGCTTGACTTAATTCAAAATCATCTTCAGGGAGATGGTAGTGTTCTTTGAGTTTTGTCCATTCTTGAATGGGTATAAACACCCCAGTTGTAATTCCTTTTTTGTCTGAAATGTATTGTATGTTCATATAAATGATTTCATAATAATACTTATGTAAATTAGTAGATTATTTTGACAAAATCAAAGTAATTTGCTTAAATAATTTCTCAATTAAAAATCCTTTTGAACTCCTCGAAAATGGCAAAACGAATTTACAAGAAATTTATATTTTGTTGTTTGCTTATGAAATATTTTTACAATTCAAAACAAATTTGTATTATTGCTTTCAAATATTAATAATATGAAATTAATACACAAACTATTGCTTCTAATATTAAGCTTATCTGCTAATATTTTTGCCCAAGATTATAATCCATACACCCAATTTGGCTATCAGGGCACTATGATGCAATCCCAACAGGAGAAAATTAAAAACCAACATTTGGTACTTATAAATGCTGATACCACTGCAAAAATTCAAAGCATAAAATTTGATACCAAAAATCAAATAGTAACCTATTTTGATAAAAATAATGTTGCCATAGGTACTGATAGCATACATTCTACAGATATGCTAAAGTTTTTGAGTGTAGATCCACTCGCGAAAGATTACCCTAATATTTCAACGTATGGTTTTGCAGAGGAAGATCCAATTAATTTTGTTGATTTAGATGGACTTGAACGTGCTTATAAAGTGCCAGGCTCTACATTTGTTATACCTGCATCTGATTATAATAGACATACCCCTCCTAGCAATGCTGTTTATGTTAATAGAGCAATGCTAAGACAGCCAACCCAAATAGAAACAGGAGCTACTAATATTGCTTTAGGGATTGCAGGGGCAGTAGGTTCTACATACACAATTGCACAAAGTGCTGGAGTTGCAGCACCACTTGGGGGCACATTGGCATTAACAACCTCAATTATTCAAATTGGCTTAGGAATGTCTCAAGTTGGTGATGGTATTAAAAATCCAAATAATCCTAAAATTACAGATGCTAATGGTATTGGTGGCATGATTACGTCAAAATCACAAAATGATAATATTAAACTAGCTGGTGCTGTTTTCGATGTTGTAACAGGTGTAACTCCAGGAGTTGTAGCGAATCAAGGAGTAGCTAAATTGCCAATATTGGGTTCTGCAAAGGATTTAGTTAGTTCTACCAAAACATCAGAAACTATTTTGAGCACAGCATCTGTCATTAGTGATTATATGACTGTAAAAGATATTTATGCAACTAGCAATGATGTAGTTGATTTAACAAAAAAATCTATTCCTAAATATGATAAATAAAAGTAAATAATCTAGTTAAAATTTAATTGGTATAATATTCTTTTTCTTATTATTAATTAGCATTTACAATGAAATTTAAACACAAAAACAAAAATTTAAGGAGTGATTTCATTATAAAAAATCTATTAATATTATCCGTTTTTAATGCAGTTTTTTTAATAAATTTTATTATCAATGACTCGTATTTTTTTATTGTAGTTAGTGTTATATTTTCTTCAATATACTTATATGTATTGAAAACGCCATATCTAATTGAATTTAACGAATATGATAAATCATTTAGTATTTACTATTACAAAATAATATCAGAAAGAAAACTCACTTTAAATTTTGATGAATTGCAGTTTCAGTATTGTTTTGATGCAGTTTCAAAAGGTATTGTTAGGCAGGTTTTACGTTTTTTTAAAAAGAATAAAGAAATTTATGTAGTTATTGAAGGTAGAGATGAGTGGGATAAAGAATCATTAGAACAGATTTTTGATTATTTAACTCTTATTAAAATAGAACAAATTAAATGTAACCATTGAAAACAGTTTTCTAATTTCAACTATCCAAAAAAGTTATTACATAGTATTTATTCAATGAAAAACCTCCTCTCAGTTCTACTCTTACTTTTTACACTCTCCCTTTCAGCCAAAGAAAAAACACCCAAACAAAAATATGAACAAGCTTATATTCAATTGTCTGATATGCTAGAAGGAAAAAAGCCTTTAGATTACAAAAAAGCAGTATTTATAGTAGAAGACACTTACTTAAACAACACTCTCAATTACAAAGAATTTTCAGATTATTTTTCTACTTTAGCTCAAAAAATAAAAGAATATATAGCAGCTAAAGGATTGGAAAAATACAAAACAGCCTATCATTATGGCATCTTTAGCTATATGACAGAACCTAGCTATATCAACAACCAACAAACATGTACTTATGATTTTGAAGACATTATGGGAGACAAAGATTGGACTAAAATGTTTGTAACCAAACTCATCAAAACTAAAAAAGGAAATTGCAATTCTTTGCCTACATTTTACAAAATAATGGCAGAAGAACTACATATAGAAGCCTTTTTGGCAGAAGCACCCAATCATTTGTACATCAAACATTTAGATGAAAACAACAAATGGGTAAACCTAGAACTCACCAATGGGCATCCTTCTTCAGATGCATGGATGATATCTTCTCTGGGGATTTCAGCAGAAGCCATCAAGCAAGGCATATACATGAATGGACTTACACTCAAACAATCTGTAGCCCTATGTTTGTTCAACCTCTGTCAAGCCTACCACAAAGAATATGGAGATGATTGGTTTGTGCTTAAATGCACCAACCAAGTATATAAACATTATCCACTTGGAATACACAATTTAATGGCAAAATACAATTGTTTAAGAGAAATGGGAGTAAAAATGCAAGCAGAAGCAAAGATAAAAGGCATTATAAAAAGTGATTTGATGGATGCCAACTACAGAGAATTTAAAATCACAGAACAATACATCAATACACTTGGCTATAGAGAACTTCCTGCTGATAAATATGCAGATTGGGTAAAATCTGTTGAAACCGAAAAGGAAAAACAAAATATACTTAAAAAGTAATAAATTATAACTTCACCCTTTAATTTCTATCCCCTCCCAATAACTTTCTCCACCCCTTTATAAACTAACGTAATATTTGATTTTGTTAGTTTAAGGATTTTAAATTCTTCAATAATCATTCCTTCTGTTACCGTATACTCTTTGTTATTGATGTTAATAATACCCATGTGTTTGGCATTAGCTTGATGAGAAATCAAACCTAGATATTTTACATCTGGCCAAACGATGGCTGAAACTGTTGTAATAATAGGTATATTAAGTTTTGATATTTTAGGTACTGTGAGCTTACGTTTTATGGTTGATAAACTAGAATTTGAAAACGCAGTGCCTAAAAAAGGGTCTTTATAATTTGCCATTAAAACATAAACAGTATCCTTTGTTTCTTCAATTTTAGCAAACTGGATTGGGTTTGTATTTACTTCAACTGCTTTTTCGGGATTCAAATCCGAAAAAAACTTGTAAAATAAATATCCCCAAATACCTGCTACCAACACTAAAAGTAAATACGTAACGTTCTTTTTTTTCATAAGTGTGACAGAAGTGAGATTGTCAGATGTGAGATTGTGAAAAAAACTCGCACCATCTCACATCTAATTAAGGCGTTGCAAATCTTCGAGTGATAGAAACTGGACTAGTATTTCCAAAAACATCTTTTGCTTTAATTTTCCAAAAATAGGTACCAGAAGCAGGAGCATTGAAGGTGTAAAATTGGTTGGTGGTGCTGTAAATTGGAAAGCCAGCAACTAAGTTTGTTGTGTTATTGGCATATACCCATAAACTATCGCCTTCTATTAGTGTACTTGAACCTCTATCCCAACGTAAGGTTACAGACGAAGTTACTGTTGCCAAGTCATCAGGAGCTACAAATGCTGATGCAGATGGCGATGGTGGCGAGACACTAAATGTCCGAATTTCAGATGGAATACTTCCAGAAGAGGTTATGGCTGTGGCTCGCCATTGATGCTGACCAGTAGTGTTAAAAACTACGCGAGCAATCTGTGCTGAATCGGGCGAAACTAAGGTGTTTAAAACGGTAGAAGTTGGATTTGCAAAGGTATTTGCTACAATCTCAATTCTATAGTTTACTGCTGAACCAATCCTAGTCCATCTAAATGGTATTCGATTGGTATTCACAAACGATTCGTTTTGAGCAGGAGCATTTAATAACATACTTTGATTATTAACCACAAAATTTCTGGTTTCAGAACTTGAAGTATCTGAAAAGTTACTGTTAAACGCATTTACTTTCCATTCATAGTTTCCAACACCTGGCAATGTGCCCACACCTGTTAAACTCATGCTAAATGAAGTCGAGTTTCCATTATCAATGGTATATGTACTTGTTGGACTTGTAAAATTTGGTGTTGCCAAAATCAATTGATAACGAGTAGCCCCAATAATGCTTTGCCAACTAAAATTTTGGATTAAAGATGTAATCAACGAACCACTCGATGGCGAATTGAGTATCACTGTACTAGATTGCAATTGTCTGGATGTATCTACACGAAAAGTTCGGGTACTAAAAGGCGAAAAATAGCCTCCATTTTGCACCCTAACCCGCCAAGTGTAATTTGCATTATTATTTAAGCGAATGGTGTATTTTAATTTTGTGGTAATGGTATCTGTCCAAAGTCTGCCCCTGTCGTCTTCTATTTGAATGGTGTATCTTACAGGATTAGAAACCCTTATTTCTTCCCATGTAAAAGTTTGGCTGAGAGTACTAGAACGGATTTTATCAGCTGGTGATGTTAAAACCACAACAGTTTTTTCTAAATTATCTTCTCTAAACACTGTGCAAGAAGCTATTCCAGCCAATGCACAGAATATGATATACATTTTATTTTTTATACTTTTCATTTTCAAATTTTCATTTTAAATAACTGTTTGAACGATTATTTTCAGAGTCAATATTTTTTTTCGGGTATTGTAATCCATACTGGTTTCAAATAATGTATGTACAACTCTGCCAAGTCCATCTGTATTTTCGAGTTTGTTTGATACTTTTAGTAAATTTATATAATTTCCTTGTAAATAAAGAACTGTTGTGTTGATTTCTCCGTTGGTTTTTGGAGGTTCATAGCTTTTTAGCATAACTGTTTTTGTAGATGTAAAACTACTAATGGTTTTCAAAAGTTTATCTTGTGCTTTTCCTGAGCTGTCTGCGTAAGCAGCCAACGATTTTTGTATTTTCATCAATTGATATTCTAGCATAGCTTTGTTTTGAGGTTCTGCAATTGCCTTTTCATGAATGGCTTCCATGTCAATAGCTTTAGCTTTTACATCTATTGTTTTTTTTATTGCCAAAATGTAAACTAAAAACAATACCACCCCTATCCCAATAAGGAGATAGTTAAATCTTTGCTTTGATGATAAATTGTTGAACACCTACTTAATTGTTAATTGTTAATTGTTAATTGTTAATGTGTAATGTGTAATGTGTAATGTGTAATGTGTAATGTGTAATGTGTAATGCGTAATGTATTTTTTTTAAATGATAATTTCAAAATCGTAAATCTCAAATCGTAATTTATAAATCGTTAATATAAAATTTATTTAATTTTTATTAAAATACTAAATAATCCCTTTTGAGTTGTTTCTTCTAGTTTATAGTTTATGATTTCAGCATCTGATACAAATTTTTGTTGCTTAAGCACTTGTAACCAGTCGTTTAAGGTATTTCCATTGGGTGTTTGTCCTTCAACTATAATGGTTTTAGCATCAAATTTATATTCCTTTTTGTCTCTCTCTGCTTTTTTATCTTGTTCTGCAATTTCTAGTTTAGTAAGAGAAATTTCTTGTGGCACATTTGCTGCTATGCAATCTGCATAATAACTCATTTTCGGGCTTTGACTCCAACCTTCTTGTATCAGAAAGGCATTTTTCGAGGCTAATTTTTGTTTCATATCTTCAACTTCTTTCATTTCAATGGATGTCTGAGCGTATGAAAGTTCTAACGATTGTGCTTTTTTGAAATAATATTGAAATGCAACTGTGTTCAACAATACAATACATAAAATGGCAACTAAAGCTATTATTCCTAGCTTTTTGAAAGCATAATCATATATTGTTTGTTCTCTAGCATTTTCAAATCGACTATTTTCAACTCCCTTTTCAGGTTGAAGCAAAGCATTCAAACCTGTTGCGTAAGTAATGGCCGTATTTGCAGAAATTATTTCAGTATCTATAACTAAATCGTGGGATTGCATGGCATACTGCCAAGATATTATTTTGTAAATTCCCTGTTTGTCTTTAGCTAGATTAAATGTAAAATTCCCTGCATCCCAAGTTTCATGGTAATTATTTTGAGGAATTAAAGAAAATAAATTTGCTAAAGCCAAAGACCCCAACGAGAAAAAGATTATCACATTTCCTTCGTTCTCAACTTCTTGAAGTATAGGGTCTATCAATGATTTTCGAGCAAAAGCTACTTGCTTTTGATTTTCATCTCCAAAAATTTGAATATAAAAATCGCTTGCGATTGCTCCAGGAACAAGTTTTGAAAACCAATCTATATTTTCTTCATTTTCTTCAAACGTATACGATTTGATTAAAATCCCTTTGCCTTTTATAGTAAGTGCTATTGGCGTTTTTGTTTCTTTTTTTGAAGTTGTATTTTTGGCTGACAATTGTTCTATGTTAGCTACTTCAATTCCTTTTTTGGTTTGAATAAGGGTAATTTCTTTTCTATCTCTAGTATCATCTATTAGTTTTATATGTATTGCCTTTAGCTGAGGAAGTGTAAAAAAATAGCCTTTAATATTAGAAAGAATCTGCATTTTATCTATTAGTAAATAATTGTTGGTCTAATAAATACCAATAATTTACTTTTCTTTTTTGTTTTTTCCCTGCTACTAAACAACCATTTTAGAATAGGAATTCTTGATAAAAATGGGATTCCAGAACCTGATTCGCTTTTTTGTATACCTTCAAGTCCTCCAAGTACTATCATCTCTTCATTCTTTACGCGAATCATGGATTTGAATGTTTGTGTAAATGTTCCAACGGGTGCATTGGCAGCTGTTCGGGGTTTGAAACTGGAGTTTTCAAATTCAATATCCATGGTTACTTGATCATCGCCACTTACAATTGGGTTGATTTTAATCGATAAATTAGCTTGTATCTGATTCCACTGGATGGTTTTGATTGTATTGGTAGTAAGCGACCCTAATGTATTTTGGGTTTCTATGCTATAATAATCAGTTTCTCCAATTTTGAGTGTGGCTTCATGCCCATTTAAAGTTGAAAGTTTTGGGGTTTGTTTTACATCTACATCGCCTTGACTTTCTAATGCACTAAGAGTTAAATAAAAACTGCTATTTATTTTTCCAATATTAACAGCATTTCCTAAAAATGGAATCCCTGCCAATAGTTCGTTAAACTTTCTAGAGTTAAAAGTATAATCCAATCCATTGGCCCCTAATACGTTTCCGCCTGATTTTACGGTATCTCTAAATCCAGCACTTATACCTGTTTTTGATGTGCGAGATTTTGATACATTTACAAAAATGGCTTCTAATTGAATTACTGGAACAAGTCTGTCTAGTTTTTTGATTAATAGTTTCAATTCAGCTATTTGTGGAGCCGAGCCACTCATGATTAAGCTATTCAATTCTTTAAAATATTTGATATCAACACCTTTTTTAAGGTCTGAAGGGATGTTATCTAGCATGATTTCTGCACTGCGGTATTGCAACTGCACCACTTCACTTTCTCTAAAGCCTTCATTGCCTCTTTCGCCAATCAGATAAGTATTGTCTCTATTTTTCCAAGTATGATCAGTGCCTTGCAACAACACTGACAACACATCGTCAAAAGGGGCTTTATTGATTTTTGTGGTAATATTTCCTTTGGGGTCAGAAAATAAATAAAAGTTTTTGCCTACGTCCTCTGACATACTTTTTACTAGTTCTGCAACTGGCAAATTATCTGCATCAATGCTTACCCATTTTTTACCTAAACTATCAGTAATTGTTATGGCTTTTTCTTCTGTTTCTTGTCCTTTTTTGGGTCTTGTTTTGGATTTTGAGGTTGTATTTGATTTTGAGCCTCTTGCATTTCTTGAATCATTACTTACACCACTAAAATTTACATCTCCAGCTTTGGTTGATGTTGTTTGCTCATATTCTACTTCATTTGGTTCGAGTGTTAAGTTTCCTTCTTTTGATTTTTCTAAGAGCATATTGTTGGCATAAGCCAATCGCTCAACAGCTTGTTCAAATGGCATAGCTTCTATGTAGCCACTAACTAGTTTGTTTTCTAATCCTGGAGCAAGTGTTACATTTTTTTTTGATAGCTTGATAATCTTTTTAATTACTTCTGTAAGGGTGTCTTTTCGTAAATCGGCACTCAATTTATCGTTATAGCTGTTATACTCAACATTAAAGGCTTTGGGTTTTACTTTTTCTGGCTCTGGTTTGGCTTCTTCAAATTTATAAAACGACATGATACTACCTGTAAATCTAATATCTAAATTATATTCTCTACACAAAAATAGGATGACATTCATCACTTTTTCGTTGTTGAAATTATAAATAACTTTGAAATTTAAGTTTGGGTCTATGCTTACATTCAGGTTGTGGGTTTCGGCTATTGCTCTCAAAAATTCGTGTATCGATGCCCCTGAAATCGAAAAATCTATTTTTTCTTTTAATCCTAAGGCTTCTTTTTTACTCAATTCTAATAGGCGGTCTTCTATCATTCGCCACCTACCTTCCATCATTGGTACATAAGGATATTCAGGCTCTTGTGCTTGATTTAAGTTTTGACTGGTTACAGTTGGTGTAGTTATAGCAGCTTTTGTTGATTTGTTATTTTTTTTAAGTTTAGTACTTTGTGAAAAAACCGATAAACAACCAAACATCCATACGATAAAAAAAAATCTCAAAATTGCGTCCACCGTTTGTGCTCTGTTATCCACATAATTATTATAATCACAAATTAAGGAATTTTTTAATGCTTTCTGAAATTATTAAATGTTTTTTTTGAAAATTAATTTTTTGTTGAAGTCCTTTTAAAATTTACTTGTGAGTTTGCAGTTTTTTCCATTCGTTTATTTTATAGATAGCTTCTGAAATTCCAATTTTGGTTTTTGAAAAATCTAATATTTTTTTCTCTCCTTTTTCGTAAAATAGTGCAACGAAAGTTTTATTTTCAATACCAAGCAATTCTTCTCCAACTTCTGAGGTATGATAAATTACTATTTTTTGGTTTGTGCACACTACAGGTATTTGCAAGGCTTTGGCTAAATCATTGGCAAAACTTTCGCCTTTTTGGTAGGTATTGCACCCAGCCAACACCACAATCGCATTTTCATCAAAAACAATACGCTTATTATTTTTTTCCTCAACCAAATGTTTGATTCTTGCTTCTTTACCTGTGAATTTAAGTTTTTTCCCTTCATCAGAATGACTATATGTATCTGTATAAAAACCAGATTCTTTTTCTACAAAAAAGCCTTTATATCCCGAATGCCCATAAAAAACCAAGTGCCTGATTTTTTTGCCATTTTTACATAATTCTTTCAATTTTTCAATACTTTCTTTTCCTGTATGAAAGGGGATAGCAATATTAAAATAAGGCGATTTTTCTACAAGTTCGATGCTTAATTCACAAAAAATTTTGCTATCAAACGGATAGACTGGATGGTTTATGCCAAAAAATATGACATCTATATAAGGTTGGGTTTTAAAATCTTGTTTGCGATAAATAAAAACGCTGTTACTGGCTAATAAATGTACTCTTTTGTTAGTGCTATTTGGAAAATATAACATTATATCCCCAATTGTTTGTTTGAGGTATCTGTAATCAACTCAAAATTGGTTTGTTTATTATTTTGAGCGTTGATTTTTGAAAATGCAATTACAAATAATAAAATTAAAATTTTTAAGCTATTTAGGTTTATCACTTTTTTAGTTATATATATTTGCAAAATGCAACAATTAATGAAACTCAACTTTTGCAGTTTGTTCGTCTCCAGACCATGTCGAAGCGAAGGCAAATCTATGTTTTGCTTTTTATCAAACAAAATCAATTTTTATTTTTCCTTTCAATCCAGCATAATTCTTTGCACTACTATATATGTATTCTCCTTCTAATTCTACAATGCCTGCTCTTACTGGATTGTTATGAATGTAATTTAATTTTTGAGTTATGAAATCATTACTAAACAACTCAATAGCATGATTTTCGTGCGTCCATACTTGATATTCACTGTTTCGTTGATGTGATTTTGCTGCAAATTCAAACCTTTTCAACATCCAATCACTTCTGCTTTCGTTAGTATTTCTGATGTTTTCAAGCATGTTTTTAGCTGTAAATTTCTTAAAATCACGAATCGTGTCTGACAACCTAAAGCCTTCTTTGCATCTTGCAATCAAATGAATATGGTTGCTCATTATTACATACCCAAAAAGTTCTAATCCTTTATTGGCTTGACAATATTTGAAACTATATATCAAAATGTCTTTATAAACTTGCCATGTAAAAATATCAACCCAATCTACAATTTGAAATGTAAGATAATACAGTGCATTTTGATTGTATATTTGATAGCCTTGACTCATAAATACAAAAATAAGGATTTTTGTTTTTATTGCAAATCTCAGATTTGAATACTGATTTATTAATGTGTTCGGCATAGTCTCCAGACTATGTCGAAGTGAACGCAAATCTCTGATTTACTTATAAATTAATTCCAATTTTAAAAATATGGACTTTTTTGTTTCTATAGCAAATCAGAGATTTGCATACACCTTGACGAAGTCTGGAGACTTCGCCAAACAACATCATTTAACTTTTTACTTTCATTTACATTCTACGCCTAACGGGGTCTTGAGACTTCGCCAAACTTTTAGCATTTTTTTATTCTTCGCTTAGCTGGGGTACAGTATACTCCAACAAAGGCGAAAATCTCAGATTTGCATACACGATGACGAAGTCAGAGACTTCGCCAAACATTCAGCCTTTTTATTCTTCGCCTAGCTGGGGATTTGCCACATCATGTGTAGGATGTTTGGCATAGTCTCCAGACTATGTCGAAGCGAACGCAAATCTCTGATTTGCGTATAAATTAATTCCAATTTTAAAAATATGGACTTTTTTGTTTCTATAGCAAATCTCAGATCTGCATACACCATGACGAAGTCTGGAGACTTCGCCAAACTTTTAGCATTTTTTTATTCTTCGCCTAGCTGGGTGTGGCGAAGCCACTTTTGTTTTTTTGCCCCCCTTTTTTTTATTTTTTTTTGTTTTTCGTGAACACGAAAAGTGGTTGTTTTTTGTAAAAAATTATGGACTTTATTTCGTTTTTTTATTATCGTTGGAAACGATTTGCTCAACCGACCCCGTTACAAACGAGGTCGAGTGGGTCTTGAGACTTCGCCAAACTTTTAGCATTTTTTTATTCTTCGCTTAGCTGGGGTACAGTATACTCCAACAAAGGCGAAAATCTCAGATTTGCATACACGATGACGAAGTCAGAGACTTCGCCAAACTTTCAGCCTTTTTTTATTCTTCGCCTAGCTGGGGACGAATAGCTGGTTTTAGTCATCATCTCCTATATTTGGAAACCACTTTGTACCAGCAATCCACATTAAGTATAACAAACCTGAAAATAAAACTGTGAAGGCTAAACCTTGTAATGGAAAATAAACTCTATCATATATATCATTAAATAAAAATCTATTTGGAGAATCTTTAAGTATAGTAACGCTTACAATATCTCCTGGTTTATATCTCCTAAAATCATAAGCACTATTATGAATACTTAGGATTGAATCAGTAGATCTAGTTTTTGCAATAAAAAAACATGTAGTTCCTAAACCTCCGGAATAGTTCCCCTCAATCCTTATTTTTATTAGAGCATCAACTGTTGTGCCATTTTTAATTACAGAAACACTATTAATTATTGGATAAATTGTTGAACACAAAAACACTAAAAAAGTGACTCCTAAATAAATAACTCTTATCCAAAACATCATTTTGGGGGCAAAATTTTCATTTGGTATTTGCTTATTATTCTCCAACATTACCCTCTTTTGAATTATGTTTAACGACTATTCGTCCAGCATTTCCATGTTTAGCACTGCTTTTTTGCTCTTTGGGTATTTTATCTTTATTACCTGATTTTAAATCTTTAAAATCTGCTCCAGCTTTTAATCCAGATTTGTATTTAACATTCCCATTGTTTAAATCCTCACTCCTTTCAGTTACCCAACCTGTTCTACCAACTCCAATTGTTACATTTTCATCTCTAGTAATTTTCTTATCATTCTCAAAACCGTCAGTACTTTCTCTAATGCTACTCTCTACAAACCCATAAACTCCAGCTTCTACAGCAAGGGGGTCTTCAAGCGAAGACTTCATCACATCTTTCCATCCTTTTCCTTCTTGTATTTTCACTGCTGGAGCGAACGATGCCTCTCCAGAAAGTGAAAAACCTACGCTATTTTCTGAGGTACTGTAAGACTCTACTGCAACTTTAACTCCAAAACCCAAAACCCCTACTTTGGCTTCTACACCTGCACCAGTAGTACCTAAAGCAGAACTACCTCTACTACCATAAGAATTTCCTTTACTTTTAATATATGCTCGATCAAGCCTTTCTAAGCCATTAGTTAATTTAGTAGAACCATGATTCCAGGCACGAGCAGCCCATTCAAATTCTAAGCCATCTCTATCAATACCTGAAATTGGACTCAAACTCGCAAATTGATAAGGTGTAAGCATAGGATACTCACCAGTTAATGGGTCTATACTCAAAAACCTTCCAAGTGGACAACTATAAATCCTAAAGCCATAATCTTGCCATGAAGTCTCATTATCTTTCTCCTTGCCATTAAAGCCATACAAGTAATTCCTACCAACATTTAAAGAACTTTTTTCAGAGGTCAGGCATTTATTCGTTTATAAATTCCTAATCTCAATGCAAATGTAAAAGGATATTTTTATCAAGCAAATTTATTTTAGGG